>NZ_LR217705.1:0-1049917 GCF_900698885.1 Candidatus Erwinia haradaeae
TTATCTACAAAAATAGAATTATGTTATTAATAAATTTTTATTTTATTAATATAAGATCAACCGGTAACTTAATAAGCGCAATAACATTATTAAGTGATTAAATTCAACCATAATATTCATACCCATACAGTAGAATATATTAATAATTTTACCAGTAACCTGACATTATGATATACGAACTAAATATTATCACTCTAAAACAACTAGACTGAGTATTTATTAGCAATTTATCCTTTAGATAAGCATTTTACCATGCAGGCTATTAAAGATGCATGCACATACAAAACTGGTATAATCTATCTATTTTCGCTATAAACCACGAGATACAATATCATGTTTTATCCAGACATTTTTGACATTATTGTTATTGGTGGCGGCCATGCCGGAACTGAAGCTTCTATGGCTGCTGCTCGCATGAGGAAACGAACATTATTACTTACTCATAATATCGAAACATTAGGTCAACTATCGTGTAATCCTGCAATTGGTGGAATTGGAAAAGGCCACTTAGTAAAAGAGATAGATGCATTAGGAGGTTTAATGGCAACAGCCATTGACAAAGCCGGTATTCAATTTAGAATCCTGAATTCTAGCAAAGGGCCAGCGGTACGCGCCACTCGAGCTCAAGCTGATCGCTTATTATATCGTCAGGTCATTCATACTGCATTAAAAGATCAACCAAATTTATTAGTGCTACAACAAGCTGTAGAAGATTTATTAATTGAAAATAATCACATTATTGGTGTACTCACAGAAATAGGAATTAAATTTCGAGCTAAAGCTGTAGTTCTAACTGCTGGTACTTTTTTAGATGCTAAGATTCATATAGGCAGGAAAAATTATAAAGGGGGACGCGCAGGAGACCCCTCTTCTAACATATTAGCATACCGTTTACGAGAATTAGCGCTACGTGTCAGTCGCCTGAAAACAGGAACACCGCCTCGAATTGATATCAAAAGTATCAACGTTAATATCATGCAATCACAACACGGTCACGTTCCTCTACCTATTTTTTCATTTTTAGGAAAAGTATCTCAACATCCGCGACAAGTACCTTGTTATATTACGCATACTAATGAAAAAACTCATGATATTATTCGCCGTAATCTTCATCGTAGCCCGATATATAATGGTTCTATTGAAAGCATTGGGCCGCGCTACTGCCCATCAATAGAGGATAAAATTATACGTTTTTCTGATCGTCATGCACATCAGATCTTTTTAGAACCAGAAGGGTTAAATAGTAATGAAATTTACCCAAATGGTATTTCTACTAGCCTGCCTTTTGATGTTCAAATTGATATGATTCGATCTATACAGGGTATGCATAATGCGGTAATTATTCGCCCTGGTTATGCTGTTGAGTATGATTTTTTTAATCCATGTGATCTTAAAAAAACTCTAGAAAGCAAGTATATTCATGGACTATTTTTAGCTGGTCAAATTAATGGCACGACTGGTTATGAAGAGGCCGCAGCACAAGGACTCCTCGCTGGTCTAAATGCAGGACAATTTATAGACGGTCGCAATGGCTGGGCGCCAAGGCGTGATCAGGCTTATTTAGGCGTTCTAGTAGATGATTTATGCACTAGAGGGACTACTGAACCTTATCGCATGTTTACAGCCCGCGCCGAATATCGCCTTATTTTACGAGAAGATAACGCTGATTTAAGGCTAACCGCCATTGGGCGCGAATTTGGTTTAGTTGACGATATCCGTTGGTCGCATTTAAATAAAAAGCTAGAAAACATTGAAAAAGAACGCCAGAGACTAAGAGAAACACGAGTCTTTCCTAACGCAAAAGACATATCTAAAATCAATGCCATTATTGATGGGGAAGTCATAAAAGAAACTAATTATGAAGAGCTATTACGACGCCCAGGAGTTACATATCAAAAACTTATGCAATTAAATCAATCTGGTCTTTTGTTATCTGATGCTCAGGCTGCTGAACAAGTGGAGATTCAGATAAAATATGAAGGATACATCTTTCGCCAACAGCAAGAAATTGAGAAGCAGATAAAAAACGAAAACACCCCTATTCCAATTCATATAGATTATAATCAAATAAAAGGATTATCTAATGAGGCGCTAGTTAAGCTTAAACACCACAAACCAGAATCAATTGGTCAAGCGTCACGTATATCTGGAATTACTCCAGCGATCATTTCTATTTTACTTATTTTTTTAAAAAAAAGGGGTCTATTGAAGTCTATTAATTAAAAAAATTTAAAGACTCAGTGACTGGAACAAACTAGTTACCAAAAGAGAATAATGATTAATAATTACTTATATTGATACCAGAAACATCTATTATATTACTTATTTTTAATTAAGTTACCTCTTTTATTGACATCTATAATAAAAGCGACTAAAATAATTAGTTAAAAAATTTTTACATATCACAAGTGAAAAACTGAAATAATCACATTGAGCTTTTAACAGGTGCATTACTTAAAATACATATAAAATCATAATATATATTATATATATTATGATTTTATATGTATTTTATTTATTTTTGAAGTTACTATTTTCGAGCAACCTACTAGTGAAATTTTATAAAAACATATTGATCTTACTCAAAAAAATTGTAATATAATTTAATTACTCTATAGTAGAATACTACTTATAAAATTATTTGATGTCTATCTAAGATCTAGAATAATTTATATTATAAAATATTTTTTATACTAAAGTGATATATTTACATACCAGTTTAGTATTTTAGTATTTTTACTATAAATATCTTAATAATTTTATCAGTAAAGCTACTACTTTATTAAAAGAAAATTACTTCTAAAGTAGATACTATTATCAAGAAAATTCTTTTTAAAAAAATATCTATTACATAATTCACTTTATTCTCATAAAAATCAACTGTACTCTACGATACTATTTTGAATTGTATATACTTCTTTTATAAAGCATTTTTATAAAAAACTATAAATGTTATATACTGGCAGATTATAAAAAATTGCCACCATATAATTCCCCTAAGCATTCAAAATAATCATTTTATGCCATCGCATAAAGTAAAATATTTAAATCTAAAAACCTCGTATTATGTTATCATAATATACAAATCAGAAGCACCATAATAATATATTAGTGACAATATATTAGTGACAATATATTAGTGACATAAATATTTTACAAGAATGGTAAAAAAATTCTAAAAATTCATAAGATAAACTTCTAATGACTTATATCACAACTAGATGTAATCTTCTATTTGTATTACTAGAATATACAGTAGTGCGATAAACTGACATGTATCGTATGATATAGATCATCTATAGAATCTCATGTATTTTTATCTTCCACCAACCATAATTATTACTATAATATCAGTGTTGAAGTAGTGTGGTTATTAACCATAACACTTACACTTAGATTATATCTATAATATATTGTCTTATTTTAACATTAAAAACTTGACATACGATAACGCCAGACCTAGACAGCAGTTCTGAGAATGCCAATAGTTTTATAGATACTTTTAATCTTGTCTAGATATAAATCTCATTATTATTATTCTCAGGTTAAGGTTAAGCATGACAACAAATTATATATTTATCACTGGCGGAGTGGTTTCTTCTCTAGGTAAAGGTATTGTTGCGGGTTCTTTAGCTTCTATTCTAGAAGCGCGTGGTTTATCTGTAACTATTATCAAGCTAGATCCATATATTAACGTTGATCCAGGAACAATCAGTCCCACACAACATGGCGAAGTATTCGTAACCGGTGATGGCGCCGAAACTGATCTAGATCTTGGACACTACGAGCGTTTTATTAGAACCCGAATGGGTCGTCGAAATAACTGTACAACTGGTCGCATTTATGCAGATGTTCTACATAAAGAACGACGAGGGGATTATCAGGGGGTTACTGTGCAAGTCATCCCACATATTACTAATGCCATAAAGGAAAAAATTACTGAAGGAGGTCTCGGTTACGGTGTAGTTTTAGTAGAAATTGGAGGCACTGTTGGTGATATTGAATCATTACCATTCTTAGAAGCTATTCGCCAAATGGCAGTAGATGTCGAGCGCATACATACTATGTATATTCACTTAACGCTAGTTCCATATTTAGCGGTAGCAGGTGAGGTAAAGACTAAACCAACACAGCATTCAGTCAAAGAACTACTATCAATTGGTATTCAACCAGATGTTCTCATTTGTAGATCTACTTTTAGTGTACCAATAAATGAATGTAAAAAAATTGCAAGATTTTGTAATGTCTCTGAAAAAGCAGTCATATCTCTTAAAGATGTTGATTCTATTTATAAGATCCCTGGAATGTTAAAATCACAAGGACTAGATGATTATATCTGTAAACGTTTTAATTTACATGCGCCAGAAGCGGATTTAGAAGAGTGGGAGAAAGTTGTATATCAAGAAGCTAATCCTTGTGGTGAACTGCATATAGGAATGGTGGGTAAATATGTAGCACTGCCAGATGCGTACAAATCAGTTATTGAGGCTCTAAAACATGCTGGATTAAAAAGTCGTATAACAGTAAATATTGATCTCATTGATTCACAGGATATTGAATCTCGCGGTATAGATCGCTTAAAAAATGTAGATGCTATCTTAATCCCTGGTGGTTTTGGTTTGCGAGGCGTAAATGGTAAACTACTGACAGCGCAGTATGCTCGTGAAAATCAAGTGCCTTATCTAGGAATATGCCTAGGTATGCAAGTGGCGGTAATCGAATTTGCTCGAAATGTAGTACACATGGAAGACGCACATTCAACGGAATTTGCACCTGAATGTAAACATCCAGTAGTTGCTTTGATCACCGAATGGCGTGACTCACAAGGCAATATCATACAACGCACCGAAAAAAGCAACCTGGGTGGTACTATGCGACTAGGCAGCCAGCAATGCCAATTAGCCCATGATAGCTTAGCACATAGCTTATACGGCTCTGAAATTATTATTGAACGTCATCGCCATCGCTATGAGGTGAATAAGATTTTTTTAAAGCAAATTCAAAGCGCCGGTTTACATGTGACTGGTCATTCAGGAGATAACGAACTAGTTGAGATTGTTGAAATTCCGAGTCATCCTTGGTTTTTAGCATGTCAATTTCATCCAGAATTCACCTCTACCCCAAGAGATGGTCATCCACTATTTATAGGTTTTATACAAGCAGCTGCTCGATATCAAAAAAATTTTAAAAAATAAAATCCACTAAGAGTACACTAAAGCTTATTTTACTATACTACAGATGCCATCCGTATAGATTATATAAATAATTAGAATATGATTCATACTTGCAATTACAGTCGTGTTAATTATTTATTTATAATCTATCGTTTGTAGAAGAAATATAAAAAACCAATAAGGAACTTAAGAATGTCGAAGATTATTAAACTACTAGCTAGAGAAATTATTGACTCTCGTGGAAACCCAACAGTAGAGGTAGAAGCTCACCTAGCTGGAGGCTTTGTTGGTCTCGCGGCTGCACCCTCCGGAGCTTCCACTGGCTCTTATGAAGCACTAGAACTACGTGATGGTGATGCATTACGTTTTTTTGGAAAAGGTGTAAGAAAAGCTGTAGATTCGATTAATAGTGTGATTACTGCAGCTATCAAAGGTCATGATGCTAAAGATCAGGCTAATATAGATCAGATAATGATCAATCTAGATGGTACAGAGAACAAATCTCAGTTTGGTGCCAACGCAATTTTAGCTGTTTCCTTAGCCACTGCTAAAGCCGCAGCTGCCTCCAAGGGAGTCCCTTTATATGAACATATATCAGATCTACATGGTACTCCAGGAAAATTCTCCATGCCTTTACCTATGATAAATATCATTAATGGCGGTAAGCATGCTAATAATAATCTAGACATACAGGAATTTATGATTCAACCCGTTGGCGCAAAAACATTAAAAGAAGCAGTTCGTATTGGTTCTGAAATTTTTCACGCACTTGGAAACATACTGTGTGCAAAAAATATGAGCACCACAGTTGGTGATGAAGGTGGTTATGCTCCTAATATAAAAACTACTGTAGATGCACTAGATTTGATCACTGAAGCAGTGCAAAGAGCAGGTTATAAATTAGGTCAAGATGTTACTTTGGCATTAGATTGTGCTGCTTCTGAGTTATATCAGGATGGTAAATATCGCTTAACTGGAGAAAATAATGCACTGTTTTCTGCCGCAGAATTTACACACTTCTTAACTGACCTTACTAGACAATATCCCATTCTTTCTATTGAAGACGGTCTGGATGAATCTGATTGGTCTGGATTCATCTATCAAACGCAAGTATTAGGCGATAAAATTCAACTCGTAGGTGATGACTTATTTACAACTAATACTAAAAGATTGAAAAAAGGTATTAACCAAGGAATTGCAAACTCTATTCTTATAAAATTAAACCAGATTGGTTCATTAACCGAAACGTTATCTACTATTAAGATGGCTCAAGATGCAGGGTATAGTACAATCATTTCTCATCGCTCTGGCGAAACTGAAGATGTCACTATTGCAGATCTTGCAGTTGGAACTTCTGCGGGCCAAATTAAAACTGGTTCTATGAGTCGATCTGATCGCGTTGCTAAGTATAATCAGCTCATACGCATTGAAGAAGCTTTAGGTAATAGTGCACCATTTCATGGCCGAAAAGAAATAAAAAATCAACAATAATAATTATTATTATTGTTGTAATATTTTATATATAACCTATTTCCCTATAGAAAATATCAACTAAATATTAGTATATTAGATATTTACTATCTTACTTTACAAGACAAATTTTATTTAAAGAGATAGTTTACACCATATGACTTTTATAGATATTATATCTACTGATAAATATTTAATAAATAGGTAATTCACTGATTTTTTAATTTACAATAAAAAATATTTTTATGGTGCACCTGATAAAAATAGATAAAACATATTCACTATAAAGATTCTTCATAATCACTGACTCATGTAATTGACAATATCATGAATAATATGTATCGCGCCTAATATTACTTATGTATTATGATTAAACAAGATACTTTTAAAACTTACAGGATAGATACAATGATTCATTTAACTGATGAAAATTTTGACAGTATTATTTTAAATACAGAGGGTTTAATACTAGTTGATTTCTGGGCAGAGTGGTGCCGCCCCTGTAAAATGATTGCACCCATACTGGATGAAATAGCTGTGGAATATAAAGAAAAACTGATAGTTTCAAAATTTAATGTTGATCAGAACCCTAATACTACACTAAAATATGGTATTCGTAGCATTCCCACTTTACTACTTTTTAAAAATGGTCTTTTACTTGATACCAAAGTGGGGGTATTATCTAAGGGTAACCTTAACGAATTTTTAAATCCACACTGTAGCTAAAATATAAATTTTTCTCTTACCGCTGGACGGTCAAAGCGAAGCGTGTTATGGTTAATCATACAATATAATTGTACCCTTATCCTTATTCCACATATAGAATACGCTTTAGTTTTAGAAAACATCCATCTAAGTTTTCACTAACATTCAGAAGATTGACGGTTAGGGTTGATTAGATTTTTATTTTCTGACCGTTGCCTCATTTTATATATGTACTTTTCTACATTCCATCTTTGGGCGAACTTCAAATCTAGGCACTCATATAAACAGGAAGAGATTTTTAATCCTTATGTTGCTTTATTGCTAATTATTCGATATCTACCCCAAGATTAAGAACTAAGAACCAAAAATTATGAATCTTACCAACTTAAAGAACACTTTGGTTTCCGATCTCATCATTCTCGGTGAGAATATAGGTCTCGAAAACCTAGCCCGTATGCGTAAACAAGATATTATTTTTTCTATACTTAAGCAGCACGCAAAAAGTGGTGAAGATATCTTCGGAAACGGAGTCCTTGAAATATTGCAGGATGGATTCGGTTTTTTACGTTCTAGCGACAGCTCTTATCTTGCTGGGCCCGATGATATCTATGTTTCCCCTAGTCAAATTAGACGTTTTAATCTTCGTACTGGTGATACAATCTCCGGAAAAATTCGACCACCAAAAGAAGGAGAACGCTACTTTGCGCTATTAAAAGTAAATGAAGTTAATTATGAAAAACCAGAAAACGCACGTAATAAAATTTTATTTGAAAATTTAACACCATTACATGCTAATTCTCGTTTGCGAATGGAGCGTGGCAACGGATCTACTGAAGACTTAACTGCTCGTGTACTCGACCTGGCCGCTCCTATTGGTCGCGGCCAGCGTGGTTTAATTGTTGCCCCACCTAAAGCCGGAAAAACAATATTGCTCCAAAACATCGCGCAAAGTATTGCTTATAATCACCCTGAATGTGTTTTGATGGTTCTGCTTATTGATGAGCGTCCAGAAGAAGTAACTGAAATGCAACGCTTAGTTAAAGGCGAAGTGATAGCATCTACTTTTGATGAACCGGCATCACGTCATGTACAAGTATCAGAAATGGTCACTGAAAAAGCAAAACGTTTAGTAGAACACAAAAAAGATGTTATAATTTTACTTGATTCGATCACACGCCTAGCGCGTGCCTATAACACTATAGTTCCCGCCTCTGGTAAAGTGTTAACTGGAGGTGTGGATGCCAATGCCCTACATAGACCCAAACGTTTTTTTGGTGCTGCGCGTAATGTAGAAGAAGGTGGTAGTCTGACTATTATTGCAACCGCTTTAGTAGATACTGGTTCTAAAATGGATGAAGTTATCTATGAAGAATTTAAAGGTACTGGTAATATGGAATTACATTTAGCACGTAAAATTGCCGAAAAACGTGTCTTTCCAGCGATTGATTATAATCGTTCCGGAACGAGAAAGGAAGAGTTACTCACGGTTGCTGAAGAGTTGCAGAAAATGTGGATATTACGTAAAATTATTCACCCAATGGGAGAGATTGATGCTATGGAGTTTTTGATGAATAAATTAGCCATGAGTAAAACTAATGATGAGTTTTTTGATATGATGAAGCGTTCATAATATATTGACACTTTAAATTCTAGATAATAATATTTCAGGTAAATAATCTAAAATAATCTACTCAATAAAAGTTCAAAAGCTATCTCTAAGTTTTATTCATAAAACACACCGCATAGTAAGTAGGATTATACATGATCAATCAATATGCATCTTAACTAATAATATATTTGCTAAATATAAAATATTTCTAATGGACGGATATCATTTTATACATATATCACTCTATAAAAGAGCATCTGTTTATTTTTAATAAATATTAGGGTCAACTCTATATTAGATCCTATTTAGATAATAAAAATTATTACTTCTTCTTGTATTAAATTTTATTACCTGATGCATAAGTAAATAAAAAATATATATAAAAATATAAATTAACATCATTAAACTTCTCTCTCACTGATACTTATCTTCTTATTAAAGGTTATATGATACCCCTTATCATAGATTAAATTAAAATAAAACCCTTAATCTATCTAAAATTATAGATTATAATATACAAAAATTATTATTATAGATAGAAACAATTTTAGATTTTAGCTCTATGAGTATTTGATATTTAATCATGTTATATGAATAGATAGTTTTTCAAGAAAGTTCATTGACATATAATCGACAGATTTAAATTAATTCCATTGAATATACCCCGCAAATTTATTAATTTAGATCAATTATCTTAAAAGAATTAATTACAATCAGTTTATATTGTATATATAAAATACTAAATTAAATCCAGTTATAAAAAATATATCTATACCTATAAAATTAGATTATTCTGTCTGGTTATCTTTAATAAAGATATCTAATTATACAAGCAAGAAATACCTGTAGAGACACTCTTCTAAAATTAAAAATCTAATTATTCCAAGTTAAGAGCAGGTTGCACAAACATCTCTTTATCCTCCCAGCGCAACATTGTTAGACACCCCCCCCAACAACAGCCAGTGTCTAATGCAATAACGCCTTTAGGTACCCATCCACCAGCCAGTGCCGCCCAGTGTCCAAATATAATAGTATATTCATTTGAAATATTTCTTGGCATCCTGAACCATGGCTGCAAAGAAGGCGCTACCCGATCAGGCAATTCTTTTGAAGTCATATCTAATTCACCACTAGGTAAGCAATATCTCATACGTGTTAAAGCATTAGTGCTAAAACGTAAGCGTGCAATTCCAGTTAACTGCGGTGACCAATAATTTGGCAAATCCCCGTACATTGCATAAAGAAATAACTGATAACTATTAGAACTAAGCATTGATTCAATCTCATTTGCACACATTCTAACTGTTTGGATATCCCACTGAGGAGTAATTCCTGCATGAGACATTATAATCTTGCGTGCTTCATCAATCTGGACTAAAGGTTGACATCGTAACCAATCAATAAGTGATTCAATCTTATTCGATGCTAGTAATTTATTAAGAAGATCCTTTGGTTTATTGCGACGTTTTCCTGCATAAATCGCTAAAAGATGTAAATCATGATTTCCCAAAACTAGTTTAACGCACTTTCCTAATCTTTGTAAAAAACACAACACCTCAAGAGAATGAGGACCACGAGCAACTAAATCGCCAGTTAACCATAACTGATCAGTGTTAGGATTGAATTTTACTTGAGATAATAATAGCTGTAACTCATTATAACAACCATGAATATCGCCGATGAAGTAAGTGCTCATATATAAACCAGAAGAATGAAGCATATGTGAATAGAGAGGTTATGATTTTTTATTAACATAAAACATAAAAAAAAATTACCAGGGATCATATTAGTCTCAGCTTATCCCTCTAATTTTATACTATATACATAATATATGTGAATACATCATCCATAAAAACTTTTGAAAACACTACGTTATTTTTTATATTACAGCTTTCTTTAAAAAGTTTAATATTATATTAGATTTTTAAATTTTTAAAAACAAAAAATTTTAATGTTGTATCTAGAGTGATGGTAAATTGTCAGTTCTCCTAACGGAAAATAATAGAGAAAACCTCTCCTTTACTAGAGAAAATTAAGCTTTTTAATATCACTCTCATGCGTGCATTGTTGAATAACATTGATTTATGCATTACGATAAGTCATGGCTGATAGTACCAGTATATCATCATAAAACCATGAGTACTCAACAACCAATCCTTAAGAAAAATATTAAACTTTGATAATATAAAATGGAAATATATATTGATGTATCTATAATGCAAATGTCACAGAAAAAACGATAGCACCTAGTTGTTATATAAAAAATTACTTCCTATGATTTTAATCTGAGAAGGATAACAATTTATATCTGGCATTATCTGAATACCGGATGTTGATAATAGCCGAGTGATAGAAAAAATATTACGATTATATTTTATATCTGTTATTTATTCTTAATATCTAGATTTTTAATTCTAAAATGCATCACACTATATCGCTTTCAAGTAATAAAAATTAAAAAGATATATACAAACCCTGATAATAGAAAACCCTCTGATTCCTAAAAACAAGCGTTTCTGATGTGACTCTGATCACACTTAAATTTTATTTGACTAATCATATAAAATCAATCAATCTTATTTACGTACCCCATAGAAATAAACTAAAATCGCAAAAAATTAACAATCTATAGTAATCAATTGAGACGCTCCTTGATGCGAGCCGCCTTGCCAGTACGATTACGAAGATAATATAATTTTGCCTTACGCACGGCACCATGACGTTTAATGATAATTCTATCAATCATAGAAGAATGAGTTTGAAAAACCCGCTCTACACCTTCTCCATTAGCTATCTTACGCACTGTAAATGCAGAATTCAGTCCGCGATTACGAATAGCGATTACAACACCTTCAAAAGCTTGCAAACGTTTTTTTATACCTTCAAACACCCATACCGTTACTTCTACAGAATCACCAGAACGGAAGGAAGGTATATTTTTTTTAAGTTGCTCTTTTTCAATCTGCTTCAGGATATTACTCATTATGTCACCATAATTATATGTTAGTTAATAATTTCAAAACAGTTAGTTTTTGTGCTATATTTTTGATTTTATATACTCATCTTTGAACTCAGTAAGCAAACACTCTTGCTCTTGAGTTAATTCTAAATTAGCCAGTAACTCAGGTCTTCGAAGCCAAGTACGAGCCATTGACTGTTTCATCCGCCAGCGCTTAATAGTAGCATGATCTCCTGATAATAAAACAGACGGCACTTGCACCCCTTCTGATGTTTTTGGTCTAGTATAGTGTGGGTGGTCTAATAGACCATTAACAAAAGAATCCTGCATAACTGAAGATTTTTTACCTAAAACACCAGGTAATAGGCGAGAAATTGCATCAATAAGTATCATAGCTGGAAGTTCTCCTCCACTGAGAACGTAATCTCCAACAGACCATTCCTCATCAATATCACTTTCAATAATACGCTCATCAATCCCTTCATATCGACCACAAACTAAAATTAATTTTTGATACTTTGCTAATTTTGAAACCCCTTTCTGGTCTAACTTTTGCCCTTGAGGTGATAAATAAATTACCTTTACACCTGAACCTGCTGCTACCTTAGCAGTTCGAATGGCATCTCTTAATGGCTGCGCTATCAGTAGCATACCTGGACCGCCACCATAAACACGTTTATCTACAGTACAGTGCCTGTCGTGTGTAAAATTACGTGGATTCCAACTGTAAAATCTAATAATACCATTTTTAATTGCTCGTCCGGTTACTCCATGATCGGTAATAGCACGAAACATTGTAGGAAAAAGACTAATCACACTAATCCACATATTTTTCTCTAGAGTGAAATCTATATAAGATGATAAAAATCATATTATTAAAACTCTATACTCCAATCTACAAAAATTATACGAGTCATAATATTAACGTTCTTAATTACTATTTTCTCAATAAATGGAATGAGCCTTTCTCTTGTATGGCTTGCATCCTCTAAATTTGCATGAACAATGAGTACATCATTTGCACCAGTTTCAAGAATCTGTACAACTTTACCTAAAACATAATGTTCTATATTGATAACTTGACAACCTAAAAGATCTTTCCAGTAAAAATCATTATTCCCAAGTACTGGCAAATATTTTGAGTCTACAATCACCTCGCGGTTAGTTAGTCTTTCTGTTACATGATTACGATTATCAACCCCTTTTATTTTTATAATTAATTGATTTTTATACTTCTTCCATTTTTCTAACTCTAGAAGATACCATTGGCCTTCTTTCTGAGTAAACCAAGGTTGATAATAGACAATATTTGTAACTTCTTCAGTGTAGGAAAAAACTTTTAACCAACCATAAATACCATACGCAGAACCCATCATCCCCATGATTAATGGGTGAACAGGACACTGGGTACTTATAGGTTCTCTCATTTTATTTGCTCTGTGAGATTATTTTGTTTTTTTATTTTTTTTATTAGTTTATGCACCCTATTAGATAATGATGCACCCTGATTAACCCAAAGATTAATGCGTTCTAAATCTAAATGTAGAGACTGAGCGTGACCTGATGCAAGAGGATTAAAAAAACCCACACGCTCAATAAAACGACCGTCACGCGCATTACGATTGTCTGTAACAATAACTTGATAAAATGGACGCTTTTTAGCCCCATGACGTGCTAAACGGATTGTTACCATAAAACTCTCCATATGAAGACAACAAAACTTCTTAATTATTATAATGGATAGAACTATATGCTACTCATGTAAATTTTTATGTAATTAGCACTTTACATCTAATCTGATCTTATAAAAGTTCCTATGTATTTTTTCATAAAAATCAGTATAATTTAGTCTTAATAAAAAACTAAATAATACTTACCTGTACGAAATACATTTCACATAACATATCACTCTAAAATCAATCGCAATAAGCATTTTACATATGTAATTTACTTAACCTAACTGCTTTCGAGCATTACGAAAAATTCGCATCCAAGGTCCATCAACCCCCCATTCTTCCGGATGCCAAGAATTAGTAATACTGCGGTATACACGCTCCGGATGGGGCATCATAATTGTAACGCAACCACTTTCATTCGTTACCGCAGTGATTCCGCTTGGTGAACCATTTGGATTAGCTGGGTATCTCTCTGTTATATTACCAAAATTATCAATAAAACGCAGTGCTACTAACCTTTTATTTTCTAAATTTTTTAGATGCATAGCACTACGCATCTCTGCATAACCTTCGGCATGCGCTACTGCAATTGGAATACGAGAACCAATCATACCATCTAATACAAGTGATACAGTACTCGCAACCTCTACTAAACTAAATCGACTTTCAAAACGTTCTGATTGATTACGTACAAAACGAGGCCAGTCTACGCTACCAGGTATAAGCTCACGAAGATTAGAAAGCATTTGGCAACCATTACATACACCTAGCGTCAACGTTTGCTTGCGCTGAAAGAATTTTGTAAATTCATCTCTCAAGAAATTATTAAATAAAATAGACTTAGCCCACCCTTCACCTGCCCCTAGTACATCGCCATATGAAAAACCTCCACACGCGACTAAAACATGAAAATCCTGTAAATAATAACGACCTAATAAAAGATCACTCATGTGGACATCAATTGCTTCAAAACCAGCCTCATGAAAAGCAGCAGCCATCTCAACATGAGCATTAACACCCTGCTCACGTAAAACTGCTACTTTTGGTTTAACCCCAAAAGTAATTAACGAAGAAACAATATCTTCTTGTGGGTCAAAGGTAAGTGAGACGTTTAATCCTGGATCATGACTATTAAGTTTACCTACATGCTCTTCATCAGCACAGTCCGGGTTATCACGAAGACGCTGAATTTTCCAGGTAGTTTCCGCCCACCAGGCGCGCAAGGCAGTTCGGCTATAACTGTATAGTATTGATGAGCCTCGAGAAATTCTAAAACAATCACCGCTTGTGGCCCTACCTAGTAAATGCACAGAAGAATTCAACTCATACTCATTCAAAATTTTTCTCACAGAATATAAATCAGCAGTAGCTATCTGAATTACCGCTCCAAGTTCTTCATTAAACAAAACTGCCAAATTATCATGACTGAGGCTTTTAAGATCAACCTCGACCCCACAATGTCCAGCAAAAGTCATTTCTGCAAGTGTAATTAACAACCCACCATCTGAGCGATCATGATAAGCAAGGAGATACCCTTTTAAAAGCAGTGCCTGAATAGCAGACCAAAAATTTGCTAATTGTGGTACATTTCGTATATCTGCAGTTTGATCTCCTAACTGACGGTAAACTTGTGATAAAGCTGTAGCTCCCAGGGCATTATAGCCATTTCCTAGATCAATAAGTAATAGCACATTATCACAAGTCTTTAGTTCTGGCGTTACCGTTTTTCGTATATCCTCTACACGAGCAAAAGCGGTAATCACTAGGGATAAAGGAGCGGTAACCTCATATGCTGTACTATCCTGATTCCAGTACGTTTTCATAGACATTGAGTCTTTACCTACTGGAATAGTAATCCCTAACTCTGGACATAATTTCTCACTAATTTCTTGTACTGCAGAGTAAAGACCCGATTCCTCACCTGGATGACCAGCTGCAACCATCCAGTTAGCTGATAGTTTTATACGGGCTATAGAGCCAATCCATGTTGTCGCAATATTCGTGATCGCTTCACCAACGGCTAACCGAGCAGAGGCTGAAAAATTCAACAAAGAAACCGGAGCGCGTTCACCAATCGCCATTGCTTCACCATAATAACAATCTCGTGATAAACTAGCACTCGTCACCGCACAATTAGCCACTGGAATCTGCCATGGCCCAATCATTTGATCACGAATCACCATGCCACCAATAGAACGATCACAAATTGTAATCAAAAAAGTCTTTTCTGCTACTGCAGGTAAATGTAATATACGGTATACTGCGTCAGAAATAGATATATGATCTAGAATGAGTTTTTTGCCCGCTGCTTGCAAACTCAAAACATTACGCATCATCATTGGCACATGACCTAATAAAAGATCAAGAGGCATATCAATAACAGTAGTTCCAAAATAACTGTCAAACAGTGATATATGCATCTCCTTGATTGTCTCTCCAATCACTGCATATGGTGCACGTTCACGCTGACATATAGCATTAAAAAGTGAGATACTTTTAGCATCAATAGCTATCAGGTAACGCTCTTGTGATTCATTACACCAGATTTCTAATGGGCTCATACCCGGATCATTATTTGGGATTGTGCGTAAATCAAATTTTCCACCACATCGACCATCACGCATCATTTCTGGAACGGCATTAGAGAGCCCACCAGCTCCTACATCATGAATAGATAAAATTGGGTTTTGCAAGCCTAGCTGCCAGCAACGATCAATAACTTCTTGACATCGACGCCCCATCTCAGGATTGGCACGTTGTACGGATGAAAAATCATGATCTGCGTTAGATTGCCCGGCGATCACTGAAGAGGTTGTACCGCCACCTAATCCAATATTCATCGCCGGTCCACCCAAAACGATAATCTTAGCGCCCGTCTTAATTATATGTTTTGAAACATGATCTTCACGAATACTCCCCATACCCCCTGCCAACATAATAGGCTTGTGATAACCACGCACCTCATTACCATTATGGCTATCAACCCGCTCCTCATAAGTTCGAAAGTAACCATTAAGTATAGGTCGACCAAATTCATTGTTAAAACCTGCTCCGCCCAATGGGGCTTCAATCATAATATCTAGTGCGCTAAAAATAGTATTTGGCTTACCAAAATTTTCCTCCCATGGCTGCTCAAACCCTGGAATTCGTAAATTGGATACTGAAAACCCTAAAAGTCCAGCTTTAGGTTTTGCCCCGCGCCCAGTAGCACCTTCATCACGAATTTCACCACCTGAGCCAGTTGCAGCGCCCGGCCATGGAGAGATTGCTGTAGGATGATTATGTGTTTCTACTTTCATTACAATATGTGTGCATTCTTGATGAAAACGATATATACCCTCTAGATCAGCATAAAATTGACTAATATTATATCCTTGCATAACTGCTGCATTATCATCGTAAGCAGATATAACATAATCTGGAGTTTTCTTGAGAGTATATTGTATCATTTGAAATAATGATTTAGCCTGTTTTTTACCATTAATAATCCATTCTGCATTAAAGATCTTATGACGACAGTGTTCAGAATTAGCTTGCGCAAACATATATAGCTCAATATCTGTCGGGTTTCTCCCAAGCTTAGTAAACGAAGTCATTAAATAATTAATGTCACTGTTTGATAAAGCCAGACCAAGCCTAGCATTAATCTTCACTAATTCATCTCGCCCTATATGTAGTATGTCGATAATTTTTGCAGAAGCTTCAGTAGGATGTGAAAATAAAAATTCAGCTTCATCAAGATTAGTCAAAACAGTTTCTATCATACGGTCATGCAATAATATTTTTAGCTCTTCCCACTGATATTTTTCCAATTCAGGAGAATTTATATAAAAAACCTTGCCACGTTCTAAACGCATAATCTGAGTTAAAGAGCAGTTTTTAACAAGATCAGTTGCTTTTGAAGACCATGCTGAGATAGTTCCTAATCGCGGAGTGACTAGAAACATATGTCCCTCTGGAATATTCTGCATTACAGAAGGTCCGTAACATAAAAGACGTTGAAGAAGTTTTTTTTGATCTATAGTAAGCGCTTCGCTTAAATAAATAAAATGAACATATTCAACATAAATTTCTTTAATCGGAAAGTTAGCCTTCTGACAGTCTCGAAGTAATTTCTTTACCCCGCTTACCGATAGAGCCGGAGGACCGCGTAGAATTTCCATCATAGTGAACGCTCTCTTTTTTCGCAGATCTGTTTAGTATCTATCTGTCTATTATAAAGCATAAAACATGCCATATTAATAGATTTTTTTGGCTCGGCTAAAAACATTTTTAACTACTGAAACATAACCGTCAAATTATGCATACAAAAACTGTAAAAATATTTTTTAGTTATCTTTTACGGCATGACCGCCAGTAGTAACAATTTGAATTAACTCTTGAAGATTCTTTACTCTCTAGTTTTTATATTTTATAGAATTATATATATCATATTGATGATAGTATCATGATGATTTTAAATCATTTTAGATTAGCATAATTTACTCAATTATTGCATAACTCTCACAACTTCATGCACATAGATATTCTGATGAAAATAAATAACTAATAATATTAAAATCCTTACAGTAAATCCTATACTAGAGTACACCATCAGATAACTATGACTAAATTTTTTTTAAATTAATGTCAAAGTAGTATTTTAGGTAAACATCTAATACAATACGAATAAATACAGGATCATTATCCGGTTCTGGAAGTTCGAACTTTATGGCACGCAAAATAATTATCACCTATTACCTTCTGATAATTTTATAAAATTTATTAAATTATTACTACATTAAGTAGTAATAAGAGATACACCTTGAGGAAGTTATCAGGTATATAGATATAGATATATAGGTATAGGTATAGGTATAGGAGGTATAGGTATAGGTATAGGTATAGGTATAGGTATAGGTATAGGTATAGGTATATAAGATCACATAACATCTTGATGAAGCAAAAGCATAATAGTAATATTCTTATATAATTTTACCGTATGATTTTTATCACATTATTAATCAAAACGGTATAAATCCTTTATATTTTTGCATTTGTATATTAATCTTATCTGTAATATATTATAGATGTTAATTTTTAGTATTGATCTGATAATGGCTGTAAAGATTTTCATTGTAAATGTACATATAACAAATATCATTTTTTCAGTATAAATCATACACTCAAGTATTTTAAATAATCTCAGATTAAAATATCATTTCTGCTCTTTTTATAAGCGTTTTTCGCAAAATATATTTTGCTTAAGATCGTTATTAATATAGTATAAATAAAAGCAGACACATCTCTGAATTAGATATAAGTTAGCATGTAATAATTAAGAAAGTAATCACTGTGCATGCTTTGAAAATAATTTTTTAGATATGAGGTAATGATAAAAATTACATGTACAATATTTCTCTTCCGTAATATCTCAATCAAAAAAAAATTAGATTTTTACTGCTGGTTACTAAGGAATGTCTTCATATAAAACCTCTATAAACAATCATTAATGCGTCCTATATTGAGTCAGTTCACTACAATGTCAAAACTATCTTAACAATTAAAATGATTGAAATACAAATGCTCTAAATCTAAAATATACCTCTGATAATTTTATGCATCTTTTCTGCCTACTGCAGCAAGAGAATCTTTAAAACTACATAAATTTTTCTTTCTTAGCTTCTGTTCTGCTCTTTTTTTACTAAAAAAATCATTCAGAATACTTGAGCATTGTTCTGATAATACACCATAAGTAATTTGTACATAATGATTAACTACAGGATATAAAAAAAAATTCAGACAGGAACCAGCTGAACTTATTTTTGTGTCATAAGCTCCATATACTAATCGGCTAATTCGACTACAAATTATCGCACCAATACACATCATACAAGGCTCAAGAGTAACATATAGAGTGGATTGTAAGAGTCGATAATTTTTTACCGTTTGGCCTCCGCGTCGCAGTGCGATTATTTCAGCATGCGCCGTAGGATCATTAGACCCAATAGATTGATTGTATCCCTCGCCAATAACCTGATCATAAAGAACTAATACAGCGCCAATTGGAACTTCACCTTGATGCTTAGCCTCAGTTGCTAAAAAAATAGCACGTTTCATCCAATATTCATCAGGATAGTTGGTCAATTTTAATTCTCCAGAAATTTCTATATAATCTAATGATTAGATACCTTTGATCTAAGTAAAGTACTGTTAATGTAATTTCATTCAATGCATACACTCTTTATTCAGCATTGCATTGGTAAATTTTAAAAATTCTTCTAGGCTATACATAGCATAATATGTATTATTTTATGATATCATGTAAGTTCTATAAAAATATTAAATGTGCCTAAACAATGCTATCATTAGCATAACAATAAAAGCATCTACACAACTATAAAATAATTCTATAAAAGTGATTTATAGTAGGCAGCCTCTTCTCAGAACAAACTTAGTGTCATTATGAAAATAAAAAATTAAACCAAAATAACATATTCACTAAGAATCTTGGTGTAAACATTATACAATAGTTAAACAATCTTTATTATTAACGAATCAGAAAAAAGGTTAATAAAAAATATCTACTATCTGAGATAGTAGATAATAGATATTAAAAACTAAACAAAAAAAACCACTAATAAATAATTAGCACCTATTTATATTATATAGTATAGGCCACAAAACCTCGAAATTGTCTATATCTACACCAAAACTAAACGCACAACCAGATAATTATTTCGTGAAAATATTCTCATGTTGATTGATTATAAAAATAAAGTATTTCATTTTAGTGAATGACACATGATCTAATGAATATATGTAATTTCCCTTATTGTTATCAGATATAAGTATCAACTATTAGAAACAAATCAAAACTTAAATAATTTTTTATATCAGTTATTGACCTATATGACATCATATATCCCACCTAATCAGCAAGTATTTTATCTAATTTTTTATCGTATTCTATATTTTCTATTTTTCAAAACTCACATGTTAAAATTTACAAGATCTTCTACACTAAAAAACATAACCCCCATAGGTCATACTCAATATATAATATTTAGCAAGAACCTAAAAATATAATTAAATTAACATATATTAAGCTAAATTCTATAAAACATGTATAGATAATACATATAAATAAAACACAACAAATTCAGGATAAATTTTATACATATTTAACTTAGATTAAACATGTATATTACATGCTATCACTCAGTATAATTCAGATTAATTAAGACAAAATAATCACTTTTATTAATGTAAGTTCAGTAGTGTTTTTTACATGTTTCAAAGATAACATGTATATATTGAATAAAATTCAAGATATAAATGTTGAATGTATTGTTTATATAATAATATTAAAATATATTATTATTTTCTCGATCAATAAAGCTAAATACTGTAATTATATTACACATTAGTTAAATTTTATTGGCGACGCTTTAAATTTCATAATATTCCTTTTATTAAGGGGAAAAACATACACGTGTAGTAGCAGAAATGGGACATTCATACCATGGCGCCTGATGAACTAAAAAAGACTGCTAGCTGGGCTGCGCTAAAATACGTTAGGTCCGGAACTATCATTGGCGTAGGAACTGGCTCAACTACTGCACACTTTATTGATGCTTTAGCATCTATCAAAAATCAGATTGCTGGTACAGTATCTAGTTCAGAAACTTCAAGCGCCAAACTCAAAGCATATGGTATTCCTGTCTTTGATCTTAATGAAGTTAGTCTGCTCCCCTTATATGTTGATGGCGCGGATGAAATTAATGATCAGTTACAAATGATTAAAGGGGGCGGAGCAGCATTAACACGAGAGAAGATTATTGCAGCTGTTGCTGACTGTTTTATTTGTGTTGTAGATTCTTCAAAAAAAGTGAAAATACTTGGTCATGCCCCTCTTCCAATAGAAGTAATTCCAATGGCACGTTCTTATGTATCTCGTCAATTAATTAAGCTTGGCGGATGGCCAAAGCAACGACAGAACGTCATAACTGATAATGGTAATATTATTCTTGATGTATATCATTTAAACATGAAAAACCCAATTCAATTAGAAAAAATCATCAATTCTTTAACAGGTGTGGTTACAGTCGGATTATTTGCTGAACGTGGAGCTGATATAGCCATTATCGGTACTACACGTGGAACACAAATACTCCAAAAAGATCACTGCACAGAATACTAAAAACTCATATAATTTTACAATGGGATAAAAAAACACAATCCTGTTATTTTAGATACAATCTTTTGAGCATCTATAATTAAATACAGATATTATATACTATATAATATTACTACTTATCATTAATAACTATTTAAGGTATTATATATTATTATAATAATACGTTCTTAAAACAATGCATAATGTTTAGTATTAAAACTAGAAAGTTATAAAAAATTTATAAAACAACTATCTAAGTAATTAAAGATGAATAATCCTTATTTAATTTTTCCTAATATCGATCCAATCATTATCTCCCTTGGACCAGTGTCACTTCACTGGTATGGGCTTATGTATTTAATAAGCTTTATGTTGATTCGGTGGATAGCAGTTAGAAGAGCTAGTCAATACAAAAATTTTTTATCTAAAGAAAATGTGAACGATCTACTATCCATTGGCTTTTTCGGGGTATTTATTGGAGGTCGCCTAGGATATATGCTTTTCTATAATCTTCCTGTGTTGCTAAACGATCCTTTATCTATTTTTAAAATATGGAATGGAGGGATGTCGTTTCATGGCGGTTTAATAGGGGTTATCATAGGAATATGGGTATTTTCTCGTCAGATACAACGTCATTTTTTTCAAGTATCTGATTTCATAGCCCCTCTTATTCCTATTGGTTTAGGTGCAGGACGACTTGGGAACTATATTAATGGTGAATTATGGGGAAGAGTAAACACTCATTTGCCATGGGCTACACTATTTCCTGGATCCTATAGTGAAGATATTAAAATAGCAGCTATTCATCCAGAATGGCAACAACTACTTCTAAATTATGGAGTGCTACCACGTCATCCCTCTCAGTTATATGAGGCTATCTTAGAGGGTCTTATTTTATTTATCATTCTAAATTTGTTTATTTCAATTAAAAATCGTCCTCTAGGCGCTATGTCTGGATTATTTTTAATTAGTTACAGTATTTCTAGAATTACTGTAGAACTATTTCGGCAACCTGATCCACAGATTGGTTTATTTTATGGTATTAGCATGGGTCAAATTCTATCTATCCCAATGATAATTTCAGGGGTTCTAATCATAATCTGGGCTTATTACAACCATCATATAAATATAATAACCACTAAGCATCCGCCACACTAATACTCTTTCATACATAACATGTATATTATATAAATTATTATATAAATATATATTATATAAATATATAAATAGTGTAATTAAATACATGTACGCTTATTGTTATCGTTCAAAAATTATAAGAGATTATAAGAGATATAAAAAAAAATTTAACATATAATTAATATTCATTTCTATATCTAATTTTTAAAGCTTATAATAGAAAAAATCTTGTTTTTAATTATTTACCTACCTCTCTATCTAGAGACAATTCTGCTATTTTGAACACATTCTTACTCAAAATTTTCATATCATAAAAAAATTCTACCTAAAATGTGAATTAGTTTTAACTATAAAAATATTTTTATATTAAAAACCACTGGTATATGAAAGTCCATTTCTTTAATATATAGTTAAAGATTATTTAAATTTTTTAGAATAAAAAATATATTTTATACCTTAGTTTTCTAAAACATACTGCTAATACACATATAAGTTAATCAATAAACTCAAAGCTGTTGGTTATATGATCTCTTCTCTAACAAATTACGAAATTAAACGTAAACTTATTTAATAAAAACAACCCCTTTATTTTAAAAAATAAGTTCAATGCTATTATGATTTTAATATAAAAATATTATACAAAATAATATTTAAGTTATGCACATCTTGCCATGAAGACATGGAAAGAGATAAAAATCGTAAACAATTTACTCCATTAAACATAACTATAAAACTATAGCATGGAATATTTTATATTATGCTATAATTTTGTTAATTATGAGTGACGCACTTCTTTTTAAGAAAAAATTTGAAAATTAATTCTTTTTTAAAAGATATATTACGTCTCACCAAAAAATTCAGGATATACTAACCTCACTGGAAGTAAACGATAAATCTTACAAATACTAAGTAAATAAAAATCCATTATCAGCAACTACGACACCAATAATACTTTACAACTAATTCTAATTACTTGGTGTAACGTGATTAATATCAAATTAAACGCTCCAAATAGCGTGAGCACTACTTATGGCTAATCTTTTAGACAATTCTCTTATTCTAGTTGATGCTTTTTCATATTTCTATCGTGCTTATTATGCTTGCCCTCATTTAAGTACATCATCTGGTTTTCCAACCGGGGCTATCTACGGCACGTTAAACATGCTCCGTGCTTTAATGTTTAAATATCAACCTACCCATATTGCTATTATATTTGATGTAAAGGGAAAAACATTTCGCGATGATATCTTTGCAAGATATAAAAATCATCGTCCATTAATGCCGGATGATCTATGTATTCAATTGAAACCTTTAAAAGAAATTATTAGAGCTATGGGTTTACCAATACTAGCCATCTCTGGCGTTGAAGCAGATGACGTAATAGGTACTCTAGCATTAGAAGCGGAAATATTAGGTCAAACCGTATTAATTAGCACAAGTGATAAAGATATGGCTCAGTTAGTAACACGTAAAATTCATTTAATCAATACAATGAATAATACCGTATTTGGACCAGAAGAGATAATAAAAAAATATGGCGTCCCACCTATTCTAATAATCGACCTACTTGCCTTAATGGGTGATGCATCTGATAATATCCCAGGAGTCCAGGGAATTGGCCGCAAGACTGCTATTACATTACTACAAAAATTTGATGGTATTAAGGATATCTATAAAAATTTAGAGACAATATCATCTCTTAATATTCATAATTCTCAAAATATAATAAAAAAATTAAAAAAATATAAAGATGACGCTTTCCTTTCTTATCAATTAGCTATGATTAAAACTAATGTTACACTTAATATTACTAGTAATCAGTTAATCCCAAAAGATCCAAATATAGAGGATCTTCGATTATTATTTAAAAATCTTGAATTAAATAAATGGATAGCTCACTTAGATGATGAAAAATTATGGCGCTCACATAAAAGAATGAACTTAAAAAAAACAAAAGAAATTACCTCAAACAATCCTATAATAAGATCAGAGATATACAACCCAAAGGTTTTAAATACCTATTTTACTATTTTAGACCAAATAACTTTTTCTCTTTGGTTGAATAAATTAAAACACAGTAAATGTTTTGCATTAAATTTAGAAACCAATTCAGTGGATGCTCTAACGACTAGTATTATTGGATTCTCTTTCGCAGTAATACCAGGTGAAGCAGCCTATTTACCAATACTACATGATTATCCAAATGCTCCTACTCAATTAGCCTACGAGGATGTCCTCGTGGCCCTCAAGCCACTATTAGAAAATGCAAAAATTGCAAAAATTGGAAAAAACCTCAAATTTGATCGCGGAGTTTTAAAAAGACACAATATTGAATTACAAGGTATGTGCTTTGATACAAAATTAGAATCTTACGCATTAAATAGTATAAACAATGGACATGATATATATACCTTAGCACACAGATGGTTAGGCTATGATTTAACATTACTCACTAAAATTACTCAAGAAGGTAAAAACCAACTAACCTTTAATAAGTTATCTCTTACAAAGGCAACTCATTACGCAGCGAGCTGTGCAGATATTACATTACAGTTACATTATAAAATGTGGAAAGAACTAGAAAAAAAACAAGGTCCTAAACATATATTTGAACAAATTGAAATGCCACTAGTTCCTGTACTGTCACGTATAGAACAGCATGGAGTCTTAATTAACCAACATTTATTATCTAAGTGCTCCCAAGAAATTGGAGACCGTTTAATTAAATTAGAATTAAAGGCACACAAGATAGCTGGAGAATCATTTAACCTAGCCTCACCAAAACAATTAAAAAATATTTTATTTTATAAAAATGGTTTAAAATCACTTAAAAAAACGTCTAATGGTAATTTATCTACCAGTGAAGAAGTGCTTTCTAAACTAGCAATAGAACATCCACTACCCGAAGTAATCTTAGAATACCGTAGTTTATCTAAAATCAAATCAGCTTATACAGATAAACTACCCCGCATGATCCACCCAGAAACTCGGCGAGTACATACATCTTATCACCAAGCAGTTACGGTAACCGGACGTCTCTCTTCTAGTAATCCAAACCTACAAAGCATCCCAGCTCGAAGTAGTGAAGGACGTCGCATTAGACAAGCATTTACAGCCGCTCAAGGCAACTGTCTTATAGCTGCGGATTACTCACAAATCGAATTACGCATTATGGCGCATTTCTCACAAGACAGAGGGCTACTATCAGCATTTTCTAAAGAACAAGATATTCATTGCGTTACAGCTTCAGAAGTGTTCGGAATTAATTTTTCAAAAGTTAGCAAAGAACAAAGACAGCGCGCTAAAACAATTAATTTCGGTTTAATATACGGCATGAGTCCTTTTGGTTTGGCACGTCAGCTACATATTAGTGTCAAAGAAGCTAAAATCTATGTAGATTGTTATTTCGATCGATATCCTGGAGTTTTCCAATACATGAAAAACACTCGTGAGCAAGCTTTAGAAAATGGTTATGTTTCAACACTATATGGTCGCCGCTTGTATTTGCCAAATATTCAAGATAAAAACATTATGCGTCGCAAAGCCGCAGAACGCGCAGCTATTAATGCGCCAATGCAAGGAACAGCGGCCGATATAATTAAACGCACTATGATTAATATCGATCAATGGCTCTCACAACAAAAACATCCAGCATTTAAAATGATTATGCAAGTACATGACGAATTAGTTTTCGAGGCACAAATAGATACTGCAAAAGAAGCTTCTATAAAAATTTGCTCCATAATGGAGAATAGTGAAAATCTTGATGTACCACTACGTGTAGATATTGGAATAGGTAAAAATTGGGACCAAGCCCATTAAAATTATTACCAGTCAAACTGGTAAACCACCATAACTAACTTAACATCTAAAATAAATCTTTATATAGGTGCTCTAACAATAATATATTAATCAATGCATCATGAAAATATCTTTTCTTTAGTGTAAATTAAAATATAAACTTGATAAAATAAAAATAATTAAATCCCGATACTCTATTAAAACATAATCAGTAAATAGCACACACGGATATTACTATAATAAAAAACATAATTATGCGAATTTTATATTAAATTAAGAAATCTATTACATATCTAGAATGAGGAAAATCTGTTATGAATAAAAATCCTCTTAACTATAAAGATTCAGGGGTAGACATCCATAAAAGTAATATTTTTGTAAAACATCTTAAAAAGATTGCAAAAAAAACTTCTCGTCCAGAAGTAATACAAGGACCAGGTGGCTTTGCAGCTTTATGCGCTATACCAAAAAATTATCGCGAACCAATCTTAGTATCCAGCACAGACGGTGTGGGCACTAAAATAAAATTAGCAATGCAATTTAAATTCTACGAGACAATTGGTATTGACGTAGTTGCTATGTGTGTAAATGATATAATCGTATTAGGTGCTGAACCACTCTTTTTCTTAGATTACTATGCAACTAATCATATTAAAATTAACACCATTTCTTCTATTATAGATGGTATTACTAAAGGTTGTTTAAAATCAGGTTGCTCTTTAATTGGCGGTGAAACAGCTGAAATGCCAGGTATATATAAGGGGGAAGATTATGATATAGCAGGTTTTTGTGTTGGAATAGTAGAAAAAGAAAAAATTATTAATGGAAAAAAGATAAAGGATGGTGATATATTAATTGCACTTAGCTCCAGCGGTCCACATGCAAATGGATACTCTCTTATTAATAAAATTATCAATGATAATAATATTGATATACAAAAAACCTACATAAGAAACAAACCTCTAATAGATGACTTATTACAACCAACTCGAATTTATGTAAAAAACATCTTAACCTTAATCGAAGAAATAGAATTGAATGCTATTGTTCATATCACTGGAGGTGGATTTTGGGATAATATCCCTCGAGTGCTACCAGATCATACTCAAGCAATTCTAAATGAATCTGCCTGGGAATGGCCTGAAATATTTAAATGGATTCAAAAATCTGGAAATATTAGTCGTTTTGATATGTATCATACTTTTAACTGTGGTGTTGGTATGATAATTGCATTACATCCATCAGTGGCAAATAAAGCATTAAAAAAAATGACTGATTATGGTGAAACAGCTTGGAAAATCGGAGTTATTAAAGCCTCATCCTCCAGTACTCGTGTAGTAATTAACCCATGAAACAAATAGTCATACTAGTATCTGGAAATGGTACTAACTTACAAGCTATATTAGATGCCCATCTTACTACAAAAATCTCTAGCAAGATAGCAGCTGTTATTAGTAATAATTCTAACGCTTTTGCTATAAAACGAGCACAACTCGCTCACGTTACTACTCATGTAATAACAGATAAACAATACAAGAAATCAAAATTATTCAATAAAATATTAATCAAAACAATAAAAACTTATAATCCAGATTTAATAATACTAGCTGGTTACATGCGTATTTTAAATACAGAATTTGTTACATATTATTCCGGAAAAATACTTAATATTCACCCTTCCTTACTGCCAAAATACCCGGGTCTTAAAACACATCAGCGTGCAATAGAAAATGGTGAAAAACAGCATGGAACCTCTATACATTTTGTTACTGAACAAGTAGACAATGGACCGATTGTTTTACAAGTAGCAGTCCCAATATTTTATACTGACACTGAATATACCCTCAAAATGCGAGTAAAATATCAAGAAAATATCATCTACCCACGTGTCATAAAATGGTTTATTGATGGTCGTCTAGAAATGCGTGAAAATTCAGCTTGGTTGGATGGAAAAAAATTACCTAATACAGGTTATAAAAAATCAAATTAATAAAAACATAAAATACTATAAAAATTAGACAATTAAAAATCAACATTACAACTATATTTGTCTAATTAACAAAAACAAAATATCATGTATATGATAGAGTTAATTTTATTAAAAAAATACTAAAACAAAAATAAATTTCATATTAATTGTACATATTCATCTGTTCTACATAATATCAAATACCTTACTTAAGATTTTTAAAAAACTGCATAGTATAATATAGTACAAAAAAATTATTTTACAAGTTCTTCCAAAGAATAGGACATTTACTTGATAGCTACTATTTACAAAGCAATATATTTAATATTAAATTAATTTAATATAAATTAAATATCAATTAAATATTAATTTTTAAAATTCTTATATATTAGTTAATTAAATACAAAACTATTCTTTATATGACACATGAACTAAAAATCTCCTATTAATTTATATTAAAAGATCACCTATTAGATTAATTAAATCTAATAATAAAAATTTATTGCTAATATACCCACATAACATTATAAATATGAAATATTAGGTGCTATTTTTTTTAAAAAAGTATTATTCTATAATAATCTAAAATAGTAAATAAAAATACTACAAGTTATTATATATAAAAGTATTAATCAGAAAAATTTTAGTTCCTAAATACATACTTGAGATAAACACACCTAGAATCTATTCTATATAAATTTCTAATAATTAATAATTAATTAACACATACATAATATGCGTAACAGTCAAAATTAAACATTCCATACAAAATCCTATTTAAACCTATACTTTATATATAGAAAACCTATATTATTCTGTATAACTTATACATACATATACATGTAACCAATAACAATCATATAACATATAATCAATATATATATACATATACTAAATTTTAATTTTTACATATGCTTTAATAAGTACGATAAAATATAAAATTTTATTGCTTTTATGAAAAATAAATGCTAAAATATACCTAGCTTGTCTAGGATAATAAGAACATTAGTTACTAACTTCTAGTTCTGTATTTACATACAGTATGTTCTGGTTCTGTAGTTTCTTTGTTAACTATTGCACTATAATGTCTTTTGTTATTTATTTAGATCGGTTATTATTGTTGGTCTATTGTCTTTGTTTAGGTTATTTGATTATTTGTTTGTATTTTAGTTTTTAAAAAGGAGAAAGGAGATTTACTTAGATTTTTAAGTAATTTTTATTTTTAAAGTTTATTTGTATTTTTTAGGAAGTTTTAAAATTCAATGGTATTACCATATTTTACTATGTACTTAAGGTAACTTTTATTTATATAAAGAAAGAGTTTTGAAAGTTTTATTGTGTGTAAATAATATATATATATTATTACAGCTTAATTTTTAGGTTTATAGTTTATATAGGTTATAGGGTTATTTATTTTTTGATTTAATTTTTATTAGTGTAGTATTTGTTGATAGTATGTTTTATGCAGGATATACTCAAATGTAAAATTTATTCGAGATTTATGGGAAATTGTGATTTTATTAATTATCAAAATTTCATATAAAATTTTGAATTTCTGGTTTTAGTAAAAACTTTTATATATATACTTATTCTTGATTTGATGATTTAATATAAATTATGTCATATTTATATATGACTAGAAGTTATATGATTAGAAATTTTTAGAGATGATATTATATATTTATATAGGTAATTGTAACTATACAATTGGTTTAGATTTTAATTTTATAATATTAAATTTATAATATTTTATAATATTAAAATATTAAAATATATGAAGATATTAATTTTAAGGTTATTAGTATAAATTTGTGTAATTTAAGTTTAATTAAAGTATATATTAATAATTAATAAAATAAAATTGGATTTTGAGTAAAATATGAATAAAATATAAGATATTCTTAAAAGATATTCTTAATTTTATTTATATTAGTTGTATAGTTTATATTAGCTGTATATTTATAAAAATTTCTAAAATAAGGTAAGAATTAAGTCAGATTGGATTTATTTATATTGAGTTATATTCATTAGATTGTTTTTTTTTGATTTTAAAATTTTATTTTGGATTATAGAACTTTATATTTTGTCATATTTAGTTTAGAGTTAAATAAATCATTAGAGTTATAAAAAATCATTAAACCATAAGAATGTTATATTCTATTAAATTATTTTAGATTTGCATAAATTTTTATAGCAGGTTTTTAGATTATCAAATTATTTTAGTTGAATTTTTAATAATTAAGATATTTTTAGTTTTTATTTTATTTATTTTTTGTTTCAATTAGGATTCAGTTTTAAAAAATTTAGGATTCAGTTTTAAAAAATTACCATGGTTAGATATTAAGTAGTAATACAGTACTTATTTTAATTTAAAGTTTTTGTCTTTAGATAAAGATTATTTTATATAGTACTATTAATTTGAGAGACTAGATTTTAATCATTAATCATTATAGCTCGGATTTTAGGTATTATATTATTTATGGAGAATCTATGCACGTATTATGGCAAGTTATTACTACAGTTTTACACGGTACATGGCGAACATTAACTTTTATTCGTCAATTTATTTTAAATATTATTTTTATTTTATTAGTTTTTATTTGTGCTGGGGTTTGGCTTCAAAATGAACGAGTTCATACTGGAGGTGAAAGGCATAAGGGGGCTTTAATTGTTAACTTACAAGGAACTATAGTAGATAAACCTGCTATTGATGATCATTTTTTAATGAAAATGTATCATCAAATATTGGGTTATCATGGAGATTATGTAAAAGAAACATCTTTATTTCAGGTGGTCAATTCTATACGTCAAGCTAAAGATGATCCAAAAATTACTGGAATGGTATTGGATTTAGCTAATTTTATAAGTGCAAACCAATCATCTTTAGAGTATATTGGCAAAGCGTTAGGTGAATTTCGTAAGAGTGGTAAACCGATTTTTGCATTTGGATTAAATTATAGCCAAACACAATATTATTTAGCCAGTTTTGCTAATAAAATTTATCTCTCTCCTTATGGGTCTGTAAATTTTCGAGGATGTTCATTTAATAGTATTTATTATAAAAGTTTTTTGCAAAAATTAAAAGTACACTCTCATATATTTCGTGTTGGTGCTTATAAGTCTGCTGTAGAGCCTTTACTCAGAGACAATATGTCCCCAGAAGCGCGCGAAGCTAATCGTCTTTGGGTTACGGAGTTATGGAATAATTATTTAAATACATTAGCGGAGAATCGAAGAGTTCAGGCTACACAAATTTTTCCAAGTATGAAGAAAATTATAGAAAAATTAGAGACATTGCATGGAGATTCTGCACAATACGCTAAAGAAAATGGGTTAGTTGACATATTATCTTCTTCAGCTTTAGTGGAAAAAGATTTAATTGATGTTTTTGGATGGGATGCAACTAATAAAAATTATTATGGTATTAGTATTTATGATTATCCACTAAAAAATACAAATAATAGTTCAGGAAATATAGCGGTAATTACGGTTAACGGTGCTCTTGTAGATGATCAAATTTCTTCTGGTGGATTCTCTGTTGATTCTACAATTTTAGATATTCGATCTGCTCGTCTTGATCCTGCAATTAAAGCCATTATTCTTCGTGTTAACAGTCCTGGAGGTAGTGTGACAGCTTCTGAGATTATTCGCTCAGAACTAGAAGCTGTTAGAGTTTCAGGAAAACCTATAGTGGTTTCTATGGGGGGTATGGCGGCATCAGGTGCTTATTGGATTTCAATGCCGGCAAATTATATTATTGCTAATCGAAATACTTTAACAGGTTCAATTGGTGTATTTAGTACATATAATACTATAGAAGATTCATTAGGTATGATTGGTATTCATTCCGATAGTGTTAAAAGTTCTAATTTATCCGGAATTTCTCATACTCAGGCACTTTCAGAAGATATGCAGAAAATCATTCAATTAAATATTAATCATAGTTATCAGGATTTTATTAATTTAGTAGCTAGCGCACGTCATAAAACTAAAGATCAGATTGACAAGATAGCTCAAGGGCGTGTATGGACTGGCTTTGATGCTAAGAAATATGATTTAGTAGATGCTTTAGGTGATTTTGATGATGCATTAGCGAAAGCTGTGGAGTTAGGGCATATTAAAAAGATACAGCTTAAATGGTATGATCATGAGCCTTATTTTTTAGATCTTTTATATAACCAAGCAAGTGGTTCTATGAATATCGCTTTATTACAAATGGTTTCTCATGGATTTTTACCAAAATCTATATTGAATACAATAGTAGATATAAAAAAACAGCCAGGTTTAGAACTTCTTATGAATGATCCTCAAAATATTTATGCATTATGTTTTAGTTGCGGTGATATTTTATAATTTAAACCTATGCAGTGTATACACTATATAGCCGTATTTTGTAGGTGCGGTTATATAGTTATTAAACTTAGTCTAAAGTTTCTTGACTATCATGATGGTTTTGTACATATTTTGAGTTTATTCATGCAAAAAAAATCTATTTATGTTGCGTATACTGGTGGGACAATTGGAATGCAAAGATCCTGTAATGGTTTTATTCCTATTTCAGGTTATTTACAAAATCAGTTAGCTACTATATTAGAGTTTCATAGAGAAGAAATGCCTAATTTTACTCTTCATGAATATAAACCGCTGATTGACTCTGCAGATATGACACCAGATGATTGGCAAATTATCGCAGATGATATTGGAAAAAATTATGATTTTTATGATGGTTTTGTGATTTTACATGGCACAGATACTATGGCGTTTACCGCTTCAGCTCTTTCTTTTATGTTAGAAAATTTAGCAAAGCCTGTTATTGTGACAGGATCACAAATCCCACTGGAACAGATGCGTTCAGATGGTCAGCAAAATTTACTAAATGCACTTTTCATTGCGGCTCAGTATCCGATTAATGAAGTTACTTTATTTTTTAATAATGTTTTGTATCGTGGAAACCGTACCACAAAAGTTCATGCAAATGGATTAAATGCTTTTGCTTCACCTAATTTATCTCCTTTATTAGAAGTAGGAACGCATATTCGATTCTTAAATACACAGTCAGCGCCTACTGGAGACGGAGAACGATTAGTCGTTCATAATCTTAGTCCTCAGTCTATAGGATTAGTAACAATTTATCCAGGTATTTCATCTAAAATCTTTCGTAATTTTACTCAAGATCCTGTTAAAGCTCTTATTCTTCGTTCTTATGGAGTTGGAAATGCACCACAGAATCAAAATTTTTTAAAAGAGATTAGATTAGCTATAAAGCAAGATATTATAGTAGTTAATTTAACACAGTGTATGTTTGGAAAGGTAAATATGGCTGGTTATACTACTGGTCATGCGTTAGAAGATGCAGGTGTAATTAGTGGTTTTGATCTTAGTCTTGAGGCAGCTCTAACTAAGTTATATTATTTGCTGAGTAAAAATTTTAGTACTCAAGATATACGTTATTTTATGCAGCAAAATTTACGTGGTGAATTGACTATTGATGAAGGAAATTAATGTTTATTTATTAGACATAATATAATTTATTATTATAGTATAATTCATTATTAAAAATAAAAATATAAAATATTTAAATTTATATTAAGTATATTACTGTAGTATTAGTTATTTAATATTGTGTTATTTTAAAAAGATAAAATATTCAATTTTTAACTGTTTTTGATAAGATTTTTTTTGTTATTAAAATAAAAGCATGATTCTATTGTGTTTTATAAAATTCTTAAATATTTGGCTGATTTTAAACTAAATTTAAAGATATTATTCATTTTTTATGTTTTTTTTAAAATGCAAAGTTAATTCTTTTAATATTATTTATTAGTAATATTAATTATTTAATTTAATCTGTTAACTAAAATAATACATATTAATTATTGATTAAGCATATCTATTTTTCTTTTTTAGTGTGCTTAAGTGAGGGATTGTGTAACCTTTTTATTTTGATAAGCAAATTATTTTTAGTTATATTTATATACTGAATTTTATTTTAAATCTTTTATCGTATATTTTATATATAGTTTAATATGTAATGTCGTTTGTTAGATTTGCTACTATATATATAAGAATTTTTAATAGAATAAAAATTTATTGAAAAGTAGATATAATCCACTTTAGTAAAGTTAGTAATTAAAAATTTTAAAATATTTTTTATTCTTTAGTTTTACTGTAACAATTATATTGTCATATATATATGTTCTGTATTTATATGATGTTAGTTATTAGAGATTTTAAAATATTTATAAATAAAAATAATTAAAAATTAAAATTTTGTATATTTATAGTTACAAGGTTATTTAAATACTTTCATTTTATTTTTTTTTACTTAAAGAATTTTACAAAATCTAAATATAAAAGTAAAATTATAATATAATCTATTCTATAATTAGATTATGCGTATAATTAAAATTATTTTTGATATATAATCTTTTATTTGATTGTATTTTAGGTGTTATATTTTTTAGAATCGTAATGTTTACTAATTCTTTATCTGTTTAGATTGCTCAGGTTATCATTTAAATGAGATTTTTTAATTTTTAAGAAATTTTATTTATGCAGTACAGAAAGATATTGTACTAAAACTATTATAAATAGTTTTAGTACTTTACTAAGTAAATATTTTCTGATTTATTTATGCTTCTAATAGTTTTTTTATTTATATTTTTATTTTTTCATAAGACAACATTAGTGAATGTAAGTACGATTCTTGTTTGAGAAAGTATTGTTTTGTTTTGAATTATTTTTAGTATTTAATTATTTTAATGATAATTATCATAAAATATAGTATATGTTTTTACTAAAATATTAACTATTTTAGTGCTCTTTTACAGAGATTAAAACTATTTATCATGTCATCATGACTGAGGTTTATATTTTTTTAGGTCAAGTATAATATATGTATATTAGAGATTTTTGTAGTTGAATAAATGAATGAAGACACGTAATTTAGTAAAAATTATACAATGGATAAATTACAAATTCATCTTAAATAAAATTTAATTCTTTAGAAAAAGATAATGTGTTTATTAATTCTATTAAAATAATCTTATAGTTTATTGAGATTTTTTTTCGGATATTACTGAAGATAAACGATATTCTTATATAAGACACTAGATTAAAATTTGTATATTTATTTAATCTAAAAATTAGAAGAAGTTGTTATTGATAGAAATATTTAAGATCTGTAAAAATGTTTTTAGGATAAATAATTTTTAGACTATTATTTATGATAGATAAAATACATATGATAAAAGTAGTTTAATTTTTGTTTAACATATTACCAACTTTAGAGATCACTATTTTTTCTATTTTCTAATTTATATTCTTAAGTGTATTATTAGTTATTTATTATACATAATAGCGATATAAATTTAATGATATTTTGTAGCTAAATAGTTTAGCTGTACTATAGGAAAAATTTATTATTTTGAAAAATATTTTATAGTATTTATATACTATTTTTATTTTATTAATATTTTTCGTTATCTTAATGTTTTTATTGTTAAATCTATATTTTTAAGTATCTACTAATGTAGACTGACAATTACTATACTTTTTATTTATTTATAAATATATTTAAAATTTTTAAAATTTGATTATGTTCTTGTCAAGAATATCTTTATATGTCATATAAGACATTATCTTTTGTTTCGTATTAATTCAAGGACACGTAATTTAGCAAGTATTTCTTTTAACTCTGCAGATGCTTGTGCAAAATCTATTTTATTTTCCTTTTTGCTAACTCGTTCCATAATTTTGCTCTTTGCTTGTAAAATATGCTTTTCGTCAAGATCTTTACCACGAATTGCAGTGTCAGCTAAAATGGAAACTAATAAAGGTTGCACTTCTAGGATACCACCAGAAAGATAAATAATTTCATCTTCGTTATTTGTTTTTAGTATACGCACCATACCAGGTTTAATAGCAGTTAAAAGAGGCGCATGATTTGGATAGATACCTAATTCTCCTTCGTTACCTGATACTTGAATACTTTTTACATTTCCAGAAAATATTTTAAGTTCAGAACTAACAACATTTAAATAAAAAGTCATAGTATAATTACCTTTTGTTTATAGTTTGACACTGTATGACCCTATAAGTTATTGTGTTTGTCCTGGAATTTTATTTCAGTTGTTTAGATTTTGTTATTACTTCTTGAATAGAGCCCGTCATGTAGAAGGCTTGTTCTGGAATTTTGTCAAATTCACCATCAATTATTCCTTTAAAACCACGGATAGTATCAGCTAATGGTACGTATTTTCCAGGAGATCCCGTAAATACTTCTGCGACAAAAAACGGTTGAGAAAGAAAACGCTGTATTTTTCGAGCTCGAGTAACGACTAGTTTATCTTCTTCTGCTAACTCATCTATACCAAGAATAGCAATGATATCTTTTAGTTCTTGATAACGTTGTAGAGTAGATTGTACTGCTCTTGCGGTAGTATAATGACACTGCCCAACTATAATTGGATCTAATTGACGACTTGTAGACGCTAGAGGATCTACTGAAGGGTAAATACCAAGAGCAGCAATGTGACGACTAAGTACGATAGTTGCATCTAAGTGAGCAAAAGTAGTTGCTGGAGATGGATCAGATAAATCATCAGCAGGAACATACACGGCTTGCACAGAAGTAATAGAGCCTGTTTTGGTAGAAGTAATTCGTTCTTGTAGAGCACCCATCTCTTCTGCAAGAGTTGGCTGGTATCCTACTGCAGAAGGCATACGACCTAAAAGAGCTGATACTTCTGTTCCTGCGAGAGTATAGCGATAAATATTGTCAATAAATAATAAGACTTCTCGTCCTTCATCACGAAATTTTTCAGCTATTGTGAGACCAGTTAATGCAACACGTAAGCGATTTCCAGGTGGTTCATTCATTTGTCCGTATATCAAAGAAACTTTATCAATAACACCTGACTCGATCATTTCATGGTATAAGTCATTACCTTCACGAGTGCGCTCACCTACACCAGAAAAAACTGAAAAACCAGAATGTTCAGCGGCAATATTACGAATAAGCTCCATCATGTTAACGGTTTTACCTACACCAGCTCCACCAAATAATCCAATTTTACCTCCTTTAGAAAATGGGCATATGAGATCTATAACTTTAATACCAGTTTCTAGCAATTCTTTGGAGTTTGATTGTTCTTCATAAGAAGGAGAGGGACGATGAATTGCCCAGCGTTCTTTCTCGCCAATTTCACCTTTCATGTCAATTGGATCACCTAGAACATTCATCATTCGACCGAGTGTTTCAATACCTACTGGTACTGTAATAGGGCGTTGTAAGTTATGTACCGTTAAACCACGTTTTAAACCATCTGAAGAACCCATTGCGATAGTACGTACTACACCTCCACCTATTTGTTGTTGTACTTCTAGTATAAGAGTGCTATTTTTATTGTTTACCTCAAGAGCATGATAGATTTTTGGTACAGCATGCTGAGGGAATTCAACATCAATAATAGCGCCAATAATTTGAATAATTTTTCCACTAGTCATTTTTACTCCTCTATTGCCGTCTGAGATTTTTTACTAAAAATCCTTTAATGATGTGTGTTTACCTATTAGTATCCAATAATAATTAATTATCTTGAGATTAATTCTTTATGTTCGTATTTTTTATCTACAATTTATTCATATAGCTTATTTATAATAATTCAATTGCGGATGCACCTGTGACTATTTCAGTTAATTCTCTAGTAATGCCAGCCTGTCGAGCTTTATTATATGCTAACTGAAGTTCTGTGATTAAATTACCGGCATTATCAGTAGCCGTTTTCATTGCCAACATGCGAGCGGCTTGCTCACTTGCTAAGTTTTCTATAACACTTTGATATACTTGAGATTCAATATAGCGTTTTAACGCTAAGTCTAAAATTGTTTTTGGATCCGGTTCATATAAATAGTCCCACTTATGGAGTGTAGTAGCCTTTGAGGAGTCATTTTCAGGTATAAAAGGCAGAAGTTGTTTAATTTGAGGACATTGAGACATGGTATTAATAAATTTATTACTAGCAATGTACAGTTTGTTGATATGATGTTCATCATATGCTCGTAACATCACTTGAATTGGCCCTATTAAGTCAGATAAGGTTGGTTGATTTTTAATACCATGTATTTGTGCCACTATATTGCTTTTTATAGAATTAAAAAACAAAATACCCTGATATCCGATAATTCCTAGATCAATTTTAATTCCTGATTTAGACCAGATTTGCATATTTTGCAAAATTTTTCTAAATAAATTAAAATTTAAACCTCCGCATAATCCCCGATCAGTTGAGATTATTAGACATCCAATATTATGCACATGATTCTGATTTAAATAAGGATGTTTGTATTCTAAGTTACCTTTGGCTATGTGATTAATGACTTGACGAAGAGTATCTGTATACGGTTGACCAACTTCGAGGCGATCTTGAGATTTTCGCAACTTAGAAGCAGATACCATTTCCATAGCTTTAGTGATTTTTTGTGTATTATTTATGCAGGTAATTTTTCTACGTATCCCTTTTTCATTGGTCATAAACCTTCCTATACTATCATATCTCTTGATAGCTTAATAACTATTAGTACACAAATATTACCAAGATTGTGTAGCTTTAAAATTTTCTAGAAGTTCGTTAAGTTCTTTTTCAATTTTATTATTATAATCTCCCGAATTGTTGATCATAGTTAAAAGCGGTAAATAATTGTGATTAGCATAATCTAATAGCGTTGATTCAAAAGCATCAATATTAATTAGCTCAATATCATTTAAAAAGCCATTTTCAGCAGAAAATAACATGATACTTTGCTCTGCAACAGACATTGGTTTATTTTGTTTTTGTTTGAGAATTTCAGTAATTTTTGCACCATAATTTAATTGTTTTCGCGTGTTTTCATCTAAGTCAGAAGAAAATTGAGCAAATGCTTCTAACTCGCGATATTGTGCTAAGGCGGTACGGAGTCCGCTAGATAATTTTTTAATGATTTTTGTTTGCGCTGCACTTCCTACTCGAGATACAGAAATTCCTGGGTTTACCGCTGGTCGCATGCCAGAATTAAATAGATTGGTTTCTAAAAAAATTTGGCCATCAGTAATTGAAATCACGTTGGTTGGGACAAATGCAGAAACATCACCTGCTTGAGTTTCGATAATGGGTAACACCGTCAGTGATCCACTTCTTCCTTTTACTTTTCCTTTGGTAATGCGTTCTACATAATTCGCATTTACACGAGAAGCACGTTCTAGTAACCTAGAATGCAGATAAAAAATATCACCAGGAAATGCTTCTCTACCTGGTGGTCGACGTAATAATAGAGAAACCTGTCGATATGCCACAGCTTGCTTAGATAAATCATCGTATACAATTAATGCATCCTCTCCGCGATCTCGAAAATATTCTCCCATTGTACATCCAGCGTAAGGCGCTAGATACTGCAGAGCTGCTGGTTCAGAGGCAGTAGCAGCAACTACGATAGTATTGCATAACGCATTGTGCTCTTCTAATTTTAAAACAACATTAGCGATAGTAGATGCTTTTTGTCCAATAGCTACATAAATACATTTAATACCAGAATTTTTTTGATTAATAATGGTATCTATTGCTAAAGTTGTTTTTCCGGTTTGACGATCACCAATAATTAATTCACGTTGACCTCGACCGATAGGGATCATTGCGTCGATAGATTTATAACCTGTTTGAATAGGTTGATTGACCGATTGTCGGTCAATAACGCCTGGTGCAATGACTTCAATAGGAGAGAAGTTCTCATGCTTTATTATACCCTTACCATCAATTGGGGTACCTAAAGTATTCACTACGCGACCTAGTAAAGATTGACCCACTGGAACTTCAAGAATACGGCCAGTACATTTTACTGTCATTCCTTCTGTAAGATCTGTATATGGGCCCATTACAACTGCGCTAACGGAGTCACGTTCTAGATTCAATGCGATAGCGTAACGATTATCAGGTAAGGAAATCATTTCACCTTGCATGACATCAGATAACCCATATATTCGAATGATGCCATCACTTACAGAAATTATGGTGCCTTGATTATCAGTTGTATAGCTCACATCAAATTGAGCAATTCGTTGCTTAATGATTTCGCTAATTTCAGTGGAATTTAGTTGCATAATCATTTTGATCCTTGAGATAATATAGCACCGGTCAGTTGTTTAATTCGGCCTCGTATGCTTCCATCAATGATTGTATCTCCTGCTTTAAGAATAACACCTGCTATTATAGATGGATCAATTTTACAATGAAGTTTAACATGGCATGAGAAGCGCGTTTCTAGAACGATTTTGATCTCAGTAAGCTGGTTCTGATTTAGTGTTATGGAAGAAATTACCTCTACTTTTATCACATTTTCATGCATGGCACATAATTTCATAAATTGATCTAGAATAGTGGGTAATATAGATAAACGCCTATTGTAAATTATTACTTTAATAAAATTTTTTGTTTTATAGTCAAGCTGAGAGTCAAATATTGTCATCAATCTTTCAGAAAGCAATGCTGGTGAGATAGGTCTTTTAATTAAATGTTTTATTTTTTCATCACATGATACTAAAGTAGCAACTGTTAACATTTTTTTCCAGTAGTCTACGTTTTGTTGTTCAATAGCAAAATTAAAAGCCGCTCGTGCATATGGACGTGCAATGGTTATATCTGCAAACATTAGACTATGCCTTTCGAGAGTTTAGCGATCAATGTATTAATTACATTTTTGTGGTCAGCATCATTGATGGAGCGCTTAAGAATTTTTTCGGCACCTTCTATAGTTAACAGCGCTAAATGTTGGCATAACTCTTCTTTTATTTTTTGACGTTCAATATTCATGTGAGTAATAGCTTGAGTTACTATTTTCTTTCGTTCTTTTTCGGCCTCGATTATTGCTTTTTCTAAAATTTGAGAGTAGCGGGTGTTAGCCATCTCGATAATAGCTTGAGCATCTTTTTTTGCGTCTTGTAAAACAGTATTCGCATTAAATTTTGTTATCTCACTTTCTTTACGGGCGTTTTCTGCAAAAACAAGGCTATCTGTAATTTCTTTCTGACGATCTTCAATGGCGGCCATCAGTGGCGGCCATATATAATGCATACAAAACCAAACAAAAAGAATAAAAGCAATAGCTTGTCCAAGAATGGTTGCATTAATGCTCATAACACGATACCTCATTATGATATAACGTGCACTACTCTTACTTAATAGATAAAGATATAGACACTGTTTGATCTCATTTTTTAAATTTTTATAAATAACTAGTTAGCAGTTATTTATAATGCAACAGCAAACATGAGATATAGACCTAACCCGACAGCAATCATAGGAATTGCATCGACCAGACCCATGACAACAAAAAACTGTGTCCTTAACAGAGGTACTAGATCTGGCTGACGTGCAGCACCTTCTAAGAATTTCCCGCCTAAAATTCCAATTCCAATTGCTGCACCAATCGCCGCTAATCCCATCATTATCGCGGCAGACATGTACAGTATATCCATATTTAGGTGCCCCATTATTGCCTCCGTTTTAGAATAGTATAAAAGCACAAATAAAAGTTATTTAATAATAATCATAAGAAATTTTAATGTTTTTCAGATGCCATCGATAGATAGACAATTGTTAATACCATAAAAAGAAATGCCTGTAGAGAGATAATTAAAATATGAAAAATCGCCCACGGAACGCTGAGTATCCATTGTGACCACCATGGTAAGAGACCAGCAATAAGGATAAAAATTAATTCACCTGCATACATATTTCCGAATAATCTTAGACTGAGGGAAATGGGTTTAGATAATAGGTTAACACTTTCGAGAATAAAATTAATTGGAATCAATATAGGGTTATTAAATGGTTTTAGTATAAGTTCCTTGCTAAATACGCTTATACCTTTAATTTTTATACTATAAAAAAGTATTAAAAAAAATACTCCAAGCGCTAGAGAGAGCGTGATGTTTATGTCAGTAGACGGGACTACTCTTAATGATGGCAATTTAAATAAATAATTTTCTCCAATATATGGCAAAAAATCAATAGGAAGAATATCCATTAGATTCATGAGAAAAACCCATACAAAAATAGTCAAGGCTAGAGGTGCGATGATTTTACTTTTCCCATGATACATGTTACGAACATTGTTATCTACTAATTGAATCACTAATTCAATAGCGGTCTGTAATTTTCCAGGTGTACCATGAGTTATTGATTGCGCAACTAATCGAAATAATATTAAAAAAGCGAAGCCTAGTACGATAGAAAAAAATATAGAGTCAATATTTAAAATCCAAAATGTTTCTGGGTAATTATTTGGATTTACTAACTTAAGAGTTTTTAGATCAATCTGAAGATTATGCAGATGATGAGAAATATACTCTTGTGGTGTCGATGTTGCGTCTACGGCCATAGTATATACCATCCTTAATATATTAAAAATAATAAAATAACAGGTATATAATTGATGCGCGCACTATTGTTGATAGTTATAATACGCCGTTTAAAAATTACAGGAATTATAAAATCCTAAAAGTATAGAAAAAATTTTAATAGATTACTACTATAACCAGTAGTCTTTTGAGGATGTCTTTTAGATAAAAATTATCTGTTTCTGTTTTAGTATTTTTTATTTTATATTTGATAGTAACTTAAATATTAAATAACACCCTCTTTGACTAGTTTTATAGAAAAAAATTGATAGAAAATAATTTAAAAAACTACTTAGTGTTATACGTTTTTATTAAAGATAATGTATATATTTAATATTTTATAATTTTATATACTAAATTTTATATACTAATATATACTAATATTTTTATATACTCATATTAGATTAGTATGAGCACTTTTACGATTTTTAGATGTGGTATTATTATACCGTCAACTATTTAATTTGTTATTAGTGTTATTATTTTGAGTTTAACTTAATGTACTTTAATCTTTAATTAAAAATAATATTTTTATTTTTTTAGATTTTTTCTTTATAGATTTGCAGCCATCAAGTAAATAGTAAATGGTATTTGGTTATATTTAATATTTAAATATATAGAATATTCAAGATGCTCTTTTATACAAAATTCTCTTCTTTAATAAGAATTTAAATAAACTATATTTTTTATCTAAAATTACATAATCCTATTTTTCTAAATATCTTTAATATTTCTAAATATCTTTAATATTAAAACAGAATCTTGATATCTTGATATTTAGATTGCTATTAAAATTTTTAAAACTTTAAGTTTTAAGGTAAAGTTTTAAGGTAAAATGAATGCTACAAATTATTTAATCTGAATTGATGACAGTTTAAAATCTAAATTTGTTATTTGTTATAAGTTATTAGAATATGAGATCTATTATTTTAAAATTTTAAATATAAACTGATTGTAACATGACTTGTATCAATTTTGATCTCAATTAACTTTTATTTTTCTTGAGATATGTTTTTATTACTTTGTTTTTGAATGATTTTTAAAATTATTTAGTAAAACTTAAGCAAAGTTTAGTATAAACAGTATTAGCGTAAAAATTAAGTTTTAAATGTAGATTCTAAAATCTAAATATATTTAGATTTTAGATGATTTTAGATAAATAAAATATATGTAATATAATATTAACATGCGACATTATTAACATATGAAATGTAAGTATATTATATACAATGGTATTAAAATAATCTACTAGTATTTAGATATTTAATATTTAGAATGAATAAGGAATACATTCCAACAGGTTTTTATTTTACATGATATAGTTTGAGTATAATATACTAAATATATTTATATTAATACTAAAAGGGCTTAATTTGTCAATAAATTTTAATTTATCAGTGATATTATATTTTCAAGGGTCTTGATCAGCACTAGATGACACATAAAACCATTATGTAGAGTGTTAAATTTTAAGATCATATTATGAGTAAGATCATATTATGAGTAAGATCATATTATGAGAGAGAGGCTTTTAAAATTTTTATATAAAATAACTTTTTATAAAGATTTTTTGTTTTTAATTTTTTAAAAATCTCAATAGATTAGATCAGTTGAGTCTATTGATAAATTTACCGAATCTTTTTTTTTCAAAATTTTCGACGCTAAACTAATTATCGCCAAAAATGCTAATGGTTGAGAGAAAGATATCGAAGTGAAGTGGTTTTATTTTAATTATTACAACATATAAAGTTTATTGAATATTAAAACGCTAAAATTTTGTATATTGTCAGCTTTAGTGACTTTTTAAGATCAAAATAATACCTGCAAAAATTATATATTATTTCAAGCAATTTTAGTTTCATGTTAAAAATAAAATTTTTAACATGAATAACTATATAATACAAGAGATAATAGTAAGTAATTTATTTATGCGGTACCGTTTTAGATCGTTATAAGCGTATTAATGTTTATTATAACTGTATTTTTATAGTCATAAAACCATGCATTACTAATTTATGATGGAGTAACAATGATGAATTACTCTGTTCCTTTTTACCATGTTTTTGTATTCATGGGTGTATCCGGTAGCGGTAAGTCTACTATTGCTAACGCAGTTGCGTATCATTTACATGCTGCTGTTTTAGACGGAGATTTCTTGCATCCGCGTGATAATATTGAAAAAATGTCATCTGGGCATGCGTTAAGTGATAGAGATCGTTACCCATGGCTAAAAGCTATTAATCATGCGATATTTGCTATGCAACGTACTAATAAACTGTCACTTATTGTATGTTCTGCGCTTAAGAAGAGTTATCGAAATATATTACGAATGGATCATCCTAATCTATCATTTATTTACCTTAAAGGGGATTTTGAGACTATACAAGAACGTCTTCAGTCGCGTAAAGGACATTTTTTTCAGTCTCAAATGTTGATAACACAATTTGCGATTTTAGAAGATCCCGGTAATGATGAAAAAGATGTGTGGTTGGTTAATGTTAATCAATCATTGCAGTGTGTTATAGATGCCACTATCAAAATTATTGATAATGTGATTCAATCTCACATAGGAGAGTCTTCATGAATACAATAACGCTGATATTAACAGCAGTTGGCTCGGTATTTCTTTTGTTATTTTTAGTTATGAAAGAACGCATGCATGCCTTTATAGCGCTAATCTTAGTTTCTATCTTTGCAGGTGTTGCTTCTGGCATGCCACTAGAACATATTACTGCCACTATGCAAAAGGGAATGGGGGGCACACTCGGATTTCTTGCTATTATTGTGGCGCTTGGGGCAATGTTTGGAAAAATACTTCAGGAAGTGGGTATAGTAAATCAGATTGCTTTTTTTATATTAAAAATCTTTAGTGAACGTAGTGCTTCTTATGCATTAGGTGTTGCTGGATTAATTTGCGCTCTACCTTTATTTTTTGAGGTGGCAGTAGTTCTATTGATTGGTATTGCTTTTGCGGTTGGGCATCGCACTGGAGAAAATTTAGCAAAACTACTTTTGTCTTTATTTTCCGGGATGGCTGCTGCTTCTGCTTTTTTATTGCCTGGTCCAGCGCCTATGCTGCTAGCTTTGCAAATGCATGCAGATTTTGGGTGGATGATATTATTAGGAGTCTGCGCAGCTATCCCAGGAATGTTAATTGCAGGCCCTATGTTTGGTGGTTTTATTAGTAAATATGTTCAATTTCAAAAAATTCATGAAGAGACTGTCACTCAATTGAAAAGTAATCATCTGCCATCGTTTCCTATAAGTTTGTTGTTAATTTTATGTCCGCTAATTTTAGTATGCGTTAAAACAATTGGAGAGTGTTTTGTCTCCCCAAATGAGAGTATTTATAATTTTTTAGAGTTAATTGGTCATCCATTTATTTCTATTCTTGTTGCATGTTTACTAGTTATTTATGGTATAGCGCGTCCTTGTGGTATCGATAAAGATAAAATTATGCAGATCTGTACCTCATCACTTCATCCAGCAGGTATTATTCTCCTAGTTATTGGTGCTGGTGGCGTGTTTAAGCAGGTTCTAGTAGATTCCGGTATTGGTTCAACTTTGGGGCGTGTCTTAATAGGATCAGATTTACCAATTGCAGTAGCCTGTTTTGTGTTGGCTGGCGTGATAAGGATCATTCAGGGGTCTGCTACTATTTCTTGTTTAACAGTGGTTAGTTTAGTAACCCCTGTTATTGATCCATTGCATTATTCCGGGGCGCAATTAGCAGCATTATCAATGTGTATTTCTGGTGGTTCAATTATTTTAAGCCATGTGAATGATGCGGGTTTTTGGTTATTTAGTCGTTTTACTTCTGCTACAGAATCTCAAACATTAAGGACATGGACAGTAATGGAGACCATTTTAGGAAGTGTTGGGGGGATGGTTGGGATTATAGCGTTCAAGTTATTATCATAATTTCTTAAAAAGATAATTCTAAAATCTCGCAGGAGAAGATTTAATTCTATAAACTCGATGATGTAATTTATAGATTACTATAATTAATAGCGTTTCTTGATTTTTTAGCTTGTGATGATTTTATGTTGTAGATTTTGTGTTAATCTGTTTAGTTATTAGATAGTTATTAGATCGTTATGAGATATAGAGGATAAAAGTATTACCATAAAGTAATAATTAGATCATATGAAACATTTTAATAAATATCAATACATTGGGGAATGATTATGGGTATGCTATATGTATATAGTTTTATCTCTAAAAGTATTCGTAAAAAAAGCATATAGTCACAAAACCAGGCTTACTAAAATCTATATCATGAATATACTGAGACTATTATATTTGTTATATTTTATAGCATTGTGGTTTTTATTTTATGTGCGCGTTATTAACTAAGATTAAATAATTCTTTTTGATTATTGTATAATTTTTTGTGATTTTAAAAAAAATTTCCATGATTTTATTTTATCACTGTAATTTTTTTATGTTGTATATAGTTAAGATGCTCTATAAGAGCAACATAAATGCTATAATGTTTATATAAAAATTTTTAATTTCTCTAATATTTCTCTAATATCAGATATATATTTTATATATTTGATATAGCACATGTCTGTGCATAGTAAAAAATTTATTTTATTGATTCAATTGTCAGAGGTATGTGGAAAATTTTGATTTATTGAGTATGTTATTATTTTATTTTGTATTGGCATTATGTTTTTATAGTTAGTATGTAGTAGTAATAGTGATTTTTGTTTTTTCTGATTGAAATTACACATCTATTTTTTTTGATAGTTCATGATTGATTTTACTATACATTAGGTTGATATTTTTAGTGATTGTTAATGAAAAATTTTTATTGATTTTATTCTTCAGTATTTTTATTACATTTTTTGAGGTGAGGTATTGTCTCTGGTAAAGTTTTAATAAATAATGTATTATTTTTTACTGCATTTACTACTGCTCTTGGAGTAATTGTAGCACCGGTAAATTGATCAAAATCTCCTCCATCTTTTTTTACTGCAAAGTTAGCAATATGATGCTTATCTACTATTTTATCATGAAAGCTATTTATCCAATTAGAAAGGCGTAATTCAATTTTATCACCTAGCCCTGGCGTTTCGTGATGTTCGAGTACTCGGGCTCCGTAAATTAGACCATTAAAGTTAGCTCCTACAATTATTTTAATATTACCAGAGTAACCATTAGATGCGGTAGTTTCTAGCGCTACCGCTACAGGTTTTTCATCTTTTTTCGCTATATATAATCGATGTTCTATGTTATCGCCTAGCTCTGGATTTCGGATGATATAACATGATGATTGAAGATTATTATTATATAGTTTTGACGGAAGGACTTGATCTAATAGATTTTGTCGTGTTAAAGATCGTTGATCTTGAATTGCAGGTTTTGTTACTTCATGAATAATTGCCGTTAAGCCTGTAGTGATGGCAGCAAATATAGCAAGGATTACTCCATTTTTCCGAATGATGTTTAGCATTATATTATTCTCTTTGGATAATGTCCAAAAACACGTGGTTTTGTGTAATAATCAATTATAGGTGCACACATATTTGCTAATAATACTGCAAATGCTAATCCATCCGGATAACCACCATAACTTCGAATTAGCCATGTTAAAAATCCAATAAGCGCGGCATAAATTAAGCGTCCATGATTAGTAGTTGCCGAAGTAACGGGGTCGGTAGCAATAAAAAATGCACCCAACATGGTAGAGCCAGAAAATAAATGCACCAAAGGTGGTAGTAAGTGATCGGAAGAGAAAAACCAACCTATGCTTGAACAGATTGTTAGAGAGGTTAAAAATGCCAGAGGGATGTGCCAACGAATTATACGTGTGATTAATAGGAAAATTCCTCCAAGTAAAAAACTAGCATTAATGCATTGCCAGCTAGGGTTATTTATTGACATGATATTATATATCGGTTGTGCAAGAATCTGGTTTGTTGAAAACCCTTCATGTAAGCTAGTTTTAAAGTGATCTAGGGGGGTGGCCTGCGTTATAGAATCAATATATATGGATTTTTTTTTTGTTTGGATTAAATTAGTCTGTGTTTTGGGATGGATGATTATTTCTAGAGTTCTGGATAAACTAGGTTGAATATTTTTCAGTCCATACAGAGAACACCATGTGGTCATTTGTACTGGAAAAGATATTAGTAGCATTATATAGGCAGCCATAGCTGGATTAAATGGGTTATTTCCTAGTCCTCCATATAATTGTTTAGCGATTATTATCGCAAATAACGTACCAATTGTTATTACCCACCAAGGAGATAACGCTGGTATACTGACACCTAGTAATACAGCAGTAAGTAGCGCTGAGTTATCTTGCAAAGTGTTTAATATCGGGTAGTGACGCAGGCATAAAATTATAGATTCAGCGATTAGAGCTACGCTGATAGAAATAAAGATTTGTATGAGATTACCCCAACCACATAAGTAATATTGTGCAATTAAACCTGGTATCGTTGCAATTAAGACTAAAAGCATAATGCGATTAGTGTTGTGGTTTTTGTTCCACCTGCGGCAAGTGGTAATACAAACACTCATATGACCGATTACTCCAATATTTTAGGTGTAGAATAGATTTTCTGATTCCGATTTGTGAAATATAGATGTTTTTATTCATATGATAGATGATTCATATGAATTAAGAAATTTCATTTTTTCTACATGATTATCGTGAATTTGAGTGCATGATTGTACATATCGTTGCTCGATATATCTTGTAAATACATTAGGTGAAATAATTTTTCTATTATTCTATTCTTAGTTTCTCAAAAGTCTAGCAAAAATTAGCCTTGTATTAGTTGAATATAGATAATATAGAGAACAGTTATAATATTTATTTTTTTAGATATTAACTGTTATTTTTAGATATTTATATTCTGCGTAACTTTAGTCGCTATTGCTGAGAGTTGTGAAAAGAGAGGATTATGTTGGTGATTTATAGTTGAGGGGAATTGTTTTTAATTGGTTTATTTTTTTGTGATAATCTCTTTTTTCGTTTTTCAAAACGAGTTTTAGCAATAATAGAGCGTTTACTATCCGCATCAAGGTTCCGAATAATTTCTTTTTCTTTTTGATAGTATCGCACAAGTGGAATATTACTTGGGCAAACATATGAACACGCGCCACACTCAATACAGTCAATGACGTTGTGTTTACGAGCTTTTTCGTGATCACCCCCTCGAATAAACCAGTATAGTTGTTGCGGTAATAAGGATACTGGACAAACATCAGAACATATACCACAACGAATACAGCTTTGTTCTACTTTATTTATTTTAATTTCTTCAGAATCTGGAGCTAAAATACAATTAGTAATTTTAATTACTGGTATAACGTCTGTTGGCAAAGGAAGACCCATTAAGGCACCACCCATTAGTATAATTTGTTGACCTTTAGGATTAAAACCAGCATGCTTTAGTAGATAATTAATTGGGGTACCTAATCTTGCCCATAGATTTCCAGGACGACTTAGAGATGAACCGGTTAACGTAATGACGCGTTCAGTAAGTGGTTCTCCATTAATAATAGCTCGTTTTACTGCAAAGGCAGTGCTAACATTTTGAATAAATACGCCCATTTCAGAAGAATGCTGATTATATGGAACCTCTTTTCCTGTTAGTATTTTTATTAAGTGTTTAGCGTTACCCGAAGGGTATTTAGTGGGGATAACACGAATAGAGATGGATGGATTCATATTATGTTGTAGTGTTTTTTTTAATGCTAAAATGGCTTTTGGTTTATTATCCTCGATACCTATTAGAATTTGATGCGCTTGGAGAATCCAAGCTAAAATACGAACGCCTTCTAGAACTTCTAGAGGATGATCTTGTATCAACTGATCATCGGCTGTAATATATGGTTCACATTCGACAGCGTTAATAATTAATGTGTTTATTTTTTTTAATCCAGATTTTAGTTTAATTGCAGTTGGGAATCCCGCACCGCCTAGTCCAGCTATTCCAGATTCATGAATAATTTTTAATATTTGCGAACGATCCATATCACGGTAATATTTAAAGTTTTTTTTATGGTAGCATTGATCCTGCCCATCTGGAGTAATAAATATACACGTTTCTAATAAAGATGCATGAGCTGTTGCATGTGGTGTAATTTTTGTTATTACACCAGAAGTAGGTGCGTGTACTGGCAACATACTGCCATTACCATGTGTGAGCGCCTGACCACGTAAGACCTGGTCACCTTCTTTTACATTAACTTCACCTTCAGGTCCTATGTGTTGTCGAAGAGGTAAAATGAATTGTGGTGGTAAAGGTATTTTTTGTATCGGAGTATTACTGGACTGACTTTTCATATCTAATGGATGAATTCCACCGTGAAAATCCCATAGTTGGTTTTTTTTAATTTTCTTCTTAAATATTCGTAACATGGTTTTGTACCAAAATGGTTCGCTCAACAATGCTGTTAGGTTGATCCCGGTAAGATGTGTTAAGAGTATTAGATGCTATATTCATATCAATGCAGTGTTTTGGGCATGTGGCAAGGCATAGATTACAACCCGTACAGATTTCACTCAACACTGTGTGCATAGTTTTTTTTGCTCCAATTATAGCATCAACTGGACAAACTTGAATACATTTAGTGCAACCAATACAGTTATCTTCATTAATCCATGCAATTGTATGCTCGGGTTTACTTATAGCTGAATTATCTAATGGTTGTGGATCAATATTAATTATTTTAGCTATTTTTAACATAACGTATTCCCCACCAGGGATACATTTATTGATTATTTTATCTTGTTTTGCAATAGCATTTGCATAAGGCAGGCATCCCGGGTAACCGCATTGTCCGCATTGGCTTTGTGGTAAAATTTTATCAATTTGGTTAACAATTATATTTTCTGTTATTGCAAAACGGTAGGATGTGTATCCTAATAAGGAGCCGCAAATAAAACTAATTGTGCTTAAAACAGCCACGGATATGCAGATTGAAGTGATCATGTTTTAATTAGTCCAGTAAAACCCATAAATGCCATGGCCATTAATCCTGCGGTAATCAAAGTAATAGATGCCCCTTTAAATGGTGATGGTGTATCAGCTAGAGCTAAACGTTCTCGTATACCAGAAAATAAAATCATCACTAGTGAAAATCCAATAGAAGCGCTAAATCCATATAGAGCAGCCTGCATAAAAGTATGATGAAGGTGGACACTTAAAATAGGTACACCAAGAACGGCGCAGTTGGTGGTAATCAATGGGAGAAAAATACCTAAAAGTTGATAAAGGTGCGGGCTTGTTTTACGCATTACCATTTCAGTAAATTGCACAACAACGGCAATAATAAGAATATATGTCATGGTCCGTAAATAGATTAAATCCAGTGGTAGTAAGATTAACAGATTTACTGCCCAAGATACAATCGAGGCGAGGGTCATGACAAATGTTGTAGCAAGACCCATACTAATTGCAGTCTCTATTTGTTTAGAGACTCCCATAAAAGGGCATAAACCAAGAAATTTCACCAATACAAAATTATTAACTAAGATTGTACTAATAAAAAGTAATAAGTAGTCAGTCATGAGGTATACTTTACTCTCAATTTAAATCAACTAGATAGATAATATTTTTCTAAAGTGATTCATTCAGGCTAACTATTATGTTTTTTGGTATTAAAAAGATTTTTATTAAAATAGAAAGGAGTCATATTTACGCCTCTGGCACTAATATCCAATTAATATTCATACGGATGAATTATTTATATATCATTAATTAGTTTTGAGAAAACCCATGAATTTATATAAAGATATAGTTGGTATGAAAATACAAAGACAACTGTAAGATATTTTTTAATATAATATAAAAACTGTTTGGTTTTATATTAAAGCCACCAATTAATAATAATTATTTTTAAGTCATTACTTCTTAATGTGTCAATCTTTGATAGACGAGTTCTATTTTAGTTGTGTGTCTTGGAGTTATTTCTTGATTTTATTTGTATAAATATTAGGCATCAAATTGATTTGATTGTATTTTTTATGCCACGGATTTTGTAAGGGTATTTTGTTGAATTTTATGTATCATAATAAGACATATATAAAAAAATATCTATTGAATTTTATTCATTGTTAATATTTTAAGTGAGCTGATTGCTATTGAATCTTTTACAAAAATATTATTATTAAGATATTTAAGGTGTGATATGTGTTTTTTTTGATAAAAAATGAGATAAATTATAGAATCGACAATAATTCATACAATGACAGCTTTAATTAAGGCTAATCAATGGTCATGCTATACACTATAGTTTTATATATGCTCAGATAAACTTTAGAGAACGTGCTTTCTTAATTGGTTGGTAATATATATGATTCGCGAGATTAATAAGTTGTCTCGCATATTTGGTGTGTTGTATGTAGATTGTAATTTATTATTCATAGCTCTCTAAGGATTTATTTCTCGATTTTATATTGTATAATGTATAACATTAGTGTTTCCTGATAGTATCAATTTTAACTATTTTTAATATCGCCACTGACATTAATTATTATTAAGATTTTTTCATATGATTAGATTAATAATATGAGCTCGTGTATCATATTTGATGGAGGAGTATATGAAAAAATGCATGCTTAATGAAGCAGTTAACGACTTACGAACGATTGGTGATATGTTGCGATGGTCAGTTAGTTGTTTTGCTGCTGCTGATTTACATTATGGTCATGGTACTGATAACCCCTGGGATGAGGCGATTCAGCTGATTTTTCCTACGCTTTATTTACCCTTAGAAATTTCAGATATTGTATTTTCCGCTAGACTGACATATAGCGAAAGACAGAGCATTGTTGATCGTGTAGAGCATCGCATTAATGATCATATTCCTGTTGCTTATTTAACAAATAAGGCGTGGTTTTGTGGTTATGAGTTTTATGTTGATGAACGTGTACTGATTCCACGTTCTCCTATTGCTGAATTAATTACTCAGAAATTTTCTGGAATCCTTAATAAGGAGCCTGAATGTGTTCTTGATATGTGCACCGGTAGTGGCTGTATAGCTATTGTTTGTGCTTTAGTATTTCCGCATGCAACGGTTGATGCGGTAGATATTTCTAGAGATGCATTAGCTGTAGCTAATAAAAATATTGATATGTATGATTTGAAAAAACGTGTGACACCTATTTATTCTGATTTATTTGATGAGTTACCTATAAAACAATATGATTTAATTGTGACCAATCCACCATATGTGGATGTTGACATTATAAAAGAGTTACCTAAAGAATATCATCATGAACCTATACTTGGTTTTTTGGGTGGTGATCATGGACTAACATTATTGTTTCGTATTTTAAATAATGTGGCGCAATATTTAAATATAAATGGGATTCTTGTTTGTGAAGTTGGTAATAGCATGAATGCTTTGATTACTAGTAACCCAGATATACCTTTTAATTGGATTGAGTTAGATAATGGTGGTGGTGGGGTGTTTTTTCTTACAAGAAATCAAATAATTAATATGAAGAATAAAGAAAAAATTATAGAAAATTAATATAATTAAATTAATTTAATTATATTAATGATGATACTGTCTTGTTTTTTTGCGATAAACTCCCTAATGAATGAATGAATGAATGAATGAATGAATGGTATTATATAGCTTAAGTTAGATTTATATATCATCTAATTTAGAAATAAAGTTGATACAAAAGAGTCAATACATGATATATAGTATTTTTATACTAATTAAACTAAAAGATTGTTTGTAGAGTATATAATTAAGATTTTTTTGTAAGTCTCAGATTCTTAATTAATGCAATCTATATATATTATACGAGGTGAGTTAGATTGTATAGATTGTTCATTTAGATTGTTTATTAGGATCAAAATTACTATATTTTTTTAGTTTCTTGGTTATGATAAAAATTAGAACTCCAGGTATATAAAGCATCATCGACAGTAGTAAATTTAAGATACCTGATGCATATATTAACCAGGTTCCGTAGGCGCCTGAGCCAATTGATATAAGAGTTATAAAGGGTTTATGTAATTCACGTGAAACTTTAAAAAGATAAGCACTAACTAACAAATATGGCATTAGTATCATTTCTGATGCGATGCTGAGCAATGTGTTATAATTACAATGAGTTAACCAAATTAATATTAAAGCAAGCTGTACGCATATATTTGTCAGAGATAAAGAAAGTTTCGATGCCTTAGGAGAATTTTGAGTTGCAAGTGCGCGAACTGGGCACAAATCATGCTGTGCAGCAATCACAGGTACTTCTGAAGCCATGATAGTCCAGCTAAGGTATGCGCCACATACCGAGAGAATAAGACCAGTGATAATAATAATACTGCCCCAGCTCCCTAATAAATGATTCATAATTCCAGCCATGGCAGGATTTTGCATTTTTGCTAATTCTTCTCTTGGGATCACACCTAAAGATAGTAAACTAACTAGTAAATAGATTACCAACGCTATAAGCACGGCAAACATTGTAGCGCGCCCAATGTCATGTTTATTGCGCGCGTGGGATGACATAACTACTGCTCCCTCGATTCCAATAAAGACCCATAAAGTAATCAGCATGGTGTCTTTTACCTGCTGAGATAGTGATTTTTGTAACGATAAACCAGTAAAATCAAAACAAAAACAATGATATTTAAAAGCGCTGATTGCTAAAATAATAAATAACCCGAGAGGCACAAGTTTAGCTAATGTTGCAATAAGATTAATACTGGCTGCTGTTCTAATACCTTGCAAAACTAATGAATGAATCAGCCATAATAAAAAAGAGGCTGCTAATATGGCTTGCCATGTATTACCGTTTCCAAATATAATGTGATTTGGAGAGTCAATAAAAAAACTTATAGAAGAACAGACAATTACTAAATAAGAGGCATTTGCAATTACTGCACATAACCAATATCCCCAGGCAGAACAGAATCCGATAAATTTTCCAAATCCTGCTTGAGCGTATATAAAAATACCACCGTCTAAATGAGGTTTTAGTCTACTCAGTAATAGTAATGTTAATGCTAGTAGCATTACACCGCACCCAGTAATACCCCACGCTATAAGTAACGCAGCAGGGCTGGCAATTTCTGCCATATTTTGTGGCAAGCTAAAAATACCAGCCCCTAACATTGAACTGAGAACAAGTGCAGTTAGCGCACTTAAATTTAAATTTTTACTCAAAAAATACCTCAAATATAGAATATAATATTAATTAATTATTATTTATAATGGTTTAATATCATTACTAACGTATGATATAAAAATAAATATATATTTCTTATATTTAGCTTAAGCTAAAATTTTCATCCAAAATTATACTCATCAAAATCATTTGTACGGGCTCGTAACTTAGTATTAAAAAAATTTATTTATATAGTTATTTCAATAATTCTATTAAAGAATAATTCTTGAATAATGTGATTCAACTTTGATTGAACCATTACGTTGTTTTTAAAAAACATAGCATGTGTTATAGGTAATATTATTTTTCGCAAAATATACTATCTTTGTAAGATTTTTTTATCTTAATCAGTATGAGTGCTATAAGCATGTTAACTATCCGGATAGTATCTGATATATTTTAATAGGTTATCGTAAAACTTGTTTATTTTTTTTCTACAGATGCAAATAATTTATATTTGATACTAAGTATTATTATTTAAATTTTTAAATTTTAGTGATTTATTTCTGGAGATATACAAAAGGTTTCTTAAAAATTAAACTACTTATTAGTTTTCATTATATCTCAGATCTGAGTAAAGAAGATGTTATCTTACGATCATAAATTTAGATAGTACGTGAGTCCTGAAGATAAGATCATTTATCATAGATCGTAATGAGTATATATTATTTGAGATTTGAAGATAAAAACTTAAAATTAGTGAATATTGTATATACTGGTTTTTGAGTAAAAACATACATTTTCACTGTTACTGGATACGTGTATATCTGTGTTTTTGTCTAAAATCTTATATAAATAAAAGATATTTAAATAAAAGCGTTTATAATTCATGAATTTCTCTTAAACCAAGTATTTCTAATTCGATAAACTATTGTCTGGATAGGTTATTGTTAGAAAGTTAATTACATTAACGAGCATCATATAAAACATTGATACATTGCTAAAAGCATCTAGTGCAAAGATGCTGATGACATCATACAGTATAAATAACTTTTATTGTAGCTAATATTAAGAATATACGTAGGATAATTTTACAGAAGAATAGAATTCTACAATCAAACAAAAGTATATTATTTTTTTTGTTATGATTAAAGATGTCTGGAATCTCACGTCGCTACAAAAACTAAACAGTCTTTTTATTTCCAGTTCTTTAGAGAAATAGGATTTTATTTTTTTATGATGCGGCATGAACGTTAAATATTTAATTTGTATTGCCATCTTAAGCAAAAGATAGAAAATCATTGATAGATAAAATAGGATTATTTATAATAATTCTTTTTTTGTATTTATTTAAGATTTTTTACTATAAGTTTTTTATAAATATTGATTAATTAAAATAATTTACTCTTACATATGCAAAAACTTATAGTAATTTTTAAAAATATTTTTGTGGATGTATAAAGTATGCTACATATTAAGTGATATTTACCATAAAACTTTTGCACTAATACAGAGCTGCTTTATTACTTATTGTACCGGCCTTATCTAATTACTCGATTAGATGATACCATCGATATATATAATGTTTTTATTAATTCACTTGCAGTTATAGTAGATAACCGAATAATTTTTACCTTTATTTTTATTATTGTATAATATTTATATTGAGGTTTTCACGGTTGACAGAAGATTCTAAGAAATTATGAGATAAAGATAAAAACTATAGTATATCTATGATTGATTTTTAAAAAAGCGCAAAAGCAAGATATAAATACACACTGATATTTTAATTATTTTTTTTCAGTTTTTGTAAAATTTTATGCTAAATATGCAATATTGACATTATTTTTTCTCTAAATTTTGTGTGATTAATTTTTTTATGATATAGCTTAATAGCATTCTGTGTCATCACATTAGGTTGAAGTATTTAGTATCGATGATATATAGAAATATGCTTGGGATATTTTAATCTAGATTAAAAAATTAAAGGTTAGTTAAAAAGATTCAACATTTAAGGAAAGCTCAATGTCTTTTGTGTAATCTAATAGTGCTTGAAGCTTTGCTTGTTTATTTGGATCAACGTGATGCTTTACATAAAGTAACTTAATTTTATTTTTATATTCTTGTATGTATATCGGATTTAATATTGTACGTCGATGCTTTAACCATGCTACTTTTTCTGCAGAAGTTAATAAATCTGGAAAATTTCGCGCACGAAATCGAAAAAATAACTGTTCAAGACGTTTATCATAAAACGTGAGATTTAAGGTTGATAGGTTTTCTATAGGAGAATTGCATATAGTATTGATTGTAGAGCGATCAACATAACTAAAGAAACCATTATAAATTTGTGTATCTATATCTCCTAAATGGATGTATTTTGCCTTTGTTTTATACAGTTCTATAACTTTTTCACGTATCTTTGTATATTTGAGCAATTGAGCTAGATTATTATCATAGTATTTTAAGTTTATCCCGACACGAAGAGCATCAGATTCTCTTAAGACATTAGCTGGTGCAATAACAGGGCATTTATTTATATAAATTAGTTGTAACGGAAGGTTAAAGTTATTATTGGTTAGACTGTAATCATTACTAAGAGACTGACATGATATATTAGCATTAAGAGCTATAAGTGGCGAAATATCTTTACCAAGATCGCACGTTATTAGAGCGTTTTTATTATTAGGGTGCCATGCTAGTGGAGCAACACAACTAATATTACTCTTTTCTTTTCCAAACCTGCTAGAAATAAAAACAAAACTGCGCATTTTTGAATAATTTATTAATGCACGGAGATTATGTTTTTGTCGATGAGTATATAAAAAATTATATAATTTCGGTTGTTTTTTTTTAATTAATTTTGCAAGAGAAATTGTCGCATATACATCAGATAATGCGTCATGTGCGCTGTGATGAATTATCTGATTTTCCTTGGTGATGCTTTCTAGAGAGAAAGTAGGAAAGCCTTGATGGTTTTTTGGCCAACGAACACCATCTGGGCGTAAAGCATAGCAAGCTCTAGCTACATCTAACAGATCCCATCGACTATTAGAATGTTTCCAGCTCCAATCATAAGGATCATAAAAGTTTCGGTAGAATAAATTTCTACTGACTTCATCATCAAAACAAATATTGTTATAACCTACAATGCAGGTGTTAGGTACGCAAAATATTTCATGAATACGTTTAGTAAATTTTGCCTCATTTATACCCCGTAACTGGGTAATTTGTGGTGTAATGCCTGTTATAAGTACTGCTTCCGGTTGCGGTAAATAATCATTTGCTAGGCAACAATAAATAATTTCAGGCTCGCCTATAAGATTGAAATCCATATCAGTGCGTATTGCTGCAAATTGCGCTGGTCTGTCTAATGATGGACTTATTCCAAAGGTTTCATAGTCATAAAATAGAAAAGTAGGTTGCATAAATATAGTTTCAGTGTATAGCGTTCCTATAATCAAGTATACAATTTTTTATAAGTTAAGTTAGGTATAGAACTTTATGCTGATGAAGAATACATTATTAGCTATGATTTAAGTTCGTGTCGTTATAAAATAATGATCAAAAATTAGTTAATAAGATTTATAGAGTATATAATATCATTATTTATAGTATTTTAAGATACTTGTGTATATCTTTTATTTAAAATAAATCAGATCACTTGATATTAATCATGTATAGTAAGAATCAATACGTGCAATATGAGATAACAGTTAAGACCAAATGATAGGTTTTAAAAGTAAAATATAGATATTTTATATTGTGATAGATCACGTATTATTCTTTTTCTTTAGATAGCATGAGGCTGATTTCTATATTTATTTGTCTATATAAATTTTCTGGTAAAAAATTAATCGCGTCTACTTGTACGAACACCAGATACCTAATAGTAAATTTGTTTTTATAAGCGCAAAATTTAGTAATAACGGGGAATGACGTTCGGATTTTATTTTCTTGAAAAATATTATTTCTTAATTATTTATTTTAATTTAAATCCAGCAATACTTGTTATATATCATAAATATATATAGTTCATAAATATATATAGTTAAAAATTATTAATACGCACGTACATAAAACTATTTATGCTTTCATTTAGAGAAATGTGATTTTTCACTACTAGTGAGTGTTTTTTGTTTTAAATAAAAAGTAATGTAAGCTACATGCTATATTAAGAGATCTATATTTACACGAAAAAATGAGTTATAGATGGGTAATATTGCATATTAATTTTTGTCTTTTTTATTGTAGATATAGATTTATGTTTAATAATATGAATTTACCAATGCTCTGCCAATGCTTTCAGGTTCTATTTAGTTAGGAAAGATAAAAGCATTTAATGCGATGCGCATCCGAAAATCTATGTATTATTCTGCAATTGTCAATGATAAAATCTATTTTGAAAAATAAAAAAACGATCTTTTGTGACTCATGAAAAATTATCTTTTAATTATTTTTCTTTTAATGACGTTTAATAGAAGATTTCTAATTTTATTAGATTAAAAATAAAAATGATTAAAATATTTTAAATTAAGTGTTATTGCTAAAAGAATAGGTGAAATAGAAACTTTTTGTATGTTTTATTATATTATATACAGAAGTTGTTAGGTTTTAGTTGATTAGTTTATTGTTTATTGTAACTAAAAGTTGTGTTTTACTTACAAAGATACGCTATTTTTCTAAAATAGAATTTTCTTTTATAATAGATTATTTAGCTTTTTCTCATAAAATGGTTTGTTAGTAACCCCACTTAATACATATAAGGATTATATTCTGATTAAGCTTTTTTATATAGGAAGATTTTATTGATTTTAGAATATAGAACATTATAAGTTATATTAGCATATTCAGTAGATTTTCTAGTTAATAAAACGTTTAGGTTTTTCTGCTGAGCAGCATGATATATAATATAGGTTAATAAGTTGGTAAATTTTATTATTTTGGTTGATCTTAACTATAATATTTAACTAATAAATAATATTTATAAACTTTCTTTTGTTTTGTAGTTAGAATATATATAACAAGATTGAAAAATAATATTCAGTTAATTCAACTGTACCTGTGTTTGGAAAATAATTAATTAGAATTCTATAGAGTTAGTGTGCGTGATATGTAATTAACCAATGGTTTGTATTATGATTAAGCGATTCCTAAAATAACAGTGTACTAATAATACTGAATTTTAGATTGGTTGTTTGATATATTGTATTTAAATTAGCTCATATTTTCGTAATTCAGCTTTAAGGTAGGCATAATAAATTGGAGCTGCAATTACCCCGGTAATGCCAAAAGTAGCTTCAAATATTAACATAGCTAATAGAATTTCCCAGGTTTTTGCGTGAATTCGACCACTAAAAATATGCGCATTAATAAAATATTCTAACTTATGAACGATGATAAGATAAGTTAGAGAAACAAGACCAGCTTCAAGTGATATAGAAAGCCCAATCAAAAAAATAACTGTATTAGAAATCAAATTCCCAATAATTGGTAACAATCCCGTAAAAAAAGTTAGTACTATTATGGTTTTAGAAAATGGAAAATGCAGTTCAAAAAGAGGTAGTATTCCGAATAGAAAGCAACTAGTTAATAGTGTATTAAATAGCGATACATGAATTTGGGCAAAAATCACATTGTGAAAAGCTTCTGAAAGTATGGTTAACCTATCCAGGATGGCATTTTGTAAAGGTGTGTTCAATCTTTGTTTGCTATTATTTTGCAGAGAAATCATTACGCCTAAGACTGCTCCAATAAGCATAGTAGCCACAGTGTGTGCTGCATTACGACTAAAAGTTTGCATCACCAAATTTTCATGTAACCAGTTGATTACCTGATTCTTTAAGTCATCTATATTTAATGGTAAGTAACGTGTAATCAATGGAGAGAGAGTATTTTGTGCATCTCTAAGAAGATTACTAGCATTAGTTTGAAAACTAGAAAAATCTTGACAATCGTGCAAAAGAAATCCGATGAGTTTAGTAGCCCCAGAAACTATTAAGAGGATTAACAGAGCGCTAAGAAACATAATGCTGACCCAGCGTGCTGCGGGAGCCTTTACTAGATACCCCACAAGAATAGTGAGTCCTAAGATAATTTCATACATAATAAATCCTGCTAAAAAACATGGCAGTAAACGTAAGGGAAACAGAGCAATCAGTGCAACAAAAACCAGCAAAAAACTCGCAGCTCTGCAAAGCATGAGACATTTTGTATTTCGTATATGCATATTTTATCCTAAATATTTAAGATATGTATTTCACCAATACCGACAGTATACCGACAGTATAGTAATCATATAGTGATTTGTAGCAACATAATTATCATCAGTCAAAATAGTCATATTATTTTGATAAATTTATTATGGTTCCCTACCAGATTATCTTGTGTATGGTAGTCAGTTTGAAAGTAGTTTGATAAAAATAGGTTGTTATTTTATTGTTTCTTTATTTATGCGTTATATATTTCTGTGTATTTTAAATAGTTTTGTACTAAGCAGATAGTTTATTAAACGTTTGTTAGTATTTTAGTGTTAAAATATTACGCTGTATGTAATACACAATGAATAATAGGCATGAGTTTAATATAGTGGTGTCTTGAGTGCAGGTAGTGAATGTTATATATCGTATCTTTTGTTTTCGATCATAAAATGATACTTTTTTTAGTATAAAAGATCCAATTATTTGCGTATTTTTGAATATATAAAATAAATAATTTGAATTTTAGTCGCTTAATATGAATTAAGTTAATATTTTTAATATTTTTAATATTTTTGGAAGTTTAATAATAATATTTTTATTTTATTTATTATATGTATGTAAAAAACACGGAGATTTATATAGTGTTAATTTTATAGCTAATTTGTGCGCTGGCTATACTAATAAGTTCAAATCTATAATTGTCATATATCTCCAAAGCTTAGAATGCATAATAAGAGACCATAATCAGTCTATGATATATAAGATATTAGAACATAAGATGTATTAATATCGATAATTCTAAAAAATAATTTTAATATGTTTTCAGATTTTTTTCATCTCGCCCTCGAAATAAATGAGGCTATGATTTTGCATTATACTAAATATAATAACTGAATTATTCATGTGAGCAGGGTTTTATTTCTAAAACTAAATATTTTTTCGGCCGATGATTTTTTAATGGTTCACCTTATGGTGTTTTTGTATTTGAATAATTCAAATATATATTTAACTATATAAATATTTGATCTTCAATAAAGGAAATGTCTATTGGAATCTAGTGCGATTTACGGTCTTTTTATTATCGGTTCAATACTGGTTGCTACAAGTATCTTGCTGAGCTCTTTTTCATCACGGTTAGGCATTCCTATTTTAGTGATTTTTCTTGCTATTGGTATGTTAGCTGGAGTTGATGGTATTGGTGGAATTGCTTTTGATAATTACCCTGCTGCCTATTTGATCAGTAATCTTGCTTTAGCTGTAATTCTTCTCGATGGTGGCATGCGTACTCAAGCAAGTTCTTTTAGGGTGGCTTTAGGTCCGGCATTATCATTAGCTACAGTAGGAGTTTTAATTACAGCTGGTTTAACTGGCTTAGCTGCTGCACGGTTGTTTGATCTTACCTTACCTAATGGTTTTCTTATCGGCTCAATTATCGGTTCTACTGATGCTGCAGCAGTTTTTTCACTTTTAGGTGGCAAAGGACTGAATGAACGTGTTAGCGCCACCTTGGAAATTGAATCTGGAAGTAATGATCCAATGGCTGTTTTTTTAACTGTTACTTTGATTAAAATGATCCAAAATGAACAAATAGGAATTAATTGGATATTTATTTTTCAAATAATACAGCAATTTGGGTTGGGCATTCTGCTAGGTTTAGGTGGAGGGTTGGCATTATTGCAAATTATTAATCGTGTTTCATTAGCTAGCGGTTTATACCCATTATTGGCAGTTAGCGGAGGCATTCTAGTTTTTTCCGTAACGTCGATGTTAGAAGGAAGCGGCATCCTCGCGGTGTACTTATGTGGTTTTATTCTTGGAAACCGCCCAATCCGTAATCGTCATGGTATTTTGCAAATTTTTGATGGCCTGGCTTGGTTAAGTCAAATTGGTATGTTTTTAGTATTAGGATTATTAGTTAATCCTGCAGATCTCTGGTCTATTGCACTTCCGGCTACATTACTATCTATCTGTCTTATTCTTGTTGCTCGTCCATTTTCAATTTTGATTGGTTTATTACCATTTCGTGGGTTTAATATTCGAGAGCGTATGTTTATAAGCTGGGTTGGTCTTCGTGGAGCGCTGCCTATTATACTTGCGGTTTTTCCTATGATGGCGGGATTACCCCAGGCATCTCTTTTTTTTAATATTGCATTTTTTGTAGTTTTAGTATCACTAACGATTCAAGGTACCTCGCTAAGTTGGGCGGCACGAAAGGCTCGTGTAGTTATACCGCCGTTAGCATCACCAATTTCTCGTATTGGTCTGGATATTCATCCTGAGAATCCATGGGAACAATTCATTTACCAACTGAAGGAAGATAAGTGGTGTATTGGTGCTGCATTACGTGATTTACGTATGCCTTCTCAAACACGAATTGCTGCATTATTTCGTAAAAATCAATTACTTCATCCATCTGGTAGCACTCGACTAAAAGAAAATGATGTTTTGTGCGTTATTGGTCGCGACCGAGATCTATCTGCTTTAGGGAAGTTATTTAGTCAGTCTCCGCCTGTTTCGGATCAAAGATTTTTTGGTGACTTTATTTTACAGGCGAACGTTTCTTTACAGAATGTTGCTCATATTTATGGGATTGAACTTGATGATGAGACAAATAATCAACAAACACTTGGCGAGATGGTTGCAGATATTATAGGAGCAGCACCTGTAGTTGGGGATCAAATTGAATGGAAAAATATATTATGGACGGTCGCAGAAAAATCAGATCACGGAATTGTTAAGATTGGCGTGAGGGTGCAGGAATAATTATTACCTTCTAATAATAGATGCCATATTCTAAGAAATATTCTATCTAAATTTTATTCATTTACTTTGAGATTTTTTATCATTTTTAAAAAATTAAGATTTTTATGAATCGCTGGTTATGTTTTAAACATAAAGTATAGATTTCTTGATTTTAAAAAAAGTGAAATGAGTATCTATTAAGGGTCTTATGATAGAATATCACACATGATAGATGATAACTATTAATTTAGTTTTTTGTATATTTTCAGTGTATTAAGTGTATAAATAAATAGTTTTTTTATGTAAAATATGTAATGAGATGTCTCATCTGAACCGTGGTTATTATATAGATAAATATAAGTTAACTATTAAAGTTCTGTTGATACTTTTACAAAAGCGCATTTAGTATCTGATGTATTATGCGATTATTTTAATATGTTCCAAAAGGAAATAGAAATCATGACCAATATAGCATCCAATAAAATACTATACACTTCAGTATATTAATTTGTAATTGTCGTTTGAACAAGTACTAACAATATATATGTTATAGATAATTAAAATTAAGATTTATGCATTCATATTATCATAATACTTATATCATGATAAATGATCACGTCATCAAATTACTACTATTGATGTCTAGATAAAACTTTCTATAGATATTTTATTTAGATTATTGTTTTTCTAAAAGATATTTTAGAAATAAAATAATATCATAAAATCCATCAATATGACTATAATCATGTAATGCAACTATTTTCATTGACAGTAAAAGTTATTGACGTCCTGTGTGTCCAAAACCACCTGAACCTCGTTGGCTATTAGTGAAATTATGAACTAGATTGAATTCTACTTGTATAACAGGTAAAAAGATCATTTGTGCAATACGCTCACCGGCTGTGATCATAAACGGATACTGTTTACGATTCCAGAGTGAGATCATAATCTGCCCATGATAATCAGAATCGATTAAACCCACAAGATTCCCAAGTACAACACCATTTGCATGACCAAGGCCAGATCGTGGCAGTATGATTGCTGTAACCTTGGGGTCAGAAATATGTACAGCTATACCTGTTCCTATTAAGTGTGTTTCCCCAGGATGTACGATGAGTGTACTTTCTATACAGGCCCGTAAATCTATGCCAGCAGAGCCGGGAGTAGCATAGCTTGGTATTGGAAAAGAAGTACCGATTCTATTATCTAGAATTTTAATGTCGATTTTTTTTCTCATATTGCGATTTAGAAAGTGAGACTTGTTAGATATTTTCTTTTGTCGTTACCTTGAGTATATTAAGTATACTATAATAGTAGATAATTTTAATATAGTTTTCTTTCTAAAGTATCTATTTTTACAAAATACAGAACTAAAGGCGATTTATAGAATATATATAAGGTATGTACTCTAAAAGAGATAGTAGTTACGTGAATATTTTATATTTTTATTTTCTTACCTTTGGTAAATATCCGATTCTAAGACGATCAATTTATTGACCGACAGATAAGTTTGGATAGATTAGAGTAATTTGCACAATATTTTTGATGTTACATAGCGCATATTAATCTTTTTTTCTCTATTAATTTTGATATTTTTAACTCACAGTCTTTGAGGCGTTTTTTTTCTTTAATTACAACGGCTTCCGGTGCTAGTTTGATAAAGTTTTTATTATCCAGTTTGCTATGAATCTGTTTGATTACCGCTTCCAATTTGATAATATCAGATTTTATATGATTTAGTTCGATATTCTTATCTACTAAACTTTCTAAGGGTAGTAGTAAGTCTGCATCTTCTATTGATTGATTATAGGCTAATGGATGATTAGTATCTTTAGGTACAATTTGTATTGTTTTTAGATTAGCAAGAGTTTTTATTAGATAATAATTATTGTGTATTCTGTGAATTACATGATCACTTTTTGTATGCAAAAGCAGATCTAGACTGTGTGTTTGGGGAATATGATTTTTATTGCGCATATTGCGTATGGCAACGATAACTTGTTTAATCCACTCGATATCTTTTATTGATTTATCATGAATGCAAGTTGCAGAAAATGTTGGTACAGGTTGGAACATAATAGTCTCATCTTTAATTTGTTTTATCACTTTTACTCGTTGCCAGATCGTTTCGGTAATAAATGGAATCAGTGGATGAGCCAGGCAAAGTAAGTCCGCTAATACACTGACCAGTGTGTTGCGTGTTCCTCTTAATTGAGATTGAGTGCCGTTATTTAAGATTGGTTTTGTTAATTCTAGATACCAATCACAGAATTGATTCCATGTAAACTCGTATAGAATATGAGCAGCAAGATCAAAACGGTAGTGATTTAAGGCTTCGTGCCAAGCTTGTGCTGTATAGTTAAATTTTGAAATGATCCAGCGATCAGGTACAGAGAGTTCTAATTCGCCGTCGAAAAAACCACAGTCATGTTTTTCAGTATTCATCAGGACAAAGCGACTACCATTCCAGAGTTTATTGCAGAAGTGACGGTAACCTTTTAGACGTTTCATGTCCCAGTGAATATCACGCCCAGTTGATGCTAAAGATGCTAAAGTAAATCTCAATGCATCCGTGCCATGCGCCTCTATGCCACATGGAAATTGCTTTTTAGTACGTTGACGGATTATTTCTGCTAATTGAGGCTTTATCATATTTTTAGTGCGCTTCTTAATTAATTCTTCCAGTGAAATTCCATCGATCATGTCTAATGGATCGATGATATTTCCTTTGGATTTTGACATTTTCTGACCTTCATCATCTCGAATTAAACCAGTTACATAAACAGTTTTAAAGGGTACTTGGATTTTGCCGCTATCGTCTTTTATAAAGTGCATAGTAAGCATAATCATACGGGCAATCCAAAAAAATATAATATCAAAACCACTAACTAATACATGAGTTGGATGAAAAGTTTTTAACTCTTTAGTATTCTTTGGCCACCCTAAACTTACAAATGTCCAAAGAGCAGAAGAGAACCATGTATCTAGCACATCTACCTCTTGAGTTAGAGGTAGATCAAAGTTCAGTTTGTTCTCTGTGCGAGCTTCTTGTTCGTTATATGCAACGTAGATATTGCCAGATGGATCGTGCCAGGCTGGAATGCGATGACCCCACCATAGTTGGCGGGAAATACACCAATCTTCGATATTTTTCATCCAAGAGAAATACATATTAGCGTATTGTTTTGGTACAAATTGAATTTCTCCTGACTGAACTGCTTGTATAGCCACTTCAGCTAACGGTGTCATGCGGATATACCATTGCGTATTTAGCATAGCTTCTATCACAACGCCACTACGTTCACCATGTGGAATCATAAGATGATGCGTTTGGATATCTTCTAGCAAACCTATTTTTTGAATCTCTTCAATAATTACTTTGCGCGCTTCAAAACGATCTAATCCACGAACAGATAAAGGTATTGTTGAATCACAGTTATTCAATTCTTGGCCATAAGCATCATAAACCTGGGCGCAGTCTCGAATGTGTGCAGTGCAAGTAAAAATATTAATCATTGGCAATTGATGACGACAACCTATATGATAGTCATTAAAATCATGAGCAGGAGTAATTTTCATACAGCCAGTACCTTTTGATATTTCTACATATTTGTCACCAATTATAGGGATTAAACGATTAGTCAAGGGCAACACTAAAAATTTACCAATGAGAGCTTTATAGCGTATATCTTCAGGGTTGACAGCTACTCCTGTATCGCCTAATATAGTTTCTGGGCGTGTAGTCGCAATCACTATGTACGTTTTTCCTTCAGCAGTTTTAACACCATGCGCAAGATGATAGCGAATGTACCACATGGATCCTTTTTTCTCGAGATTTTCTACTTCTAGATCAGAGATGGCAGTACGTAGTTTTGGGTCCCAGTTAACTAAGCTCTTTTTACGATAAATAAGTTTTTCTTTATATAGAAGAATAAATATTTTTTTTACCGCATCTGAAAAACCATGATCCATGGTAAAGCGTTCACGTGTCCAGTCAACAGAGTTGCCCAAGCGACGTATTTGATGAGAGATTATATTATTGAAATGATTTTTCCATTGCCAAGTTTTTTCAATTAAGGCATCAGTATCATAATCTTGACTGGTTTTATTTTCTTCTTCACTAATCTTTCTTGTAATTAATAGTTGAGTGGCAATACCTGCATGATCAGTTCCTGTTTGCCATAGGGTGTTTTTTCCTTGCATGCGATGGTATCGAATCATGATATCCATAATAGTTTGCTGAAAAGCATGACCAAGATGTAAGTTACCAGTGATATTTGGTGGTGGCATCATAATACAAAAACTTTCCTGAGATGTGTCATCATTTGGTTTAAAATAGCCTTTTTTCTCCCAATTTTGATAGAGTAGTTTTTCTATGTTTTTTGGATTATACCTTTTTTCCATGTGTGCTATTTCTCAGGCAATAGATGGTATTACTGTATGTTAGTACGTATGACACGATAAAATATGATTGCATGCTTTAATATAAATAACTTGAGCCAATAGAGATCATATATGGATGGGTATCACATAAACCTCATTATGTTAAAATCACTAAATATCACCAAATATCACTAAAATATTGTCAGAATTTTATACGGTGGTGCCGAAGGCCGGAATTGAACCGGCATGCCTTTCGGCGGTTGATTTTGAGTCAACTGCGTTTACCAGTTTCGCCACTTCGGCTGTTTTAGAGAGTTTTTAAGTAATAGAGTTATATTACATTGTTTTTTTCTATTTATGCAACTGGATTTATGATGCTATATATAAAATGTTAGATTTGTGTGTATACAATATTGAGATAATAACTTATTGAACATAACTTTATATAAAAGATTTTATACACTAAAATATTAAAAATCTTAAGTTAAATGCATTTAATCATCAGAAAAACATATAATGATTGGATTAATAGGTTAAATGAAAGGTGAACTATTTTATAGTTTTGTTTTTAATTAAGAATTAATCAATCCTTTAATTGAGATTATTTCTTAATTTTTGTATTTTCTCAAGGGTAAAAATATAGATTTATCAAGAAATAAATAATATTGTTACATAACTAATTACACTAGTGTAATTAGTTATGTAACAAGAGCAATCCTACTTATATGCTCAATATGCATCCACATAGTTATGTGATAAACAACATGCTATGTGATCCAGATTTTTTATGTGTTTTGTATCCTGCGAGCGCAATAAATAAGATACTTGTAGTAGAGTTTTTTAAAAAATTTTTAATTATGTTAGAATTTTTAATTTACTATAATTTTTGTAAGTATTTTTTATAAATCATCTTGCGTGAGATATACGATATTAATATTCATAAGGCAAAAGATTACATCAAAGTTATTATTATTCGATTAAGATTAAGATCGAAAAAGATTAATTATTTTAGTATAAAAAATATGGATTATTCGTATGTTTTATGGAATTTTTTATAAAATTATCTAATACATTATAGATATAAGCATAACTATAATAAATATTACCCCATATTTTATTGTTCTTTAGATTTTATTGAAAGCATTTGAATCTTGTGATTTATAGCATGGTAAGTTACAGACTCAAAAATTAAAGTTACTATAAAGTATTTATGTATTTTATTTAAATCATTATATGGTTAATTGCTTATTGATTACAAGTGTTTATATATTTTACAAGCAGTATTTTATATTAAAGTTAGATTTGTTATTAAGCGGGCTTGAGAATTATGATTCTTAATCATGATATAATTTAATGAAAATATATATTGATGAAATCAATAAGCTCTGATGTTTATATAAATAAAAATGCTAAAAATGCTATCAGTATATATGTTATTTATATGGACTAGTATATCCATGGGTATTACTCGTGACTTACTAGGTTCTGATAAATAACGAAAATTTTTTTAAAAATAGTGTTATATAGAATATACAGGATTCTTGTGCTAATTATAAAAATATTATTAATAATTAAAAATTATTAGAAATTCATTTTATGAATGATAAAAATTATTAGAAGTAAGATTAATTTTGATTTTTAGGTTAGTTAATAACTGTAGTTCAGTTTTTTATGAAAATACTATTTTTAATAGAATATATAAAATGTAGAGAAATGTTATTAACAGATCACTCTTAATAATATTTTTTACTAATTTTAATTAATGTTTTACATAATAAAGTAATAAAGACTATATAGAAAACATAAACAAAGCGTATGCTTTTAATTAGTTGAATTAGTTAAATTAGTGAAATTAGTTAAATGAGTTAAAAGTGAATGATATCAAGAATATAAGAAAAACTAGAGATAATATTGGTATTTTCTATACTAGACTGATTCAGACTATTAAAATTGTGCATAATGCGGACACTATATTCCTCGCTGTTATTCTAAATAACGAGCAAAAATGTAATCAAAAGATTTTTATGCTTTACGGGGTTGAGTTATCGTATGTCTGCGAGATTTTTATACTTATCTAATATATACAACATCAATATGTATGCATATACATTGATGTTGTAAGATTTAAAATATTGTAATTTTTGCATTTAATATATTATGGTTTTTAAAGATCTTTCATTTTTTATTAAGAGCATATAGTAATGAGATCGATCTCATCGATGGTTTATAGGATCATGTAGTATTCTTTTGGTCTATCTCTCACATATAATATAGATGAGGTCTTGGACTGTTAGTATAACTAATTGATCATGTCTGGTGGATAGCCGCGATGAATATAAAATATACACGACAAGTTTTTATGGCGGCTATGGCAGCAATAGCGCTTGCGTTCCTCTTATTAATTATAAAATTTTGCGCTTGGTGGTATACGGGCTCAGTTAGTGTGCTAGCAGCACTAATAGATTCGTTAGTGGACATTGCTGCTTCATTGACAAATCTACTAGTTATACGTTATGCGATGCAGCCAGCTGATTCTAAACATGCATTTGGTCATGGAAAAGCCGAGTCTTTGGCGGTATTAGTGCAAAGTTTATTTATCTGTGGTTCAGCTCTTTTTCTTTTTTTTACTGGCTTTCAACATATTGCCGCCCCTCAAGAACTCAAGGAACCTCTAGTATTAGTTATAGTTACTTTTATAGCTTTATTTTCAACATTAATTTTAGTTACCTTTCAGCGCTGGGTAGTGCAAAATACTCAAAGTCAGGCTATACGTGCAGATATGTTACATTATCAATCAGATATAGTAATAAATAGTGCAATTTTATTCGCCCTGGTGTTGAGTTGGCTTGGCTGTTATTGGGCTGATGCATTATGTGCTCTTAATATCGGTATATGGATTTTGTATTCTGCATGGCGCATGGCGTGTGATGCTGTGCAGGTATTACTAGATCGCTCCTTACCTGTAACAGAGTATCAAGCGATTTTGAAAATTGTTGCCACATGGCCTGGTATATGCGGAGTGCATGATATCCGTACACGTCAGGCTGGCCCAACACGTTTTATTCAATTACATTTGGAAATGGAAGATCATTTACCCTTATGTGAGGCGCATAGCATATCAAATCATATTGAGCAGGCGTTGCTTATGCGATTTCCTGGTTCTGATGTGATTATTCATCAAGATCCATGTTCTGTAGTATCTCAAGAACATCAAAGAACAATTGGATCATAAAATGATTTTTAGAATATATTCCAGTATTAAGTGTATTAGAATTTATGCCAAATTGTTATAGAAGTTATCAGGAGAATAGTGATCATCTCAAACTAAGTAAGTAAGTTTATATAGAGTAGTGTATTAACATTATAAGTAAAGATCACTCAATGATGTAACTTTAGGCATCAAGTATTATTTGAAAAGAAAAATTTTGTTACCAGTCTGTTACATGTCTGGTAAATGTTTTAGTTTGTAGGTTGATCCATTCTGAATTGTTCCTTTTTAATCTGCGCGTCTCATAAGGTTTTAGTTAGAAAATGATATATGTGATTGTTCTTGTCGTGCATCATATATAACCAATATCACTATATTGAGAGGTTTTTATGATGAATAAAATCGGTATACTCACCAGTGGTGGTGATGCGCCAGGCATGAATGCAGCAATCCGCGGTGTTGTTCGTACAGGTATCAGTGAGGGTTTGGAAATTTTTGGAATTTATGATGGTTATTTAGGGTTGTATGAAAATAGAATGGTAGCTCTTAGCCGTTACAGCGTGTCAGATATCATTAACCGTGGTGGTACATTTTTAGGTTCTGCTCGTTTTCCTGAATTTTGTTCAAAAGAAGTACGTAGAACATCTATTCAAAATATGATAACACGTGGAATTGATGCTTTAGTTGTAATTGGGGGTGACGGTTCTTACATGGGTGCTAAAGCTTTGACAGACATGGGGTTTCCTTGCATCAGCTTGCCGGGGACTATTGATAACGACGTAGCTGGTACAGATTATACTATTGGATATTTTACTGCACTTGAAACAGTGGTAGAAGCCATAGATCGCTTACGTGATACCTCTTCTTCACATCAACGTATTTCTATTGTAGAGGTTATGGGGCGATATTGTGGAGATTTAACTTTGGCAGCAGCAATTGCTGGGGGTTGTGAGTTTATTGTCTTACCGGAAACTCCTGAAACTCGTGAAAAGTTAGTTGATGAGATCGGGGATGGATTTTCTAAAGGTAAGAAACATGCCATTGTTGCTATTACTGAGCATATTTGTGATATTAATGCGTTAGCGCGATATATTGAAGAAAAAACCAAACGAGATACACGTGTTACTGTATTGGGGCATATTCAGCGGGGTGGGTCTCCAGTGGCTTATGATCGGATTTTAGCCTCACGCATGGGCGCTTATGCCACTAAACTATTATTAGATGGTTCTTACGGATGTTGTGTAGGTATTCAAAATGAGAAGATAGTGCATCATAATATTGTTTATGCCATTAAAAATATGAAACGTCCGTTTAAATATGATTGGTTAGATATTGCTAAGAAGCTATATTAATCCTCTAACTTAGGCATGAAATATCTATAGTGCTATATGTTATCAGTTTTAAATGTTATGTCATTATAAAGACCAAAGTTGTGCAAAATAACCATCATGTAATATTGCATATGCATAGTACATTATAACTTACTTTTCTTCAGTAACATTTATGGTTTAATCCGTACGCTATGTGTCAAAATTAATATTTTCTTTAATAATTTTTATATTTCAAGAGTAGCGAAGTTCAACAATCGCTCTATATATTTTAAATATTTTATGTATTTTTGTAACATTTATGTATTTTAAAATAAATATTAGAATAATCGTATTTATGAAGTTTTTCTATAAATAGCACTGGATTTTTTCAGTGTCTGCTGATTATTTATTATGAATAAAACGTGGTTATGGAAACTATTCGCAATTTTAGGATGTGCTTAATAAATTCTCTATGAAAGCCAGGCCTTGATATTCCATTATTCTACATGTAGAAATTATTATATAGAGCCTGTAAAATTATGGTCACAAGACAAATAACCGTCTACGTTCTGAGATAAGATTAGTAAAATTTTATCATATAAAATCTAATAAAATTATTTTATTTTTTTAAAATCTTTATTTGAATTTTTTATTTAGCATATAAAATTAAATTTTTATCTATATAAATAGATTGGATGTTTATCGCAAGATACAACAGATGTTTATCGCAAGATACAACATAATAAGATACATAAAGATACAGGACGTTAAAATTCTATCATGAAGCTCTCTTTTTAATTTCGAGCCAAAGAATAGTTATCACGTGATAATAGCGTATAGAATCATTTTATCTTAAATAAATAGATTTTTATCAGTATTATTGAGGTGCAGTTATAGTATATGAATCATTATATAATATTTATTATACATGACTCAGGTGTGAGTGCGTCATTAGAGTAAATCTTATGATTCAGTACCTTAGGTGATGATAATTTTTAGCTCAGGTTGTGCTTATACCTTAGATTGTGTGTGCACAAAAATAAAAACTTTTCTAAATCAAGACGATTATAATAGTTTTCGTGAGTTATTTTTCTAATAGTTTAGTTATAGTTTGTCACTTTAGTTAAAAATAGCATATTTTTAGTGATTAATTTAGAAAATCTTTACATCTAGATTTTACTAGATATTTAAATAGGTATAGTTGTAAAATATTAAGATAGCCTCGATAGCAAAATCTGCTGACAGAATCTTACATTTATGAGTTATTTTTATTTTTAGAATTTAAAATAATCTTTAAGGTAACTATTAGTATTTGACTGCGCCAAGTTATAGTCTTATTCATCTTTAATGAATAGTTTATTATATGCCGTCGCCATATTCAAAACCTGGAGATAATGCTATAGGGTATTGATTTATATTAATAGATGATATATGATTTTGATTTTTGTTTTTTACAATATTAGCCGGAACGCCGGCAACAGTAGTATAAGCAGGAACAGGCCGTAGAACTACAGATCCAGCTCCAACTTTTGCCCAGCGCCCTACCTCAATGTTTCCAAGAATTTTAGCTCCTGCTCCAATAATAACCCATTCCTGAATTTTGGGGTGTCTATCGCCGTTATCCTTGCCAGTACCACCAAGTGTCACTGATTGCAGAATTAACACATTATCTGCAATAACCGTGGTTTCACCTATTACAATTCCAGTTGCATGATCTAGTAAGATACCTTGACCAAGTTTTGCGGCAGGATGAATGTCAATCGCAAATAAAACAGAGCTTTCATGTTGCAGATAAAGGGCAAGAGCGCGACGACCTGAATTCCATAAACAATGGTAAAGACGATACATTTGCAGAGCATGAAAGCCCTTTAAATATAATATTACTGTGGAGTATTTATCAACGGTTGGGTCACGATGACGCGCGGCATAGATATCATGAGCGGCGGAAATAATTATGCCTGGATGCTGTTGGTAAATATCCTGAATAATCTCATATAAATCTATTTTAGATATAATATGATTAGCGAGCTTATTAGCAAGAATATAGCTTAAAGCAGTCCCTAAATCGTTATATTGCAATAGAGAAGAGCGATAAAAATTGACCAGCATAGGTTCAGATTGAATGAGTTGGTAAGCTTCTTTTCTAATGTCATGCCAAATTTTTTTAGGATCTATATATAGCATCATTCGCTCTCTAATAAAATATTAAATCTTCCGCAGTAAAAATGAAGTCGCATAATTTAGTTGCTGTTAATTTCCTCTTTACTGGAACTACTGAGCAGACTTTCTGCGGCATCTATAACGTTTTTCCCACAATATATTACTTGGTAAATTTCTTCAGTAATTGGCATGTTAACACTATAGCGCATGGCTAGCATTTTAATTTCTTTTGTATTGCACCAACCTTCAATAACCTGCCCTATTATTTTTTTTGCATGGTGAACATTATAACCTTTTCCTATCAATACACCAAAGCGTCGATTACGAGAGCGGTTATCTGTGCACGTTAATACTAAATCTCCTAGGCCGGACATTCCCGTAAATGTAGCAGGATTAGCATTGAGAGCTGTACCTAACCGACTTATTTCAGCTAACCCTCGAGTGATAAGTGCAGCTCGAGTGTTGGCGCCAAAACCAATACCATCAGATATACCGGCTCCAATAGCAATTATATTTTTTGCCACTCCGCCTAATTGCACGCCAATCATATCAGGGTTATTGTAAACTCGGAATTTTGTTTTGTAATGCAATAATTTTTGTAATTCTACTGCAAATTTTTTATCTGTTGCTGCTAAGGTAATTGCAGTGGGTGCACCTATTGCCACTTCGTTGGCAAATGTTGGTCCTGATATAACAGCTAGAGGGATATGTTTACCAAGTATTTCAGATGCGACTTCTTGTAGTAATCGCCCAGTATGCTTTTCGAGACCTTTTGTTGCCCAGGTCAAACGTGAATCAGTGCGAAGATGAGGTTTAATTTGCTGTAACATGTCGCCAAATACATAGCTTGGAACTACTAACAGTAGATTACGACTAGCCGCTATTGTTTTGGCAAGATTAGTTTTAATGATTAAAGTGTCCGGAAAAGGTACTTTGGGAAGAATATTATGATGATATCGGTATGTTTTTAGTTGAGCCTGATGATAAGGATTATGCCCCCATAACATGACTTGACGGCCACTACGAGACAGCATAATGGCCAATGCGGTTCCGTATGAACCAGCTCCAATAATGCTCATGATTGAATCAGATTTTTTCATTTATGTATCCGGAGTATGTTCTGTATGTTTTGATTTTTGAAGGTACCCCATAAATAGTGTGTCAAAATTAACCGGCTCAAGATGTAATGGTGGAAAAGTGCTATGCCATATTAAGTTAGCAATGCATTCACGTGCATATGGAAACAGAAGATTTGGACAGCGTGAACCCAAGCTATGTGCTATTTTATTTTTTTCTGTTTCTTCAATAGAAAAGACCCCGGCTTGTTCTACCTCACACAGAAAAACAATATTTTTAGCAAGGTTTGTAATAACAGTCACACGTAGTATTACCTCGTACATTTTGTCTATCAAGTGAGTAGAACTAGTGCCTAGGTTTAGTGTCACCTGAGGGTCCCAAGGTGCTTGAAATATTTGTGGTGCCTGGGGTGATTCAAAAGAGATGTTTTTAGTGTAAATTCGATTAATTTGAAGAGATTTATCACTATGATATTTTTCTAACATAGAAACTTTGTAATCCTATTCATTAGTAAGATATGATTGTATTTAAGAGTGTAAAATGGTTTGTAATGTTTATGGTTTTGCCCTAGATGATTATGGAGGGGTGCAAAATATTTTACAAAATTAATAGAATTTGGAATCATTAAAATTCAGTAATTTTACTATGAGCCGTTTTAGATGTATCTGAATATTTTTCGATATCCTCAAGGGGTATCTTCAAGTAATTTTTAAATTTTTTATTTATATATCATAAATATTTTAGATTATATACATTAATGATACTAAGAAAGATAAGTAGGTAGTAATTTAAATAATGATTTTTATTTTTACTGATGTAAGTGATATAGAACAAAAAACCATTCTCTTTACAAGAAGATCAATTTTAAATTGTTATACGTAAGCATGGATCTGTCTTCTAAATAAGGTTTTTATGATCATCTTATATCTTTCTGTTTCTATAAGATACCATATTAGTTAAAATCATATCTATTTTAGATTAAAACTTTAAATCAAAATAATTGGATGTATTTCTTGTTTTTTAAATTTTAAAAGATGAAAGATCTTAGACAAGATCACACATTATCCTATATGGTGTGTACCACACAGCAACAAGATAAAAGTGATCTCTATCTGATATGTCTACAGGCGATTTTAATTTTTTTAAATAGTTGTATTTGTAAATTTTATACCTTGTAATTAACAGGTGTAATTATCCATAACAAAAGAAATTTTATAGTTTTTTAGCTTACCTAAAATTCACTAGATTAATAGAAATTATTAGATGTACTTTGTTAAAACATATTATATATTATTATGGTGAAATTTTAATATTATTTTTTACTACGTGTTGTAATGAGTAAAATTTTTTAAAAATCATAATAAAGAATTCGTATTCTACGATAAAGATATAGAGTGTTTTACGTATTATTTTATTTATTATAATATAATTGATCAATTTATTATTTATACGTTGTATTTTAAAATAAAACACATAATTAACGTCATTAAGATGCCTGCTTCCTGGTATTTTTTAAAATTACTATATGAATTTTATAACGCACCAAATATCATTTAGTATTCTGAATATTTTTTATATAGAGTTAAGATTAAGAAGTAAGTTAGAATTTTTTTTGGATTTTTTAATTAAGAAAATTTTTATGTAAGATTAATAGTCAGTTTAATTGTATTTTATTTTAAATAATACTCGTTACTGATATTAAAGATGGTGAAATATTTATTTATAATATTTGTGTAGTGTGCGTGATAAATCTCGTAAGAGTGAGTGAATTCAGCTGCTAACGTGTTTTAAGACTAGTTAGTTTTAGAGATTTTAGGTACAATATAATTATCTTAAGTCTTGTGTATACTTTTGATGTTTTTTGGTGCTTTTGATAGTGAATATGTAGTATTAATGAGATTGGTGGTATAATATGTTTCTTAATTGTAGATCTTTTCTAAAAATTTATATCCTCTATTACGATTAAATAGTATGTGTAATTGAGGTGAATATTTTTCAGTTGTATTTATACATTGTGTGTGTTGTTAAAGGATGCGTCTTATTTTAAAAGAAAAAGGGGCTGTGATTTGAATAATTAGGGTTACTATTTAAATGTGAAAAAAATTTTTTAACAACTTTTACTATATTTGTCTATTACAATATTTTACTAATTTTAATTGTATATCTGGTTTAATAAGGTGGTTTTTGTATAAATGATTATTTATTATAGAATGTTAGTTAATCGTTCTAATCTAGAATAATTTTGATATTATTTTTTGTAAAGTTAATACGGTATGTCTGTAAGTTTTTATGATTCACGTTGTTTACGTTGTTTATCGTCTGGTATATCCTAGTGTATTCTATAATGAATATTTTTGATTAAATCAATCTCTACTGTATTTTGTTTTATTTTTGGTTGTATTTTTCATTGCTTAATGATTCTGTGCATTCTATAGAATAGAAAACTGCAATTATGATTAATGAAATCGATTTTATAATATTTTACAGTAAAATACCATATAGCTAGAGAATGATAGTAGATATAATGCATCGATAGTAGATATAATACATCAAGCTCTATAAACTATAGCGTGAATCAAGGTTATATAAAATGCAAAATAACATGTAACTTGATATTTTATCCTATTATTGTGAATCGAAGCAAGAGTTTTAGTTTTATAAATCAGCGGGTTGCATTATATTTCTTAACCTTAGTATTGAGACGAAATAATTATTTTTATTTGTAATTTTAACTATAGTATAGCGATCTTCGAGTAATATTATCTTACGCAGACGCAGGTATTCAGTTGAGATCAAATAGATCTCTACAATTGTTATTAAATTTTATTTTCTAATCTAATAAGTTTTAATTTAATTGCATTATGAAAGTTTTTCTTGAATTTTTAATTAATTATTTTTTTGATTAAAAAAACAATATGCAGTATCAATTATTTAGTATTTGACTTAGAAAAATTTTTAGTAAATAAAATTTACAGGTAAACTGTTTCTTATATTTAGATAGTTATATTAAATAGTTATAATTAATTTAGATAGTTATAATTAATTTTTATACATTATACATTTGATAATATAATAAGATATTTAATGAAATATGCAGTTAGTAATACATCTTTATTTAGCAATATATCTGTAAAATTATAATGTTTTCAGAAAAATATTTCAATGCTTTAAGATTTAGAAAAATATTTATTTTTATTATGAAAATTCTTTTAATTTTTAGCACGGAAGGATTAAAACTTATATATTTTATATTTTTAGATAACCTTTGATAATTATTAATACCTTTGATAATTATTAATAATTGTATCAAGTAAAATGCAAAAATACATAATATTTTCAAAAAGATTAACATTATAAATTTCTAGTTTTGATATATTACTCATTGAGCTCGGTCAGTAAATTTACTTTTTATGTAAAGATTTTATCTTGCTAGAAACTTTTGACAGTAAATTAATTTAATTGAACAATTTTTAATATTAAATTAGGATAAAATTATTAAATTAGGATAAAATTATTATATTTTTATATAAAAATCGAGTTATCACGTGTTTAATTTTTATCAATAAAGATAATAAAGCTCATAATAGAAATTTCTGTAATCACGTGTGTCAATGAATTAACCTTATGGATGAATAGAAATAAATGAATAAAATCTTTAAGAGTTAATTTTGTATTTGATTGCATGAATTGCATGAAAAGTGCACGGTTAATAACATGTTATAACTATAACATGTTATCACTAATACGAGTAACTCTATTTTAGAGATTTGTTCTTTTTTATAAGGTATTGATATGGCCTGGAGTCAATTGATTGTAACATTAAAGCGTGATCCATAAAATGACAAAAACTAGGAATGTCATATATGGTGGCTGGATCATCAGAAAGAATTAACAAGGTTTCGCCATTATGCATATGACGTATAGTTTTTCGTATCAGCATAAGGGGTTCAGGACAACGTAGCCCTTGAGTATCTAGGGTATGCTGAGGTGTCATGATGAGTTTTTTCATTAGTTTAAGATAGCTCGTCTAATATATCTAAAATAATATAATTCTGGATACTAAAATATGCATAATTTTATGCACAAAGACTATATATTATTTTCATGCTAACAAAGAAGAAGCCCTAGAAGATAAAAAGTTTAGAATATATGAATGTATTAGGTGAAATATTACTTTTTACCTTTAATTCATGCATAAGTAAAAATGATATGTAGTAAAAATGATATGTTAAATCGATAGTTTATATCAGAGGGTTGACCCCTTAGTATATCTACAATAGTAATGATTTTAAAATAGTAACGATAATAATTATTATAGTTAATAAGGAATGATATTATGATAAGCTATAAAATTTTAACTATAATCTTAATTGCTTTAATGGTCAGCGATGGTTGCTCTATCGCTGATAAATTAGTTTATCATCCGGATCTAATTCAAGGTAATTATTTATCGGACTCTCATTTAATAAAAATTCACATTGGGATGACACAAGAACAAGTTAGATACATTCTCGGCACACCTCAGGTTAGTGATCCATTTAGTAGCAATATTTGGTATTACGTATCTCGTCAAAAAATTAGGCATCAACCTCTTCAGCAGAAGACATTAAAATTAACTTTTAACAATCAAGGAATCTTAACTAATATAGATAATAAAAAGATTTAATTTATTCCTGGAGGAGTTGGATAAAAAATCTTGAGTTAATTATCTAATTAAATTTATCAGTGTTCTGTCAGTAATTTTTATTAATAAAATGTGTTTTATATAAATATCTTTATATAAACGTTAGAGAAAAATAATCTTTTTTTAGTGAGTTATTAATGTTTAGTGAATTTAAAGTGAAAAGATATACATATACAAAATGTATATCAATTTTGCATTTTTGATTTTTTTATTATATTTTATAGTGCTTTTGTTTTCTACCCTACCAGAAAATAATAAAATTTAAAGTCATAACATTAAAAATAGAGCTATTTGTAAATTTTATTTTGATTGTATTTAGTTATTATATTATCCATATTGGGTACATAAAAATTTTATTTGAAAGATTTTTTAAGGTTTTAATCATTTTATGATATCAGAGCTTTAGAGAATGAATTATCATGTTAAGAATTTCTTGTATCGTTGGTCTAGAATCGCATTGTTATGAACCTGTCTATATACCACTATTAGTAATATTTATAATTTATAAATAATCACTATGCAAACAGATATAACTATACAAATAGCTAAGATATATAAACAGTGATATGTCAAAATATTATAGTCTCAGGAGAGATTGTTAGGAAATAACTATCTTAAACTTTTTCTAACAAGGAAGAATAATGTTTAAAGGAAGCATTGTGGCGCTAATCACGCCAATGAATAAGAAAGGTATGGTATGCGTTAATAGTTTTAAAAGACTTATTAATTATCACGTGAAAAGCGGAACTTCAGCGATAGTTGTTTTAGGTACAACAGGAGAGTCAGCTACTTTAACTAATGCAGAACGTAGTCATGTGATTGAGCTAATGTTAAAATTTTCCAAAGGGCGCATTCCTATTATAGTTGGTACTGGCGCGAATAGTACTGCAAAAGGTATTTCTATTACTCAATCTTTAGAAAACTCTGGTGTATCTGCATGTTTAAGCATAACGCCTTACTACAATTGCCCCACACAAGAAGGACTTTATCGACATTTCAGAGCAATCGCTGAAAGCACTAATCTTCCACAGATACTATATAATGTTCCTTTACGTACTGGTGTAGATTTACTACCAATTACCATTCAACGTCTTGCTAACATTAAAAATATTATCGGAATTAAAGAAGCAACTGGAGATTTGCTACGTATAACTGAAATTAAAAAATTAGTTCAAGAAGATTTTATTCTGCTTAGTGGTGACGATGCTACTGCATTAAATTTTATGGAGCTAGGTGGGTGTGGCGTTGTATCTGTAACAGCTAATATCGCTGCTTATCAGATGGCAAATCTATGTGATTTATTTCAAAACGGAAGAATCGATAAGGCTCGCCTTTTAGATCAGAAGTTGATGAATCTCCATCAAAAATTATTCATTGAGCCTAATCCTATTCCTGTTAAATGGGCAGCAAAAAAATTAGGATTAATAGAGAATGATACATTACGTTTACCAATGACGCCATTAACTGAAATTAATTATTCTGTTGTTCAGCAGGCGCTTAAAGATGCTGATTGTCTTTTAACTAAGGGAGTATATACATGTCTAACTTAGGACATCAGCCCGTGATAGTCATGATTTTAGGACTATTATCAGTATTTTTTTTATCAACTTGCTCTAGAAATGGATATGATAAGTATCAAGCAATTAGTTATGTATCGACTTTAAAAATAGATAACCCTAAAGAGTTAAAAGCTCCGCCTGGAATGGTTTTACCAACAAGAAATCAGTATTTCTATATTCCTTCCGTGGATATAAATAGTCAGAATGATACGCGGGTAGATCTTAAACCGCCAACTCAAAGTTTAATGAATGAGCAAAGTTCGCAGGCTCAAATATCTGGAAATGTAGGCAGATTAGTTATTAAGGGTTCATCGGGTTTTGTTTGGTCACAAATAATTAATATTTTACAGAAAAATGGATTTATAACTTTCTATCGTCAAGATATACATAAAAATTTATTTACCAATTGGGTTCGGTGGAATTCTCACGCTGATAACGAAGAGAATGTTTATTCTGGGCGTTATCAAATTAGCATGAAGGAGAATGGTAGTTATCAGAAGATAAAAGTAACTTTAATTGATTTACGACAAAAAGATAAGGAGGTAACTTCTTCCTCTCAAATTCAGAATTACACTGTAAGGATGTGTAGCTATTTAGCTAAAGAATTAAATATGATGATACATCAAAACCAAACAGTTCCGGTGATATTTAAAAATTATAAACAGAACATTCATGCATACAGTAGTACCAGTGATATTGGTTTATCAAATATAATTTTATGCGCTTCTTTTGATCATATTTGGTCTTGGTTGCCAGAAATTCTAAAAATATTGAATATAGAATTAAAAGAGAGTAATTATTCACATGGAAGCTTAAAGGTCAAATATACCTCATTGAGTAGAAAAACTATTCACAAATTAGGTGTTACGGATATAAATTTTAAAAATGGTTACTATAAACTTCAGGTTGGCGATCTAGGATCTTATAGTAGTTTGCAGTTTTTTGATCCAACAGGTCACCTAGTAAATCGATTGCAGCATGAGAAAATATTATCTATTTTGAAGTTAATTACAATAAAAAATAAGCAGGCATGAGTATAATAAACTGATAAATTCTTTACTTATGAGAAAAATTCTAGTCAAAATCTAACTATTTTACCTCACAGAGATCATCTAACACTAGGTAGTCTAGATAAATTTCTGATAAAAGTGTGTACATTATCATCATGTGAAATATTTGAATTCTTAGTATATTTTATCATACCTGTTTTTAGATAATATAGTGTATGTATATATTTTTGGTTAGATCTATTTAGATAGATAGCGAAATGGATTAGAAGTATCTAATCTATATGTATATAAACTGTCTTATATTAATATTAACTTTAACTTATAATTGATAAATTGTAATCTGTAATAGTACTTTTATTCTAAAAATACTCAAGTATCAATTATTAAGATTTAAGATAAGACAGAGGTAAGACAGAAAATAGCTTATAAAAAATAAATAGCACAAAAAGCATTTAGAACAGTAGCGTCAACTATTTATTTTCAGATCTTGATAAATTCAGTCAGATATTAATTATTTTAAGAGAGATAGGATTTTAATTTTTCATAATGGTTTTTTAGATTTTATAAAAGAATTAAAAGGAAATCGTAGGAAAATTAATGTATTAGTAAATATATAATTGAATATTGAATTTATAATGATAAGGAGTGGTTTTACATAAAAGATGTTAAGAGGTTAGGTAAGTTGATATAATCGACCAAATAATATATTTATTATATAATAATACGTTTTTATAAAAAGAGTGTGATCATAATTAGAAATGTTCAAATCTTGCCTAGAAAACGTAAGATTAATACTTTATTGCAAATTGAGAAAATACGATGCGTAAGATGATCGAGTTATATCGTGGTAAAACAAAAACCCTATATAGCACAGATGAACCGGATGTATTAGTATTAGAATTCCGTGATGATATTTCTGCCCTAGATGGTAAGCGTGTTGATCAGTTGAATCGCAAAGGGTTTATTAACAATAAGTTAAATTATTTTATAATGTCAAAATTACAGAAGGCCGGCGTACAAACTCAGATCAAAGAATTATATTCTCATGATTCAACATTAGTGAAAAATTTAAAAATGGTGCCACTGGAATTCGTATTGCGTAATCGCGCTGCAGGATCATTGGTAAAACGATTGGGCATTAAGGAGGGAACTCCTCTCTCTCCTCCGGTGTTTGATTTGTTTTTTAAAAATGATGGTAAGCATGACCCTATGGTCAACTCATCTTATTGCAAAACATTTGGCTGGGTAAGTGAACATGATCTGTCACGTATGCGAGAGATAACTTTTCAGAGTAATGACATTTTAAGCACACTTTTTTCTGAAAGAGGTTTGATTTTAGTGGATTTTAAATTAGAGTTTGGAATATTTCAGAATGAAGTAATTTTAGGTGATGAATTTTCTCCCGATAGCGCCCGATTGTGGGATCAAAAAACTCTTAATAAAATGGATAAAGATCTTTACCGGCAAAATCAAGTGGGCTTAATAGAGGCTTATGAAGAAGTTGCTAATCGTTTAGGGGTAAACCTAAACTAATTTATGTATATAAAATAATTTTACAAGTTATTAACGATTATCTGTGGATTGTTAGTTTGTATGATGATATAGGTTTAAAAACAAAGTTTTTACTCTTCAAAGTAAAACTAGACAAAAATGCATTTATTTCTTGCATAAGTATAAAAATCTTATAATAAAAACTTAAGTTCATCCATCTTATTATAAGAATCCTCATTTATTTTCAGAATAAAAGATAAGAGCTGTAATACACGGTACATTACACGCTATCTAAAAGTAAGAATGATGTAATTTATAAATGAGTAATAAAGATATATTGAAAGGCGTGGTGAACATGAAGATTCTTTCAGGTAAGACTTGCATAGGTAGAATACAAAAGATGATGATAATCATGAAGGTGGTTCGTTAAAGGGAAAAAATTAATAGGACACCAAAAAATTTAGAATAAAGGTAACAATTTTTATTATTTTTATATACAAAGCTAATTTTTTTATATTTTTATTTGGATTAAGTTTATCATCAATGGATGAATTTTTTTATTTTTAAAAATATCTTTATATAGTTTTGCACTGTAGTTTTACACTATTTTACCTTTTAATACTGCGCAATAATTATACCACTTTTAGTGGTTTTTAGTGAAGCGTATGGCATATTTTTGTATAATAAAAATATTCAATATGTACTATTTAGTTGTTTATAATAAATAAAAAAATCTCAGTATATATATTACTTGAATATTTTATCTGTATATATATCAATATGATACCTATATATTTTTTTAAAAAATTATCAGATTGATAGAGTCTTTTTTCTGTGAATAGTTATCTAATAGTTGTGTTTTAATGAGTTCGTTTAATGTATGTAATAATTTATAATTTTAGCTTAACACAATTACAAGAGAATTTTTAAAAAATATTCTATCTATTAGATAGCGGCCTTGTAAAAGAATAGTGGTTAGCGTTATTGATTTTAAACATTTTCTATAGGTTTGATGTACTCAGTGAGTTTTGGTCAAAGGTTTGTAAAATAACTACATTTAGTATTTTAAAAATCTATCAAAACCTATCAATGGTAAATCTATCAAGGGTAGGGTAAATGATTAGAGTAGGGTAAGTTCTTATGCTTTGACAGTATCATGGTTTAGGGAATTTATGTTTTAATAAAATATGCCTATATTACTGGCGTGCTCTGTATTGAGCTAATGTAATTAACCTTCACACCAGTTTGGCTCTCGTTATGTCTCACAATTTTATTGTAGCGAAATTTGGCGGTAGTAGTATGGCTGATTATATATCTATGCAGCATAGTGCTGATATAGTTTTACAAAAACCGGCTATACGCTTAGTAGTATTATCAGCATCTGCAGGGGTAACTAATCAGCTTTATTTGTTAGCTGAAGGTCAGTGTAAAAAAAAACGTATTGCTATACTATCTAAAATCATACAAATGCAAGAGGCTATCATTAAACGGTTGATTGATCAAAAAGTCATTCGTAATAAAATAAATCACATACTTAAAAATATTCAAGCGCTCTCTAAAATTGCAGAGTTTTCACAATCTTCTGAGCGAACTGATAAGTTAATTAGTTATGGTGAGCTAATGTCTAGTTTGCTTTTTGTTGAAATCCTTCGTGAGCGTAAGGTGGAAGTAGAATGGTTTGATGTACGTAAAGTAATGCGCACTGACGCGTGTTTTGGTTCTGCAGAGCCAAAAATTAGCATACTGAAGGAGCTTGTTCAACATCAATTAAAGCCTCTGATTTTAGAAGTATTAATTGTGACACAAGGGTTTATTGGTCAAGAAGAAAAAGGACGAACTACAACTTTAGGTCGTGGGGGTAGCGATTATACCGCGGCAATACTTGGAGAAGCGCTAAATGTTAAAAGGATTGATATCTGGACTGATGTTTCTGGAATTTATACTGCAGACCCACGATTAGTTCCATCCGCTAAGCGTATTGATAAGATCACTGTTAAAGAAGCATTCACGATGGCAACTTGTGGTGCAAAGATATTACATCCAGCAACCTTATTACCCGTAGTACGTGGTGATATGTCAATATTTATTGGCTCTAGTAAGCATCCAGGAGCCGGTGGTACTATTGTATGTCACAAGATTCATGATTTACCTCTGTTCCGAGCTCTTGCGTTACGTTCTCAGCAGACGTTGCTAACGTTACACAATGTTTATCTATTAGATACATTTTGTTTTTTTGAAGCAGTGTGTAAATTATTAATACGTCATGGCATTCATCTTGATTTGATAATGCGATCTGAAGTAAAATTAGCAGTAACATTAGATACAAGCTGGTCTTTTGTAATGACCAGCAATCTTTTAAATCCAGTATTACTTACTGAGCTAACTAATTTTTGTAAATTAGAGGTAGAAGAAAATTTAGCGTTAGTGTCAATTATTGGAAATAAGCTTTCTCAGTTTGACAGCTCTAAGAGAAAAATTTTAAGTTTATTAGATTTATGTAATATACGTATGGTTTTTAATAGTTATCCTCAATTTACACTCTGTTTTTTAACACCTACTGACAATGCTGAAAGGATAATACAACTTCTGCACTATAAGATATTTGAATAATTTATTAAAAGAAGATTTGCTATAGTTTATTCGTTTTATTTATATAAATTACCACTTATAGTAATTTTTAATATTTTAAAAAACTATATCAAATAATAAGTACTATATGGTTTATCAATTCAAGGAATATCAGAGAATTTATATATTATTTCTATTAGCGAGGGATGATTCTAATCCATATACAAGTTTTCTGGTGGTACTATAAATATCTTACTGTCTATTTAAAATATGTATCAATATATATAAGTAGTAGAATAAATGAATTTTCTTATCTTCATATATTTTAATGTTCTATATAATAATTTTTATTAGACTATAAGTCTAATATTCATTTTTAAAAATGCTATGTAGCATATAGCCTGAGAGCTCTTAGCAAGATTTTTTTATTATTAACACCTCCGTCTTAAGCAAGAATAATATTTCATCCAGATTGTTAGATATTTACATAAAAATAACACATGGTGATATGATATAAAATAATGATAATATTTATTTTGATGACTTATAAATCAATTAACATAATGCATTGTGCGTAGTACAATTATTTTATTTAATGTTATCTTCTTATATTGTAGGTTCATGGTATTATAGGATATGTTGGTATTTTATTGATATGTTATTATCACTTAGTTATTCTTTTATTGTTAGTGTAAATTGATGTAATAATTGAATTGGCTAGAAATCTATGCATGGAATTCATGGCGTCATCTGTGATTTATTTTATCAGAACACTAAAATTTATTACTTACAGTTTAAAATCATAACTTGTAGATTTTTATTTATATAAATTAATTTGTAATGGTTTATGACATATTATCTATAGATTCTTTAGGTTAAGGTCCAGTACATCAGTAAGATGCTGATACTATATAAAATTTAGCTTTTTTGAGTAAAATTAATATGCCTACAACTATAAAAATTCTTGCTCATCAATATGGTTTTATTCTTTTTTTGGTTTCTGCAATATGTTTATGTTTATTCATGCTATTAATTTCATGGTTTTTGGGTAGCAAAACCTATGGAAGATATACTAATACACCATTTGAGTCAGGTATTGCTTCTGTTGGAAGCGCTAGATTGCGACTATCGATTAAATTCTATTTAGTAGCTATGTTTTTTGTTATCTTCGACGCTGAGTCTTTATATCTCTATGCTTGGGCGGTCTCAATTCGTGAGGTCGGTTGGATTGGGTTCATTGAAGCTACAGTTTTTATTGTTATTTTGCTGGTAAGTTTATTTTATCTAGCTCGTATCAGGGCTCTGGATTGGTCTCCCGCTTATTCTAAACTTCATGCTCATAAAACTACTATTATACATAATATTTTAGGTACTAAACATCCTAATTGATATGTTTAGTGATCTATTAATAAAAATAGAGAAAATATATGGATTATACCCTTACTCGCCCTAATCAAAATAGTGATAATGATGTTTACCCTTTACATAAAAAAGAAGAGGCAGATGATCCTTTAAAAGATCATAGGCATCAAAATATTTATCTTGGAAAATTAGAAATTCTCTTACATAAGATGGTAAATTGGGGTCGTAAAAATTCTCTTTGGCCATTGAATTTCGGATTGTCTTGTTGTTATGTAGAAATGACTACTGCATTTACTGCAGTACATGATGTGGCTCGTTTTGGGTCAGAGGTTATTCGTTCGTCGCCACGACAAGCAGATTTGATGGTAATAGCTGGTACTTGTTTTATTAAGATGGCTCCGGTAATTCAGCGTTTATATGATCAAATGTTAGAACCTAAGTGGGTAATTTCTATGGGCTCATGTGCTAATTCTGGTGGTATGTATGATATATATTCAGTAGTGCAAGGTGTGGATAAATTCTTACCAGTAGATGTATATATCCCGGGTTGTCCGCCTAGGCCGGAGGCGTATATGCAGGCATTGTTATTATTACAAAAATCTATTGGAAAAGAGCGTCGACCATTATCATCGGTTATGCATGATCAAAACGTATATCGTCCTAAGATGCAATCTGAAAGAGACAGAAAAAATGCAGAGCGAATTTCTACTACATATTTGTGCAAGCCAGATGAAATTTAATTTTTAGAAGTAATTCAAGATAGATCTACAATTAAGATTGTAATGATACCATTAGAATAAGAATTCTATATCCGTTGCGTGGTTAGAATAGTGAAATAATTTATGACAAATTCACCCAGGAAAGGTATTGTGCAAACAGTAAAAAAAACTTTAGATCAGCGCGATGATCCAGTTCTTTCGAAGCTTTACCATCATTTTGGCCCTCACGCTTTGAGTTTGCAAGATACACGCACCGGTATGACTGTAGCTTGGGTAAAGCGTGAACAAATATTAGAAATTGTGACATTCCTTTATGAGTTTTTTAAACCATATGTGATGTTGTATGATTTACATGGCGTAGATGAACGCCAAAGAATATATCGCATTGGTTTACCAAAAGCAGATTTTTCTATTTTTTATCATTTTATCTTTATTAAAGAAAATCGTGATTTGATGATAAAATTACCGCTATCAGAGCAGAATTTACAGGTTCCAACTATTAGTCATATTTTTAAAAATGCGAATTGGTATGAGCGTGAAACTTGGGAGATGTTTGGTATCCATGTGACTGGGCATCCTCATCTTACTCGTATCATGATGCCACGAAATTGGCAGGGCCACCCACTTAGAAAGGATTATCCAGCGCGAGCTACTGAATTCAAACCTTTTGAATTTACCAAACAAACAGAAGATTTAGCCATGGAGTCTTTACTTTTTAGGCCAGAAGAATGGGGCATGAAAAGATCAAGTGCTCACGAGGATTTTATGTTTTTAAATCTTGGCCCTAATCATCCCTCTGTTCATGGAGTATTTCGTATTATTCTTCAGTTGGATGGCGAAGAGATTATTGATTGCGTGCCAGATATCGGTTACCACCATCGTGGTGCAGAAAAGATGGGGGAGAGACAGTCATGGCACAGCTATATTCCATATACTGATCGCATTGAATATTTAGGTGGTTGCATTAATGAGTTACCTTATGTTTTAGCCGTAGAAAAACTAGCTGATATTAAAGTACCAGAGCGTGCTGAGGTAATTCGAATAATGTTATCTGAGTTGTTTCGCATTAATAGCCATCTATTATATATCTCTACATTTATCCAGGATGTAGGTGCCATGTCACCAGTTTTTCTAGCTTTTACTGATCGTCAAAAGATTTATAATATTATAGAGGCTATTACTGGTTTTCGAATGCACCCAGCCTGGTTCCGGATAGGTGGTGTAGCTAATGATCTTCCAAAAGGATGGGAACGTTTGCTTTATGAGTTGCTTCATTGGTTACCGAAGCGCCTGAAATTATATGAACAGGCTGCGTTAAAAAACTCTATCTTTATTGCTCGCACTAAAGGTGTGGCTTCTTATAACATGGAGGAAGCATTATCTTGGGGGGTGACGGGAGCGGGGTTACGTGCAACCGGTTTGGATTTTGATATACGTAAATGGCGACCTTGTTCTGGGTATGAGAATTTTGATTTCGATGTACCTATCGGTCATGGTATAAGTTGTGCTTATACGCGAGTTATGATTAAAATGGAAGAAATGCGCCAAAGTATGCGCATTTTAGAGCAGTGTTTGCATAATATGCCCATGGGTTTATTTAAAGCTAATCATCCGCTTACTACACCACCACCTAAAGAGCGTACTTTACAACATATTGAAACTTTAATTACTCATTTTTTGCAAGTTTCATGGGGTCCGGTAATGCCAGTTAATGAATCCTTTCAAATGATAGAGGCCACTAAGGGGGTTAATAGTTACTATCTTATTAGTGATGGGAATACGATGAGCTATCGTACGCGAGTACGTACGCCTAGTTTTCCACACTTGCAGCAGATTCCTTCGGTGATTAATGGAAGTTTAATATCAGATTTAATTGTCTATCTTGGTAGTATTGATTTTGTTATGTCAGATGTGGACCGATAAATATGCATGAGAATAAGATTTTAATAAAGATTAGAAATAAACCCAATGATATCACACTAAGCCCTTTAGAGTGTGCTGCTATATCTAAGGAGAGGATTTTTTATGAGGAGCCTCATGCTGTCATCATCGAAGCGTTGCATATTATTCAAAAATATCGCGGATGGGTGTCTGATAGTTTAATTAAAGGTGTTGCTGATCTTTTAGAAATTCCAACTAGTGATGTAGAAGAGGTAGCTACTTTCTATAGTCAGATTTATCGTATGCCAGTAGGTCGTCATATTATTAGGTATTGCGATAGTGTAGTGTGTTATATCCTGGGTTACCAGAGCATTCAAAAAAAACTAGAAGAACACCTGAATATCCAGACAGGACAAACTACAGAAGATCAGCGTTTTACGTTACTGCCAACCTGCTGCCTGGGTAATTGTGACAAGAGCCCAACATTAATGATTAATGAACATACTTACAGTAATGTAACCTCACAAGATATTATTCAATTACTGGAACAGTATCAATGAGACAGATTAAGCGTACATCTGATATGCACCCTCTTACTTGGCGAATTCGCAAAGATCAGCAGCCAGTATTTTTAAAAGAATACAAAAATACCAATGGATATGTTAGTGCAGAGCAAACTCTCAAAAGCATGACATCAGAGCAAGTTGTTATGCTAGTGCAGGAGTCTGGTCTACGCGGGAGAGGTGGAGCTGGTTTTCCAACTGGTTTAAAGTGGAGTTTAATGCCGAAAGATTTATCAAGAACTACTCGCTATCTATTGTGTAACGCAGATGAAATGGAGCCAGGAACCTATAAAGATCGTTTGTTAATGGAACAAATGCCGCATCAATTAATAGAGGGCATGTTGATTAGTGCTTATGCATTAAGAGCATATCGGGCGTATATCTTTCTGCGAGGTGAATATATTGAAGCAGCAAGAAATTTACGCCGCGCGATTTTAGAAGCAAAAGAAGCAGGCTTCCTAGGAAAAAATATTTTTGGCACTGATTTTAGTCTAGATCTTTTAGTGCATACTGGCGCAGGTCGTTATATTTGCGGTGAAGAGACGGCTTTAATGAATTCGCTAGAAGGACGTCGCCCTAATCCAAGATCAAAACCACCCTTTCCGTCATCAATAGGGTTATGGGGTCAGCCAACTTGTGTTAATAATGTTGAAACTCTTTCAAATATTCCTGCAATTTTTGCTAATGGAACTAAATGGTATAAAAATCTTTCCAAAAGTGTAGATACAGGAACTAAAATGATGGGTTTTTCTGGTCAAGTCAAGAGCCCTGGTGTTTGGGAGCTTCCGTTTGGCGTTACTGCTCGAGAAGTCCTTGACGAGTATGCTGGTGGCATGAAGAGCGGGTTAAAATTCAAGGCTTGGCAACCGGGCGGCGCTAGCACTGAGTTTTTACTTGACAAGCATCTTGACATACCTATGGATTTTTCGAGTATTAGTAAGGCCGGTAGTCGTTTAGGAACGGCATTATCTATTGCAGTGGATCATAGAATCAATATGGTGTCTTTAGTTAGTAATATAGAAGCGTTCTTTTCTCGTGAATCATGTGGTTGGTGCACACCTTGTCGTGAAGGATTGCCTTGGAGTTTAAAAATTTTACGATCCCTAGAGTGTCACCAAGGGCACGTAGGTGATCTTGAAATTTTATTAAATCTTTGTCGGAATTTGGGCCCCGGAAAAACTTTCTGCGCTCATGCGCCAGGAGCAGTAGCGCCGCTGAAAAGTGCTATTGCATATTTTCGTGAAGAATTTGAGGCGGGCATTAAATCCTCTAATATTTATGAAGACTCGCGTGTGATTGTTGGTATTCAGCCAAATTTATCTTATGTGAAAAGTACGACCACCTAACATAGTATAACGCTCATAATAGAATGAGCTTCATGGAAGCATAGATATTATGCCTGTAATTATATATATAGACGGTACAGAATATCTGGTTAATGATACAGATAATTTACTGCATGTTTGTTTATCTTTAGGATTAGATATTCCGTATTTTTGTTGGCATCCGGCATTAGGTAGTGTTGGCGCCTGTCGTCAATGTGCAGTAAAACAATATCAGAACGAAAAAGATGATCATGGACGTCTCGTGATGTCTTGTATGACGCCAGTAAGTAATGGTATGCGGATTTCAATCAATGAGAGTGAAGCGAAAGAGTTTAGAAGAAGTGTTTCAGAGTGGCTGATGATTAACCACCCGCATGATTGTCCAGTATGCGAGGAGGGTGGGCACTGTCATTTGCAAGATATGACTGTAATGAATGGTCATATCTCACGTCGTTACCGCTTTACTAAGCGAACTCATTTGAATCAGTATCTTGGGCCATTTATCTCTCATGAAATGAATCGTTGTATTTCTTGTTACCGCTGCATCAGATTCTATAAAAATTACTCAGATGGAACCGATCTTGGTGTGTATGGGGTTAGTGATAATGTGTACTTTGGTCGTATTGAAGATGGTGCATTAGAAAATGAGTTTTCAGGGAATTTAGTGGAAATCTGCCCAACTGGAGTATTTACTGATAAAACGCATTCTGCGCGTTACAATCGAAAATGGGATATGCAGTTTGCTCCGAGTATTTGTCAGCAGTGTAGTCTTGGTTGTAATATTAGCCTCGGTGAACGCTACGGGGAGTTACGTCGTGTTGAAAATAGATACAATGGTATGGTAAATCGTTACTTTCTCTGTGATCGAGGTCGGTTTGGTTATGGTTATTTGAACTTAAAAAATCGCCCACGTAAACCTATGCAGCGTCATGGAATAAATTGGATGACACTGAATACTAATCAAGCAATAGATGTTTTATCAAACAATCTTCGTCAAGCAAAAAGGATTATTGGTATCGGCTCGTCACGTGCTAGCATAGAAAGTAATTTTTCTTTACTATCCATAGTAGGGGTGGCTAACTTTTCTACTGGTATGACATTAGTTGAACAAGCGTGTATAAATTTAATTATTAAGATATTGCAAAATAGTGGAATATACACCCCTTCACTTTTTGAAATTGAAAATTACGACGCAATATTAGTTCTCGGGGAAGATATAACCCAAACAGGGGCGCGAATGGCGCTTGCGGTACGTCAGGCTATTAAGGGAAAAACCCGCGTAATGGCAGAAAGACAAAAAGTGGCTACTTGGGATAGTGCTGCAATCCTTAATATGAGCCTGAATTCTAAATATCCTTTGTTTGTAACCAATGTAGATAAAACTAGATTGGATGATGTTGCCACTTGGAGTTATTATGCCCCAATAGAAGATCAAGCTAGGCTAGGATTTGCTATAGCCCATCAATTAGATAATAGCGCTCCAAAAGTAAATGGTCTAGATAAAGATTTGATTACTCAGATTGCTATAATTGCACAAGCGTTAGATAGCGCTAAGAAGCCACTTATTATTTCAGGATCTAATTCTGGAAATGAGGCAATTATTCAAGCGGCAGCAAATATTGGGAAATCTTTAATAGGGCATGAAAAAGAAGTAGGTATTAGTTTTTTGACCCCAGAAGTAAATAGTATAGGGGTTGGTTTAATGGGGGGTTTTTCGCTAAATAAGGCATTGGATACATTAGCCAGTAGCGAGGCAGATTCGGTAATTATTTTAGAAAATGATCTTTATCGTCATATATCAAAGGATGTAATAAATTTTTCCTTAAGAGAGACGAAAAATGTTATTGTTCTTGATCATCAAAATACTCAGACGACTAAGAAGGCCCATTTGGTTTTATCTAGTGCAAGCTTCGCAGAAAGTCATGGTACTGTTGTTAATCAAGAAGGCCGTGCTCAGAGGTTTTTTCAGGTTTACGATCCGGCTTTTTATGACAATACAACTCAGATATTATCTAGTTGGTGTTGGTTAAATATGACCAAACAAGCTATGCATGGTCGAAAAGTAGACTGCAATCTACTAGATGATATAATTAACGATTGCGTTAAAGAAATGCCACAGTTGTCTGGTATAAAACAAGCGTCACCAGATTCTAGTTTTCGCGTTCATGGTCAGAAATTAGCGCGTTCACCACATCGTTTTAGTGGGCGTACTGCAATGCTGTCTAACATTAGTGTCCATGAACCACAACAGCCACAAGATCGAGACAGTATGTTTTCTTTTTCTATGGAGGGTATGAATCCATCACCTGATAATCACGTACAGATTCCTTTTTCTTGGCTTCCCGGCTGGAATTCTCCACAAGCGCTCAATAAATTTGAAAGTATAGTAGCGGATAAGCAGTTATCTAATGATGCTTTAGGTGTACGATTGATTGCGTCAGATAAAGTAAATCTTAGCTGGTTTAAGGATATTCCTTCGTCTTTCACAAGGCAACATCATTGCTGGCGTATCATACCTTATTTTCATATTTTTGGTAGTGAGGAGATGAGTCAACGCTCACAAATTGTTCGCGAGCGCATGCCAGCACCATATATGATTATGAATTTTCAGGACTCGATACAACTTAAGATACAAGAGGGTGTTACTCTACTTTTTAGTTGCCAAGGGGAAGATTTTGTATTGCCAGTGTATTTCTCAAATCACTTACAGTCTGGGCAAATAGGATTACCTCTTGGGTTTCCTGGTTTTGGTCTCTTTTTGCGCGGAGAAGGTGTGTATAATTTTCAGATAGTGATTCAATCATGATCTGGCTAACAGACACAAAGCTTGCTATTATTATCGCTATTATAAAATCTTTAGTGATACTCTGCGTTGTGGTGATCTGTGGCGCTTTAATGAGTTTTGCTGAAAGACGTCTTTTGGGTTTATTTCAGAATCGTTATGGTCCAAATCGTGTAGGCTGGGGTGGCTCATTACAACTAGCAGCCGATATGATAAAAATTTTTTTCAAAGAAGATTGGATCCCGCCTTTTTCAGATCAGATAATCTTTATATTAGCGCCAATTATTGCATTTACATCTTTGCTAATGGTAATGGCAATAGTCCCTATTACGCCTACCTGGATGGCATCTAATCTTGATATTGGTATATTATTTTTTTTAATTATGGCAGGGTTAGGGGTTTATTCAGTACTTCTAGCCGGGTGGTCTAGTAATAACAAATATTCCCTTTTAGGTGCTATACGCGCTTCTGCGCAGACCTTAAGTTATGAGGTTTTTCTTGGGCTATCTTTGATGGGTGTGGTAGCGCAGGCTGGATCTTTTAATATGCTTGTTATTGTTAGTAGTCAAAAACATATTTGGAATATTATTCCTCAGTTTTTTGGTTTTGTAACCTTCTTAATAGCTAGCCTTGCGGTATGTCATCGGCATCCATTTGATCAGCCGGAATCTGAACAGGAATTAGCTGATGGATATCATATTGAATATTCTGGTATAAAATTCGGATTATTTTTTATTGGAGAATATATTGGAATTATTACTATATCTTCATTAATTGTTACATTATTTTTTGGTGGATGGCATGGTCCGTATTTTTTTCCGATAGTTTGGTTTGTATTAAAAACAGTGTTCTTTATAATTATGTTTATCTTAATTCGTGCTGCGTTGCCACGACCTCGGTATGATCAGGTAATGCGGTTCGGTTGGACAGTTTGTTTACCGTTAACACTTGTAAATCTGCTTGTAACTGCTGCAGTTATCTTATATAGGGCATAGCCAATAGGATATTGATAATGACATTGAAGAATATTGTCATCGGATTGAGTACAATTCTGCGTAGTATTTGGTTAATTGGTAAAAACGTCTTTGCTAAGCGAGAAACTTTAATGTATCCTGAAGAACCTTTGGTTCTTTCATCTCGTTACCGTGGACGTATTATTTTAACACGCGATCCAGACGGCCTTGAGCGGTGTGTAGCTTGTAATCTTTGTGCAGTAGCTTGTCCAGTCGGGTGTATTGCATTACAAAAGTCTGAAATGGAAGACGGGCGCTGGTATCCAGAATTTTTTCGTATCAATTTTTCGCGATGTATTTTTTGCGGATTATGCGAAGAAGCCTGCCCAACTACTGCAATTCAATTAATTCCAGATATTGAATTAAGTGACTTTAATCGTCAAGATTTAATATATGAAAAAAAACACTTATTAATTTCTGGTCCAGGAAAGTATCCACAATATAACTTTTATAGGATGTCAGGTATGGAAATTTCAGGTAAAGGCAAAGGTTTTGCTGAAAAAGAGATGCAGCCTGTTAATGTTAAAAGCTTGTTACCTTAGTAAGGGATACGGGCATGGAATGTCTATTTTATATTTGCGGGTTAATAGCCGCGCTCACAACTATGCGTGTTATTTGGCATAAAAAACCTATACATGCATTATTATACTTAATTATGTCATTCGTGGCTGTATCTGGTGTCTTGTTTTCAGTTGGTGCCTATTTTACTGCGGCGCTTGAAATTATTATCTATGCTGGGGCAATAGTAGTATTGTTCATGTTTTCAGTGATGATGTTAAATCTTAGTGAAAGTGTTGTTAAAGAAGAAACAACTTGGCTTCCACCACGAGCATGGATTGGTCCAGGATTCTTATCTTTTTTATTGTTTTTGATTATTTCATATTCTATTTTTTTAAAAAACAGCTCTAGAATTGACTGTATTATGATTGATGGAAAGCAAGTAGGTATGAAGTTATTTGGCCCTTATGCTCTAGCGGTTGAATTAATCTCGATGCTTCTTTTATCCGGTCTTATTGTAGGGTGTCATATTGGGCAGGATTCACGAAAAACAGGTGTAATATTACAGAAGAAACGATTATCTACTTCACATAAAAATACTTTTAAAAATCAACTGGAGAAGTAGTTTTGATTCCTTTATATCATGGACTGATTCTAGCGACATTTTTATTCTGCCTTGGGTTAACTGGTGTTATGATTCGTCGTAATTTGCTATTTATGCTAATCAGTCTAGAGATTATGCTCAATGCTGCAGCATTGGCGTTAGTAGTGGCAGGTAGTTATTGGAATCAAGCGGATGGGCAGATTATGTTTATTTTTGCTATTAGTTTGTCAGCAGCTGAAACCAGTATTGGCCTTGCTTTGTTACTGCAGCTCTATTATCGTGCTAAAAACCTTGATATTGATACAGTAAGCGGGATGCATTAATGAATCTTCTTTATTTTACTATACTGTGCCCATTCATGGGTTTCTTATGTCTTTCTTGTTCATCTGGGCGCGTATCAGAGACGTTTAGCTCTGTTATTAGTTTTATGTCAATTGGCTTAACAGTACTAATAACAGTTTATATTGGTTATGATTTTTTAAGAAGTAACCAAGAGGCATTTAATCAAACTTTGTGGACATGGATTGATATAGAGATGCTTAGGGTAGATGTTAGTTTAATGTTAGACGGACTTTCATTGATCTTACTTTCTGTAGTGACTGGAGTTGGATTTTTAATTCATGTTTTTGCATCTTGGTATATGAGAGGTGCAGAGGGTTACTCACGATTTTTCGCTTATACTAATCTTTTCATTGCTAGCATGCTCGTGCTAATTTTAGCGGATAATTTAGTTTTAATGTATCTTGGGTGGGAAGGTGTGGGTCTTTGCTCGTATTTATTGATAGGTTTTTATTATACCAACCCAGAGTATGGCGCAGCAGCTTTAAAAGCTTTTATTCTAACTCGTGTTGGGGATGTATGTTTGTTTATTGCGATCTTAATGCTTTATAGTATAACACATACTTTAAATTTTAATAATATCGGAGAATTAGTTTCAGAAGATTCCTATTTTAAGAATTTATACATGCTACCATGGATTACCTTAATGCTATTAGTTGGCGCGGTCGGGAAATCTGCTCAATTACCATTACAGACTTGGTTGGCGGATGCCATGGTTGGTCCAACCCCAGTTTCTGCATTAATTCATGCTGCAACTATGGTAACGGCCGGTGTATATTTAATCGCTCGTACGCATGTTCTTTTTTTGCTAACACCAAAAATTCTTTATTTAGTGGGTATAATTGGGGCGATGACTATACTTTTAGCTGGTCTCTCTGCTTTAGTGCAAACTGATATTAAACGTGTATTAGCTTATTCAACTATGAGCCAAATAGGATACATGTTTTTGGCGCTAGGCGTTCAAGCTTGGCAGCCAGCCATTTTTCATTTAATGACGCATGCATTTTTTAAAGCGTTATTATTTCTTTCTGCCGCATCTCTTATCATTGCTTGTAACCATGAGCAAAACATGTTTAAGATGGGTGGTTTGCGCTTCAGGACTCCTTTAGTTTATTCTTTTTTTATTATTGGAGGTGCTTCTTTGATGGCCTTTCCACTAATTACATCAGGTTTTTTTAGTAAGGAAAGAATCTTAGTAGCAGCATTAGATAATGGATATGTAATGTTAATGTTTGTGGGGTTAATCGGGTCATTGGTAACATCACTTTATACATGTCGAATGATTTTTCTGGTATTTCATGGTGAATTAAAGATTCTATATGCGCAAATATCACCGAATTTTATGTATTATATACCTCTAGTTATTTTATCGCTACTTTCAAGTGTAATAGGAGTTTTGGTTTTTCCGCCGATAAAGACAGTGTTCCCGAGCAGTAGCATGTTAATAAATAATCATTTATTTTTTCTACAAATTACTTCAAGCGTAATAGTAATAACAGGTTGTGTCATATCAGCGTTATTATGGTTAGGTCCTTCTTTATATTTACAGAATATTACACAAAGCAAACTAGGACGTTTTTTAAGGATATGGTGGTTATCTGGATGGGGTTTTGATTGGTTATATGATAGAGTTTTTACTCAGACATATCTAAAAGTTGCTAGGATATTATCAGGTGACCCCTTGGCCATGGCGGTAAATAGTTTAGCTTATATAGTGCATAGTAGTAGCAAAGGACTAATTATGAGTGAAAGTGGTTATGTGCGTTGGCATTTAGCTGTAATGAGCGGTGGTGCTGTTTTTTTACTTGCATTGATAATAGTGAGGTAAAATATTAAAAATCAATATTTTGTTTTTATCTAATAATTTGCATTAAATTCTATGATCAATTTAATAATATACCTTAAGCTTTAGATTTAATTTGTAAAAAGGACGCATTATTTACTTTGCGAAGGCCGTATTTTTAAACATTTTTAGGTGAATATAAAAGTACATAAGCTCAATTCAGGTTATGTCTAGATTGAAAAAGATATAGCCAGGTTGTCTCAAAAATTAAAGAAGAATTATTATAATGTTATTACCTTGGCTTATTGCATTACCTTTTATTGGTGGCTTAATTTGTTGTTTTTCGGAGAATTTTGGCACTAAAAAACCTCGCTGGATAGCTCTAATCACCATGGGGCTCACACTAACTCTTTCATTGATATGCTGGATGCATAGTGAACATGAGTTATCGCAGATACATAGTGGCTTGCAGTGGCAAAGTCAGTTCTCTATTCCATGGATCCCTCGATTTGGTATTACTTTTTCTTTAGCTATTGATGGTTTATCATTATTAATGGTGATTCTCACGAGTTTATTGGGTTTTTTGGCAATTTTATGTTCATGGAAAGAGATCAATAAAAGCCATGGCTTGTTTCACCTGAATTTGCTCTGGTTATTAGGAGGAGTGATTGGTGTATTTCTTGCTATCGATTTATTTTTATTTTTCTTTTTTTGGGAAATGATGTTGGTGCCAATGTATTTTTTAATTGCGCTATGGGGTAATCGATCCGCAGAAGGCAGGAATCGTATTTCTGCTGCTACTAAGTTTTTTATATACACACAGGTGAGTGGGTTGCTAATGCTTATGGCTATTCTAGGCTTAGTTTTTGTTCATTATATAGCAACAGGAGATTTAACTTTTTATTATGAAAATCTATTACAGACACCTATGTCACTTAGAGTCGAACAAGTATTAATGATCGGTTTTTTTATTGCATTTGCGGTAAAAATACCAGTTATTCCTTTACATGGTTGGTTGCAAGACGTGCATAGCTGTTCCCCTACTGCTGGTTCAGTCGAATTGTCAGGTATTGTGTTAAAAACTGCTACGTATGGTTTATTGCGTTTTGCTTTACCATTATTTCCTCATGCATCTACTATATTCGCTCCAATTGCTATGTGGTTAGGAATTATTAGTATATTTTATGGAGCTTGGATGGCTTTTTCTCAGAATGATATGAAGCGCTTGATTGCATGCACCTCAATTTCCCATATGGGTTTTTTACTTATTGCAATATACACAGGAAATTTGATAGCATACCAAGGAGCTGTTATTCATATGATCGCACATGGTTTGTCTGCTGCTGCGTTATTTATTATTGCTGGACAACTTTATGAACGTTTGCATACTTGCGATATGCGATATATGGGGGGTTTATGGTCAAGAATAAAATGGCTTCCTGGATTATCTTTATTTTTTGCTATGGCCAATCTCGGACTGCCTGGTACAGGTAATTTTATTGGCGAATTTATGATTTTTATTGGCGGTTTTCATATAGTGCCATGGATTATTATAATTGCTACATGTAGTCTAGTATTCTCTGCTATATACTCTTTAGTTATGATGCAAAAAACTTACTATGGCAAATCAAAATCAGCAGTGCTATTGCATAACATGTCACCTCGTGAGCTGATTATTATTTTGGTGTTATTATTTTTATTAATCTTTTTAGGTCTATACCCCCAGCCAATCCTGGATACCTCTTATGCTGCTATGGGAAATATTCAGAAATTACTCAACGCTCCCATGCTCACAATAAGATCGTAAGTTATTATGACAGTCATTAATCAACAATTAATTCTGATTATACCATTATTAATCCTTAGTTTAACCGTAGTGATTATGATGCTAAGTATTGGATTAAAGCGTAATCATCGTTTTTACGATTTTATTGTTTTTGCCGGTTTGAGTTTAGCATTGTTTTCTTTGTATTTTGTAGAGCAGGTGGAAGCAGGAGATGTTACTGCACTACTTCGCATAGATAGATACTCAATTTTTTATACTAGTTTGGTGATTCTTTCAAGTTTATCTGCTTGTATTTTTTCTTATCCATGGATAACACAATACCCTAAGAACCGTGAAGAATTTTACTTACTTATTATGCTTTCTACGCTTGGTGGTGTTGTTTTAGTTAGCGCTAATCATTTTTCATCATTATTCATTGGCATCGAATTGCTGTCTTTGCCGTTAGTTGGTTTAGTAGGTTACGCGGTAAATATTGGTTGTTCCTTAGAGGCAACTTTAAAATACGCTATATTATCTATTGCTTCTTCTGCATTTCTTCTTTTTGGTATAGCGTTAGTTTACGCGCATACAGGAAGTCTTGGTTTTGAGGAATTAATTTATTTACAAAGTAATAGTTTGAGCTCAGAAGCATTAATTATAGTAGGTTTTTCTTTAATGATTGTAGGTTTTGGATTCAAGCTTTCATTAGTGCCTTTTCATCTTTGGACACCAGATGTGTATCAAGGAGCGCCTTCTTCAGTAGGGACCTTTTTGGCAAGTGCTAGCAAAATAGCAGTATTTAGTGTTTTAATGCGTTTATTTATCTATACATCTATCAAAAATTTTGAATGTATATATTCTGCATTAAGTATACTAGCAGTAGCGTCTATGTTATTTGGAAATTTGATGGCTCTTAGGCAAAAAAATATTAAACGTATTTTAGGTTATTCATCTATAGCACATTTTGGATATTTATTAATTACTTTAATTGCAGTACGATATTCTGAGTTATCATTAGAAGCAGCTGCTGTTTATCTCGCAAGTTATCTTTTCAGCACTTTAGGAGTTTTTGGTGTAGTTAGTCTCATGTTGAATACAAAAAATGATTTTTCTGAGGCGCTATCTTCTTATCGGGGCTTATTTTGGCGTAATCCTGTTTTAGCAATTGCTTTAACGATAACGATGTTTTCACTTGCTGGCATCCCTATGACTTTTGGTTTTATAGGTAAGTTTTACCTGATATCTCTAGGAGTTTATGCTCACCTGTGGGCTGTAACAATAGCGATGGTGCTTGGAAGTGCTATTGGTTTATACTATTATCTTCGCATTATTATTAGTTTATATTTGGCACCTAGCAAATCTTTAAAATATTTATCACCACAGCACCATTCGGAGTTACAGCTGACTAATATTACAGTAGTTTTATTTGCTATGCTTTCTATAATATTTGGAATTTATCCACAACCAATTATTGGGTTAGCGCAGCTTATAAGGCTCTAGAATGGATTTTATAGTAAAAATAATTTTATTATTGCAGTTAGAGGTAACTAGAATCTACATAGAAGAGAGAAAGCGGTGATTTTGTAACAATACTGCAACATATGATATCAAATTATATTAAATCTTACCAAAAAAAATTTTATTCTGTTAAGTTATTTTTATTATAACAACGCAATAACTTGTTATAATAAGCAACATATAAAAATTTATATCGTTTATACAGCGATCTAATTAAAATTTTTACCGATATCTTAATGCCGGGAGGTTAAGTAATAGTTGTCAACTTTTAGTTGGACCTTGATGATTCTAGTGCTACTATTAATTATACATTTTATTTATTAAATGAACAGCGTGAGTAATTTCTTCTTGAGTAGTGAAGCGTCCTAAAGAAAATCGAATAGAATTAAGTGCAACTTCTCGATTTACACCAAGAGCTGTTAGTACATAAGAAGGTTCTAGGCTGCTAGAAAGGCAAGCGGATCCGGTAGAAATAGCCAGATCTTTTAGTGATATCAGTAATGCAGTTTTACTGATATTATGAAAACTAATATTTAAAATGTGCCCAGCTCCTTGATTCAAAGACCCATTAAGAGATACTGTTTGAAGATTTTGAATACCTTTCCAAAGTTGTATACGTAGTTTGCAAATACGCAGCATCTCTTCTTTCATCGCATCTTTAGCAATTGTTAAAGCTTCACCCATACCAACAATTTGATGCACTGGTAGTGTACCAGACCTAATACCCCGTTCATGCCCGCCACCATGAATTTGCGCACATAGATAAATACGCGGCTGATTTCGAACAAAAAGAGCACCAATACCTTTTGGTCCGTATACCTTATGTGCTGAAAATGACATAAGGTCAATTTTTAGGTTCTTGAGGTTTATGGGTAGTTTGCCAACACTTTGTGTCGCATCAACATGAAAGATTACACCATGTTTTCGGCATATTTCTCCCATAGCAGTAATATCTTGTATAACACCAATTTCATTATTAACATGCATGATAGAAACGAGTATAGTGTCAGGACGTAGTGATTGTTTTAAATTTTTTAATGAAAAAACGCCATTGTTTGATGGATTAAGATAAGTGATCTGAAAACCCTCAGATTCTAGATAAGCACAAGTATCTAGCACCGTTTTATGTTCAGTTTTGGTGGTAATAAGATGCAGACCCTTCTTGCGATAAAAAATTGCCGCACCTTTAATAGCTAGGTTATTAGATTCAGTTGCACCAGAGGTAAAAATAATTTCTCTTGAGTCAGCTCCAATAAGTTCTGCGATCTGATTTCTGGCAACATCTACCGCTTCTTCTGCTTGCCAACCAAATTTGTGAGATCTAGAAGAGGCATTGCCAAAATTACCATCTAGAGTAAAATATTGTAGCATTTTTTTTACTACACGTGGATCAGTTGGTGTAGTGGCTGCATAATCAAGGTAAATTGGTAGTTTCATTCTTAAAATATTCTCAGATCATGTTCTTATTATATCTAGCGTAACAGTAAACTTAATGATTTTTTTTAAAAGTTATAAGTAAACATTGTACAGAACACATAAACATCCCAGAACGTGCTAAATATATAAAATTTAGTTAATATAAAATATTTTCATTTTGATTATGATCTCTACACATCTAATATTTTATTATTATTATTTTATCCTGTTAATCAGAATAATAAAATAGCTTAGTTTTAAATAAGTGCTATTAAGCATGATTTAATATATTATTGTAATAATCTATATTTTATATATTACTATAAGTGTGTCTAGCATAGCTACTATATTTCTATCTTAATCATTAGATTATGTTTAATAGTTTTTTAGTAGACGTGATAGACCTAATCGTGAAGCTTGATATATCTTAAAAATATAAACCATCTATTATGATTTATACTAATTAATAATTATTATCTGTAGATATAGTTATACAAGGATCTTCTTTGGTGAGCTAAATTTAAGATGCATAGCAAATTTAGTGTGTTCTTTGAAGAACAACTAAGGATCACTTTGACTATAGAATTATAATTTATATATAAGTCTGATGATGTATATTTATATGCAATGGTAGCTCAAAATTAAGAAACATAATATATTGATATATTTTAAAATTTCATGAATTCAAATATTTTGATAAAAATTACTCTGAACCTTAATGGAGTGATGAGAAAAATATTTGTATAGTGTATGATAAATGTTTTAAACAGGGATGCATTTAAAAAATTTTAGAGGGAAATTTCGTTTAATGATTTTTTATAATTCTTTAAAATGGAGTGAGATGATTTTTTAAATTATATGTTCTTTATGTTAAAAATAATACTTGTTATGTGAATGGAGCCGGCTTAAAGTTTTATACTATATGCCTAATTATGATATGATATCTAATTTAGATAAATGATATCTATCTATTAATTGCGCTATATAGTCTATTAAGTATTTTACTTGTAACATTTTTTAACCTCTCATGTGGATATATTTTTAATTTTTATAGATTGATATATGCATGCGAAGAATAAAATTTAATAAAAATTTTTTCCATTTTACTGTATATGTTGTTAATTTTACTGTATATGTTGTTATATATATCTGAGATATAGGTATATTGTGTCTTGTATTTTAAGATTGATATAATTTGATTATAACATTTAGCTTTAACTAAAAATTTTTTTATAATTTTATTATAAACAGAATTAGATATTATCTATATAATATATATTTGAGATATTGTTATTAACTTCATTGATATAAAAGGTTTCTGTAGATAACATGAGTTGATTATTAATAATAATTTCATAAATCCTGATACTATCATATAGTAGATTTTCTGTTTTCTGGAAAATATATAAGTCATAAGATGCATATGGGTAGGTACTAGAATGTTGATCAATCAGAAGTGTTATAAGATTTTATTAGGCAAAAGAAACATTAGTTAAATTATCTCTATAAAATAAAGATGATTCTATCAGTGTTTCTTCGCTAATGAGCTTATAACTTATTTTTATGAGGAAATAGCGTCGATTATGTAAAAATCCATTTGATGAGCTAAATAATATATTTTTCTTTTATAATGGTTAATTTTTGATTTCTATAAAAAAGCACTTTACGAAAGAGATCTGTCTTTTAATAACTAAAGTTATTCTATGCATTAGAAGTAATTTTGTATTGACGATTACTATCTCAAAATAAAAATAATAAACTGATATTTAAATATCACTAATTTTTTTTCAAAAGTGATACAAATTATTCATTGCATTATAAATAGATTATTAGTTAGATAACGAGATATTAAGTTTATGTCCTATATTGTAGCCTTAACAGGTGGTATTGGTAGCGGAAAAAGCACTATTGCAAATATGTTTGCAAAGTTAGGTGTAAAAATTGTTGACTCTGATGCTATTGCACGCCAGATTCTTGTAGCAAATCGGGAAGTTTTAATGGAAATATATAAATATTTTGGTAAAAAAATATTTATAAAGGATTGGATTGTAAATCGTCCCTTGTTACGAAAAAAAATTTTTAATTCTCTAGAAGATAGGTTATGGGTTAATAATTTATTACATCCAATTATCTGCCGGGATTCTCATGCTCAGTTAGCATCCTCACAATCTTTATGGTGCTTGTGGGTGGTTCCACTTTTAATAGAAAATAATTTGCAACATTATGCTAATCGTATTTTATTAACAGATGTTGACCTTAAATTACAAATCAAGAGAACTGCAAAACGTGATTGTATTACTTATTATGCAGTGAATAAAATTATTCGCGCTCAAGCAACATCCTTGTCACGCATTTCTGTTGCAGATGATATTATAGACAACAATGGTTCATTAGATATGCTAAATCGGCGAGTAATCGCATTAAATCAGAATTATTTACATTTTTCAAAAAATTCATAATGTCGCAAATGCATGCTAAATTTCAAATCATATATAGATATCGATCTAAGTAAAATTTTTGTTAAAAAAGTTAGAAAGACTTTTTTTGATAATATAGTGAATAATGTTTGTTGATATCATCATTAATTTTTTAATTTTTTTTCAATAATACATAAAAGTTATTTCTTTCCTTTGATTATATTATATCTGCTTTAAAGATCATATTTATCTATTTTATAGATTGTATATAATATCTTAATGTAGTATCTCTTATAGAGAAAAACAATAAAATATATATTTTTAATATAAATCATTAGATTCCATAGATATATTTAGGTCATCTAAAGAAATATATGCCTACAATTTACATTGTTTTACATATAGATGTAGTTACTTAAAGATTTTCTCTAATAACTTGTTTTATCAGGTTATAACTTGTTGTATCAGGTTAATTAAATTTTGATGCATCTGACCATCGGTAGATGATAGGCAAAATTTCTATTATTAACGGATCTAGATTTTATATTAAAGGGATATATTTTGTTATTATTTTACTAGTATTGCTTGGATTTTATGATTATAACAATAGAAAGATTTAGATCTAAGTATATGTTAGTACGCACTAAAAGTCTCCTCGATCTTTAAATTTCATCATATAGACTTTAATCTTGTTAACAATAAGATCCGAACTTCTATGTTAAAGTATCTAGCAATATTCAGAAAGCTAAAAATTAAAAAGATTGTAGCTATTATCCATATATATCTAAATTATTTAAAGTCTATCAAATGATATCAATGAATCAAATACGAAATTTTTCTATTATTGCTCATATCGATCACGGAAAATCAACGATTGCGGATCGTCTGATTCAGATGTGTGGTGGTTTAACAGAGCGCAAAATTACGGAGCAGGTGCTAGATTCAATGGAGTTAGAGCGCGAACGTGGTATTACCATTAAGGCGCAAAGTGTTACTCTCACTTATCATGCACAAGATGGCAAGAAATATCAACTAAACTTTATTGATACACCAGGACATGTTGACTTTTCATATGAGGTTTCTCGTTCTCTTGGAGCATGTGAAGGCGCCATTCTTGTAGTTGATGCTACACAGGGAGTAGAAGCACAAACTGTAGCTAATTTTTATAGTGCAATAGAAATGAATTTAACAGTTATCCCTGTATTAAATAAAATAGATTTAATTACAGCAGATCCAGTCAGGGTGTTTAAAGAGATTGAAGAAATAATAGGGCTTGATACTACTGATGCCGTAGTCTGTTCAGCTAAAACTGGCGCTGGGATATCTGATATGCTAGAACGCTTGATACGGGAAATCCCATCACCTACAGGAGATCCACAAGGACCACTACAAGCACTGATAATTGATTCTTGGTTTGATAATTACCTTGGTGTTATCTCTCTGACACGTATTAAAAATGGTATCTTACGTGCAGGTGAAAAAATTAAAGTAATGAGTACTGATCGAGTTTACACAATAGATCGTGTGGGTGTTTTTACTCCGAAACGCACAGATACCGGTATTTTATGCTGTGGTGAAGTCGGCTGGATTGTATGTGGGGTAAAGGATATTTTTGGTATTCCAGTAGGGGATACGCTTACTTTAGCTAATAATATGGCTATGCATGCATTACCTGGATTTAAAAAGGTTACGCCACAAGTTTATGCTGGTTTATTTCCGATTAGATCTAATGATTACGAATTGTTAAGGAATTCTTTAGGAAAATTGCGTCTAAATGATGCTTCATTGTTTTATGAAGCAGAAGATTCTACAGCTTTGGGGTTTGGTTTTCGTTGTGGATTTTTGGGTATTCTACATATGGAAATTATTAAAGAGCGTCTTGAGCGTGAATACAACCTGGAGATCATGATTACTGCCCCTACCGTTATCTATGAAGTAAAAACAGTTTGCGGGGATCTAATTTATGTAGACAATCCTACTAAGTTACCTATAGATCACAACATAGTAGAATTACGCGAACCAATTGCTGAGTGTCAAATATTAGTGCCACAAGAGTATCTCGGTAATGTGATTATGTTATGTATTAACAAGCGTGGTATTCAAACTAGTATAGTTTATTATGAAAAACAAGTTTCGCTAATTTATGAGATACCCATGTCTGAAGTGATTCGTGATTTTTTTGGTCACCTCAAATCCGCGACACGTGGTTATGCTTCGCTGGAATATCATTTTAAAAAATTTTCCGTGGCTGATATGGTTCGTGTTGATATTATAATTAACAGCGATCGAATTGATGCGTTATCATTAATTACTCATCGCAAGCACGCACAATTTTATGGGCGGGAGCTTGTGAATAAACTTACACAGATCATTCCTCGCCAACAATTTGAAATTATTATACAAGCGACCATCGGAAAGAATATTTTTGCTCGCAATACGGTGAAGCAATTGCGTAAAAATGTTCTTGCTAAGTGTTATGGTGGTGATATTAGTCGTAAGAAAAAATTACTTCAGAAACAAAAAGATGGAAAAAAACGCATGAAAAGCATTGGAAAAATTGCACTTCCGCAGGAAGCATTTTTTACAATAATGAATATTTCCATACAAAATAAATAAGATTTATAGCATTTTATTGAAGAGGTTTTAGATATGGCGCATACATTTATAATAGTTTTAGTAATTGCAACGTCTATTAGTGGTTTATTATGGTGTATTATGATCTCCAGAAGAATCATAAATAAAGATAAAGAACAGATAATACAGAAACCTGTTAATAACGTAATTACTATATCGTACAAATTACAATCCTGGATGAAAAGTATAGCATCAATTTTTCCAGTGCTTTTTTTAGTATTTATAGTGCGTGCATTTGGCTACGAACCTTTTCAGATCCCCTCTGGATCCATGATGCCAACTTTATTAGCTGGTGATTTTATTTTAGTACAAAAGTATGCATATGGCCTGAAGAATCCCATTACGCAACATACTCTGATACAGACTGGACATCCGCATCGTGGTGATGTTGTTGTATTTAAATATCCAAAAGATACAAGCCAAGATTATATTAAACGCGTGATTGGCTTACCAGGTGATTTGGTTAGTTACGACCTTCTTAGTAAACAATTGTCAATTCAGCCAGATTTTATGAATGTTAAAAATTGTAAACGTTTATTAAAGGTGACTTATTCTCATACCAATATAGATTCTCAAAAATTCATAAAATCTAATCAAGATTCATTAAATGATAATATCAATCAAGAATACATTCAAGCATTAGAACCTGAAGGTAATCGCCCGGTAACTCGTGTAGAAATGCTCGATAGCGTAAAACATCTTATTTTATTGTTAAATGGAGAGCAGAAAGATTTTGAGTTAAAAGCTAAGAATGGGATCCTTCATCAAAAGATTAGCTGGTTGGTTCCAGAGAATATGTACTTCATGATGGGGGATAACCGTGATAATAGCTCTGATAGTCGTTATTGGGGGTTTGTGCCAGAAAATAATTTAGTTGGTAAGGCAACTGCTATATGGATGAGTTTTGATAAAAAGGAGGGCAAGTTTCCAACTGGCTTACGCCTGGGGCGTATTGGAATAATTCATTAAAGAATGATTTTAAATAGATGACTTGAATGGATAATTTTTATTGCGTGAGTGATAGTACTGTACGGTATATATACAATATATATTGAGCCTGTATTGTGATTAAGTATGCTTCCTTATAAAAGTAAAATTATTGCATATCGCCAGTGTTAAACTATAGATACGGTAATCATGAATCAGCTACAGAGAAAGATAGGTTATTTTTTTAAAAAAACTGAATTACTACAACAGGCATTAACACACCGCAGCTTTAGTCGTCAAAATAATGAGAGGTTTGAGTTTCTTGGAGATTCTATTTTAAATTGTGTAATTTCTTATGCAATTTATCGTGGCTTTCCATGTATTGACGAAGGTGATTTGAGTCGTATGCGCTCTACATTAGTGCGCGGCTACACCTTGGCAGAAATAGCGCGAGAATTTAACTTAGGTTCGTATTTAACTCTTAGCCGGGGAGAATGGAAAAGTGGTGGTTATAAGCGTCAATCTATTTTATCTAATGCCATGGAGGCTTTAATTGGTGGTATATTTTTAGATAGTAATATGCAGACGATAGAGCGGTTGATTCTTAACTGGTATGACTCTCGTTTACATACTATTTCGCCAGGAGATGAACAAAAAGATCCAAAAACACGTTTGCAAGAATTCCTACAAGGAAATCATCTTCCGTTGCCATCTTATCTTGTATTGCAGGTGCAAGGTTCAGAGCATCATCAGTTATTTACGATTCAATGCATAGTCACTGGAATAGAAGAACCAGTGGTAGAAACTGGCTTTAGTCGTCGGCAGGCTGAACAAAAAACTGCTCAAACAGCCTTAATTATGCTAGGTATAAAATGAGAGAACATACTACCTATTGTGGTTTTATTGCTATTGTAGGGCGCCCAAATGTAGGAAAGTCTACTATATTAAATCAATTAATAAAACAGAAGATTTCTATCACTTCACGTAAGCCGCACACTACTCGTCATGAGATTGTAGGAATTAAGAGTGAAGGTGTATATCAAGCTATTTATATTGATACACCAGGTTTATGTATAGAAGAAAAAAATACTATTAATCGTTTTATGAATCGTGTAATAAAAAACTCCATTACTAATGCCAGGTTAGTTATTTTTATAATAGAGGGTATAAATTGGACCATCGCTGACACAACGATCATGCATTATCTAAAAGATAAATCATTGGTTCTTTTAGTGCTTAATAAGATTGACCTTATTACTAATAAAAGTCTTTTATTACCGCATCTTCAGTGGTTAAGCCGGAAGAGGCATTTTGTAGATATAGTACCTATTTCTGCAAAGATAGGAACGAATATCGATACTATTAGTAGCATTGTGTATAAATATCTCCCACAGTCAGAGTACTATTTTCCAGAAAAGTGTATTACAAATCGTTCTCAAAAATTTATGGCATCAGAAATTATTCGTGAAAAAATTATAAGATATCTTGGAGGCGAGCTTCCATATGCAGCGACGGTTGAAATAGAGCAATTTATTGTTAATAAGCATGGTAGATTAATTATTTGCGGGGTGATTTTAGTACACAGTGCCAGCCATAAAAAGATAGTAATTGGATATAACGGAGCTAAGATTAAAAGCATTGGTGTTGCAGCACGTCATAATATGGAGACAATTTTTAGACAAAAAGTTTATCTTGAGCTATGGGTGAAGATTATATCTAGTGAGCGAGATTATAAGGACATAGTACCAAATATAGAATATAAAAATATAATACCATTACAGAAATACTTAGATTAATCTTTAATAGTAAAATACTCTATTTTACTATCTATGAATTCTGGGGACAATGAGTGCTTATATAGTAAAACATTATTGTTAATAAGGTAAACATTAGTTATATATTGATAATATAGATTGGAATAAATACTAAATTTTAGTGCAAATTGTATATAATTTAATCTTGTTAGCTCTATATATAATATATATTTTTCAGGTTCCTTTTCTTAAAATAGAGTTTACGTTTGAATAACATAAATGATGTTAGACTTTGGTATGCATAGGTTTTTGCGTATATATCCTTATTTTATTCAAGTGCTATAGAAGATAATTTCAATTATTTATATTACCACATTAAAAGAGAAGATTAATAAGTTATTAACAGTGCTTTGTTAACCAATCTGCTAATTGACAATATTGCAATACGCTAATATTTTCTGCACGTAAGTCTGGTGAAATATTCATTTTTATCAATTCATCAACAGAGATTAAATATTGAAGACTATTGCTTATTTTTTTACGACGTTGATTAAAGGCTGCTTTAGTTATTCGATGCAAGGCATGGATACGGTTTGGTGATTGTGTGATAGCTCTGATGGGGGTCAATCGTACTACCGTAGAGTTGACCTTTGGGGTCGGGGTCAGGGCATTTGCTGGAACTGAAATTACTGGAAATATCTGACAGTAATACTGGGACATAACTGATAAGCGACCATAATTTTTATTTCCTGGATTGGCCAATAGACGATTAGCTACTTCTTCTTGTAGCATAAAATGCATATCATGAATAGCGTTAATGTGACTAAAAATATAAAATATCAGCGGCGTGGAAATATTATAAGGTAAGTTGCCGAATATACGTAATAATTGGCCCTGTTTTTTTGAAAAATCTGAAAAATCAAATATTAAAGCATCTTGATTAAAGATATTGATTTTTTGTTTTAACCGTGAATTATTTTTCAGATGTAATGTTAGATCTCTATCAATTTCAATTACTGTGAGCCTATTTACCAGTGGTTCTATTTTTTCTGTTAATGCACCAAGCCCAGGCCCAATTTCGAGCATTACTTGCCAATACTGGGGGTAAATAGCATTAATAATAGCATTAATGATATATTGGTCATGTAAAAAATGTTGTCCAAAACGTTTTTTTGCATGATATATATGGTGTAATTGATTTATCATTGGTTTTTTTAGTTTAAGTATATTAAGAAAATATATTTCTCATATATTTTAGCGATGATGTATATATAAAATAATATTTAGAGTAATATAATGAAGCGGTAAAGTTATTTATCAACTATAAATGTTTTGCAAACTTGGTTGATAGTGTTCGGAAACTAGTCTTTTGTGCATTCTTTTTAAGCTATTTAGATTATTTTTATAAAAAGTTAATGAACTGAATATTTTAACGGTCTATATGATTTTTTTTAAAAAGTGGTCTTATCAATGATCTGTTATTTTAAAAGTGTCTTTGTATCTTCTTTGATAAAATATTATGATTTTGTGAGTTTTGATGTTTTCTTGAAAGTGTTTTATAAAAAATTATTACAGTAATTAAGGTTAATTTAAACTTTGATAAAATAATAACACTAAAGTATAAATTATAATTTTGTCCTCTATATCAGATTTCTTTGTTTATATGAATTTATTGTTTCTAATAAAATTTACTCGTAGGTAGTAGGTTTTTAATTACATGATTATCAAATAAATTGTAAAAATATTTTATATTAATTGTCATTAAACCTAATGCTTGATATCAGATTATTAGTTTTTAAAATTTTTGTCAGAATTTAAATTTTTGCTACATTACAAAGATCTTAAACTATAGATATAAACATAGAAACTATAATAAATAAGATTACTTAATCTAGAGATTATTATAGTAATCATGCTGTGATGATGTAAAATATAGTAAAATATTGTATTTGTTTGTGAAATAATTTTCACTTTAGTTATGGCACGCCCTACAGGATTCGAACCTGTGACCTACGGCTTAGAAGGCCGGTGCTCTATCCAGCTGAGCTAAGGGCGCATTTAATGTAGATACATTATATATTATGTATATAATGAGTCAACTAGTTTGCTTTGAGCAGATATACTATGTTTTTTTCGTATTAAAAGCTTTTTATTTGATTAAGTTGTATTATAAATGGCACTTAGATTATACAGTGTATTAACTATATTACTTGCAATATGTATTTCAATCTAATTATTAGTCATGAGATTTTGGCAATATCACCAAAAAAATTTTATAGAGTTACTTTTACTTCTAGAGTTTTAGATATTTTTATATACTGCATGTTGCTATGATATGTAATACTACAGTCAGATTTAATTTGTTTTTGTGTTTATTTGAAACTTAAAAGATAAGATCTTAGCGTATTATTAGTCCTGAAAATTTTATGTGATTATTAATTATTTCGACGTTTTTAAGTGACATACTTTTTTATTATTTATTGATGTAAGACCTGCTCATTTCTTGATATCTTTATTGTGCATCTATTCAATAGATTGAATCTGAAAAATTATTGTTTTTATTCTAAAATATTTACGATTGTTCTGTTTTGTAATATTACACGCGCTATGTATAATTTCATGTAAGATAAGACAAGTGTATTTCTCATCGCAATGTAGTTTATTAAGATATATATCTTAACATTAATTATAGACATTACATAATATTATTAATATAGAGTCACATAATCTGTTATGTCTTTAGGTCTTAATATATTAATATAGATTATATTTAATGGTTTTTCTAGTAAGGGTGAACCATCTATCAAGAGAGCGATGATTGATCTTGAATTGTTGAATACATACTGATTAGTTGTAGTCTAGTATTATTATATCTTTCAGATTAATAAAAATATAATACTTTATATACATCCCCAAAAGTTTAATATTTGCAAGTTAATGTGTTTATTATGTATATTTACAGAGCCTTGGTATTAAAGAAAAGTATTTTTCTTTTTTGATTAAGTTATATAGGTTTCTATTTTTATAAGTGTTAATAAAAATTTTTAATAAGATAGTCCCTATGTGTATTGATAAAATTAAGATAAATAAGAAATATTTTTAATGTGTATTGATAATAATTGATTTGTAAAATAATGGTTTTTTATTGTTATGATAACCTATATATAGCATGAGATTTTTTTAAAAAATAATGTCTGCATGTGTTGTAGATATATTTTTTCAATTGTTTAGGTAATTAACTTAGCTAGTTGTTAATTGATGAACATACTAACAATCTAAAAGAAGCATAATAAAAAAACTTTAAAATCTTTAGATATGTAGTTTTTAATACTCTGATTATCATCAGATGGCAGCGTGGAATATCTTTTAAAAACTTTTCACAAAAATAACTTATACACTAGTATAGTTCTAATGTTTTTTATTACATACTTTGCCTCAAATAGTACTGAGCATGCTATATAGATTGTATCTATGACGTCAAATGTTATAGATGACATAATATATGATATTAGTTTTAGAAAAATTTAGGATAGTTATTATATATAATATAATATATTAGTTATATTTTGATATAATCTATTGAAAATTATAAATTATATCAAATAAAATCAATTTTGATAGTTATTTAAAATAACTTTTTCACAATGAATAACAAAGATATAAAAAAATAAAAAATGAAATATAGCATTGACGTGATAATTGTTAGAATGAATGAATAATGATCATGTAGTAAAATAAAGTATTATTATCTTGGATATTTTAAGGTATGTTGATTATATACTTCGTATATATTTTTGATTTATTGATCTTTTATATACACAAGTATTTTATAAAAACATGATCAGCGCGACCAAAGTAACATATATAAAGATATATAGGCAGGTTGTATTAATTTGACGCGACTATCAATTTTAGTATAATTTAACACTGGTGTGTTTTACAATTATCAGATGTAATTCAGAAGGACGCATTATTTAATGCCTGCAAAAATTATTAATGGTGAAAAAATTGCGCACCAGATACGTAAAGAAATTGCTAAAAGTATACAAATACGCTTAGCTGAAGGCAAGCGTATCCCAGGTCTAGCGGTGATATTAATAGGTTCAGACCCAGCCTCGCGGATTTATGTTACTCGAAAGCGTTCTGCGTGTGAAGAAGTTGGATTTTTTTCATATTTATATGATTTATCAGTTAATACCACCCAAGTTCAGCTTCTAGATCTAATTCATCAACTTAATCAGGATTCCGCTATTGATGGAATTTTAGTACAGTTACCGCTTCCAGCAGAAATAGATCCAATTCTAATAACAGACAGCATATCTCCTATTAAGGATGTAGATGGTTTTAATTCGCATAATCTTGGTCGTTTGTGTAAGCGTTCACCAAGTTTTTTGCGACCGTGCACGCCTCGTGGTATAATAACTTTATTAGAGCGTTATCATATTAATATTTGCAGTCTTCATGCAGTAATTGTTGGAGCTTCTAATGTTGTTGGGAGACCCATGAGTATGGAGCTACTTCTTTCTGGTTGTACCACAACTATTACACATCGTTTTACAAAAAATCTAGAGCGTTTTGTATCACAAGCTGATCTTCTTGTTGTAGCAGTTGGAAAACCTAGATTTATTCCAGGCTATTGGATTAAATACGGTGCTATAGTGGTTGATGTTGGTATTAATCGCTTAACAAATGGAAAGATAGTGGGTGATGTTGATTTTGATCAAGCTTTTTATCGGGCATCCTGGATTACGCCAGTTCCAGGAGGAGTTGGGCCAATGACTATTGCTACTCTTATGCAGAATACATTATATGCCTGTGAAACAAGTGAAAAAATTACTTTGTAATATGGTGTTCTGTTGATAAAAAATATTTTATAAAAAGTTATAGTTTGTTAAATAATTTAAAATTATCAAAAGTTTGAATTTTTAGATTAACAGTTTTCAATAATATCTGATTGATTATTGATTTTATATAAAAAAGCAGCCTTATGATAAGTGTTGCGTTGATAAAAAATCAAACAATGCTGCGTTGATATCTAAAAATATACTGTATATTCATATGAAGTATTATATTCTATAATAAAATAAAATTTATCTACTGGTGTATAATAAAAACTATTTTGAATATTATATGATAAGCATATATGCCATTCAGTGAGAGGATATCCTATTTAGTTGATATTTTTTAGTAAAAAAATTATTATTTTAATAGCCTCATATTAAACTCATATTTAGTATGAGCCGTATATTTTCTAATTTGATCATGACTTGGCTGGGAATGTTTTAAATTAACATGCATCGCTTGTTTTATGCGTTAGGTGTATAAAAGTTTAGCTTGGGAATATTTCTAACATTTAGAATATTCAATACCATATATTTTAATGATATTGATTGATATCAATTAATATTATTAATAGAATTTCTTATTAATGATATTAGTTATAAGATTTTGTTAGGTTTTGATGAAATAGCAGAGAGTATACACTAATTAGTGTAGATTTATTAATATTTTATTGAAATTGAACATGAATGACATGTGGTGATGCACTAATATTTAAAATAATCTGCTTTTAAAATATCTTATATGAAGCAATATTGTATAATATTAAAATAAAACTACAGATTTTATATAGTATCTACTAGTAGTTTTTTTAGTTTACTCTCAAATTTATACTATGGATAGTTATTTTTAGATAAATTATGCTATTTTTATGATGACAGTTGTTTGATATAAATATTTTGTTATTTTTTGCTGCAATGAAAAATAAAATCTATAATGTATGTTACTAATGCGTTTTACAGAATGGTAAAAAATTTTACGTATAAAAACTAATAATATTCTTTTATTTCTTGGTATTTTTAGTATAAAAATATAATTTATAGATCGTATGGTTTATATATACTTTATAAAAATAAATACTTCATAAAAATCTTATATTAGTAAAAACCTTAAAAGTTCTGATCTTAACTAAAATTTTTATATACAGGTTATTTTATACCTTTTTTTTGTTACTCAAGTTGAACCGGAACTCGTGGAGATAGCGCGCACATAAGTTCATATCCCACAGTCTTAGATGCTGTGGCAACATCGTCAATTTTAACATTTTTGCCCCATAATTCTACTTTACTGCCAATATAAGCCTGTGGACATAGGGTTAAGTCTATTGCCATCATATCCATAGAAACAGTCCCAATAGTTTTTGTCATATGTTCTAAGATTTTTACAGGGGTTCCAGAAGGGGCATGGCGTGGATAGCCATCAGCATAACCGCAGGCAACTATTCCAATGCGTTGTTTGCAATTCGCTCGATAGCTGTTATCGTAGCCTACTGTTGACCCAGAGGCAATCTCCTGAATGGCAATAATTTTACTATTGAGTGTCATAACAGGTTCAAAGCCACTATTTGACATGATACTCTGATTACCATCTCTTTTTGGAAAGGCACCGTATAATATAATCCCAGGACGAACCCAATTAAGATGAGTTTGAGGGTGCAAAAGAATAGCGGCAGAATTGGCTAGTGACATCTGACAATTAAGATTCTTTGAGGCTTGATAAATTTTCTGCATTGGTTCGATGACGCCTTCTGCATTCTCCGCGTTCGCAAAGTGTGCCATAAGTGTTAATGTGCCTATACTTTTTATTTCCTTTAGTTGTTGCCAAACAGAGTGGATATCATCTGGTTGAAAACCAAGACGATTCATACCACAATTCATTTTTAAATAAATATGCAATGGAGCTAATAATTTAGCTTTTGCTAATGCTTTAATTTGCCATTGACTGTGTACAACTGTAGTTAAATTATACTGTGCTAAGATTTTTATATCGTTTGGATGAAAAAAACCCTCTAATAACAAAATAGGTTTCTGCCATCCACTGTCTCGGAGCAATAAGGCCTCATGGATACTAAGCAAAGCAAAACCATCTGCTTGACATAGACTCTTCCAGATTCTCTTAATGCCATGACCGTAGGCGTTAGCTTTTACTACAGCCCAAAGTTGTGCAGTAGAAATCATCTTACGCACTATAGAGAGATTATTTTTTAATGCCTTTTGATTGATTATTGCCACAATTGGACGAGACATAATCTTTCCTTATATCTATAGATATAGTGGCCTATGCATAGGGGTGTATAATATATTATCCAAAATATATTTATTAAGATTATCGAGTGATCTAATTTCGCCATAATAAAAACAATAGATTATCTTTAATTAATGTCAGTATACAATATAATTAACATATTATCTCTACCTTAATAATGATGATTTCGCATTATCTGATATTTGCGAGAAAGTAATACATTATAGAAAGCAATATATATAGGATTATGATAATTTTCTAAACAGTAAATTCTGTTAGATATGATTTACTATGCATTAGTTACTATGCCCTGCATAGTTTTTGTATAATTGTTTATGTTTTTATGTTTTAGAGTAATGAAAAACACTATTTAATAAGCTCAAAAAGCCTTACTGAATGTTACACTATGCTTGTTTGTTAGCAAAAACTATAAATAATGATTAAAAGTTATTATAATTATTATTAATACATTGATTTTGTAAAAATACAATAATTAGGAGAAGATTATTCTTTTTGTAAAATTTTGTCATATTTTACAAAAAAATAATATAATTTATTATTTTAGTTTTGGTGTTTTTTGATTTTTTAAGTGGGGCCCGCCGTGTCACTTACACTTTGGCAACAGTGTCTTGCTTGTTTAAAGGATGATTTACCTAAGACTGAATTCAGAATCTGGATACGACCCTTACAAGCTGAAATAAATAATAATACGTTAGCTTTATACGCACCCAATCGTTTTGTGCTAGACTGGGTGAGAGATAAATATATTCATCATATTAATACCCTCTTAAAAAATTTTGGCGGTGTTAATGTTCCTTTGCTTCTTTTTAAGGTGGGTAGAAAGTCTAGCTATCATATAGCCAACGAACCTGATATAACTAGCATCCGTACCATTACAAGTCAGATTCGTAGCCCATCATTCATGAGCTCGACGCGATGGTGTCATGTCGCAACGTTTTCAGATGTTTCCTATCAATCTAATGTGAACGCTAGATATAAATTTGAAAACTTTGTTGATGGTCAGTCAAATCAACTAGCACATATAGTAGCACAGCAAGTAGCAGATCATCCTGGTGAAACGTATAATCCTCTTTTTCTTTATGGAGGAACAGGGCTAGGTAAAACGCATTTATTGCATGCAGTGGGGAATGGGATTTTAGCAAAAAAATCTAACGAAACTGTGGTATATATGCGCTCTGAGCGTCTTGTAAAGGACATAGCTAAAGCATTACAAAGCAATGCAATTGAAAAGTTTAACTGTTATTATCGCTCAGTAAAAGCGCTATTAATTGATGATATTCAGTTCTTTGCCAATAAAGAACGCCCTCAAGAAGAGTTTTTTCATACCTTCAATGCCCTGCTAGAAGGTAACCAGCAGATTATTTTAACTTCTGACCGTTACCCAAGAGAAATTAATGGCGTAGAGGATAGACTAAAATCGCGATTTGGATGGGGATTAACAGTTGCTATTAAGCCGCCAGAGCTGGAAACCCGTGTAGCTATTTTAACGAAAAAAGCTTATGAAAACAATATCCTGTTACCGAGAGAAGTGGCATGTTTTATTGCCACAAGATTACGTTCTAATATAGGAGAATTAGAAGGCGCATTGAATCGTATAATAGCTAATTCAAGAGTGACTGGTCGTTCAATTACAATGGATTTTGTTCAAGAAGTGCTTCGTGATCTGCTAGTATTACAGAATCAACTAATAACTATTAATTTTATTCAGAAAACAGTGGCTCAGTATTATAAAATTCAAGTCGTTGATTTATTATCAAAACGGAGATCCCGTTCAGTTACCCGCCCAAGACAGATGGCAATGGCGATCACTAAAAAATTAACTAATCATAGTTTCCCAGAAATTGGTAATGCTTTTGGAGGGCGTGATCATACTACGGTTTTGCATGCCTGCCGAAAAATTGAACAGCTGCATAAAGAGAGTAAGGATATTCAAGAAGATTTTTCTACTCTCATTAAAATCTTATCCTCTTAAATTGATAATACGCCAGGTTTTTATATTATGAAATTTAGTGTAGAACGTGAACGTTTGTTAAAACCATTGCAACATGTAAGCGCTGCATTAAGTAGCCGTCCTATATTGCCCATTCTTTATAATCTTCTGTTAGAGGTTAAAGACAGGGTATTGTTTTTGATTGGTACTGATTTAGAAATGCAGATAGCAGTGCGCATCTTATTAACTAAAGAGTGTCAATTGGGCATGGCTACTATTCCTGCACGTAAATTTTTTGAGATTTGTCGTGGATTACCAGTAGGTTCAGAAATCTTTGTGTACCTGGAAGGAGATAGGATTTTTGTGCGATCTGATCGCAGTCGTTTTTCCCTCGTTACTTTACCAGCTACTGATTTTCCTAATCTAGATCACTCGACGAGTGAAGTGGCATTTATTGTGAACCAAAGGAGCATCAAACACTTAATTGAAGCTACACAGTTTTCTATGGCGAATCAAGATGTGCGATATTATTTAAATGGAATGTTATTTGAGACAGTAGGAACAATGTTATATATCGTTTCTACAGATGGGCATCGATTATCAATAGGTTCTATGTCACTAGACAAGTTACTGGCGAGTTACTCTGTGATTGTTCCACGTAAAGGTGTTACAGAACTTTCTCGTTTATTAGATGATAGTGAAACACCATTAGAGATAGAACTTGGAAAAAATAATATTCGTATTTCTATTGGTTCTTGTGTGTTTACTTCTAAGTTAGTTGATGGTCGGTTTCCGGACTATCGCAGTGCCATATCATCGCCACCTATTAAAACTATAGAGGTGAACCGTGAGGCATTGAAAAAATCTCTTATGCGTGCGTCTATTTTATCTAATTCTAAATCCCGTAGTGTTTGCCTGCATATTAGTGAGAATCAGTTTAAAATTACAGCACAGAATCAAGAAAAGGAAGAGGCGGAAGAAATTTTAGATGTAATTTATCACGGAAGTCAGATAGAAATTGGTTTAAATGTTAGTTATATTTTAGATGTGTTAAATACATTAAAATGTAACAATGTTTGTATATCGCTAAGTGATTCTACATCCAGTGTGCATATCAAAGATGCGGTGATGCCATTTGCAAGTTACATCATTATGCCAATTCGTTTATAATACGTGCATAGTAAGTTTTTGCAGGTAGTGTAGAAGTGATAGTATAATAGTTTTTTATTTAAAAATTAAAATTAATGAGAAAGATTGATGCCAAACATGTATGACTCTTCGAGTATTAAGGTGTTAAAAGGGCTTGATGCAGTACGAAAACGCCCTGGTATGTATATTGGTAATACAGATGATGGAACTGGTTTACATCACATGGTTTTTGAGGTAGTGGATAATGCAATTGATGAAACGCTTGCAGGTTATTGTTCGCATATTAGTGTAACTATTTATTCCGATCGCTCCGTGTCAATACAAGATAATGGTCGTGGTATTCCTACGGGAATACATACAGAAGAGGGGGTTTCTGCTGCGGAAGTGATTATGACGATTTTACATGCTGGTGGAAAATTTGATGATAACTCATACAAAGTATCTGGAGGTCTTCATGGCGTTGGTGTATCCGTGGTAAATGCACTATCAGAAAAATTAGAGTTGACTATTTTTCGTGAAGGAAAAATATATTTTCAAACTTATATGCATGGTAAAGCACAATCTCCGCTAGATATAATAGGTGATACTCATTTGACAGGCACATTAGTTCGTTTCTGGCCTAGTCACAATACTTTTAAAAATGTTATAGATTTTGAATATTCAATTTTAGAAAAACGTTTACGGGAATTATCTTTCCTTAATTCTGGGGTGTCCATAGTTTTAGAAGATAAACGACATAATAAAGAAGATGTGTACCATTATAAAGGTGGGTTGCAAGCGTTTATTAAATACCTAAACAGAAACAAGACACCGATTCACCCTAATATTTTTTATTACATCACCCAGAAAGATAACATTGGTGTAGAGGTAGCCTTGCAGTGGAATGATGGTTTTAAGGAAATTATACACTGTTTTACTAATAATATTCCACAACGTGATGGTGGGACTCATCTTGTTGGTTTTCGGTCTTCTATGACTCGCACTCTAAATACTTATATGGACAGAGAAGGATATACTAAGAAATCTAAAGTGTCTATTATTGGTGATGATGCGCGTGAAGGATTGATTGCTGTCATATCAATTAAATCTTCAGATCCAAAATTTTCTTCACAAACTAAAGATAAACTAGTTTCATCTGAGGTAAAAACGGTAGTTGAGCAAACAATGAATGAGTTGCTTTACGCTTATTTATTAGAGCACCCAGGTGATGCGAAAATAATAGTTGGAAAGATTATTGATGCAGCTCGTGCTCGGGAAGCATCTCGTCGCGCACGAGAAATAACTCGCCGAAAGGGCGCATTAGATTTATCTAGCTTACCTGGAAAGTTAGCTGATTGCCAAGAAAAAAATCCAGCTCTCTCTGAGCTTTATTTAGTGGAAGGTGACTCAGCTGGTGGATCTGCAAAACAGGGGAGAAACCGTAAAAATCAAGCTATTTTACCATTAAAAGGGAAAATTCTTAATGTAGAAAAAGCGCGTTTTGATAAAATGCTGGCATCGCAGGAGGTTGCAACGCTGATTACCGCTTTGGGTTGTGGTATTGGTCGTGATGAGTACAATCCAGATAAGTTACGTTATCATAACATTATTATTATGACCGATGCAGATGTTGATGGATCGCATATTCGCACATTACTTTTAACGTTTTTCTATCGTCAAATGCCAGAAATTATCGAGCGAGGGCATCTCTATATTGCGCAACCACCACTGTATAAGGTTAAAAGAGGTAAGCAAGAAAAATATATTAAAGATGATGATGCTATGGATCAGTATCAAATGTCCATTGCTCTTGAGAAGGCTGTGCTACATGTTGGGAATGACGGGCTAGACTTAAGAGGAGCGCAGCTTGAAATATTAGTCAATACATTCCAGGATACACATAGAATGATTAAAAAATTAGAGCGTTATTATCCAACAGAATTACTTAATGCGCTCATTTATCACAAAACTTTAAGTGATTTAACAGGAGAGATGGTCGTAGAAGAGTGGCTGCAGGATTTATTAAATGATTTAAATGACAATAATATAAATGGTGGATTTTATGAGGGAATTGTTCAGAAAAACCATCAATTAGATTTATTTGAACCAATCTTACGCGGACGTATACATGGCGTGGAGATGGAATATTTTCTAGATAATGATTTTATATGTAGTGAGACATATCAAAGAATCTCTATATTAGGCAGGGAATTGCGTGGTCTAATTAAACAAGACGCGTATGTAGCGCGCGGAGATCGTCGTCAATCGGTGTTCAGTTTTGAGCAGGCAGTTAATTGGTTGATTTCAGAATCACGCCGGGGTTTATCAGTGCAGAGGTATAAAGGTTTAGGTGAAATGAATCCGGAGCAATTATGGGAGACAACAATGAATCCAAAGAGTCGGCGTATGTTTTTGGTAACTATTCAAGATGCTTTGAAAACTGATCAGTTATTTAGTACCTTAATGGGAGATACAGTAGAACCTCGTCGCGCTTTTATTGAAACTAATGCCTTACGTGCAGCTCATATCGATATTTAATATTTAATAAAATTTTTAAATAATCAAGCAAAACAGTATTACCACGATACACTTTATAGTAGCTCAGTATTATTCTACAGGTTAGGTATAGAAAAATTTTCTTCTAGATAAATTACATTATAGCGGGATAATTGTTTTCACTTTTTTCACTTTGCGTTATAAATTTTTGCTGTATGATGCTAGCGTAAGAAGATATAGTAATATTCTGAGGATAGAATGACAATTAAATTAATTGCAATTGATATAGACGGCACATTACTTAACCCGAGGAATGAGTTAACACCCAAAGTAAAAAAGGTTATCAAGAGAGTTAACAATACGGGGGTTAAAGTGGTCTTGGCTACAGGAAGACCGTTTATTGGTGTTGAGTATTATCTCAATGAGCTAGATTTACATAAGGATGATCAATATTGCATTACTAATAATGGCTCATTAATTCAGAAAACAATAAGTGGAGAATGTCTTTTTGAAATGTTATTAAGTTTTGATGATTATCTTTATTTTGAAAAATTATCACGAATATTAGGGGTTCACTTCCAGGCCTTAACTAAAACAGAAATGTTTACATCGAACAAAAACATTAGCAAATATACTGTTCATGAAGCTTGGATGACTGGAATTCCTTTGCGTTATTGCTCTGTAGGTAATATGGACTGTAATTTAACCTTCCCAAAAGTAATGATGCTAGATCCTCCGGATCGATTAGATGCTGCTATCGCTCGCATCCCAGATAAGGTATTTCAGGAATATACTATCATGAAAAGTTCACCGTACTATCTAGAAATTCTTGACAAACGAGCAAATAAAGGCGCAGCTGTACAATTTATAGCGGAGATTTTAGGATATTCAAGGAGTGAGATTATGGCAATTGGCGATCAAGAAAATGATTTGGCTATGTTAGAGTATGCAGGTACAAGCATAGCTATGGGCAATAGTATCTCTCAAGTAAAGTCGGTGGCAAAATTTATTACAAAAAGTAATGAAGAGGATGGTGTAGCGTTAGCAATCGAACAGTTTATTTAAATAAGGAAAAATTTGTAAGAACTCCTATGTATATTGCATTTTTTTTATATATATATTATGATTTGGTCATTTAAAATAACTAATTAGTGTATAATACTATTATAGATACATTGTTCTTCTATGGATGAACTATAATTATAGATACTGAAAAGGTTCTATGATATTAATGTATATGTCAACTAAGTTATATGTTGAATACTGAAATATTTTTAAATTTCCTTTATTTATTTTGCTAGTTATTTTGATGATATGATGTGTGTGAAAATAAAATCATAGAGGATTTTACTAATACAATTATTATCTGTAACTATGAATAGATAGTGGAATTTACTATAATTTTTCAATAAAAATGTTATCTATTCATATTATTAAAAATTTTTCTCTTAGGTCATGAAATTTTCTGAAATATTACAAGATAGTTTTTATCTAACTAGTGTAGTACTGTAGGATTTTTTAAAAAATTATATTAGTATAGACAGTAAAAAATATAAATATTGTTATAGTTTGCGCTATTATATTTTTATTTATGATTTTTGTAGCATTTTACTTAAATTTTACAAGTATTATATGCAAGGCAAGCCTGCTATGGGTGCACACATAGTTGTATGTAAGATGTTTGATGTGTGCTAGATAAAACATTTTAACTAGAATTTAGGAAAAAGGTATGAAGCGTACTTTCCAACCCTCTGTGATTAAACGTAATCGAACTCATGGTTTTCGTTCTCGCATGAAAAGCAAAAACGGTCGAAAAATTTTATCTCATAGACGAGCTAAAGGGCGAGTACGTTTAACTGTCTCAAGTGATAAGTATTAATCTCTACGCATCATAATATGAAGGAATATTTATTCACAAAGAAGTTGCGCTTGTTAACTTCCGCGCATTTTAATTTTGTTTTTCAGAGGCCACAACGAGTTAGTGTAACTTATATCACGATTCTTGGGCGTTTGAATAAACTAGGTCACCCAAGGATTGGATTTTCTCTTTCTAAAAAAAATCTTAAGCATTCACATGAACGTAATAGAGTTAAACGATTAATACGGGAAAGTTTTCGTCAAAATCAACATCAGCTCCCGGGGATGGATTTTGTAGTTATAGTGAGGCGTGGGATTATGTCTCTTGATAACCCTTCTCTTGTAATAATATTGGAGAAATTATGGCGTCGTCATTGCCTATTAGTGCACAGATTTTAATTTTTATGGTAAGAGTTTATCGATACGCTATTAGTCCATTAGTAAGACCATGTTGTCGGTTTCAGCCAACCTGTTCTCAGTATAGTATTGAAGCATTGCAAAAATTTGGCGCGATTAAAGGTGGATGGTTGTCCATAAAACGTATATTACAATGTCATCCTTTTAGTTCTGGTGGTAAGCATCCATTACCGCCACGTAAACATTGATCTCAGAGAGTCTGAAGAATGCACTCTAAAAGTAAATTCTTGGTAATTATTTGTCTATTTTTATCTTTTGTTGTGTGGCAAATTTTTTACATGGAAAAAACTATTCAGCCAGAATCATATCAGACGACAGAGAAGATCGTGAGTCCAGAGAGTCACAATATACAGCAGAATATATTGCATGACGACTTAGATACAAGGATCACGGTCAAAACTGATGTTTTGTCTTTATGTATTAATACGCGCGGGGGTGATATTGAGCAGGCTGCATTACTATCCTATTCAGATAAATTAGGCTCGCATCACCCTTTTTTACTTTTAGAGTCTAGCCCAGATTTTTTATATCAAGCTAAAAGTGGATTAATAGGTCATGATGGACCTGATGATATATCTAATGATATACGACCAATTTATGTTAGTAAGCAAAAGCATTTTGAGCTCTTAAAGAATGAAAATGAATTACGCATCCCATTAACTTTTGTTTCAAAAAATAATATAACTTATGTTAAAACCTTTGTTTTACGCCGCGGTAATTATGCTATTGATGTTTCTTATCAGATTAATAATAAATCTATAAACCCCATAGAGGTCGCAATGTGCGGTCAGCTGAGGCAGACCAGTGAGTTACCAGAAGGTCGCAACACGAATAGCAATAATTTTGCTCTACGTACTTTTCGTGGTGCGGCTTACTCCAGTAGTCAGAGTAAATACTCTAAGTATGATTTTGATACTATTCAGAAAAATAAGCACCTGCGTGTAATAACTATGAATGGCTGGATAGCTATGTTACAGCAATATTTTGCTTCTATATGGATTCCAAAAACAAGAGGTAATAATATATTATATACAAATACTTTGAATAATAACATAGTTTCTATTAATTATCAATCAGATCCGGTGGTTATTGCATCCGGCTCTCAAAAGATTCTAGAAGCTACATTATGGATTGGACCAGAAGTACAAGAGCGCATGAGAACCGTAGCGCCATATGTAGAACTAACAGTAGATTATGGTTGGTTGTGGTTTATTTCTCAACCTTTATTTAAGTTATTGCAGTTTATTAATCGTTTTATCAATAATTGGGGTTTTTCAATTATTCTTATTACGTTAATTGTGCGTAGTATTACATATCCACTTAGCAAAGCTCAGTATACTTCTATGGCTCGTATGCGTATTCTTCAACCAAAAATTCAATCGATGCGTGAGCGATTTGGAGAAGACAAGCAGCGCATGAATCAAGAAATGATGGCGTTATATAAAAGAGAAAAAGTTAATCCATTGGGAGGGTGTTTACCTCTAATAATTCAGATGCCTATATTTCTAGGGCTCTATTATATGTTAATCGGATCAGTAGAACTTAGACATGCATCGTTTATTTTTTGGATTAAAGATTTATCTGCACAGGATCCATATTATATTCTTCCACTCTTAATGGGTGCTACTATGTTTTTTATTCAGAAGTTATCACCAACAACAGCAACAGATCCTATACAGCAAAAAATTATTACTTTTATGCCAGTTATCTTTACTATGTTTTTCTTGTGTTTTCCCTCAGGATTAGTTTTATACTATATCATCAGCAATCTAGTAACTTTATTACAACAGCATATGATTTATCGAGATTTAGAAAAGTGTGGCTTGTGTCTTCGTGATAAACACTCAGAATAGCATAGAAGAATTTTATTGTATGAGTGAATTTATTATATCTAGGATAGAGGTATAATATAAATCTGTAATGTCAATTATGAATCAAGAATCAGTAGTAGTTGATCTTAGGTCATATTTCAGTCTCGCTTTAATAAAGTTCAGTTATTTGTTTTTATGATTCTTAGGTAATTAATAGTATTAAAGATCTGATTTTAATAGATTTTGGTAAGATAGTGTATATATAGTGATAGTTATCATTCATTTTTAAATATTGCATGAAATCGTAATATAAATAAGTTTTGTTATCTAGGATGAGCATATCTGGCCATAGGGAGGTTTAGATCCATAAATAGAGGTATAATTAATATTCACTACTAAGTATGGCATTAGTAATGCCTGAGAGATATTTTATTACTACATCTCATTATCAAGAGAGGGTGCGAATGATTAAAGAAATACAAACTCTCACTGTTTCTTCTTTAGGAAACTTAGATGAATATATTCGGGCAGTCAATTCTTGGCCAATGTTAACAGCAGTTGAGGAAAAGGGGTTAGCTGAGCGGTTATATTATCATGGTGATTTAGTGGCAGCTAAGACATTAATTTTATCTCATTTACGTTTTGTGGTGCATATTGCGTGTAATTATTCTGGTTATGGGTTACTGAAAGCGGATTTAATACAAGAGGGTAATATTGGTCTTATGAAGGCAGTACGCCGTTTTAATCCAGAAGTCGGTGTACGCTTAGTTTCTTTTGCTGTGCACTGGATTAAAGCAGAAATTCATGAATATGTATTACGTAATTGGCGCATTGTTAAGGTTGCCACTACAAAAGCACAGAGAAAGTTGTTCTTTAATTTGCGAAAAACTAAAAAGCGTTTAGGATGGTTTAATCAAGATGAAGTTGACATGGTTGCTAGAGAGCTTGGAGTGAGTAGTAAGGATGTTCGTGAAATGGAATCAAGAATGTCTGCGCAGGACTTAATTTTTGATCCTCAGCCAGATGATAGCATTGAACAGGAGGCGCTAACTCCAATGTTTTATTTGCAAGATTTATCATCTAATTTTTCCACTGGCATTGAAGAAGACAATTGGGGAGATTATGCTTCCGATAAGCTTAGTATAGCACTTCATGCTCTTGATCATCGCAGTCAACATATTATTAAAGCAAGATGGTTAGACGAGAATAATAAAACTACTCTCCAAGAATTAGCGAATCATTATGGTGTTTCTGCTGAACGTATCCGACAGTTAGAGAAAAATGCTATGCAAAAATTACGCAGAGCTATCTTAGTTTAAGGTGTACTATACTCTGACATGTGGTGGTATTTATTATGCTAATATAGAAAACAATTAGGTGGACATATTGATAATATTTGTTTTTAAAAAAAGAGCATTTTATTTTTAATGAAAATAATTAAAAATAATATTTAATATATACTAAATAAGTTTGTGTCTACATTTGAGTGAGATATTTGATTAGTGCTCAAGTAAGTATGTATAGGCATCTAATAAATAAAAATCAGGGTTACAATAGATCACAACATAGAATTGTTTATTATGCATAATGACATTTTTTCTAAAAATATTTTTATGATTCTCCCAGGGTTTGAAGAACAACGTATAGATAATTTTTTGCATAATAAACTAAAAGGAGTTCCACGTAGTATGATTTATCGGATCTTACGTACTGGAGCGGTTCGAATTAATAAAAAACGTGTTAAACCATGGTATAAACTACAAATTGGAGATGAAATATACGTTCCATTAATTCGCACCATTCGGTCAAAAGATGCGAATTTATCGAAAAAGATGGCTGTAGTGACTGCATTAGAAGATGCTATTATCTATGAAGATGAATATATAATAGGGCTGAATAAACCTTCTGGGATAGCAGTACATGGTGGCAGTGGTCTACAGTATGGAGTGATTGAAGCATTACGTTCATTACGGCCAGCTACAGAATTTCTTGAGTTAGTCCACCGTCTGGACCGAGATACATCAGGTGTTTTATTGTTAGCTAAAAAAAGATCCTCATTACGCATGCTCCATGAGCAATTACGTGAAAATAGTATGGAGAAGAATTATTTAGCTTTAGTTCAAGGACGGTGGCCAATGCATATAAAAATAGTAGACGCTCCATTATTAAAAACCATTCAATGCAATCATCAATCTAAAGTAAGAGTCCATCAAAATGGAAAACCATCTAAAACATTATTTCAAATAAAAGAGAACTATGCTCATATTGCAACTTTAGTTAAAGCATCTCTTGTAACTGGACGTATGCATCAAATTCGCGCACATGCTTTACATATAGGTCATCCCATTATTCTAGATAATCTTTATGGAAATTCTGATTTTAGTAAGCATTTTAAAGGTATTGGACTACAACGTCTTTTTTTACATGCAGCTACATTATCTTTTATACATCCACATACGAAAAAAATTATATTGATTAGTGCTCCGCTAGACAAGCAATTAAACAATTGCTTGAAAAGATTACGCTTTAGCGCAACTCCTGTAAAATGTAATCAATTCAACTGCTTTTTATAAAAATTAATAAATTTTCGATTAAAGAGAGTAATACATATTTTTATAACTGGTTACGAATAGTAATCATTTATTCATAATGAGAATAAATTAAGTAGCTTAATACTATTAATAACATTTTGCTATAGGCAGATAGAATAAATATAAAATTCTAGTGATAAAGGTAGATTACTGAGTAGACAATTAAAAATATTACATGGATTGTATTTAATCAATTACAAGTTTGTTTATTTTTAAATTAAATTTAGTTTCATGATATTTATAGCAATCTGACAGGATGAAATTGTTTTTCTATAGTATTAAGGTTTTCATTATTAGATGTTGATAGCGATCGATAGAGAAAAATTCTTCTAATGAATAAAATATTTATAGAATGAACGATTGAGTTGGACTAGCATAGATACTAATAGTGAGAATTATTTATAATATATTTGTAACAGTATTAAGATTATAATTTTATTATGGTGTTATAACTATTTTTTATTGATATCAATGAAGAGGTTTTATGGCAGGTGGATGAGAAAATATCTGTTATTTGTTTAAATATAGAATTTTATTCTCAATTTTAGCAGAATTTAGCTTTGTTTTATTTTGAGTTTTAATACATTATTTATATATAAGTAATAGCTTTAAAAATGAATTATTTCTGATATTTTATCATGCAATTAAAGAGGTTGAAAGCATAGCGTCTTTTTCTAATTAGGTGATTTATCTGTATTTTGACATTAATGGAATTATTAGTAGCGTATTATAGTTAGAAATATATGTTTGATTAATATTGGTTTATGAAAGTATTTATATTCAATGGAAGATGTAAATAAAGAAAAGAACAATAATATGAAATTAATATATTTTAAAAATCAAAATAAACTTTTGGTAAAAGTCTCTAAACTTTTCACTGTAAAAATTTCTATGAATCTTGGTAAATTGTAAATATTTATATTAAAAGTATAGGACATAATACAAATTCACCAGTTAGGCTAGTATTTTTAAAAAAAATTATAGATGATTATTTGTTTAGTAAAATTTATTTTTTATGTTGTCCTTAAGGTTGAGGGTTCTTCTGAGATTATTGGATCGTGTATAAGAATTATATCCACACTTCCTTTTCTGATCATATGATTAGAAGCAGTTTTATTCTTTTGTTGTGCTCTTAATTGATGTATTGATTGGCATATTGTGCCGTCATATATTAATAATAATATTATTCAGAAAAAATTTTGTTTTAGATGCTATAGGGGTTAGCTTGTCTGATGATGCAATTAGAAGTTTTTGTTAAGGTGTGATTGTATCATATATCATACCCTTATGTTAGATGCTGTAAGTTATGAGTTATAGGTCTTCTTGTAATATTCAGAGTGAATATTTTTCGATAGTATGTTGTGATGTAATAATAATTAGATATTTAGCAGATTATTAGTAATAAAGTCACTTTAGTGATGATTGTAGATTTTTTCGGTGGCACATCACTAGTGGTGGTATATACAAACGCTTGATATTACACTAGATTATAAAAAAGATGTTAAGAGTGAATGCTGTCAAATAATATTCATTAGCGCATTCTATGATGATATATTTTCTCATTTGATAGCGTGGAATTAACGTGAATTTTTAAACGATATTATATAGGTTTATAAAGTTATATTAAGAATAATTACTTTAAATATATATAAATTTTTCTTCTGAGAAGGGTGACACTAATAATGAATGATAAAAAAAATCTTAGCATAGAAGAAAAAAAAAATATTTTTTGATTTAATGAAGGGTACTCGTCAGTTAGTGCAAGATACTATAGTGCATAAGCCAGTACGAAAAAATTTAAATTACAGGACATTTGATCGTTCTTCACTAATACAAAAAGATCATAGTTACTATTTTTCTGATGAGTTTCAACCACTTATAGCTAGCGAAGGAATGTTACGTTATGTACGTCATGGCGTAAATCACTATGAGTTAAAAAAACTATATCGTGGCGATTATGCCCCGGAAATTATTCTTGATCTGCATGGTTTAACTCAAATACAAGCTAAAAAAGAATTAAGCGCGCTGATTACTACTTGTAGACAAAAGAATCTGCATTGTACTAGAATTTTGCATGGGCATGGTAAACATATTCTTAAGAAGCAAATGCCTTTTTGGTTAGCTCAACATCCATTAGTTTTGGCTTTTCATCAAGCTCCCAAACAATTTGGAGGAGATGCTGCATTACTTGTATTAATTGAGCTGATCGATTAATAAATATTATAAAAATCATATTTATACGTAGAGAATTATATTTAGTTTTCTTTCTGTAATAGTTTTGCTTAGAGTAATATTAAGAGAGTTCAATGTAGAGCATAAACTCTATTTATTAGACACAAAGAGTTAGCGGTTAAAATCTAAAGGTATCTTTCGGATTATTTTTATATACATGGCAAATACAGAATATATTATATATTTATTTTTTACGCAATGTAAGGTTTCTTATAAGGATCAGCTTTATATTCCAAAGTTAAACTAAAATAAAATACAGTAAAATGTTAAGAGTTAATATTCTGCGCTTAAAAAGAAAACTATAGATAGTGATGATTTTAGATTAACAATCATGCATTGTCAGGAATCTCTTTAGGAGAAATTATCCATTGTAACTTGTTTAATAAAAAATAAAAATGTAGATCAATGTAAGCAATAGATGAGGGTGGAAGTATGATTTTACTTTCATTTAAAAATATCTCTGTTAAAAGAGAATGAATAAAAGGAAGATGCGAGATGATTATAACTGATTGAGCAATCTTATTGTTTAGTAGTCGTAAATAGGATAAAACTTGACTAGATTCCCCGCTCGGTCTAAGTTCATGTAGTGTATTTATTTGATTTGTTGTTATTAAAGGAAACACCTCACAAAGAACGCTTAGCGTCTGTTGTGCACGAAGATAGGGGCTTACTAATGCTTGTTGAATATTGATATTTTTTATACGGAGCCAATTTGCAATTTTATAAGATTCACTGTATCCACGCGCAGTTAAAGGTCTAGAAAAATCACTGCAACTTAGTAAGTCAGCCTCACCGTGACGCATTAAAAAAAGTTTCATTAGCAACCAAGAGAAAAATAAATATTTTTAAATGGATGTAAAGTGTAATATATTTTTATTATAAATAAATAAACAAATAAATCAAATAAATAAAGAAGAATTATCATTTTAAAATAATTTTATTTGTTAAATAAGTATACGATATCGCTTGAATTTGTTAAGTGATCATCCTATATTTAGGATTATCACTAAGATATATATTGATATTATTTCTTTTATCAGAACATTAGTAAAATTATTTATTCATTAGCAGCATGACTATTTTCTATTCTTCTAATTTTTTGACTGAGAGAGAAATTAAGCTATTAAAGTGTGTTTAGAAGCTTAAAAATATCAAAATTTAACCTCAGTGAATAATATTTTTGTTGCATAGATATCTATAAGAGGATTGTGTTATTAGATAATCGAAATACAGAGAAAAAGTTTTAAAACTTATTATAATATTAGCATTTCTTTTTATGAATATTTGAGAATTCTTATAACTCAACTTATCTTATAGTAAGAGCTTTATGATACCAATTATCTAATTGTTGATGAAGTGTATCTATGCCTATTGTTTTTTTTGCAGAAAAGATTTGAACTTTTATTATACTAGAAAAAATTTTTGTTACTTGACGTACTGTATTGAGTTGTATAATGCAATTTCTATAATTTAATTTATCTGCTTTTGTTAAAAGTATCAATATTGGTATATTGTATTTTATTGCTAATATAATTATTTTTTGATCTAGTTCTTTTAATGGGTGTCGGATATCCATGAGGATCAATAATCCTTTGAGGGACTGTCGATTTTTTAGATAATCTCTGAGAATTGTGTTTCTTTTTTTCTTAATTACTACTGGGGCATTTGAATAGCCATAACCAGGTAAATCTACTAACCGAAAACCTTTAGAAATTTGAAACAGATTGATTAATTGCGTGCATCCTGGCATTTTACTTGTACGAGCTAAGTTTTTTTGATTTGTGCATGCATTCAATGCACTAGATTTTCCGGCGTTTGAGCGACCAAGAAACGCAATCTCAATACCAGTGTCAGCTGGTAAATGATGCAAACTAGGGGCACTGGCAATAAAGTGAGTCAGGTGATAATCAACAATAGACATAAAACATACTCCGTTTTCATTACGATAGTAACAAGGGTTATATTTAGACATAAGATATTTAATCTATATCATAGAATTTATTAATCAAATTATTTGGTAAAATTGATTTTGTGCGCGATCTTTTGTGTATAGTTTTAAGAAAATTATGGGTATAATGTTTAAATCAGATCAGCTGAGATATTGTATTTTTTATTTTTACCTAATATATTAATTTAATATATAAAAGGGATATTTAATTGTAATTTTCGTAAGTTATAAAGTAGCTGTTGACTAATTACTATAAAATCTTTCAGTAGTTTTAAATATTAGTATATTTATCTATACAAAATTTTTATATTTATTCTCAATGCTAATCTTTAATGTTGGATAGTAACTTAAAGATATTTTGGATTATTTGTTATAAACTTTTTTAACAGATAATATAAATCTGCATTATCTGTTAATGAGTATAATAATTTAAGATTTTTATGTTAAAAATTTTTACATAAAACAAGAGAAAAATGTAGTATGTAAAAATATTTAAAAGTAAGTTTTTCTCTTAGACCTGGAATACTGATTATTGTATATTTGGTTTTAAATTAACTGATCTAAAATTTACGCCATATCTAATGAATGAATTGATAAAAATTTTTCTAGGAATGACATATCTATTATTTTTTATAGCTCCGTTTTAATGATAAGTGTTTTTCTGACGCACTATATAAAAAATTATACCAGTAGGTGGTATAATGCTTGAGAATTTTTTGGTTTTTAAAAAATACAAAGTGGAGTGAAAAATAATTTTTCTATTCTTTTATTAGCATAGAAGTGTATATAGAGGTCATATTTTAGCTTAAGAGTTGCATCACAACATTAAAAAAATTTTCATAGCAGAGTTTAGTTATTATATAAAAATATAGTTTTGCATTAAATTATTAAATTTAATGAGTTATAATGAGTTATAGAGGTAAAAAAAAATCAATGGGTAGTTAGATTTTACTTATTTTAGTATTTTTTGTTATAGTATTGATAATAATGAAATAGATTTAACAAAAGAATTTGAAATAGTTAAATTTTTATTTAACTGTGTTATGTTGTTCTCTGTACAGGAATCAGATATGTAAACTACTTTTATTAAAGATAAAACTTGTGATTTTAGTATATATTTTCAATATATAGCAATTTTTAATTTTTCCTAAATTGCAGTGTAAATAAGTATTTAGACGATAAAATATATAGTTTTTCAGAAATGTTAAAATTTAAAAGCAGATAAATATAAGGATATATTATATTGTTGCGCATTAAGAGTTGTACTTTAATTTTAGTATTATAAAGAGATATAATACTGGAGATAACAAGTGCTAAATGTAAAATAAAACGCTGACAGGCTCATATCAGATATATTATAATAGAATATTTATAGCTACCATATTAATTATTAATCAAAATGAAATATTAAGTTTAAATGTCATAAGAATTGATATACTCGTGCTTTTAATATAAAAACTACATCTGCATATATAAGAAGTAATGCACAATGATTTTTTTGATAAAAATCCTCATATAGAGCAGCTTGCTTTTAATAAGTCAGGATCTGTATAAAATTTAGAAATGCAGATACATCAGGGGAGATGTATTTTATTAGGAAAATATAAAAATATTTATAAAATTTTTTCTGAAGAGAAAAATTTAACTTTATTATATGCGATACTTTTGAGTGATTTTAGTGTTATGAGGTTATCTTAAGATAACTAAAAACAAAATAACTACATAACTACATTATAAGTATAGGGATTTAATAAAACATCTTTCAAACAATATTGATTTTGGTGCTAACGCTAGACTGATTAAAACATTTATCTGTATTGCAGAAATATTTCTTTTTTTTAATTGTATAATCTTGATATATCGACATAGTGTAGGATGCTTAGTATAATTTTCATATTTAATGAAAAGTATATGATTGAATTTATTATTATTCTATTCAAGCAATAGAATGTTGGCTAGATTTTTTTATACTTTCGATATATTATTAAATCTTCTATAGTTACTATTGGCATCTGGTGTTGATAGGAAAATGAAATAACTTCTGAGGTTCTTGCCATTGAGCCATCATCATTAGTCAGTTCACATAAAACACCTGCTGGTTTATAACCGGCTAATGTAACTAAATCAATTGTAGCTTCAGTATGCCCACTACGTTCTAATACACCTCCAGCGTGAGCGCGTAGAGGAAAAACATGACCAGGGCGGTTTAAATCACTAGGTTGTGCATTATCAGCAATAGCGGTTCGTATGGTCGTTAAACGATCAGCAGCAGAAACCCCCGTAGTGATACCTTTAACGGCTTCAATAGTGATTGTAAAGGCAGTACCATAAGTGCTTGTATTATGATGAACCATCATTGGTAGATTAAGTGCATTTAAGCGCTCTTCATTGAGGGATAAGCAAATGATACCACTTCCATAACGAATGCTTAGTGCCATTTGTTCCAATGTCATCTTTTCTGCAGCAAAAACCATATCCCCTTCATTTTCACGATTTTCATCGTCTAATACCATTACTCCAGAGCCTAATTGCAAGGCCTTAATAGCTCTAAGCACGCGTTCTTTAGGCGTTCCAAACTGGGAAAGTATCAATTGATGCATTGTCAATCAACCTTAATAAATATTTGTATTATAAGAACTAGAGTGTAGTCAGGATGTTAATAAAATAAAAAACAATTATCCTTAATAATTATACTCTCTCTAAAAGTAGCTATCTTCTGTTATTGAAATTGTTCTTGTTGTTTCTAAAATAATGGCAGATTTTTTTTGATTATTCACGCGCAGATATCCTTGACATAAAATAATTCAAAGGATGTGTAGTATAACTATATATCATTATTTTTTTTAAAAATTCAATATTATTGATAATAGCGCCGAATAAGTAATAGTGCAAGTAATGAAAATCACTATTATTATTTTATATTGATACACCTAAGTGAATTCGTTTTAAAAAAGAATATAGATGCTTTTATGGTACAGATTTACTTGAGCTATGCGTATATTTTCTGTTATAATATTTTTGTTTATTTTTTGGATAATTATTAATGATAACATAATATATGAGACTGACTAAAGAGGTAGAAATTCTCTTACAGATGTATTAAAATTACTAAACAAAAGATCATGTGGTTATCTTTGAAAATAATTTGCACTTAGTGAATTATATCTTAATATGTTACTGTAAGCTTTGATGTTTTATACGTATTTACATCTAAGATGTGTACATTTTAACAGTGTACTTAAAAGTATTTTTTAGATTTTATTTTTTTGGATATTATTTAGCTTAAAATGATGATGCACGATAGTTCCGTTGAAATAATGTTATATTACAGGTTGTAGATAAAATAAGTTAAAAGTCATAATATAAAATATATATAGTAAAAATATACAATGATTACTAGGCAATATTATTTCTTGATTACGCAAAAAATAAAAAATTTTTAGTATAAATATTATTTTTGATCATAATCAAACTAATATTTTTAGTGTTTATATATTTTATAATTTTTTTGAAAAAAGATTTCACCTTATAAGACTATAAGAGTAGTTCAGAGTAGTTCATTGATAGTAAACATTAGAAGAACCATTAAGAAGAAAAACATGGAGGAGTGGCCGAGTGGCTGAAGGCACCGGTCTTGAAAACCGGCGACGGGAAACCGTTCCAGAGTTCGAATCTCTGCTCCTCCGCCAGGACATTACTATTAGATCTTAAGATTTTTTTATTCAGGTGTGCTCACTAAATAAAGAAGAGTTATTTATGATATGATGCGTAAGTTTTATTAACCTTATAGAGCTAATAATAGTACACTGAAAAAAAGATAGAGGCATATAAAAGTGAACAAACACTATATTATCATGGTTACCATATAAGAGTGATCTGATAGTAATCAGATATGCATGTTAACATAATACGAAAATCATAATGTAAAAAATATTTTAGAATTAAATGTTGTCTAGTGCTTGCGTAAAAGCCCATGATGATGGCATTTAAATTTTGTCAAAACTATACGTCATATAAGGTAAAATGTCCATTTAGCGTTTTTTTTTGAAAAATGTATTGATGTTGCAATATTTACAGATTCTACGCTAATAGCGATGTTGTTTCATTTAATCTATTGGATTAGGTTACCTCAAGAGCTGACTTTTGGTGTTTTATATAACCATACTTCTGAAACTAACGAGAAAAAGATAATAATTAGAATTTTAATATTGAGTAGAAATTTATTAATTAATAAAGCTAAATTTGTTGTAATATACACAATATTTAACATATCGTTCATGATAGTTGGGTAGAAACGAAATTTTCTATTTCTTGATACTAAGAATAAAAGCCATGTCTGTTTTAAAGGTATTGTATTTTCCTAATGAGCGTCTACGGATAATCGCTCAACCTGTGTTAAAAATAGATACTCGTACTCAAAATATTATTGATGATATGTTTGAGACGATGTATTCTGAGGAAGGTATTGGATTAGCAGCAACGCAAGTTGATATTCATCAATGTATCATTGTCATAGATATTTCAAAAACAAAGAATACTGGTTTGGTATTAATTAATCCTATTATATTAAATAAGAGTGCTAATATAATAGCAGAAGAGGGGTGTTTATCCATCCCAAAACAGAGATCATTAGTTCCTCGTGCAGAGAAGGTAAAGATAAAAGCCATAGATCGCCATGGCGATTACTATGAACTGGAAGCAGATGGTCTTTTATCTATTTGCATTCAACATGAAATAGATCATCTTTTTGGAAAATTGTTTATTGATTATTTGTCACCAATGAAGCGTCAACGTATCCGTCAGAAATTGAAAAAATTTTATCGTCAACAATATCACTACTAACTGAGTAGGTATCAGGGTGCGCATGTGTCTCATTCTTTAAAGATTATTTTTGCTGGTACCGCAGAGTTTGCTAAGTATCATTTACATACACTCCTCTTGTCTCACTATAACGTAGTATCAGTTATAACTCGACCGGATCGACCATCTGGTCGAGGTCAAAAAAATAGCGTGAGTCCAGTTAAACAATTAGCTAAAGAAAGTCGAATACCTATCCTTCAGCCAGATTCACTAGATTCTCAAGCTGATCAGGATATAATATCAGCATTTAATGCTGATATTATAGTAGTTGTCGCGTATGGATTGATATTTCCTCAGGCAATTTTAGAGATTCCACGCCTTGGTTGTATTAATATTCACGCTTCTCTATTGCCAAGATGGAGAGGGGCAGCACCAATTCAGCGTGCTTTATGTGCCGGAGATTCTGAAACTGGGGTGAGCATTATCAAGATGGATTCTAGACTAGATACTGGTGATATTTTGCATAGAGCATCATGTCCTATTCATTTTTCTGACACAACCGCTACATTATATGATAGATTAGCTAATCTTGGTTCACTGAGTTTATTAACCACTCTCACAGAGTTGGAGAATAATACATATAACTTACGAACACAAGACGAGAAACAAGCTAGCTATGCATACAAACTTAGTAAAGCAGAAGCTCGTCTTAATTGGTCATTGTCTGCTGTGCAATTAGAGCGTCGTATTCGCGCTTTTAATCCCTGGCCTGTAAGTTATTTTATGATTGGCGATCAATGTATTAAAGTTTGGAAGGCGTCCGTGATACCTAGCGTGAGCAACAGAAGACCTGGAGAAATCATAAAAGCAGAAAAAGAAGGCATTCAGGTTTTGACCGCAGATGGTATCTTAAATATACAGGAATTACAGCTTGCTGGAAAAAATAAAATGACAGTGCAAGCTTTTCTTAATTCTTATCATCCATGGTGCACTATAGGAAAGATGATTGCTTAAAGGTGTTTGTTTGATTTTTTTTTATTAACATATTTTAAAAAATAATGGTGATTTTGAGCTTCTTCTTTATTAATGTTTTATAAGATTTTTATCTTACATATTACGAAATAAAATAGAGATTCGATAATATCACCTACTATTAAGAGTTCATAGTGCTATAAAAGAGGTATTCCTCAACTTATCGCTTTCTTGGTTTTTGATATTCAGGTGATATATATCACACGTAGACACCTGTCATGATCATGCAGATATGTCGTATAATATTTCTAGTATGTTAATTAAATTCGTGCATTCTTTTATGATTTTTTAGTTTTTTATGATATTTAAAATAAAATTATACAGATCGTAATTTTTTTATAAATAAAAGAGCAACTACAAGCGCTATAAATTACTTAGGGTAATGTATCTATGTGTTGATGATTCTAAGAGTTTCTGCTGCAGATGATATAAAATTTAGTGTTTTTTATTTGTATTAGAGTTTATCAAAAATAATTAGCAGTACTTAAATAAGAGAATATTATTCTTATTTAAATTTTATTTTATATAAAATATATACGTGATGTAAAAATATATATGAATATCTTGCTGTAGAGTGTACTTATCGTTAATAAGTTCCTCTAATTATCTTCGTGCTCTGATTTTGGAAAGTGCATATCACTATATTTGACAAAACGACTTTTATATTTTACTTTAAATCCAATCCACAAACACAGGAATAAAGGAATTCCTATGTAGGTCGCTACTACCTCGTTCCATTTAAAAAGATCAGAAAAAAACGCTTGATAGTTTTGCCCAAGCGTTATAACTAGGCAGATAATAAAAGCAAATATAGGTCCAATTGGGAAGTGTTTAGCACGATACGGTAATCTATCTAAATTACAACCTTGTGATATATATCCTTTTCTAAAACGGTAATGGCTAATCGCAATACCTAACCAGGCAATTAATCCCGTAACCCCTGAGGCATTTAACAACCATAGATAGATGATTGTTTTGCTGTACACTAAGGTCAAAAAACAGAGTCCTGCTACTAATGTTGTAGCATATAGTGCAGCACGAGGTATTCCTTTCTTAGATGTATTTGCAAAAATCCGTGGCGCTTTTCCGTCAACCGCTAGAGAAAATAACATACGCGTCGCGGAGTACATACCTGAGTTTCCTGATGATAATACTGCAGTTAAGATTACAACATTCATCACAGTTGCTGCTGATAAAAGCCCAGCATGTTGAAAAACTAGTGTAAATGGACTAATGCTAACATCTTGAACGCTAGTTTTAAGAAGATTAGGATCAGTATATGGAATGATCATGCTAATAACAATTATTGCAAGAACATAGAATAACAAAATTCGCCAAAATACTTGACGTACTGCTTTTGGAATGCTTTTTTGAGGATTAACTGATTCACCAGCAGCTATACCGATAAGCTCAGTTCCTTGAAATGAAAAACCTACAATCATTGCCACACTAATAATTGAAGAAAAGCCACCCACAAAAGGAGCATCACCAATCGTCCAGTTTTTCCAGATTGCACTAGAAGAATAATGTAGCATGTGGAAAGTTATTAAAATACCGACGATTATGAACATAATCACTGTGGTTACTTTAATAAATGACAACCAGTATTCAGCCGTGCTAAAATTTTTTACTGAAATATTATTAAGCAAAAAGATCGCTCCTAAAAATAGAGCGCTCCAAATCCATCCAGGTGTATTTGGAAACCACCAGCTCATGATGAGTTGTGCCGCCACAAGATCTACTGCTATAGTTATAGCCCAATTATACCAATAGTTCCACCCTAGCGCAAATCCAAAACCTTCTTCAACATATTTGGAGCCATAGGTAGAGAAGGAGCCAGAAACTGGCATAAAGGAAGCTAATTCGCCGAGACTAGTCATTAAGAAATAAACCATAAGACCTATGATTGCGTATGCAATTAGAGCTCCGCCTGGGCCAGCTTTGGCAATAGTAGCTCCAGAAGCGACAAAAAGACCGGTACCAATAGAGCCACCTATAGCCATCATCATTAAATTACGAGTTTTCAGTTCTCTTTTTAAACCAGTGTTGTGTATTTTTTTCATGGTATTGAATTTCAATAATTTATAATGGCAAGGCAGTAAGTAAGAATCAGATAAAAGCTATCTTAGCAGGATATTTATAATTTCATATTTTCAGTAAAGCTCATATTATATAGTATAACTCATCAAAACTGAACATGATGATAGCATTCTTTTGTAATTTAATTAGTACATAATTGTACAAATGCGATTGGTTCTGGAAATTTTTATTTAGTTTAGGTAAAAATTTATGTTTATATGGTTTAGATAAGGATCTAAATATTCTATGGATATAAGTTTTATTTATAGAATTATTATTTTAAAAGTTATATAACTATACATACATAGTAATAGCTGCTCTGTAGCATTTATTAAGTGATTTTTAAATATAATAAGACCTTAGAAAAACATAGGATTGGTTGGGGTTGAATCTCCTATCACTGTGTAATTTTAAGATAATTTATAGCTTGTAAGGTTGGTATTAGTTATCAATAGAAAGAATTTTTTTTTTAAAAAAAAATTACTATCTCCTGACAAGTGGCGTGATTCTTATTTTTTATATTATAATATTGGTTAGGATTTATAGGGAGCGTTTATAGATTTAGCGCTGAGTATATAAAGAACGCGCTATGACAATGTGTTTCATGTTAATGCAATTAAGGAGTATTTTTATAAAAATCAATAATAAACGGAGCAATTGCCCCGTTTATTAACATGCGTCTAGATGATAGGCAGTGGTAAGAGTGATAAAATTAGAACTTGTATATTAACCCAAGACCAATGGTATTATCAGTGGAGATATTGGCGTTACTAGTAAAATGATTTTTTTCTAAAAGGTTAATTTTATAATCAATGTAAGTTAACAAGTTAGTATTAAACTTATAGTAAGTGCCTACATCAATATATTTATAGAGCTCTTTATGGTTAAAATGGGTAATTTGTTTACCTATTGACTGTATATACGACAAGGATGGGCGAAGACCAAAATCAAACTGATATTGTGCAACTGCTTCAAATTTTTGTTCTTTATTAACTACGCCTTCGACTGTTTTTGTTTCAACCTGATTTTTAATATAAGCATTATTATGAGTTTCACCATACATTGTTGCTAGGTAAATATTATTTGCGTCATATTTGATTGCTGCAGCCCAGGTTTCAGCAGTATCATGTCCTGAACCTAAATAAGCGCTTTTTTGGTTCTCCGTACGATTTGCAGTAGTATAGGCTGCAGATACACCGATACCCATTGGTGTAGTGTAGCTCATTGAGCTACCAAATCCTCTTCCGTTTTCTGTCTTAATATCTTTTGTAGTTTTGTCTGTGTTATTTTTTCCTTGGTATTGAAGTGCAAAATCAAAACCATCAATTAAACCAAATAGGTTACTATTTCGATAAGTTACCAAATCATTAGAGCGGCCAATCATTCCATTATTAGCTTGCGCTGAATCATTTCTACCCATTGGTAGAGCATTGGTCCATGCTAATGGATCATGTCCTACTCCATAGTTTCTACCGTAGTCTAAAGTTCCATAATCAGAAAACTTAAAACCAGCAAACCCAACATGAGGTTGAGAACCGGAATTGCTTTCTTTTTCAGACATATTATCTTGAACGCTGTACTCTAATTGACCATAGCCGCTTAGAAGATCACTAATTTGTGTTTCACCTCTAAAACCAATGCGTATATGGGATTTATCACCATCATCATCAGTATTTTTAGAGGATTGATGTTTTAAATTAATTGTACCGTATAAATCAACTTTGTTACCATCTTTATTGTATATCTCTGCAGAATTAACATATCCAGAGCTTAGAAGAGCTGGTATCATTACTGCAAGAATTTTGCGATGTATCATTGTATGATCCTCATTGAAGTGATTATCCGGAAACTTATCACCTAAATTTTCCGACAATAATTTTTGTGTAACCTCTCAGAGAGTTTTTGTTTTTATACTCTTTAGAGATTTTATTATTGCTAGTTGAATGAAGCTAGCTTGAAAATATTACTAGTCTTTATTACTGAAATAATTGGTGTAGTCTAGTAACAGTAGTTAAAAATCTAAGTGCTCATGATAATTCAGCGAAGGTAGAGGATGTTACGGAATATATAAAAGATTTTTGCATAATAATCATTATATAATAATTGTATTATACCTAAGCTGAATACATGAAGTATACATATATTATGTGCATTAAGTATATAGACACCACAATAAATACTCAGAAAGATATATTGCGTGGCGTTCGTGGAAAAGCAATAAGATCTCTTACATTTTTTACTCCTGTGATATAGGAAGTCAATCGCTCTAAACCTAATCCAAACCCTGCGTGTGGTACCGTGCCATAGCGACGTAAATCACGATACCACCAATAATCTTCTATCGATATACCTTTTTCGGTGAGACGGGTATCTAGGATTTCAATACGCTCTTCTCTTTGTGATCCACCAAGTATTTCCCCAATACCTGGTGCTAAAATATCCATAGCGGCCACTGTTTTTCCGTCGTTATTTAAGCGCATATAAAATGCTTTAATATCTTTTGGGTAGTTTTTTACTACTACTGGCGCTTTAAAATATTGATCTGTTAAATAACGTTCATGTTCTGATGAGAAATCTAGCCCCCATTGAACTGGATGCTCGAATTTTTGTTTAGATGATAACAAGATATCAATCGCATCAGAATAATTTACTTGGGCAAATTTAGTCAAGATACAGCTTTTCAATCGTACCATTACATTTGAATCTATTCGACGAGAAAAAAAATCCATGTCATCAGAACGTTCTATTATAACTGCTTGAAAAACATACTTAAGCATAGATTCTGCAAGAGCAGAGGCTCCCTCTAAATCAGAAAATGCTATCTCTGGCTCTATCATCCAAAATTCTGATAAATGACGGCTAGTATTAGATTTCTCTGCGCGAAAAGTGGGGCCGAAGGTGTAAATTTTTGATATAGCGCTAGCGTAGGTCTCACCATGCAACTGACCGGAAACAGTAAGAAAAGTTTTTTTACCAAAAAAATCCATATCATAATTTACTTTTCCTAATGCTGTTCTGGGTAGGTTTTCTATGTCCAATGTAGAGACGCAGAACATATCTCCAGTTCCTTCAGTATTAGATGAAGTGAGGATTGGTGTTGCAACCCAATAAAATCCCTCTTTGTTAAAAAAACGGTGCAAAGCTTGTGTTATGGAATGACGAACACGCGTAACAGCTCCAATTATATTAGTGCGCGGCCTAAGGTGAGCTACCTCGCGAAGATATTCTAGGCTATGATTTTTTGCTGATATTGGATAGGTATTAGGGTTATCTACTAAGCCTATGATTTTTATATTAGCAGCCTGCATTTCAAAAGTTTGCCCTTTACCTGGTGATTCTATAATTTTTCCGGTTACTGATAATGAGCAACCAGTTGTGAGAGATAAGACATCATGGTGATTTTGTTCTGCTACTATTTGAAGTGAATGAAAGCAGGAGCCGTCATATATAGAAACAAAGGAAATACCAACCTTTGAGTCTCTGCGAGTACGAACCCATCCGCATACGGTGACTGTACTTCCTGTAGTGATGCATCCTTTTAGGATATCTGCTATAGAAACTATGCGCATATCAGTCTCCTAGTATTTACCTAATAACATGGAAAATTTTATGTATATTAAATTACTATATTCTAAAGGTATTCTGCCGATATAATTGTGTAGAACTTAAGATAACTATTGAGTACCACTAATCTGTCAATTTTATTTAAGATTTTAATGCTTAATATCGATTAATTATAGAAGTATGATAAAAACTAATAATGATGCACGATATAAATATATATATTTTTCCGTATAATTTTTTATTTATATCTTTTTTGCATATATACATTTTATATATAAAAAGGTGTAAAACAACAAAAGAAATATTTTTAAATTTTCTTAATATAGTTGATCAGGAGCAAGAAACAGTAAAATTATATATTTTATTGTATGATTTCACAATGGCCTCATAGTGTACTGAAAATCTTGATTTATAACTTTATTGTATCTGCAGATACATTATTGTTAAAATGAGAAATAGATTCACGATTAGAAGATCTATATCTAATGTATTATTGAGTAAAAATATATGCCACTTTAGAAATTATTTGATTATATGATAAAAAAAAAATCACTTTTAAAGACTTATAGAATTAGTAGTATTGACTATGGTAGATTTTTAACATTACTGATTACTGTTTACTAATATCGATATAGGTTATATTTTAGATCTATATTTTTATCCTTAATTAAAAATAAAAGGCACATCTACTTAAGACAGATAGAATAATGACCACCTTTTGACCTATCTACCTCTAATGATCTAATTAAAGTTTAACTTAATAGTTTTTTGTAAAAAATAAAATTTTTACTAAAAAGCCTTCATTTCATTAATTTTAACATGGATTGTATAGTAACAATCTCATTATATTAATCTCATTATATTATAGTAATATATTTTTAAATTATACTTGCATAATATACTATCTCGTAAAATAGTCTAATAAAATTTTTTATATTGAACATAGTTATGGTTGATAACATAATAAAAAGCAATCTAAATGCAAATTACAGGCAATCATTTATATCACTAATATACTTTGAACCATTACGTATACCGTTTAATTGTATGTGTAATGTATGAAAATTTTTAATTAAAAAATTTTTTATATTATAATATAGCTTAACATATAATTTAATAATTTGTTCAATTACTTTGTTTAATACAAGTGTCTTTGACGTACTGCTTCATATAAACAAATACCAGTAGCTACTGAAACATTGAGAGAAGAGACACCTCCTAGCATAGGAATGTGCACTAGTTCATTGCAGTTCTCATGTGTGAGACGTCGTATACCTTTTTCTTCTGAACCCATCACCAAAGATAATGGACCTGTTAGGTTACTTTGATAAAGAGTTTGGTGAGTTTTATCAGTTGTGCCAATAATCCAAATATTTTCTCGTTGTAAGAAACGCATAACTCGTGCTAAATTAGTAACACAAATGAGGGGTATATTTTCTGCCGCACCACTAGCGACTTTTCTTACTGTAGAGTTTAGCTGTACAGAGCGATTTTTTGGTATGATTACAGCGTGTACACCAGCTGCATCTGCACTGCGAATACAGGCACCAAGATTATGAGGATCTGTGATACTATCAAGGATTAGAAAAAACGGATTATTTATTTTAGATAACAAGGCCGATAGATCATTTTCTTGATATGGACGCCTGCATCGCACAAAGGCAATAACACCTTGATGTGCACCACCTTCTGATTGTTGATCCATTCTGCTTCGAGTTTTTGTATAGATGGTAATTTTATTTATTTCTAACAATTGTATTAGAGCCTCTAGGCGATGGTCTTTTCGTCCTTGAAGAATCCAAACTTCTTTGAAGCGATGAGGAGCACTATGAATTATTGCTTCTACAGCGTAGATACCAAAAACTATTTCATTCATATTTTAGATGCTTTAGATTACAGGAATATATCATGTCTCTAATATATTAGAGCTTATCTGATTTTCATTCTGAGTATAATATAATATGATTACTAGATTTAATCTAGTGGATGCAATCTTCTAATGTTTTTAGTGTAATGGATTGCATAAATAAATTAAGTAACATTTGATGCTAGAGAAATTGATGCTAGAGAAATGCTTTTATAGGGTAATATTATTAAGAAATTCTTAGTTTTTTCAAACATTTTATGATTAATGATCTTTTCGCTATACTTTTTGATTATGATGTTAACTATTATTTCATGATTATAATCTATCGAGAAATACTTTTTTAAATTATTTTCGAAATTTTGCATTATAGTTAGCCTTATACAGTATTACAAGCAAGTCTGTATATTTATAAAATTTTTATATAGATTTTTTAGCATTATTTTTATTTCTTTTGTTGTTTTTCAAGTGTAAGTCTTTTTTTAAGGCGTCACCTGTATGCAAGAATGTGCTTGTATGGCTTATTAGTGTTAAAATAATCTTACGTTCTTCTAAATGCACAGAATCTAATTGTACCGTTACAGTATCACCTAAACGATAGGTAAGACTTACACGTTCTCCGATTAAGCGTTGTCTTATAGAATCAAAACGGTAACAGTTTTTTTCTAATGTGGATATATGCACTAACCCATCAATAAAAATATCACTAAGACGTACAAAAAAACCAAAACTGGTAACACTAGAAATAGTACCGTTAAAGATTGCTCCAACTTTATTTTTAATAAAATCGCATTTTAACCAATCAGTTACATCACGCGTGGCATCATCGGCACGGCGTTCCGTGATAGAACAGTGCTGGCCAAGCTGTAGCATTTGAGTTGTGGTATAATGATATCTGCCCTTAAGTATGCAATCTTTATTTAGATATTTTTTGTTTTGTGCTAAGATATATTTAATAGTGCGATGCAGTATTAGGTCAGGATAGCGGCGAATTGGTGAGGTAAAATGTGCATATGATGTCAGCGCTAAGCCAAAATGTCCACGATTTTCGGCATCGTAGACTGCTTGTTTCATTGAGCGTAATAGTAGACTTTGGATCATGTCCTTATCTGAACGTCCATGAATATTTTTTAAAAGGGCTGAGTAATCTAGTGGACTGGGTTGTTCTCCGCCACATAAAGTAAGGCCTAGTTCTCCTAGAACTATGCGAAAACTTTTAATGTTATCTCCTATCGGGCGATCATGATCCCGAAATAATGCTGGTGCGCCATGTTTTTCCACAAAACATGCTGATGCAACATTTGCAAGAATCATGCATTCTTCGATAATTTTATGCGCATCATTACGCACCATTTTTTCCACTCGCTCGATACGATTATGCACATTAAAGATAAATTTAGCTTCAGCAATATCAAATACGATCCCTCCGCGTTTCTTGCGAGATTTTTTTAATGCTACATACATGCAGTGCAGCTCTTCTAGATTTTTTACTATAGGTAAGTGGTATTCTCGTAATTTTTTGTCTCCCTGTAGAATATTCCAAACTGTATTATAAGTCAGTTGCGCAGAGGATTTCATCATGGCTTCGTAATGTTTATAGCTAGTTAATTCCCCGCTAGAAGAGATTGTCATTTCACAAACCATGCATAAACGATCTACATCTGCATTTAACGAACATAGTTTAGTGGATAATACTTCTGGGAGCATTGGGATCACCCGTGATGGAAAATATACAGAAGTTCCACGATGTATGGCTTCATCATCTAACAGGGTGTTGGGTCTAACATAGTAACTAACGTCAGAAATCGCAACCCAAAGACGCCATCCACCATCTTTTTCGCTTGTACAAAACACGGCATCATCAAGATCACAAGCATCTTCTCCATCAATAGTGATTAATGGTAATTGACGTAGATCAATGCGGTTGCGTTTAATGTCTTCTGGTATCTCCACATTTAATTGTGTAATAAGTTTTTCTAGTGCTTGTGGCCATTGATGAGGAATGTTATGGGTATATAATGCAATATTTATTGCTGTACTTGTGTCTATTGTGTTGCCAAGTATTTTAATAATTTTGCCAATTGCTTGATTTTTTAATGTTGGACGCTGCACTAGATCCACTACTACAATAAAACCTAAGTATTCGGTAAGTAGATTGTTATTAGATATAAAGATCTCAAATTTTAAGCGATGATCATCTGGAACTACATAGCCCCCTGCAGAGTTACGCAGATAGCGACCCACGATGTGGGTATTCCGTGGCTCAATTACACGAATAACGCGTGCTTCTTGGCGATTTTTACGATCAGAACTGATTTTCTGTGCAAGCACTATATCGCCATGTAGACACATTTTCATCTGTGTCATTGAAAGATAAAGGTCATCTTTGTTACCGGAAACACGTAAAAAACCAAATCCATCACGATGCCCGATTACTTTTCCTTGTACTAGGTTAATCTTTTTAAGAACTGAATAACCTTTTCGGCGAGTAAATCCTAGTTGTCCATCGCGCTCCATGGCTCGCAGCCTTCTTCGTAGGGCTTCGATTCTTTCTTTTTCATAAATAAGTAGCTCTTTCGCTAACTCATCACGATGAATCGGATTTTTATATTTTTCTATATGATAGAGGATAGATTCTCGACTAGGAATGGGGTTATCGTATTTTTGAGCTTCTCGTTCCTTAAATAGGTCGTATAACATCAAGGTTTCTCCATTCTGATCTGCCAAGTAACACATTGATTTATGATGATGCAGTATAATAGATAGTGGTCTACAACTAGAATATTTAAGAAATATTGAGTTATATTATAAATATATAGTATATATTATAATCACTGATAGTGACGTGAGCTGTTCAATTATTATTGATCTTGATAGTATAAAACATATCTACTTCTAAAAATAATTTCATTATCAATACAGCTACTGCATTACTCATTGAGTTGTTATAGAAAAATATATTATAGATGTGATGATTAAAATCATATCATAATAGATGATAGTTTTCTTTTCTCGAGAGCGGTTGGAATTGTAAAGATTCTAAGTGTGAAGGCTTTATATGTCTATATAGATAGAGAGAAGGGGCAAATGATGATAGCAAAGAAGGGTATGAAACCATTGTAGTAATATTAATTAGAATTCTAATATTAAAAAAGGGGTATTTTTAGTATAAAAGATTACAAAGTACAAGGATTACGTAGCACAATGGTTTGACTACGATCTGGTCCAGTAGAGATAATATCAATGAAAACACCTGTGATTTCTTCAATGCGTTTAATGTAATGTAGCGCCTCAGGTGGCAAAAGTTCTAAATTTTTTACGCCAAATGTGCTTTGACTCCACCCTGGTAGGATCTCATAGATTGGCACAGCCTCCTCCCAATGTTCATTGGTTAGCGGCGTAACAGTGATATGACTATTGTCTTGCATGCGGTAAGCTACGCAGATTTTAACTTCTTTAAGACCGTCCAAGACATCTAATTTAGTAATGCAAAAACCTGAAATAGAGTTTACTTGGACGGCTCTACGCACAGCTACAGCATCTAACCACCCTGTGCGACGACGACGACCAGTGGTTGCGCCAAACTCATTACCTCGTTTACAAAGAAATTCACCAGTATGATCACACAACTCGGTTGGAAATGGACCTGATCCCACGCGAGTGGAATAGGCTTTTAGCACGCCTAAAACATAACCTACACAACATGGACCAATTCCAGTACCAGGTGACACACCTCCGGCAGTAGTGGTTGATGATGTTACATATGGATATGTACCGTGATCTATGTCTAACAGTGTTCCCTGTGCCCCTTCAAAAATAATTAGATCACCACGCTTCTGGGCAGTTTCCAGTAATCCAGAGACGTCAATGGCCATTCGTGTTAGGTTATCAGAGATTTTCATGATATTTTTGAGCACTGTATAGTAGTTTACTGCGCTGGTTTTGTAGTAATGAACAAGCTGAAAATTATGATACTCCATCGTTTTCTTAAGTTTTTCTGCAAAAGTTTTTTTATTTAATAAATCACCTAATCTGAGTCCTCTTCTAGCGATTTTATCTTCATATGCAGGACCAATGCCACGACCAGTTGTTCCGATTGCCTGAAGGCCTCGTTCTTTTTCACGTACAACATCTAAAGCAACATGGTATTCTAATAATAGTGGACACGCTGTAGAGATTAAGAGGGAGTTTTCAACGGATTTACCCTGAGACTCTAAATCTTGAACTTCTGCCATAAGAGCAGAGGGAGAGATGACCACACCATGCCCGATAATACTAACAACATGCTGATGCATGATCCCTGATGGAATTAAATGGAGGATTGTCTTCTTACCGTTAATAACTAGCGTGTGACCTGCATTGTGACCGCCTTGATAACGTACTACATATTTGGCCCATTCAGTAAGAAGATCAACAATTTTTCCCTTTCCCTCATCACCCCACTGGGTGCCAAGTACTACGACATTTTTTTTCATTTTACAGAATTACCGATTTCTTTAAAAGCAACAGGATGTCATCATTAATTAATGATGACAGATTACTACTAGTATACTGATTTGTTATGTATGCATATAGGCTTACTGTCAATTCAATTGAATATTAAGCTAAGTAAGTGGCGCTCAGTAGATTATAGTGCTTAGCATATCATTAATGTAAGATAGTATAGTTTTTTATATTGAAAACAGTTTTATTCATAAAATACGCTCTAGATACTTATTTAGATTTAGATTGAGGTGAAGCAGAAAAAGATATAGTAGTATTGCTGGACGATTTAGTCTCGAAGATCTTTATTAAAAATATTTAAAAGATATCCTATATGTTATAGTAGTTTTACTATTGTTTGATTAAAATAAGGAATATTTATATAAAAATTTTTATCCTTGATATATTTTAATGATATATTTTTTTATAAACTCATGAGTTGTATACTGTATATTAAGATATACTATCACTTATCGGTGATAACTATAGTTAGTTTTAGAGCACATGATTAATAGCTGCGCATAATGGAAAGAGATTTTTTAGAGTAATACCAGCTATATTTATTCGACCTGATTGCAGCATATACACTCCAAATTCATTACGCAAACGGTTGATCTGGTTAGGTGATAATCCGATCAAGGAAAACATACCCGTCTGTGATGTGATAAAGCTAAAATTAATTGTTTTTATTTTTATTTTTAGTGTGTCTGCTAATAATTGGCGCATGAGTTTAACACGTTCTCTCATAATAGATAGCTCATTCTCCCATTGAAGACGTAGAGACGGATTGCTCAAAATAGTTAACACTACTGCTGCACCATGCGATGGCGGGCTAGAATAATTAGAACGAATAGTTGATTTTATCTGACTAAAAGCCGTATCAACAATATTAGATTGGCTAGCGACAATACTTAAGGAGCCAACGCGTTCATTATATAAACTAAAATTTTTTGAATAGGAACTGCATACAATAAGCTCCTTATGTGTAGCAGAAAAAACACTTAGACTGATAGAATCTTGCGCTATTCCTGTAGAAAATCCTTGATAAGCATAGTCAAATAATGGTAGCCAGCCTTTTTCGAGGGACATTTTAGACAGATATTTCCATTGTTCGTGAGATGGATCTACTCCGGTTGGATTATGGCAACAACCCTGAAAAACTACTACATCACCGGGACAAACAGAGTTCAGGCTGTTTTTCATAGCGCTAAAATCTAGTGCATGATTGACTGAATCATAATAATCATACATGTAGACTTTTAGTCCTGCTGCAGAAAAAATATTTTTATAATTTTGCCAACCAGGATTACTAATCCAGATGTTTTTTATATTTGTCTGATTTGAAATAAAGTCTGCTATAATACGTAATGCACTTGTACCACCAGGTGTCTGTGCGGTACGTATGCGTTTTTGTTTAATTACTGAACTATTTTTTCCAAATAGTAACTCTTGAGTGTAATACCCAAAATCAGAAAGACCATCAATTTGTAGATAATTTTTAGTTACTTCCTGTTCTAAAAGAAATTTCTCTGCTTGTTTTACGCTAGAAAGTATAGGTGTATTTCCAGTGTGATCTGTATATACTCCAATGCCTAAGTTAATTTTGTCCATATGTTGATCTGTATGGAATTTAGTATTTAAACCTAGAATAGGGTCTGGTTGTGATTCTTTAATTAATTCAAACATTTTTTGATATGTCCATTTAATTTACGTTCTTTTAAAATTAAGAAAAAGTTTATGCATAGATTATCAACAATGTAAATAATAGACTGTTTACTTAAATTTTTTTCGTTCTTTAAATCATACTGAATACGTCAATCATGGAATATTGTAAAAAATTTTTTTTGTAGTATTGAAAGAATAGTATTTAAAAATTTGTAGTTTAATAGTTATGGATAATGATTTTTATAATAGGATGAATTGAACAGATTTTTATTATTTAATATATTTTTATATTAGAATTATAGTTCTGCAGTTTTAAATAAAATAAAATTAGTCAACAAATGACAAAATAATTTAGTCTAGTTATATGATCTTTATTGGTTGTATAGCATGATGTTTTATATCATGATCGTGATAGAGATCACTTAAGTAAGCTTTTTTAAATTTTCTTAAATATATCTTAATATCTTATATATATAGATATTTCTTAAATATATATAGGTATTTAGAATAAAAATAAATTTTATATGATATAACACTAATAAATTCAAATAAATTCAGAGAATATTAAATATAAAGATAAAGGTATTTAATATACACCTATTTAAAATTAAATATAAAGATATTTATTGTATAATTACAAATATATACCTATTTGAATTATTTTAATTAACAGTCACATAATAGATATGTGGTCTTTCAGTTAACCGCGTTTTTTTTGTAGGTTAAATAAAATAAAATCAAGGCATTTTTTTTGATTTGTAGAAATGATTATCATTCAATATTCAGTTACAATGTTGAGTTTTCAGTGATGTAGTGTTTTAGAAAAAATACTTATTTAATTTAATCGTATATATATCATATTGTATATATATCATATTGTGAACCACTTGCCCTTATTCTGGAATGTTATTGTTTTATGAGCTTTATGTATGAATTATAAGTTTATGCTTTGTATTATATTGTAGTCAATTAATATATATTAGATTTTAATTTAAATGAATGATTTTAAAAAAAAAGACTGAATAAAGACTATATAAAATGTAATATTGATATTATTTATGATGGGTGACTAATTAGGCAAGATAGATTGATGATTACTAATATTAAGATCGAATCTTGATGTTTTTGGAAACATACAGATTTAATATTTAATGGGATTCAATCATCATTTTATACATAAGTACATAAGATATAACATATATTCTTAATGAAGGTGTTGGTAACAAATTATATTATGTATAGATTTTTTTTGAGAAGTTATATTTTTCACAAGATGTCAAAGTTCTTGAATGATTAATAATAGCATTGTTAGGGGGTTGAATGAAAAGTCCAGTATCTATTCCAATAGAAGGTCAGAAGATTACGTATCATAAAGGGATACTTGATGTGCCAGTAAACCCAATTATTCCCTTTATCCAGGGAGATGGAATTGGAAGAGATATTTCTCCTGTAATGAGGAAGGTTGTTGATGCTGCCGTTAAGAAAGCATACGCCGGTGAACGTAAAGTAAGTTGGATGGAGATATATGCTGGTGAAAAAGCAGTAAAATTATATGGTCAGGGTGTTTGGCTACCAGAAGAAACCCTGTCTTTTCTTAAAAAATATCACATTGCTATTAAAGGTCCATTAACTACTCCAGTAGGAGGTGGTATTCGCTCTTTAAATGTGGCTTTACGTCAATTATTAGATCTATATATTTGTTTGCGCCCAATACGTTATTATAGTGGCACACCTAGTCCCGTAAAACATCCAGAAGCTATTGATGTAGTGATTTTTCGTGAGAATTCTGAAGATATATATGCAGGTATTGAATGGGCAGCTGGCACTAAAGAAGCACATAAAATAATAAAATTTTTACGCCAGGAGATGAATGTTAAGAATATTCGTTTTCCAGAGCAATGCGGTATTGGCATCAAAACTTGCTCAGAATCTGGGACAAAACGTTTAGTACGCGCTGCGATTCAATATGCGATTACTAATAACCGTGATTCTGTTACCCTGGTGCATAAAGGCAATATTATGAAATTCACTGAAGGAGCTTTTAAGGATTGGGGTTATCAAGTAGCTATAGAGGAATTCAGTGGGGTCTTAAACGATTATAACGCACAAGTTCTAATACAGAACCCCTATAATAAAAAATATATTGTAATTAAAGATGTTATTGCTGATGCGTTTTTACAACAAATTTTGTTGCGTCCGGCTGAATATGACGTGATTACTTGTATGAATCTTAATGGTGACTATATTTCTGACGCAATAGCAGCACAGGTAGGTGGTATTGGAATTTCTCCAGGCGCTAACATTGGTGAAACCTGTGCATTATTTGAGGCTACTCACGGTACTGCACCTAAATATGCTGGTCAGGATAAAGTTAACCCTGGTTCTATGATTCTTTCCGCTGAAATGATGTTACGTTATATGGGTTGGGTAGAATCAGCAAACCTTATTATTAAAGCAATGGAAAAGACTATTGCTGCTAAAACTGTAACTTATGACTTTGAGCGCATGATGCTCGGCGCAACTTTGCTAACATGTTCTGAGTTTGGTGAAGCCGTGATAAAAAATATGTAATATGCGTTGGCTATTTTTGGATAATTTTTATTGATACTATCAATGAGATAAATTAATTGACATAATTAGATAATTAATTCAGATTTTTAAATTATTAATATCTACTGATAACATTGAATAATTATGTATATGCAAGCACGCCCATGTATATTATTTTAATATGCATAAAAATCTTTATATTTTGATATTGGTTAATTAGTAATTAAAATATTAGCACGATAGTTTTTTATTGGCTTAATAGATGATAGGGGCCCGTGAGATCTAAAATATATTTTTACAAAATTACAAAATAAAAACTTGTAAAATAAACTCCACCCAATATTATGTTTAAATATGTAAACGCAGGATGTGCATACCTATGTCATTGTTATATAATACCACTCCTAATAAGGAGTTAAAGAGGCGCTTGCTATTAGAACCTCAAAAGCGCATAACTGTCTCTTTTTATAAATACTTCACTATCACCAGCCCTTATGAGTTTCGAGATTCTCTTTATGTAGTTCTTGCTAATTTAAAGGTTTTTGGTCGTATTTATGTGGCTAAAGAAGGTATAAATGCGCAAGTAAGTGTACCCTGCGGTTTGTATTCAAAGATGGAAAAGATGCTGCATGAATTTGATCCCCATATGTCCTCTATGCATATGAATATAGCGCTAGATGATAATGGACGATCTTTTTGGGTGTTGCGTTTAAAAGTTCGTCCGCGTATCGTTGCAGATGGTATTACTGACGTAAGTTTTAATTCTAGTGATGTGGGTATGCATATAAACGCAAAGACTGTAAATTTATTGCAGGATGATTGTGAGGCTGTATTTGTAGATGTTCGAAATTACTATGAGTATCAAGTAGGACATTTTAATAAAGCATTATCTATTCCAGGAAATACTTTTCGTCAGCAGTTATCAATTATCGTGGATATGCTAAAAAAATATAAAAAACAAAAAATAGTCTTGTATTGTACAGGAGGGATTCGCTGTGAAAAAGCTAGCGCTTGGATGCGTCACCATGGGTATGAAAATGTTTACCAAATTAAGGGTGGCGTAATTAATTATGTTCGTCAGGCACGTGTTCAAGGTTTACCGGTGCACTTTATAGGAAAAAATTTTGTATTTGATCAGCGGATGTCTGAGTGTATCTCTCGAGATGTTTTAGCGCATTGTAATCAGTGTGGTAATAGTTATGATAGTTATCAAAACTGTAAAAATAACCACTGCCATAAACTTTTTATTCAATGCCCAGCATGTGCTGATCAGTTTAATCATTGCTGTAGTATGTTTTGTATGCAAAGACTGCTTGTTTCGTGATAAAATCATGTAATTTAGTAGTATAAAAATATAACTATATGGGTTATCTACAAATATTGTTGTATGATTATTTGTCTTAAAGGCGAGAACACGTAACAAAAATATATGAAATCATATAATATTATTAATTACTATTATTTATTAATATAGCGTACATATTATAACTTTTATAGAAGTAAAACTGATTATATTTATATAGATTTGGTTTAGCGCTTTAGATGAATAGATGAGCATTATGTGATGATCCAATGGGTATCATTCATATACCCCATCTAAGTTAAATGATTATCAGTTTGTGAGATGATAACATTAAGATTATTTAATATTAGTTGATGATGCCTAATCCCAAATCTGCATGAATTTATGAATTTCTGTAACAAGACGCAAAAGGCTGCTTGTTGCCATCTATTAAACCTAGAATTGCTTTCTAAGCATGAATAAAGATCATTTTTTGGATATCTAATAAAATTATTTTGCGATAATGCTCTGTATAGGTATGATTTTGAAGATATATTATTCGTTAACTGTCTAATATAATTAACTCTAGAGATGTGTATTTTTTTGAATAAATGTTATATTTTCTATCTTTTAGAAATCCTTTATTAGATTATTTTGTGTTTATGTTATCATGATTTAAGAGAATTAGATTTTAATCAGTTGATTACCTATTTACTATATTGGTTTAGGATATATGAAATTTTATTAATTAATTATTTTTAATGAGTATTTTGCTTTTGTAGTGACTGGATTTTTATTACTCACTACTGTTTGTAAAGTTTATAGGGATAAAATAGGAAAAAGATTTTTACTGAGATTTTATCTTTTTTTGATTAAGATATGTATATTATAGCATAATACTTATGTATGCTAAGGTATTAAAAGATTGATCATAGGTTATATTTTTTATATTAGCTAGGTATACATAAATATATATTTTATAGATTCAATATAACTAAGATTAAATAATTAATCAGGTGTATTTTTATATTTAGATTGAGATTATAATATTGATCTACACCAGATAAGTTGCTTTTAATCAAGTCACTTGTTTTATTAAAAGTGTAAATAGATGTTTTATCCACTTTATGTATATCCGTGGCTTATAATATATCTTTGAATGCTTAAGGTAATAATAGAAAAATTATAATGTATACATTTGAAATTGAAAGAATTAATGTAGCGTCATATAATAATATATAAAATAAAATATTTTTTAAAAAGAAGATCAGACTACTTAAACGAATTATGATGCCTGTGAATGCCTCTGACTTGCTATTGCATTTAAATAATCAACAACGCGTAGCTGTATCTGCACCACGTGAAAATTTTTTAGTATTAGCTGGAGCTGGTAGTGGAAAAACTCGTGTATTATCTTATCGTATTGCTTGGCTGATAGAAAAAGAAAAATTCTCTCCTCAGTCAATTATCGCAGTCACATTTACTAATAAAGCAGCTAAAGAGCTTAGCGAAAGAGTAAGAGAACTCATTGGAACTAATCAGAGTGATATGTGGATTGGTACTTTTCATGCTTTATCTTACCGTTTTTTATGTTCTAACCATATGCATGCTAATCTACCAAAAGATTTTCAGATCTTAGATTCTGATGATCAGTTGCGTTTACTAACATATTTAATGAAAGGTATGAATATTGATCAAAAAAAATGGGAACCTCGTCAAGGTGTTTGGTATATTAATGATAAGAAAGAAAAAGGATTGCGTCCGGGTCAGTTAAAAAAATCTTTTTATCAGTCTGATCAGATATGGTTACGTATTTATGAGGTGTATCAGGAGGCTTGCGATCGCTCTGGTTTAGTAGATTTTACTGAATTATTATTACGCGTCTGTGAATTGTGGCAGTGTAAATCAGATATTTTAAAAAATTATCATAGACAGTTTACCAATATTTTGGTAGATGAATTTCAAGATACTAATGCTCTTCAATATTCTTGGATTCGTGCACTTTCTGGAGAACAGAGTAAAGTAGTGATTGTTGGTGATGATGATCAATCAATTTACGGATGGCGAGGTGCACAAACAAAAAATATGCAGCAATTCTTTAAAGATTTTCCGTTAGCAACCACTATACGCTTGGAAAGAAATTACCGATCAACCTTAAATATTCTTAAAGCTGCAAACACTTTAATATCTAATAATAATAATCGTTTAGGTAAAGAACTTTGGACAAAAGCTTCTGACGGGGAGCCCATTCTTCTTTACTATGCTTTAAATGCATTTGACGAAGCGCGTTTTGTAGTTAATTGTATTCAATTATGGGCAAAAGACAGAAAGTCTTTGCGTGATTGCGCTATATTATATCGTAATAATTCGCAGTCGCGAGAGATAGAAGAGGCGTTAGTACAAAAAAACATTGCATATCAGATTTACAGTGGTATTCGGTTTTTTCAGAGAAAGGAAATAAAAGATTCCATCGCTTATTTGCGCTTAATTGCTAATCGAAATGATGATCTCGCTTTTGAACGTATCGTCAATACCCCTCGCCGAGGAATTGGCCTTAACACCCTTGAAATTCTTCGTCAAATATCATGTCAGCGTCAAATAACATTATGGACGGCCTCCCTGGAATTGTTAAAAAATGAAGTATTATTTGCTCATGTAGCTGCTTCTGCTTTAAAGCGTTTTATTCAGTTGGTTGACTCTTTGGAGGCATCAACTACTCATATGCCATTGCATATGCAAACAGAGCGTATTCTTCAAGATTCTGGTTTGTGGCGTATGTATGCAACAGAGAAAAGCGAAAAAGGTCAAATACGTATTGAGAATTTAGAGGAATTAATAAATACCACTAGGCAGTATTATAGTCACCACAGTAAGGATACTGATCTTGTTTCTCTTAAGTCTTTTTTATCTCAATCTGCACTAGATATAAATACAGAAGAGAATGTTCAGAACCAGAATGCTGTACAGTTAATGACGATACATGCATCCAAAGGTCTTGAATTTAGTCAAGTTTTTATTGTTGGGATGGAGGAAGGTATATTTCCAGGCCAATTTGCTCTACAAGAAAGCCATAGGTTAGAGGAGGAGCGCCGTCTTGCTTATGTTGGCGTTACCCGCGCAATGAAAAGACTGATATTGAGTTATGTAAAAAATCGACGTGTTTATGGTAAGGAGGTATCTTATCCGCTGTCTCGTTTTGTAAAAGAAATACCAGATTTATGTATCAAAAAATTATATTTTAATTCACAAGAAAAACAACTGGTGGAATATAAAAATAAAAAAGATAGAGGTGTTATGCACGACAGTGGGTTTTCAATTGCCCAGAGAGTGTGGCATGTAAAATTTGGCGAAGGGGTTATAATGCATATTACAGGCTATGGCGCGCAGACGCGCTTACAGGTTGACTTTCGAAATCAAGGGGTTAAATGGCTACTTGCTATATATGCTACGCTAGAAATCAGGTAATTTGAAAGAGAATACTAGATAATGATATTTATTTAATTTTTGCGTAATGATTGATAAAAAATTACTTTGAGTATAGCTATTAGCTAGTGTTATATAGCATATATAAAATAAATGATTTTTTAAAGTCTTGACTGTGGCTCTGATTTGAATCATATATACCACAAGGTCAAGAGAGAGGAAAAATTAAGAACAAGGCGTCAGTTTTTATATTAAATATATTAATATTAATTAACACAAACGGCAGAAAAAATTTTTTCTATTTCTAATAGATACTATTATAGGTGGTGATTTTATCTCATCATCAGTCAATAGTATTTTTTATCGCTACAGAGATGAGGATAATTAATGATTTTTATATATTATCTTTTATGCAGTAATAAAAATATTCACTTAGTTTAGATTTTATGTTTTAGCGTTTTATTATATGTCAAAAAGAATGCATGCCTCTTACATGAGTTGATAGTTTCAAATATCAGTGTGTTTATTTTTATTTTCTATCGTGTCATATTTTTTTGATAGTCATTTGTTGAGTGAATTACATAATATAAAGTATATAAAAATCATATAATACATAATATATTTTATGTGATGTTATTAAAATAAAGTATTTCCTATGTTTTTAATATTTATGTTAGGTGTTGTGTGAATTTTTTTTCATAGATGATTGGTAAGATTTATAAAAATTCATTAGTTAAATTTTGATTGATTTATGAGAAATAAATAATAGTAGTACTTATGTTACTTTGATAACTACAATATATTTTTAGTTATCAGAGTGATATCATTCTCTTTAATATATAACACTATGCTCTTCTTCTATGTTTTATGTGGCAGGAATTATAGGTTTCATATCTCTAATATTTTTATATTGTTTACCAGTGATCATATATAAAGAATATATGACAGAAATGCAGTGTCATCAGAGTTATTATTTTTGTGTAATTTAATCACATTAGATTATACGTACTTTAGCATACAAACAGTTTTTAAAGTAAGATATTTGTTACTAAGCATGTTCAATATTCCACCTGATGTATATTAGAAATAACGTACTATATGTTTAAAATAATTAACATAGATGGTATCTATAGTTTTCTTGAGATTAGTTAAGAGATAGAATATCTATGAGATAGAGACATTGTTATGTATTTGAAGATTAAAGCGTTATCATTCTTGTATATAGAAAATACTCAGAATGTTAGAATAGATAAGGATTCTAATTTAGTTTTTAAAAAGGAAAAATAAATTGAAAATACTCTTACATTAACATTAGCAAAAGATAAGACTAAGGTGAATTTTTTAACAGAATCAACCTAAGATGAATTTTATAATAATATTCTGGTTTACTAGTTTTCTAATAAGTCTTCTTATATAGGTCTAACAAAGAATATATACTAGGTGTAATTTTTTTTACATTACAATGGATTATTAATATTTTAGAGCAGTTATTACATAACTCTTTTCATAATTTATAATAGGTGAAATAATAGTTATGCTAGATAGTGAACATCCTAATAAAGAGAAAAGTTTAACAAAGATCAAACTTTATAATCGCTTAAAGTGTAGCTTAAAGCAGACACGTAGTTATCTAGTTAATGGGGTAATGAATTTATTGCGGGGAAAGTCTATTGACAGTAATTTACTTAAAGCATTAGAGAATCAGTTGTTAATGGCTGATATCGGTTTAGATACTACCAATCGTGTTATTAGTCTTTTAAAAAGTAAAATAGATAACAAGAAGATTAATGATACGGAATCGTTTTATAGTCAATTAAAAGCTAATTTATCTGAGATTTTATATAAAGTTGAGGTACCTCTTAATACTTCAGGAAGGCTACCATTCATTATTTTGATGATTGGTGTGAATGGTGTAGGAAAAACAACTACTATTGGAAAGCTAGCGCGAAAGTTTCAGGACGAAGGGCAATCCGTGATGTTAGCTGCGGGGGATACATTTCGTGCCGGAGCTATTGAGCAGTTAGAAGTTTGGGGGGGGCGTAATAATATTCCAGTAATAGCGCAATCAACTGGTTCAGATCCTGCTGCAGTAATTTTTGATGCGATACAATCTGCGAAGTCGCGTCATATAGATGTCCTAATAGCAGACACTGCTGGGCGACTGCAAAATAAAGAATATCTGATGGCTGAGATAAAAAAAATCATTCGCGTTATAAAAAAATTAGATTGTAGCGCTCCTCATGAGGTTTTATTAACAATTGATGCTAGCACTGGACAGAATGCTATCAGTCAGACTAAATTTTTTCATGAAGCTATTGGTCTAACTGGAATTGTTTTAACTAAGCTAGACACTACAGCAAAAGGCGGTGTAATATTTTCAATAGCTGATAAATTTAATATTCCGATTCGGTATATTACTTCTGGTGAGAATTTAGAAGATTTACGTGTTTTTCAAGTAAGTTCTTTTATAGATGCGATTTTTTCTGAAGAATAGGTTCTAGACTGAATAGAAGTATTAAGAGTGATTGTTTTAGATTAATTGCCGCTTCAGAAGTTCGATGGTGATGTGTTGTTTGACTTAATCAAGGTGGTCATTAAAATTAAGCCTTATATATGAACATACGCAGTCTTTTTCTAGAAAAAGACTGTAGACTTTAAGAAAACATATGTTTTTAAAAAATATTTTGTTACGCTATTTGAATATTTTGTGTTGTTTCAAAGAAATTTATTGTAATGTAATATGGTTGTTAATTCTGTAAAACTAGATTTGCAATTTATAAGAACTATATATCTTAGATTATTTTGTTATATATGATGTTATATAGCGGAGTAACAAATAGTACATACTAAGATATAACTAGCCCCTATAATTTAAAAGTGGGTGCTATGTTGAAAATTAGCTTAAATAGCTCCTTGAGGGCTCCTTGAGGTAATATTAAAAATAAAATATATTATATCTTGATTTTTTCTATAGGTAACATGGATTAATATCTAATTGCATAAACTTTACCACCTTTTGACTGAATAATTAATAGTGGGGATTCATTAGTCACGAGCGGTCTAGTCTGAAATCCTGTTTTGTCTAATTTTTGTCGAGATATGATAGTGCCATTTTTTGGATTTATCCAGTGAAGATAACCTTTGCTATCACCTACAATTAAATGTTTATGATATAGTATTGGTGGTGTTAGACGACGGTATAGAAGGTCATTTTGTTGCCAAATTTTAGCACCATCTTCTATACTCAGAGCTAATAAACTATCATCTTGATCGACTAGAAATATACGATTAACATCAATGATCATATCGTGTGCTGAACCAATATGACGGTGCCAAAGAACGCGACCAGATTTTACATCTAGCGCCGCTAGATCACCGTTATACGCTAAAGCATATATTACTCCGTTCATGATTAAAGGGGTGGTATCAACATCAGATAATTGCTGCGCTCCAGTCATTCTTTTATGATAAGCAATACGCTGTTGCCAAATAATTTGCCCTTGATTCAGGAGAATTGCGCTTATAGAGCCATCATCCCCCCCTATAATTGCTGCGCCGCATGTAGTGACCGGAGAAGATTGGCCCCGTAAACTAAATTTAGGCACTTCAAGGTGAACCGACCATTGTACTATACCATTAAACTGATCCAGAGCTTGTAGCATGCCATTGCCAGTATGTATTAGCACAAGATTATCACTTACTACCGGAGTAGATAGTACTTCACCCATAACATGAGTCTTCCAGGCGATTGACCCATCGTGACGATTTAGAGCAAATACGGTAGCACGCTCGGTTCCAATATAGATATAATTACCGTCAAGTGTAACTCCACCGGCCAGCAATGCTGGACGATTTTTAGAGAAAAGGCGTGCATTATCTGCAAGATTTATTTTCCACTTTTCTTTACCGTTAATTGCATAAATAGCTTTTACTATACCATTACGATCAGCAACATAAAAAATGTTATCAGAGTATCCTGGGCGTAAACTAGAGTAAAAGTGACTGATATTATTACTAATACTAATGCTCCAGACTGTATCTGGATTAAACTGATTTTTTATTTTTGGGAGTGCTGATATTTCTGTAGAATTATCTACACCACTAAACCATGAGCATCCACTCAGTAAAGTGAGTAATATCCAGTTTCTTATCAAGAACTTAATAAATATCATTACATTCCTTATTGTTTTAGATACATTGTCGCTCTTTATAAAAATAAACCTTCTTAAATTTTTTTTGATATCCTTTTTTGTCGAAAAGGATTCCATTCTATTTGATATTCAATCAGACCATTAACTTTATGAAGAAATGTATACAAATAGATTACTGAAAGCTAATCTGAGCAATAAAAATGTCACTTAATATCATTTAAGCTAAGTTGATAGTTTACTCTTTGAGGTTATAAGCATGTTGTTTTTAAGTAATTTAATACTAAAAGATTATGTAATTACTTAATAAATCATAAACATCTAGCATTAAGGTAGGGTTTGATATATTATATAGATTTTAAAAAATTTATGGATGCCTGATCCCAGTTAACTATATTCCAGAATGCCTTAACATAATTTATTCGTTGGTTCTGATACTGCAGATAGTAAGCGTGTTCCCAGACATCTAAACAAAGGATTGGAGTTCCAGATGCGCCAGAGATTAATTCTCCCATAATAGGGTTATCTTGATTGGCAGTAGATACAATTGATAGCTTGTTGTTTTTATTTACTAGCCATACCCAGCCAGAGCCAAAACAAGAAGTTGCAGATTTTTCAAAGGTCTCTTTAAAATAATCGATATTTTCGAAATCGTTTTCGATGGCTTTTTTTAGGTTTCCTTTTAAATATGTATTAGGTTTTAAGATTTTCCAAAAGAAGCTATGATTAGCGTGTCCCCCGGCGTTGTTTCGTAATATATTTCTTTTATTATCAGGTACTTGATCTAATCTAGAAATTAGATCTTCAACTGGAATATCTAAAAACTCAGTATCTGCTAAAGCAGCATTTGCGTTATTAATATAAGTTTGATGATGTTTAGTGTGATGGATCATCATCGTATTTTGATCAAAATAAGGTTCTAGCGCGTTATATGCATAAGGTAGATGTGGTAGTGTATAACTCATCTTATATCTCCAGTGTATTTGGTGAAATATATTATAACAGTGATTATTACTAATATTTTATCAATCGCTAAAAAAACTTATATTTTATAATAAAAGAAAGTAGTAGGTAATAAAGTAATATCAATAAATATATTTGATGCAATATTAGTTCTGTGAGTTCTGTGGTTTAACTCAATAAAAATAAAGTAAAAATCCGTTATTAAATTACTGTTACCTGATTAGTTTTTATTTCAAGTTGTTTTTATTTAGACCAGCAGGCATGAATAAATCTCTTACCAGTATTCAAAGTTGTATAGTAAGCTGCATAATGAACAATATAAAAATAAATCAGCTTTGCACTGTTTGATAAAATTTAAGTAAAGAATATGATGTAATAGTAATTGCATTCTATGGTTATTAGACTATTCTGTGGTTTTTATCTACCTAATATATAGCATCCGAGCCAATGATTAGAGAAACAGTAATCAATGTAATTAATTAAATCATCAAAAATTATAGGTTTTTACTATTTTATTTTTAGTTGTAGACTGAGTATTTAGTTCAGTATTATTATATCCTTAAATATTATATCCTTAAATAGTTTCTATAATAAATTATATCTTTAAATAGTTTCTATAATAAATTTATACACATTGGATTTTAATATATCTATATAATAGAAGCTCTATTAAAAATCTTAAAAATCTCTTAATTAATAGATTGTAATAGATTGATTATAGCATAAACTAAATTAGTTTAGCAACCCGTGAGTTAGAAGCACGAGATCATTTTGACTTATCTTAAAGGCTTCTTGTTATATTACGTTATATTACGCATGTAGATCTACGGGGAGATCTCAGTTTTTAATGATTGATTAAAAATATTATTGATTGTCATGTAGTTTTTTATATGCCATTCATCCAATGAATGTATTCAATAATTTATTGCTTTGCTTCATAACATTAAGGAGCAGTTATGGGTATAAAAAATGTGCCAGATGGTTATAATTTACCTGATGACATTTATGTTATTACGGAGATCCCAGCTTATTCATATCCTATAAAATATGAAGTTGATAAATCAACTGGGGTTTTATTTGTAGATAGATTTATAGCAACTACTATGTTTTATCCATGTAATTATGGTTATATAAATCAAACTTTATCGGAAGATGGAGATCCGGTGGATGTATTAGTACCGACACCTTATCCGCTTCATACAGGTTCAGTTATCCGTTGTCGTCCTGTTGGCATGCTTCAAATGACTGATGAATCAGGACCAGACTCGAAGATAATTGCAGTTCCAGTTCAGAAGTTAAGCAAAGAGTATGGGCATATTCAGGATGTGTTTGATTTATCAGACGTATTACGTAATCAAATTCAACATTTTTTTGAACAGTATAAGGCCTTAGAAGGAGAGAAATGGGTTAAAGTAAATGGTTGGAAAAACGTTACAGCTGCAAAGGATGAAATTCTTTCTTCTAGTAGAAGATTTTATTCAAAAACATAAGCGCAGTGTTATGAATAATCTACAGCGTTGTTAATGTAATAGTAACTCATTTCTACCATTATGAATGGTATTTATTATACTGATGATGCACTTTGCGCTTTAAAAGAGAATGATTCTCTAGTATATATTTAAATAATTTATATCTGAATAATATCATATATAATAAAATTATTTATATAAAACGTATATCATTGAGCAAACATATTTTGATAAACATTCAATAGATCGATCTGATAATCGCTTGTCTTAGAATTTATTGTCTTTTCATTACGGTTTTTCTTAATATATTCTCTTATATTATTTTAATCAATTTTGTTGTGTTATTTTTTGATTTTTGTATATTTTCTCCTATTTTTTCTTTTTTAAGATTTTTCTTAGATTTTTTATTAACATGTTAGTTAGACAAATTCTACTTTAATATTGTGATATTAGTATATTGTGAGAAAATTTTTACTATTTTCTAATTGCTTTCTGGTTTTTCAGATTTAATTAAAAATGGAATGTTTATTATGGTAATGACGGATACTATTTTTAGCAAAATTATCAAACATGAAATAATATCAGATATTATTTATCAGGATAATTTAGTTACAGCGTTTCGTGATACCTCTCCTTGTGCTCCAATACATATTTTAATCGTACCAAATCTTTTAATCCCAACACTTAATGATGTGGTTGATGACCATGAAGTTATATTGGGGAGAATGATTATTTTAGCTTCTAAAATTGCTAAAGATGAAGGAATTGCAGAAGATGGATATCGCTTAATTATTAACTGCAATAAAAACGGTAGACAAGAGGTATATCATCTTCACTTACATCTGATTGGAGGTTGTTTATTAGGACCTATGTCAGTTTATAGAGATGTTAAGTAATAATTAATTATTAAAAATAAGGTTTTATTTTATCTTTATTGATGAAGATACTTATATAGTACAAATATATAATTATTTATTTTATAATAAAAGTACCTAGTATGCGTACAAAATAAGCGATTTTGATGTATAAATTGTTTAATTTTTTGTAAAATTGTAATAATTTCTTTATAGAAAGATCTATTCATCTGAGAGATGTGTGTATGTGTGTATGTGTGTATGTTGTAATTTATCCCTGACAAATAGAAAAGATAATAATCTGTATAATAGTATTATGTAGAGATATCTAATATGTTATTTTAAAAAAATAATGATTTAATTATGTCGAATTCAAATAGTAAGATTACTCTAATTTCTCGTATTTTGTGTGTATTAAGATTGTGATTTTCATATGATATTGATCATACATATTTCTTTTTTAACCGGTTATTATGACTTTAATAGCACATTTGATAAAATTTAGGTATGTTTAATGTTTGATTTTAAGCTGAATCTGTTCTGAAGACGTCTTTAATGTATAACATTAATAGGATTTTGATGCTTGCACAACTGTGAGGGCAATGGTATACAAAATATCCTCCACTAAAGCACTGCGTGATAGATCGTTCACGGGTTTACCTAAACCTTGTAACATTGGTCCAATAGCATTAATATTTGTTGCATGTTGTACTGCTTTGTAGGTAGTGTTTCCAGTGTTGAGATCTGGAAAAATAAATATAGTGGCTTGACCGGCAACTAGTGAGTTAGGGGCTTTAGATTGCGCTACATTAGGAATAATGGCAGCATCATATTGTAGAGGGCCATCTATCAGTAGATCCGGTCGTTTTTTTTTCACAATATGCGTTGCCTCCATTACTTTTTCTACGCTATCTCCGGACCCTGAGTCACCAGTAGAATAAGAAATCATAGCTATACGTGGCTCGATTCCAAATGCTATTGCTGAATGTGCAGATTGTATAGCAATTTCTGCAAGCTCTTCTGGATTAGGATTTCGGTTAATAGCACAATCACCGTATACTAATACTTGTTTAGGTAAAAGCATAAAGAATACAGAAGATACCAGTAGATTCTTTGGTGCTTTTTTGATTAGTTGTAATGCAGGTCGAATAGTATTAGCAGTAGTATTTATTGATCCTGATACTAAACCATCTACTTCATTCCGCTCAAGCATCATGGTTCCAAGTATGACATTATCTTTTAGCTGGTGACGCGCAAGTAGTTTAGTCATGCCTTGCATTTGGCGAAGTTCTACAAGGTGATCTACATATTTCTCACGTATTATTTCTGGGTTTATGATTTGAATGCGTGCACTGAGTTCAATGCCTAACTGAGATGCTATACGTTTAATATTTTTTGGATTTCCTAATAGTATGCAGCTTGAAATGTTTCGCTCAACAAACATAGTAGCAGCCTGAATAATGCGAGGTTCCTCCCCTTCTGGAAGAATTATGCGTTTCTTAATTTTTTGAGATAGTTGAGTGAGCTGATATTTGAATTCTGCTGCAGATAATTGATATCTATTTATAATAGGTTTATTTAAAATAGACTGATGTAAAGAGTTAACCCACTTCCTAGAAACATGATGAGCTACATATGTCTGTATGCGTTCAATGTTTTTAACATTATCACTGGATGCTGCTAGTATAAATTTGTTTAAATTAGAGATTGTTTGCTGAACGCTTGTTGTAACCTGGAATATTGCTAGTTTAGTTTGAAACGCTATTCTACACAATTTCCAGGTAGCTTTGTTTATGGAATAACTGTCAGTTAATAAGATGCCTGCGATGCATATATCATTTAATGCAGCTAAGCAGGTTGCTAATAGCATATCTAATCGATGAGAAGGGATAACTAGTAACGCGCCTGGTTGAAAAATCTCAAGCATATCCTCTAAAGGATTTATGCAAAAAATTATTGATGTGACGGGTCTAATCTTACCTTGATTAATTGGCGAGGCATGCAAATAACAAAAGAGATCAATAGATAAAGGAGCAATGATTTCCAAGCTCCATGGTATATATCCTAGCAGTGGAAGTGATGTCTCTTTGATAAGATTTTGTGTGTCAATTTTTGTGTCAAGATTAAACAGGCTAGCTTTACGAACATTATTAACTGCCGTTAATTTTTTAGAAGATGCATCATTAATATTTATTTTGTTAAAATCAATATTATCAATGCTATTTAAAATAATGCCTATAACATTTTTATTTTTATTACTGTTAAAGCTATTTTCTATTAACGTTATTCGTTCTTTTAGCTGCGGAAAAGAATTATTATTTTCCGTGCCAACTAAGATAATTTCAGCATTTAATATTTGAGCAATTTTAGTGTTTAGTATATAAACATATGGGTTTGTATGTGATGGCATTAGACCTTGTACTAACATAGTATCATACTTATCTATATTTTTTTTATAGTTTATAAAGATTTCTTCCATCAAAATATCAATTTGACTTGATAGAATTCGCTTAAGAGCATGGTGTGCGGATATAGCAGAATCTGCTAGATTAATGCTTTCTAGATTAGTATTGATATTAATCTTGGTAGTAGTTGGATGTTGGTTATCACATATTTGAGCAATGGGTATAAAAAGACCGCTACGTATTTTTGAATGTTTTATAGCTAATAAAACACCCCTAAGGATATTACTAAAATCCATGCATGTATCTAATGTATCTATAGGAATAAACATAATAGTACGTGCCATAATAGATTCTCCTTTAGTGTTCTTAATAACGTAACGATATATAGTAATTTATATTGTTATATTATTTATGGTAGAGAAAATTCTTTTGGTTGATTGCTTTAAAATAGGCTGTTACTAAAAATGACCATTGTTTTTTTGTATTATAAGATTTTTAAGTTTGTGATTCTTTTAACGTGTGATGATAGCGCATTTGATCTGATATAGTGAGTGCATATTGTACTATTTATTTTTAATATATAAAATTTTTATATATAAAATTATACATTTTATATTGTTTCAATAGCATTGATATGCTTAACTCTCAATCTTAATAGTAAAATCATGTCGTTAATAATATTGCATCTCTTGCGATCATCAATTCTTCTTTGGTTGGTAAAACAAGAACCACAAGACTATCATCTTTATTAATAAACCCAGATCGACCAAAACGAGTGACTACATTACGATCATGGTCTACCTTAACACCTAACAGATTTAATTTATTTAGTGTTAATTCACGAACCATATAAGAATTTTCTCCGATACCCCCAGTAAAAACAATTGCATCTAAGCGTCCATCCATCACTGCGGTATAGGATGCAATATATTTTGCAAGTCTATGACAGTAAACATCCATAGCACGTTTTGCATTGGTTTGAGATGAATAGTTATCCTCTAGATAACGACAATCATTAGTAACCTCGGTAAGACCTAACAAGCCAGATTTATGGGTTAGCATGTGATTAATTGTATTTATGCTCATACCTAGTTTTTCATGTAAAAAAAATATGATAGCGGGGTCAATATCACCACTACGACTCCCCATCACTAGACCTTCAAGTGGGGTTAGTCCCATAGAAGTATCCACACATCGACCTTTAAGAATAGCCGCAATTGAACTACCATTACCTAGATGACACGTAATCATATGTAGTTCTTGCACTGATTTTTTTAGAAATTTGGCTGCTTCTTGCATTACATAATCATGACTAGTACCATGCGCTCCATAACGACGTATACCGTATTCTTCGTATAACTTATAAGGTAATGCGTAGAGATAAGATGATTCTGGCATTGTTTGATGGAATGCAGTATCAAATACAGCAACATTTTTATGAGATAAGTTTGGAAAGTTTTTTAGTGTTTCTGTAATACCAAGTATGTTTGCGGGGTTATGTAGTGGCGCAAATGATGATAATTGTTGAAGCTTTCGAAGAAATTGTTTATCAATAATTACGGAACGTGTAAACTTTGGGCCACCGTGCACAACACGATGCCCAATAGCATAAATTTGCTCTAAGAGTTTAGATTGTGATTTTAAAATAGTATTTATTATAAAGTGCAAGACTTCCTTATGTTCTTTTTTATTTCCTAGATGTTGTGTTTTTGTAACATTATTCAATGTCCAATGAATACATGTATCAGAAAGGTATAAGCATTCAGCTAAACCATATAAGTGCTTATAGCCATTTTTAGGGTCAATAATAGAAAATTTTAAGGAAGAACTCCCGCAATTAAGAACTAGAACTAATTTATTAGGCATACTGAAGTCTTTATAATTAAAAGTAAAATGATCCAAGAAAATTACTATATTTTGTTATAAATTGATATATTTATTTATTTTTAATACAAAGATTATTGACCGTATGGTTACGGTGGGGTGATGTAATGGTAATTTTATTTATTTTATTTATTGGTTGATTTTGTATGTTTTTAATAAAGACATTAGAATCATACACCATATATAAGCAGGATTAAAAATTTAATTATTTCTGCAGAATGCATATAGTAATATGTGATATGTTGTTGTGAATGTTCTTATTTTTGAGAAAAAATAAGAAATTTATACTTGGTAATTTAAAAGAAAGTATATAAGCTAGGCGCTTACTTTTCCTCAGTAAAAGTGTAGAATAGCTATAGAGGATCTTGTTGATCTTTATTACTTTAATGATTTTTATCATCGTCTAATTGTGTGTGAAAAAAGATAAAAACGAGTTTTATAATATATATTACGATTATAAATCGTTTTAATCTCTTAAAAGGGAATGTATTCTTGACATAAGATCAATAAACTTGATGATTATTAGCCATTAAGAAATATATCTATATAATAGTTGATAACGAATAGGAGAAAAAATGCATGTACATTTTATGAGTGCGGTCTCTATATGAGATTTTTCGGGGTTAAGTGATTAACTTGAAAATAAAAATATCAAGAATAAAATATTGCAAGTGGTAGAGCATTATTTTTATTTGTATCCTAAATGTGTTTTTATTGCATGTAAAAATATTAAATGTTGTTAGAGATATGCATTTATAGTTAAGTCTGCTAGAGACTTTATCTCATTAAATAAAATTAAGCGTATAGCCTAAAGCATAAGATTTTAATATCTATAATTACTAAGTATAGGTCTTTATTAATATTGTAATATTGATATATTCAATAGTGATATATTCATATATTTCAACCAGTGTTACTTAATATAAAATGCGATAGATATAATGATGCAAGCATCGTTTTTTTCAGAACGAGTTCTAAATTGGTACCATGACTATGGTCGTCATAATTTACCATGGCAGATAGATATAACGCCTTATACAGTTTGGTTATCTGAGGTTATGTTACAGCAGACTTCAGTAACTACGGTGATACCTTATTTTAAACGTTTTAGGATTCGCTTTCCTACTATAAATAATTTAGCACAGGGATCATTAGATGAGGTTTTATACTTTTGGTCTGGTCTCGGTTATTATGCGCGTGCGCGTAATTTATATAAAACAGCGACAATAATAGCTGAACAGTATGCTGGTATTTTCCCAACCACTATTGTAGAGATAATGGCTTTACCCGGAATTGGGCGTTCTACTGCTGGTGCTATTTTGTCCCTAGCATTAGGACAACGTGCATGTATTTTAGATGGAAACGTTAAGAGAGTGCTCTGTCGTTATTATGGTATACCGGGTTACTCTTTAACAGCAAAATTAAATCAATATTTATGGCGCATAAGTGAAATAGTCACCCCAGTACAAGATTTTGGACAATTTAATCAAGGCATGATGGATCTTGGAGCGGTTATTTGCGCTCCATCTAATCCCAAGTGTGCAATTTGTCCCTTACATGTTGATTGTTGTGCGAAAAAATATAATAACTTGGAATCTTTTCCAGGTAAGATATTTAGGAAGACAATGATTAAACGTACTAATTGGTTATTACTTATACAACAAGGTGAGGAGATATGGTTAGATAAGAGGCCAATACATGGTTTATGGGGCGGGTTATTTTCATTCCCTCAGTACGAATCTATAGCTACACTTAATCTGGCCCTTATTTATAAGAAGCTAGACATATATCCAATGCACCAGATGGATATGACTCAACATATTTTTAGTCATTTTTATCTTGATGCTAGACCTATGTGGATTAAATTGCCTTCTTCTTATGCGCCAGTAAATTATGGAGAAGGTTGCTGGTATAACTTATATAAGCCTCCTTGTGTTGGTCTCCCCTCATTGGTGATTGGTTTACTAGATAAATTACGCTCGATACAGAATCTATAAAATAGCAAGAAAATTATACATAAGGACAAACTATGAGTCGAACGATTTTCTGTACATTTTTGCAGCGTAACGCCTTAGGTCAGGATTATCAGTTGTATCCTGGTAATATAGGTCAGCGTATTTTTAATGAGATATCTGCAGAAGCATGGAGGCAATGGATGGACAGGCAGACTATAATTATTAATGAAAGAAAATTGAGCATGCTTGATATAAAGCACCGACAAGTAATAGAAAAAGAAATGATTGCCTTTCTATTCAAAACACGCAAGATTAATATTACTGAAGAGTATGGTTTTCGAGCAGAAGAATCGTAGGCGCTTCATGCGAAAAACGTTTTATATATGGACAGATATTCACATAATAAAAAAATTTTTTTCTATATTGGCATTTATCCCGGTATCAATATTATTAATATCTTGCTCACAGAAAACACATGAGGCTTTATGCAGGGGGTTAATTAAGGATACGAATGGTTTCGATATCTTAATGGAACAATTTTCCAATAATATTGAAATCCTTTGGGGAAGAAGCGAAGTTCTTATCCCTGGTCCGAAAGATTATATAAAGTACAGTGACCAGTGTCACACTCGTAGTCACATTAACTTTGAGGCTGGTAGGATTACTCTATCAACTATCGTACACCGGAATCCTATCGCTTGTTTACGGCAGGCTATTGTCAATCTTCTTCTCATGAGTAAAGATTCTTGTGATACGCATCTTTCTTTTATAAAAGATATATCTAAAGAGAATCAAGAGCCACTTCTTTATGGGCAGGTTTTAGATAATACTGGAAGATTAATCGATAGCCAAAAGATAGCAGCGATGTATGCTGATTATCTGATACAAAATAAACGAGAGTATCGATATTCTAACTTACACGTGGTTTGGTCGGTGACTATTCCCATGGTATCCGATCATATCGACCAACGAGCACATAAATATTTACCTATGGTGCAAAAAATAGCACAACGTTATGGTGTGTCTAAATCTCTGATTTTAGCTATCATCAAAATTGAATCTAGTTTTAATCCATATGCTGTTAGTCATTCTAATGCGCTAGGTTTGATGCAAATCGTACAGAATACAGCAGGGCTAGATGTTTTTCGAATGCACGGAAAAACTGGTCAACCGAGTCGGAGATATTTATTAGATCCAGAAAATAATATCGATACTGGAGCGGCTTATCTATTTTTATTGCAGAGAAATTATCTCTCTGCTATTAAAAATCCTATTTCGAGATTGTATGCAGTAATTACTGCATACCACAGTGGTTCTGGTAGCGTTCTTCGAGTGTTTTCTAGTAATAAAAATCGTGCGATTTATATTATAAACACACTTTCTCCAGCTGAAGTGTATCACATACTTATCAGTAAACATCCTACAGCTGAATCACGACGATATTTACATAAGGTATATCATGCACAAAAATCTTATAATCTTTATTAATTACAGTTGTTTAATCATTATTCTGAATATATAATATAAATGATTGATTTTACTACTTATGTCAGTCAATTGTATTAACTACGTATTTTGATATATATCAAATATAGATAGATATTTTAATATCTATTTAATTTTAACTTTAATAGAGATAAGTTTTAATACTTTAAGTTTTATCATAAATGTCTTTTTGATGTGATTTGCGAATTTTATTAGAATCGTATATAATATATTATAATTTATAATAATGATTATTGAATGTAATGTTATTATTAATAGTAATATTATACTAGCAATAATTTATTTATCTATTATTTTATGGATATTATTTTATAGATAAAGTTAAAACATTATTACTAATTCTTTTATTAAAGATTAAAGATAATATCTTTATATCCTATAAAGACTATTTATTATTTTGGTTTCAAAAGAATAAACAAATTTGATATAGATAAAACCAATACTTATTATATGCATTTATAATAGGGAGGGGGATACTTTATAATATAAAGAATATTTTATGTTTAACTATATCAGGTAAAACTTAGATTTAGCTGCGAATGAGAATTAATTTAAAACACAGAACACATGCCCATGTTACTGTAATTGTTAGGTAAGTTTACTGGCACGTACGAGATAAGATTTATTAGTATTCACCGATCACAAAAGTATTTACATTTTATTTTGAGGTAATATACCTTTACTATGAGCTCTGAATAAAATCTAGCATATATATGAAATTATGGATTTAGTTTTGATTGATTTGAGCAGACACTAAATGTACTGAAAAAACTTTGTTAATATGAATATATGCATAGATTTTTTTTGGATGTATTATGGGTTTCATCAAATAGCATGTTAAGATTTTTTAATCTATTTATTAGGATACATAAAAGTATGTGACTCATAATATCGGTATAATAAATTACAGTAAAATAGCACTTGATTTGCTAAGTGCATAATCAGATTATGTCTTGTAATTTTTAAAATTAGTAATTATTGCTATTCTTTTTTAGTTAAAAATATTTTAATGCACACTCTAGATGTGATACTTTTATTATAAATTATTATAAATATAGCGCATCATTGAGTGTATTATCAAAATAAACTCACAGGGTTGGTGTAATAAACCAAAATTAGATATCAGATATAATCTGTATTATTGAATTTATATTAGATAAAGTACTTTTGAACTGTATAAAATACAGAAATATAAAATAGTAAAACTTCTATAATTCTCACTGATATTTTGTAAATGAGATAACCAATGCATGATTCAAATGCGCCAAATTCCATGTTAAGTAGTCGTTTCCGTGGTTTTTATCCAGTAGTTATTGATGTAGAGACTGCAGGGTTTGATCCTAGGACTAATGCTTTATTAGAAATCGCTGTGATTACACTGAAAATGGATAACTATGGCTGGCTTGGAAAGGATGATATACTGCATTTTCATGTTAAACCATTCCCAGGGTTAACGATTCACCCTGAAGCCCTGGTATTCAATGGTATTGATCCAGGTAATCCTTTACGTGGTGCAGTTCCTGAATCAGAGGCGTTACATGCTATTTTTAAACTTGTTCGAAAGGGGATGACAAAGAGTGGGTGCAATCGAGCCGTAGTAGTAGCTCATAATGCTATATTTGATTTAAATTTCATAAATGCTGCAATTGAACGTGCTAGTTTAAAACGAAATCCTTTTCATCCTTTTGTGACCTTTGATACTGCAGCTTTAAGTGGGTTAGTTCTTGGTCAAACCGTTTTAGCAAAAGCATGTAATATAGCTGGTATACCATTTGATAACGCGCAAGCACATTCGGCATTATATGATACGATGCAAACTGCAAATTTATTTTGTGAACTTGTAAATCGCTGGAAGCGTCTTGGCGGTTGGCCGATTACTTCAGTGATAGCATTGTAAATCTTACTTTATAATTTTTTATTATTCTCCACAACAGCACCTATTAGGTTGCTACTGCTATTCATCCTCCTATCAGTAATTATGTTTTTAAAAGAAATTTACCAAATTAAAGTGTATATTTTCACAATTTACTATTTTACAGTACTTGTACTTTATGTTGGAGATAAGTAAAAGGAATTGTAAAATACACTATATAAATGTTCTGCTAAAAACAAGCGTATATCTTAACTAGATATACGCCATTAGATAACTATATATATTTGCATAATTCATATTTTTATTTTTTAAATTGTAATCTTATTTTAAAAGTGTTCTATCATCTGATAAAGAAAAATTTTAATACTGAACATTAAGACATTGTTATATTTTATAGATAATTATATATAAATAGAAAATAGAAAATAAGATAAACATTAGATGTTATCTATGCCAAAAATAGTATTTAATTATTAGTTTTTTATTGGTCTGGAAATTATCCAACTGGTTTTATTAATATTTGTACAATATCTTTTTTTATATGTAGAATCCTTATCATCCTTGAATAAAATATTACTCAAGTGTTGTGATACTAGGTTAGTACAATGCAATTTAAAAATTAATCAGGCGTTCTATTTTTTTGAATATTTCTAATACTCGAATATTATTATAGATTGCATTTAATATGAGGAAGATGGTAACCCATTATTGGGAACAGTGAGAATTGTTGTGTTCATCCTATAAGGATTCATTTTGTATTGATATGGATATAATGATATCATGTGATCATGTAATTAAGGTTACAATTGTTGGAAATTCATGCTAAAAAACTATTTTTAGTGCAATTTTTATTAGTTAAATTTATTTATTTATGCTACTGAATATATTATATAGATAACTTTTCATATTATATCATATAGATGATGGATTCTTATCCTAAAGCAGGAATATAACTATTTCCATTAAGAAATTAAGAATTTCTTTTAACATAGAACATAGAACTTAGATAGTTATAATGTTTATTGTTTGCAATATAATCAATGATATTAATCACTATATTTATCATCGTCAATATAAGTTTTAGCCTTATGACAATATTATTTTTAACATTTTTCAAAAAGCTTTCCACAAATTGTGAAGCTAGAAAATTTTTTGTTTTAATAGGTTTGTTTTTTATTTTGCAAAATTCTTATAATTTCTATTGATGTTGAAAAAAATATCGCAAAATAAATATAATTTTTTTCAAAATAAATTTCAAAGCCTTCTAATATCAATGTCATGCCAATTAGAATAAGAGAAGTAAGTGCTAAAATTTTTATTGAGGGATTATTTTGAATATACTGATTAATTATTTTCGAAAAAAACATCATTATTATAGCAGAAATAACTACAGCTATCATCATTATGACTAGGTCATTAGATAAACCAATTGCAGTTATAATTGAGTCTAAACTAAAAATCATATCTAGTAGGATAATTTGCATTATCGTCCATACGAGATGAGATGCATAAGTTTTTTTTGAGAATATTAAATTTTTCATATTTTTGTAAAGTTCAACGCTAGAGTTAAAGACTAGAAAAAACCCTCCGCATAATAATATAATATCATGTATTGAAAAATGATGATCCATCACGGTACATGCTTGATTAGTTAGGTGTATTGTCCAAGTCATAGACGTTAACAGCACGAGCCTTATCAGCATAGCTATAGACATTCCTATACAACGAACGGTGTGTTGCTGATTTCTAGGTAATTTTTCAACTATTAGCAATAGGAAAATAATATTATCAATCCCAAGAATAATTTCAAGGAGCGTTAACGTGCCAAGAGTTAACCATGTGTTAGGATCAGTAATCCAGTCATACATTTTTTAGGTTTCCTAAAACTAAAGCGTTAAATTTAACATCCATTCAATTAGAGAGTGGATCTACAATAATAGGAGCAGCTACACCCTATATAGTGCACATCAATTATAGAATCTTAATTAAATAATATGATATATAAAGAAGATCTTATATAATCAATGGTTTAAATTCAGGTAATAAAGAAAAGATTAGATAAAATTCTAATTAAATCGATTTTACCTTTAAAGTGACTTTAGAGTATTTATGCTAATTAATAAAGAATAAAGAGTTTTAAAATAAAAACTGTCTTGAGGTAAGATAGACAATAGTTTACGTCTTGCAAAGACTCTTTTATGAAATTTTTTATAAAAACATTTTAGAAAAATAATTTTTAGATAGTGCATTCATGGCATAAATGTGTAAATATATAATATTTAAGTTAATAAGACTGCTTATTTAATTTTTCCAGTAAGATAAAGATACATTATAGGTACAATATAACGTCGTAGGTACATGACATGTAATATGTTTTGATAACATAATGTTTAGTTTTGTTTGATATTATGATTTCTATCAGGCTCTTCTAGGTATCTGAAATATTATGACTTTTTAATATGATATCTAAAATGTGTAATATAGATTTGGATTGTAACTTGATGCTATATTATAAGATAGTCGAATATATAGACGGATTTTCTTGTTATCTAATTGACCTTATAGTTTACACCAGAGTAAAGATCATGACGAATCATCTTATTGCGCAAGATTGCTATAAAAAACATTATCCTACGCATCGGGTACTTAGTTTTGTTAGCAGAAACAGGCATTACACTAAGGGTCAAAAACTAGCTTTAGAGCAATTATTGCCACAGATAGGTATCGAATATCAGTTACAACCAATTGAATTTTACGATATATTTGGATGTAATGCACCAGTAGTATTAGAGATTGGTTTTGGGATGGGTTCTTCTCTGGTAGATATGGCTAAAAGTAATTCTAAAAAAAATTTTTTTGGTATTGAGGTTTATAGACCAGGTGTCGGGGCTTGCTTAATAAAAGCTCGCGCGGAGTGCATTACTAATCTTCGCTTGATATGTTACGACGCAGTAGCGGTTCTAGAGACCATGATATCCTCAAATACTTTAGATGCAGTACAGCTTTTTTTTCCAGACCCATGGCAAAAAAGGCGTCATAATAAGCGACGCATTGTGCAGACTCCTTTTGCTAAATTAGTGCTCAAAAAATTAAAATTGGGTGGTACATTTCATATAGCAACTGACTGTAAATCTTACGCTGAATATATGTTGATGGTCATTAATAGCATATATGGTTATAAAAATTGCTCTGATAATGGTGATTGGATACAGCGCCCGGCATTCAGACCATATACTAAATTTGAGAAAAAAGGGGAAAAATTAGGGCATAAGGTATGGGACTTAATGTTTGAACGAGTAATTTAATGGTTACATTATAAATTACGTCACCCTTATTTTTTAGAAAATCAATATAGCTTGTCAGAGTTGTGGATATGCAGGGAAGATAAAGAAATTAAGATATAACTTGGCAATTGAATTTTTATAGTAGAACGACGTTTACTAGAACGACTGTTTATCTATATAAGTACCTTATGATACAGATAAGTACCTTATGATACAGATGAAGCTGACAAAAGGTTACGAGTCTGATCATACAAAATGATTTCATTTTATTTTAATTAAGATACAGACTAATAAAAATCTGTTGCACTATTTATTTTATTTATTAACAAAAACACTATATTTTCCACTATAATAATTAACTGACGTAATTAATTAACTGACGTAATAATTAACTGACGTAATAATTAACTGACGTTAATATCTAATAGTTGTGATTTGTGATATTGTAATCAATAGTTACATTATGAATCAATAAGGATGTTTCATGCCTTTTATTACTATTTCTAACGGAAGAAAAAACCTATTTAATAAGTCTGTTAGATTAATAGATATCGTTGAGGCTATGCACCCAGAATTAGTTAAAGAATGTATTGCCGGACGTGTCAATAACAAAATGATTGATATGTCTGATTATGTTTCATCAGATGCATCAATAACTATTATTACGGCAAAAGATCAGGATGGTCTTAAAATTATCCGTCACTCTTGTTCGCATTTATTAGGGCATGCGCTGAAACAACTTTGGCCAAGCGCTCAAATGGCTATTGGCCCAGTTACTGAAAATGGCTTCTATTATGATGTAGATGTTGATCATCAATTGACAGAGGCAGACATGAGGCGTCTTGAAGAACGCATGCACCAATTAGCTGAGACAAATTATGACGTAATAAAGAAAAATGTTTGCTGGCAAGAGGCGTATAATATTTTTAGTAAACGCGGTGAAAGATATAAAATATCTATTTTAGATGAGAACGTTAGCCGAGAAGTGCATCTGAATTTATATTATCATCAGGAATATGTTGATATGTGTCATGGCCCACATATTCCTAATACGCGATTTTGTCATCATTTTTCGTTACAGAAAATTTCTGGTGCGTATTGGAGAAGTAATAGTAACAATAAAATGTTACAACGTATTTATGGTACTGCATGGTCCAGTAGAACACAATTAATGACTTATCTGATTTCTTTAAAAGATGCAGAAAAACGAGATCATCGTAAAATTGGCAAACAACTGAATTTATATCACATTCAAGAAGAGTCGCCAGGTATGGTGTTTTGGCATCATGATGGTTGGATAATTTTTCGTGAGTTAGAAAAATTTGTACGCAGTCGGTTAAAAAAGTATGATTATCAAGAAGTGAAAGGCCCCGTGGTGATGGATCGGGATTTATGGGAAAAAACAGGTCATTGGGATAATTATAGAGACTCAATGTTTACTACATCTTCTGAGAATCGTGAGTACTGTATTAAGCCTATGAACTGTCCTGGGCATGTTCAGATTTTTAAGCAGGGTCTGAAATCTTATCGAGATCTTCCTTTACGTATGGCTGAGTTTGGCAGTTGTCATCGTAATGAGCCATCTGGTTCTTTGCATGGATTAATGCGAGTTCGTGGTTTTACGCAGGATGACGCTCATATTTTTTGCATGGAAGAGCAGGTTCGTAGTGAGGTTAGTGATTGTATAGAAATGCTATATGATATGTATAGTATTTTTGGTTTTAAAAAAATTTCAGTAAAGCTATCAACACGACCAGAAAAATTAATTGGTAGTTGCTCTTTATGGGATCGATCAGAGTTTGATTTAGTGTCTGTGTTAAAAGAGAAAAAAATTGCATTTGAGTATCAACCGGGAGAAGGTGCTTTTTATGGCCCTAAAATTGAATTTACATTGCATGATTGTCTAGACAGGTCATGGCAGTGTGGTACTATTCAATTAGATTTTGCATTACCAACACGCCTTAATGCATCATATGTAGGAAAGAATAATGAACGTCGGGCCCCGGTTATGATTCATCGCGCGATACTAGGGTCTATAGAGCGATTTATAGGAATATTAACTGAAGAATATTCTGGCTTTTTTCCTATATGGCTGGCGCCATTACAAGTTGTAATTATGAGTATCACTCGAGATCAATCTAAATATGTCACAGAACTAACATGTAGATTGAAAGATATTGATATTCGAGTTAAATCAGATTTAAGAAATGAGAAAATTAGTTTAAAAATTCGTGAACATACCTTGCGTCGTGTCCCCTATCTTTTAATTTGTGGTGATAAAGAAGCAGCAGAAGGTACGATATCTGTTCGCACTCGACGTGGAAAGAACTTAGGTTGTGTAGATTTTCATAGTTGGGTTTTACAACTAAAAGATGATATTCGCAGACAAAATAATCTGCATTAAACTTGGAGGAGCACAGTATTAAAGGTGGAAAACGCGTTCAACCAGTGCGCCCGAATCGTATTAACTGGGATATTCGTGCTACTTCAGTTCGGTTGACAGGCATTGATGGTGAGCAGATTGGTATTATTAGCCTAAGTGAAGCTTTAGAAAAAGCGCAATTAGCTGGTTTAGATCTTGTTGAGATTAGTCCTAATGCTGAACCGCCAGTCTGTCGTATTATGAACTATGGAAAGTTTCTTTATGAAAAGAACAAATCGTATAAGGAACAGAAGAAAAAGCAAAAAGTTATTCAAATTAAGGAAATAAAATTTCGTCCTGGTACTGATGATGGAGATTATCAAGTTAAATTACGTAGTTTAATTCGCTTTTTAGAAGATGGAAATAAAACTAAAATTACTCTTTGTTTTCGTGGTCGTGAAATGGCACATCAGCAACTTGGAATGGCAGTTATCCATCGTGTTCGAAAAGACTTGTGTGAAGATACAAGTATAGCCACTGTTGAATCTTTTCCTGTAAAGATCGAGGGTAGACAAATGATTATGGTTCTTTCTCCAAAGAAAAAATAATAGCAAGAGAGGCTATTACACTAAGTCTTTTATGTATACTATGCTTAGTGTTTTATTTAATTATTTGGGGAACCAAATGAAATGGAAATTGCAGATGCCTAAGATAAAAACGATACGTAGCGCAGCTAAGCGCTTTAAAAAGACCGCCTCTGGTAGATTTAAGCACAAACATGCTAACCTGCGTCATATTTTGACTAAAAAATCAACTAAGCGCAAGCGTCACTTACGCCCCGTAACAATGGTTTCGAACAATGATCTTAACTTAGTTATTGCTTGTTTGCCGTACTCTTAAATTTTAAATAACTTTTAGGTCATTTTTCTTAATTATTTTATGCGCAGGAGAACGGAATAAAATAAATAGATACTTCACAGGAGAGCTAAATGGCTCGTGTAAAACGTGGTGTAATTTCTCGTGCGCGTCACAAGAAAATCTTACATCAAGCTAAAGGTTACTATGGCGCGCGTTCACGGGTTTACCGTGTTGCATGTCAAGCTGTTATTAAATCCGGGCAATATGCTTACCGTGATCGTCGTCAACGCAAACGTCAGTTTCGTCGATTATGGATTGCACGTATTAATGCTGCAGCTCGTATTAATGGTATATCGTATAGTTTTTTTGTTCAGGGCTTAAAAAAAGCTTCAATTGAAATTGATCGGAAGATGTTAGCTGATATAGCTGTATTTGACAAAATAATATTCTCTCAGTTAGTAAAAAAAGCAAAAGAATCCATAGCATCATCTTAAGATCAGAGTGAAAGAATATATTGAAAAGCGCTCAAAGTCTTATTGAAAGAGACTTAATCATTAAAAGATAATGTAATATGGTTGGAGTTATTTTAAAAGGCGAGTAAAATTTTGAGCGCGAATTATTTACATATATCTTGCTTAAAGCATATCAGAGGGAGTATATATTGATATATATATAGTTTTATTTAATATTTTTAGTTATATGTAAAGAGACTTTGTTATGAAATGAATTATTTTAATATATCAAAGTCTAGAAATGTTTTATGTCTAAAATATTATATATGGGTAGTAGTTTTTTATGGCGTAAATAGAAAAAATAGATTGCCAAATTAAATTTGAACCATCGCGTTAGTCGACCTCTCGTAATATATGCAATATTTTATTATAATAGGTTCTCAATGTCACTATGATTGTATACAGAACTATTATTTGCTATGACTCTTCTCTCCTATTTTGTATTCCTTTATCCACACCAAATTATTAGTTTTTAGTATACATTTATGATTTACAATACACGATGTATAGCATAAGGATAATTTAGGTTTTTTATTTAATTTATAGGCATTGTGTGATTTTATCTGAAGCGATAGAGTAGTTTGACATACTTATTTTTAATGTGTGTTTATATTGCTTTTATGCTCTAAGTAGCATAGAGAAGATATAGAAAAATTTTTAATCTATATTTGTGTTACTCCTTAAACAGTCGAGACTATATGCGTACATATTACGCTTTGATGTATTAAAATTTTCTCAAATGGATTTGTGATGCTTTAATAAAATTAAATAATTTGTTTCTTTTATTTTTTAGAAGATTGAAATATTTTGATAAAAGATAAGAAGGTAAAAATTATTTTTATCAGATAAGATAGCTCAGATAACAAGGACATATTGCTTGGTATGTTGCTATAAGTGTAATTAATATATTACTAGCTTTTAGAATATTATTGTGTTTTTGTTTTTAAGGATGTTGCATAGAATACCTTATAGTCAGATTAGTTAGTACTATACATAATCAGGCATCCTAATGTGCTAGATCTGTTCATGTTATTCTTTCCTGAACAATCTGCATATATCTGCATAACATCAAAAACACATTGATGATTTTAACCATAATAGATGCATAATATAACATATTCTAGTACTTTTACTTTAAAATTAGATAATTAATTTTTAGTGTAGGGTATCTATGATGACTCATTTAGAGGGGTGGCATGACATATATTTCCGATCTAATGACGAAGGCAAAAACAGAAATAAGCAATGCTAAAGATTTTTCTTCATTAGATAATGTGCGAGTTAAATATTTAGGTAAGCATGGATATCTTACGCTTAAAGCAGCAACGTTACGTGAACTTCTTATAGAAGAGCGTTTATCTTTGGGTCTAGAAATAAATGATGCCAAGCAGTTTGTTCAAAATGCATTCAATATCCGGAAAAAAATTCTAGAATCTCAAATGCTTAATGCACGTCTCACAAAAGAAATCATTGATATTTCATTACCTGGTCGCAGAAGAGATCAGGGTTGTTTACATCCTATTACGCGTACTATAGATCGTATGGAAGATTTTTTTTGTAATATGGGATTTGCAGTGATTACAGGACCAGAAATTGAAGATGAATATCATAATTTTGATGCATTGAATATACCTAAGTATCATCCGGCACGAAATGATCATGATACTTTTTGGTTTGATTCCACGCGATTATTGCGCACTCAAACCTCTGTAGTTCAAGTTCGGGCTATGAAAAATCAACAACCACCAATTCGTATTATTGCACCGGGCCGGGTATATCGCAATGATCATGATCAAACTCATTCTCCCATGTTTCATCAGATGGAAGGTTTTCTTATTGACCGTGAGATTAGTTTCGCCAACCTGAAAGGAACTCTATTAGATTTTCTCAAAAATTTTTTTCAATATGATATACAAATACGTTTTCGTCCATCTTATTTTCCTTTTACGGAGCCATCTGCTGAAATTGACGTAATGACTAAAAATGGAGAATGGCTAGAAGTTCTAGGATGTGGAATGATCCATCCTAATGTTATGATCACGATGGGTGTTGATCCTCTTATTTATTCTGGATTTGCATTTGGTATAGGAATCGAGCGTTTAGCTATGTTGTGTTACAGTATTAGTGATATTCGTGTCTTTTTTGAAAATGATTTGCGTTTTCTTAAACAATTTAAATAAAGAGAGAACAATGAATGAAAATTAGCGAGCTCTGGTTGAGAGAGTGGGTAAATCCTACCATAAATAGCCTAGAACTTTGCAATAAAATGGCTATGGCTGGTTTAGAGGTAAATAATATAGAGCCCGTTTCTCCTAATTTTCATAGTGTTCTAATCGGTGAGGTGATTAAATGTGTACGTCATCCACGCTCTAACAGATTATACATGACAACAGTAAATACAGGCGCTAAGAGTTTATTAAGCATTATTTGTAGTGCGAGTAACTGTCGTGAAGGATTAAAAGTTGCAGTTGCACCAGTAGGTGCAATTTTACCCGGTAATTATATTATTCGAAAAATCGAATTACAAGGAGAGACCTCGGAAGGTATATTATGCTCCTTTTCTCAATTAGGTATACCTATTAAAAAAGAGGGTATTATAGAATTACCTTTGAATGCCTCCGTTGGAACAGATCTATCTCAGTACCTTCAATTAAAAGATAATATTATCGATATTGGTGTCACACCGAATCGTGCAGATTGCTTGAGTATAATGGGAATAGCACGTGATATTTCTGTCGCGAGCAGAGCGCCGTTATATGAATTGAAGGTTACGCCAGCATTTTCTGCTGTTTCGGATGTGATCTCAATTCGTGTTAATACACCTGAGGATTGTCCACGCTATCTTGCTAGGATAATAAAAGAAGTGAATATCCAGGCCGATACGCCTTTATGGATGCAAGAAAAATTACGTCGTTGCGGTATAAATTCTTTAAATTCAGTGCTTGATATTACTAATTATGTATTATTAGAACTTGGTCAACCGATAAATGTTTTTGATTTTCAGGCAATTAATGGTGGTCTCAGTGTGCGTTATGCCAAAGAAGAAGAGTCTTTAGTCTGTCTTGAAAAGAGTAAAGTTAAATTAGATAGTAATACTTTAGTTATAGCAGATGAAGAGAAGATATTAGCCATGGCAGGTATTACTATTAGTAAAGATGCTAGTGTTACAATAAAAACAAAGAGTTTCATTCTTGAATCTGCGTTTTTTAGACCATTATCTATCGTTGGACGTGCGCGTCGTTATGGATTGCATAGTGACACTGCTTTTCGTTTTGAACGAGGTGTAGATTTTAATCTGCAGTATAAAGCGATTGAACGTGCAACAAGTTTATTATTAACAATATGTGGTGGCTCTGCTGGTCCAGTAATTAATATTACCAATTATTCCGCGTTACCTTCATCTAAAATCATTAAGCTATATCGTAAAAATTTAGATCGCTTAATTGGCTATTGCATACCTAATGAGACAGTGACCGATATTTTAGAACGTTTAGGATTTACAATACTGACTAGAAAAGATTACAGTCAGTGGAAAGTTGTTGTCCCAAGTTGGCGTTTTGATATTGATATTGAGGTTGATTTAGTAAGAGAGGTCATGCGAATTTATGGATACAGTCAAATCCCTAATATACCAGTTCAAGCAAATTTAATGATTGATGCGTATTGTAAAAAAGATTTTCCATTACAACGAGTTAAGGCATTACTTATTGATAAGGGCTATCAGGAAGCAATTACTTATAGTTTTGTTGATCCAAAAATTCAGTCAATACTTCACCCACAAGAAGAAAGTTTAAGATTACTCCGACCAGTGTCACGGGACATGTCGGTAATGCGATTATCTTTATTCAGTGGTTTATTGGGGGCGGTACTGTATAATCAGAATCGTCAACAGTTACGTATTAGATTATTTGAAAGCGGTCTTCGCTTTGTTCCGGACATAAGAGCACCATATGGTATTCGTCAAGAGTTAATGTTGTCAGCTGTTATTAGTGGTAATCGATATAGCGAACACTGGGATTTAGCGCGCTCCGAGGTTGATTTTTATGATTTAAAGGGAGACTTAGAATCTATTTTTGATATGTTGCATAAGCTACATCAAATAAAATTTATCAGAGAACATTATCCTGCATTCCATCCTGGTCAATGTGCAGCGATGTATATTAATGCAGATTATATTGGATGTATCGGGGTTTTACATCCAGAAATAGAGCGAAATGTGGGCATTAGAGGTCGAACAATAGTTTTTGAATTGATATGGAATAAAATTTCAGAATATACTGTGCCGCACGTTTTGCCTGTATCTCGTTTTCCAGCCAATCGTCGAGATATTTCCGTAATTGTAGCAGAATATATATTAGCAGGAGATGTGCTTGAAGAATGTAAGAAAGTTAGAGATAAATACATAACAGGTATCTATTTATTTGATGTATATCGTGGAAATAAGGTTGCTTCGGGTTGTAAAAGTCTTACAATTAGTATTACTGTTCAGGCATTAACCAGAACCCTTGAAGATCATGAGATTTCTAATACTATTGAAAAATGCATAAAAGCTCTAAAAAATAGATTTGGTGCAAAATTGAGGGTCTAGTATTATAGTTGAGCGAAAAGTTATAATTTAGTGTTATCAGTTTTTACTAATGTAGGTAGCAATAAAGAAAAATATTATAGTATGTGATGTTTTTATGGAACTGTGTAATTGCGTGTTATATGTCAGATAAGTTAATTAATTTATCTTGAGAATATTATATTAGTTAGTAATATGAGAAATCTAAAAATCAAAAATCAGCAAGCATATTTTTACTACAGCTTGATGATTTTTTGTGTTTATTAGAGTAGAAATATAAAGATATGTTAAGGCTATATAAAAATAAAGGCAGGTAACTAATATTGTGCATTGTGCAAAAGAGCATGATGCAATCATTGATTACTTATGATATAATTTTTATTATATTCTTTGTGATCTAAATAGTGTTTTTAAACTTTTAAAGATCAAGTGGTATTTTTAAAGTAAAATTTTTTTAAAGAGCTCTAATGTATAGACTATATCTAGTGATAGTCATAATAGTGATGTTAAGATGTAGAATTTGGCGAATAAAATAACTTAGCGCTGTTTTTGTAATTTATCAGGGCTAGAACTTATTAAGAAGATAAAAATATCTTAATATTATCAATTATTATCGCAGTTTATTTTACGTAGATAACATTGAATTCTAAATTATTCATAAATAAAAACAATATTGTTATAGAATCGATAAATATTTTGATGCACATACTTTATAAAGATTTATGTCTCTTGATGTATGCTAATGCTTCATTAATACGTAATATACAGCGTTTTTGCCCGATAGTATAAAGAGTAATATCTAGTGCAGGAGACTCTGGTGATCCAGTGATTGCGACACGTACTGGCATACCTATGGTACGTATACCCCCAACTATTTTATTAGACGCTCTCCGAATAGCATTTTGTACTTCTATTGGTGTCCAGTAGATTATGGAAGTTAATTCAGTGCGCATAGCTTCTAGTGATTGTTGAGAAGTGTTTGCTTGATTATGAAAATATTTGTTAGCTGCACCTATGTGATATCCCTTTAATTTTTCATAGAAATAGCGACAAGCAGATGCCATTTCTTTTAGTGTATTACAGCGATTACCTAATAATGTTATTATATCTTCTAGTTTTGGGCCGTGTTCGGTATTAATATTTTCAGATTGCATCTGCCATTGAAGATGAGTTGTGATATATTTTTTAGGGAGATTCTTAATGTAGTGCTGATTGAGCCACTGTAATTTTGTAATATTCATAGCGCTAGGAGATTTGCTTATCCCCTCTAACGTGAATAGCTCTTTCATTTCATTTAGGTTTAATATCTCACGATTACCGAAAGACCATCCAAGACGAACTAAATAATTCAGTAATGCTTCAGGTAAATACCCCTCATTGCGATACTGCATTATTTTTAAAGCTCCTTCTCTCTTAGATAATTTTTTACCATTAGCATCTAATATCATAGATACATGTGCATAAATAGGAATAGCAGCACCAATGGCTTTAAAGATATTTATTTGACGTGGTGTATTATTTATGTGATCTACTCCACGAATAACATGGGTAATATCCATGTCAGAGTCATCAATCACCACACAAAAATTATAGGTTGGAGAGCCATCACTGCGACGAATGATAAGATCATCTAACTCTTGATTTTTGAATTCGATACGACCATGAATTTTATCATCAAATACTACAGAACCTTCTTTGGGGTTTTTAAAACGTACTACATATTTTTTATGATCTATAGGCTCTTTGTTATTAGCGCGACAATAACCATCGTACTGTGGTTTTTTCCCAATAGCCATTTGATTCTCACGTAGCTCGTCTAGTCTTTCTTTTGAGCAATAGCATTTATATGCGGTATTATCTTTTAACATTTGATTAATAATTTCATTATAACGATTTAAGCGTTTTGTCTGATAATATGGCCCCTCATCCCAATCAAGATTCAGCCAACGCAAATCTTCCATGATAGCAGTACTACTGTTTTTATTAGATCGTTGTAAATCAGTATCTTCTATACGTAATACAAAGGTACCGTTGTGGTAACGAGCAAACAACCATGAATATAAAGCAGTGCGAGCACCACCAAGATGTAGGTCCCCTGTAGGGCTAGGAGAGAATCGAGTTTTAATCTTCACGAATTAATACCACTATAATTAAAATATATTTTAAGTGAAATAGAATTTTATAGAGAGATGCTACCACATTTTTTCATTAGTACTCAGGTAATTTCAGTTTAATATAGTTAATTTTATTTTAAATTGTGACATTTAAGATTTATTTCCTATATTTGTTAGGGTTAAAATTTTTCTACAAATGATGTGTTATATACTAATAAATCGTATGATTTATTAGTATAACGCTGATTATTCATCTATACCTAATGTGATATACTTCACTATCTTTTTATAAGGAATCAACATAGAAAGGAAAGTTCGTCCATGAATGACTTTGCCCGTGAAATTAGATTGGTTAATATCGCAGAAGAATTAAAAAACTCTTATTTAGATTATGCTATGTCGGTTATTATTGGTCGCGCCTTACCAGATGTGCGTGATGGCTTGAAACCAGTTCACCGCCGTGTTTTATATGCTATGCACATTCTTGGTAATGATTGGAATAGGGCTTATAAAAAATCCGCACGTATTGTTGGTGATGTGATTGGTAAATATCACCCACATGGTGATTCTGCTGTATATGATGCAATTGTTCGTATGGCCCAATCTTTTTCGTTACGATATATTTTGATTGATGGTCAAGGTAATTTTGGTTCTATTGATGGGGATCCAGCCGCAGCGATGCGTTATACAGAAGTGCGCATGTCTAAAATAGCGCATGAAATCTTAGCAGATCTTGAAAAAGAAACTGTAAATTTTATGTTAAATTATGACAACACAGAAGAAATACCAGAAGTAATGCCCACTCGTATTCCGAACTTATTAATTAACGGCTCTTCAGGAATTGCGGTTGGTATGGCAACAAACATTCCACCGCATAATCTAACCGAGGTAATTAATGGTTGTCTTGCATATCTAGACTCTGAGAATATTACTGTTGAAGCTTTAATGCAATGTATTCCTGGCCCAGATTTTCCCACTTCTGCCATTATTTATGGAAAGAAGGGGATCCATGAAGCTTATCATACAGGGCGTGGAAAGATTTATATACGGGCTCGTACTAGAATTGAAATCAATGCCAAAAGTAAGCGAGAAACTATCATTATACACGAACTCCCATATCAAGTAAATAAAGCACATCTTATTGAAAAAATGGCTGAATTAGTTAAAGAAAAACGCCTAGAGGGTATAAGTGCTTTACGTGATGAATCTGACCAAGAAGGTATGCGTGTTGTAATAGAAGTGAAACGGGATGCGTTGAGTGAAGTAGTTTTAAATAACTTGTATTCGCTCACACAGATGCAAACGTCTTTTTGTATTAATATGGTTGCGTTACACCAAGGTCAACCAAAGCTTATGTCACTAAAAGATATCATTGGGGCTTTTGTGTCTCATCGCCGAGAGGTAATCACGCGCCGCACTGTTTTTGAGTTGCGAAAAGCACGTCATCGTGCTCATATTCTTGAGGCTTTAGCGTTAGCCTTAGCGAATATTGACTCTATGATTCAGTTGATTCGCGGCTCAAGTACACCAGAAGAAGCAAAAGACAAGCTCATGGCTAACACTTGGAACATTGGACGTGTTTCTCAAATGTTAGCATCTGTAGATGCTAATATAAATTATCCGGAATGGCGAGACAAAAAGAAATATCTTGCTTCTGGCAGATATTCTTTAACTACCGATCAAGTCCAAGCAATTTTAGACTTACGACTTCAAAAAATCACCAATCTAGAGCATGAAAAATTGTTTAACGAGTACATAAGTCTATCAGATCACATTAATAAATTAATCTGTATTCTAAAGAATCCAAAAAAATTAATAGAAGTTATTCGTGAAGAATTAGAAATAATTCGAGATAAATTTGGAGATCAACGTCGTACTGAAATTGCTATGAATAGTGCCAGTATAAATCTTGAAGATTTGATTCATCAGGAAGATGTAGTGGTGACTTTGTCATATCAGGGATATATTAAGTATCAACCACTAGCTTCTTATGAAGCTCAGCGCCGAGGTGGAAAAGGAAAGTCAGCGGTTTGCATTAAAGAGGAAGATTTTATTGATCGTCTTTTAGTGGCAAATACACATGATACTATCTTGTGTTTTTCTAGTCGAGGTCGTTTGTATTGGATAAGAGTTTATCAATTGCCCGAAGCTAGTCGTGGCGCGCGTGGTCGCCCAATTGTTAACTTATTACCCCTAGCAGTAAATGAACGTATTACTGCTCTTTTACCTATACATACGTATGTTAAAGAATGGAATATATTTATGGCAACTGCGAGTGGAACTGTAAAAAAATCAGCATTGACTGAATTTAGCCGGCCTCGTAGTGCAGGTATTTTTGCTGTAAATCTTCGTGATGATGATGAGCTTATTGGTGTATCACTCACTAATGGTCATGATGAGGTTATGTTATTCTCCTCTGAAGGAAAGGTAGTGCGTTTTTCTGAAACTGAAGTTCGTACTATGGGGAGAGCCGCCGCTGGAGTTCGAGGCATCAAGTTAATCGATGAAGATAGGGTGGTGTCCTTAATTATTCCACGAGATAATGGTGCCATTATGACTGTAACTCAACATGGTTATGGGAAACGAACAAGAAATATTCAGTACCCTATTAAGTCACGTGCTACACAAGGGGTGATATCTATCAAGGTGTCTAAAAGGAATGGGTTAGTTATTGGTGCTGTACAAGTGATGGATGGAGATCAGATAATGATGATTACCGATGCAGGTACCTTAGTGCGCACACGAGTATCTGAAGTGAGTATGATTGGTCGAAATACTCAAGGTGTAATTTTGATTCGTACCGCTACAGATGAAAACGTAGTAGCCTTGCAACGGGTAGCTGAAACAATTACAACAGAATCATTATCTATCCCTGAAGACAGATCTTTGTCGGGTAATAATACTGTGCTTCCCATAATATAAACTAATACAAAAAATTATATTCATTGTAGCGATTAAAAGATAACCGGGGGGTTATATTATGCGCTAAGTACTATTTATGCAAAGTCTATAATTATAATAGAACTATACTACATTTTATATTTTAAATTCAAGAATCTCTTTATAGTATTTCTGATCATTAGTTTTTTAAAAAATGGTAATGATATTGTGATTAATCTAATAAAAAATAAAAAATAAAAAATATTAATATATTAAAATAACTCTAATTTATTCAATAGATCGTTCTAAAAATATAAGAGATCGTGCGTATATAGATTTCTGAATCTTTTGTGCGGTCTATGTAAATTTATAACTCACATTATTTTTAAGAGCCATTATGTAGTAGACACTACTAAATATATTCAGCAGTTAGTCATAAACTAGAGGTTTGTTAATGCATAAATCAGGTGGTCTACAAATGATCTTTTTACATTATAAGAAGAGAATATTGTGAATAGTGACCTTATATAAGCCGCAGAGTGTGCCAAAAAATACTATCGCTATAATAGAATTTGATATTTCTATATTTAAAAATATATTGGTGGATTCATGAGAAAATATGACAATAAATTTTAGATACTCTATTATATATTGCTACGTGTATCTTTATTATAGATAATAAGATTTCTTTTTGAGTAGATTTGTTCTTGCATTTACGTAGTGTTTAAAAATTAGATAAAAAGGAGCATTTGCAAAAAAAAAAAATAGAATATATAACGCCCACCTTGCTTCAGTATGCTGCTTTGAATATAAAACTTATGTTATAGGTTTATGATATCCATGTGACTTTGTCAGACTGTGAATTAATAGAGATAGTTATACGTTAAGCATTTTTGAGTATTTGGTTAACACTCTATAATGTATAAGCTCTTTATTCCCATTCGATTGTTGCAGGTGGTTTGCTAGAGATATCATACACGACGCGGGAGATACTGTGAATTTCATTTATAATGCGATTGGAGACGGTTCTAAGAAACTCATGTGGTAAATTTGTCCACTGAGCAGTCATAAAATCAGTTGTTTCAACAGCTCTAATAGCTATTACCCAGTCATATTTTCGATTATCACCTATAACGCTAACAGAGCGAATTGGAAGAAACACAGTGAATGCTTGGTTTATTTTTTTATACAAATTAGCCTTATGTAACTCCTCAATTAATATAGAATCAGCAGATCGCAAAAGGTCACAGTATTCTTTTTTGACCTCACCTAATACACGGATGCTTAAACCAGGACCTGGAAACGGGTGTTGATATAGAATTGAGTTCGATAATCCCAACTTTAGTCCGATTTCTCGTACCTCATCTTTAAAAAGTGTTTTTAAGGGCTCGAGTAATTTTAGTCTCATTTTTTTTGGAAGTCCTCCAACATTATGATGTGACTTAATTATGTGTGTTTGAGAAGTTGAAGTTATACCAGATTCAATTACATCAGAATAGATAGTTCCTTGCGCTAGCCATTGCACATTGCCAATTCTAACGGCTTCTTCTTCAAATATCTCAATAAATACGCGACCAATAGTTTTACGTTTAGCTTCTGGTTCCTGAACACCAATTAGAGCGTCTAGAAAACGTTTTTCTGCTTTTATATGGATAATATTTAAGCTAAAGCAATTAGAAAACATAGTTGTTAGATGATTAGCTTCCCCAAGGCGCAAAAGACCATTATCAATAAAGATGCATATTAAACGATCACCAATGGCATGGTGTAACAACAATGCTGTTACCAAAGAATCTACGCCTCCAGAAAGTCCTAGCATAACTCTTTCAGTTGCTATCTGATTTTTTATGTCTTTAATGATATCATCGATAATGTTTTTCGTAGTCCATAGCGCTTTGCATTGACAAATAATTTGCACAAATTGTTTTATTAAGCTTAGTCCTTGTGGTGTATGAGTTACTTCTGGATGGAATTGTACACCATAGAAACGTTTTGTTTCATTTGTCATAATTACAACTGGACACTTTTCAGTGTGAGCTATAGCGATAAAGTCAGATGGGATCTGGCTAACATGATCGGAGTGACTCATCCAGACATCCATTACTATCTTTTTATCTGTGTTAGTATTATGAAAAATCGGAGGAAGTAATGGGCTATTTTTTGTTACTGTTATCTGTGCAGAACCGAATTCGCGTTTATTAGAGCTTTGCACTGTACCACCTAACTGAACGGCCATCACTTGCATACCGTAACATATACCAAGAATCGGAACTCCAGCATGAAATATATAATTGACTACACGTGGGCTATTATGACTTATGCTGCTTTCAGGTCCTCCTGAAAGAATTATACCATTTGGATTAAATTCTCTAATCTCTTTTTCTGATGCATGCCATGCTAATAATTTACAATATACTCCAATACCTCTTATGCATCTAGCAAGTAGCTGAGTGTATTGCGAGCCAAAATCAAGTATCAGAATGCGACTAGTGTAAATCTTTTGTGGTAGCATGAAAAGAGTTCCAGAGAAAATAATATTGTCAATTATAAGTTAGATGATGCTATAAGTTACATGATACATTATTATAGTTAAAGTTCAGAGGATAGTTATTTTATAGTAACAGATCACTATTTATCCGTATCAGGAAGCCTTTTAGATACGAAACTAAGAATCTATGTAGTAATTTGGAGGCTCTTTTGTCATGGCGATATTATGCGCATGACTTTCTGAGATACCTGCTTTACTAATTCGGACAAAAACCGCTTGAGTTCGTAATTGTTCGATAGTAGCGCAACCAGTAAGGCCCATGCAAGATCTTAAGCCGCCCATTTGCTGATAGATGATTTCTTTAAGGCGACCCCTGTATGCCACGCGTCCCTCGATGCCTTCTGGTACTAACTTATTTCCTGTATTATTCACTTGAAAATAACGATCAGAAGATCCTTTAGTCATGGCTCCGAGTGAACCCATTCCACGGTAAGCTTTAAATGAACGCCCCTGGTATAACTCAATTTCACCTGGTGACTCTTCGCTGCCTGCGAGTATGGATCCAAGCATAACTACTGCAGCCCCAGCGGCAATAGCTTTAGCGATATCCCCAGAGAAGCGAATGCCTCCATCAGCAATAATTGGAATACCAGAACCCTCTAGGGCAGTTGCAGCATCTGAAATTGCTGTGATTTGAGGTATTCCCACACCTGTGACAATACGGGTGGTACAAATTGACCCAGGACCAAGGCCAACTTTAACTGCATTCACGCCTGCTTCAGCTAGAGCTAATGCGCCAGAAGCGGTTACTATATTTCCACCAATAATTTGAAGATCAGGATATTTTTCACGGGTTTTCCTAATACATTGCAGAACGCTTTCAGAGTGGCCATGCGAAGAGTCAATTAATAGAACATCGACACCAGCAGATACTAGAGCATCAATTCTCTCTATGTTTCCTAAGCTAGCACCTACAGCTGCCCCCACACGCAACCGGCCATGTTTGTCCTTACAAGCATAAGGTTTGCGTTCTGCTTTTTGAAAATCTTTAACAGTGATCATTCCTTTTAATTGAAAGTATCTATCTACTACTAATGCTTTTTCTACACGTTTTTCATGCATTTTTTGTAGTATAACCATGCGAGATTCGCCTTCTTTCACAGTGACTAGGCGTTCTTTAGAAGTCATAACTGCAGAAACAGGCAGATCAAGATTAGTAACAAATCGTACATCGCGGCCTGTAATAATACCGTCTAATTGATTTTTACTATTCACTACTGGATAACCGGCAAATCCATTACGTTTAGTTAAGGTCTTTACTGTTCTTAATGATGTACTTGGCAATACAGTTTGCGGATTAATTACTACTCCACTTTCGTATTTTTTAACCTTACGAACTTCTATTGTTTGATCTTCAATAGACATGCTTTTATGAATAAATCCTAAACCACCTTCTTGTGCTATAGCAATTGCTAAACTAGACTCAGTTACAGTGTCCATAGCAGCAGATATCACGGGAATGTTTAAACGGATAGTTTTGGTAAGTGAAGTACTCAGGCTAGCTGTTTCTGGGAGAACGGAAGAGTGAGCTGGAACAATAAGAACATCGTCAAATGTCAGGGTTTCTTTAGCGATTCTGAGCATAGCAATATCTCAATCTAAAAGTTAATAAAACGTATATAATATTGCTACAGAATTTTTACAGGCTATCGTCTATCTGTTCCAGTATTTTACGTAAAACGCTAGATTTTTTGCAAAAACATTCATGATGCATGTAGTCCTGTCAAGTTTTACTTGTAGCATATATTTAGCTATAAAGTTTAGCTATTGAGTTTAGAATAGCAGTGTTTGGTCTAATAGTATAGGTTTAGAATACATAGTTTAGTATCGGTCTTGTGGTTTTTGGGAACATTTAATTACATACGATTATTTGGAATTCATGTGATTATTGTTTGGTTTTTGAGGTGTTTTATAATAATTTTAAATTATAATTTAAAATTATTATTTTAAATGGCATCGTTACAAAAAGATCATATTACTTTGTAAGTTGATATTATAAAAACTTTTAGTATAGTCTTGTTATTATTTTCTAGTGTTTATTACGCAGTATTCGTTGGATAAATTTTAAAAATATTTTAAAAATATTATTTTTAAAATTAAATATCTTTAATAGTAATAAATCTAAGATGTAAAAATATGTCCTACATATGATATGTATAGTTTTTGTATATATCACATTGATCTAATTAGTTCAAATTAGTAAAGCATCTCCTCATTAATAGTGTATTAGTTTTATTAAAAAATACATTATTTTGCAGTAAACAAAACAAATATAGAAAACATAAATTAATTTTTATTTTTATAAAATCTAGTATTTTTAGCTAAATGTATCTGTATTTTCTTCATATTTTAATAAATTTTAATACTAATTAAATGCTTTAATAACAATTAAAATTTATGATTAATTTTTAGTTAAAAATAAAAATATTTTGCATTTTAGTTAGGAGTGCATTGAAAATATTTGCTCATAGCGAAAGTTTTCTCTAATGAGATGCATTCATAACAAAAATTTTTATGAGACCTAAAGTAAAATATGTGTTTAGTTTTTTATACACTTATAGAGAGCTGCACTAATACGATATTAATGACTACATGTGCTCTACAATATCACACTGAATGAGAAATGTGAATTTGTCTTCTGATTTTATTTATGGTTCATGTGTTTAGAATGACATTCTATCTTATGTTTTTATTTTTTATTTTTTTTCTTTGTAAAAACAAAACCACGCTCCCCAGTATATATAGCTAATTGTATTTAAGCGGAATAATTTTTTATGGATAATACATTATAATAAATGTTTTCGTTGGAGTATGATCTAAAATTTTATTTTTGATGCTAAGATAAAAGTGTTGAAATTTTTAGATATTTAGATGTTAAAAACATATCGCATTATGGATCATAATAGATGAAAGTGAATTTGATGAGATATTGTAATCACTTAAATATTACAGCAGAAATTTTTAAATGGAACGAGTCTCGCAGAAATTTTTTTGTTTTAGCAAACAAAATATTTACGGAATCTAATTATGAGTTGCTTTATGTGCTGATTTTCTCTGATTAATTTATCTAAGAGATGATACCTTATCATGCATATTACAATAATTATAGTTAATATAATATAACTTGGTTGTCAGTGTAGTTAAAAATAGATGGCTTACATTTTATGACATTTTTAGTGATATTAATTTCTCTTGAATAGAATTTCATTTACGATATTGTAAATTCATCTTTATTTTATGAGTTCATGTAATCTTCACGCTATAATTGATTTGGAAAATTAATAGTTTTAATCTGATTGGAGGAGCGATATCTTATTATCAGATTGATATAAAATAGTATATAGCATAATTTATGTTGATCACATAGAAGAATATTGATATGCATTTAAATTTAATAGTAATGGTATGTAAAAATTCGTGAGTAAAATATGTCTGAATTAATTTTAAGTGTGCTCTGTGTACCTAATTGATTATTTTATATAAAATAATTATCTTAATTTAAGAACACTACATAAATCAGTACACTACATAAAATCAATTGTATAATTATGTTATATTTTTTTGATTTTATCTTCAATAATTATCGAAGATCATATCTTTACGATAGTTTTAATTTCTTTATATTAAATTAGGTATGTATAATACCTAATATGAAAAATCATTGCGTGAGTATTAAGATGAAGAATAACTGTTCTAAACATTATAGAATATCCTGAAGATTCGATTAACGTTTGTTTTAAGATGTTAAATCTTATGATCTGGCAATGAATGAGTAATGCACTTCAGCTCAATGTATTTAATTGCATGTATGCTGAATAATATTTACACTTTACTTAGATGATTAAAGTTTTATGAGTTATCAAGTATTAGCACGAAAATGGCGCCCACAAGTATTTACTGATGTTGTTGGTCAAGAGCATGTATTAAGTATATTACAAAATTCATTATCTCTTGAACGCATACATCATTCTTATTTATTTTCAGGTGCCAGTGGCATTGGTAAGACCACGATTGCTCGATTATTAGCCAAGAGTTTAAATTGTGAAATTGGTATTACTTCTAATCCTTGTAGGGTATGCGGTCAATGTCGTGATATTGCTGCAGGTTTTTGTTTAGATCTTATTGAGATTGATGCAGCCTCACGTACAAAGGTTGAGGATATTAGAGATGTGTTAGAGAATGTGCAGTACACCCCATCCCGGAGTCGCTTTAAGATTTATTTAATTGATGAAGTGCATATGTTATCGCGTCATAGTTTTAACGCTTTACTAAAAACTCTTGAAGAACCACCATTACATGTAAAGTTCATCTTAGCTACAACAGATCCGCAAAAAATACCATTAACCATCCTATCACGTTGTTTGCACTTGCATTTGACAATATTAAATTTAGATCAGATTTTTATGCAATTAAAACATATATTGCAAACTGAAAATATTCACGCAGAGCCTGGAGCAATAAAACTCATAGCGCAAGCGGCAAAGGGGAGTATGCGCAATTCACTAAGTTTGGCTGATCAGGCCATCGTTATGGGTCAGGGGTCAATTACTATCAATTCTATTAGTAATATGCTGAGTATATTAGATGATCAATACGTAATATCTCTTATTGAGTATTTGGTCCATTCTGATGGTGTGAAAGTGATGGAGCTGTTAGAGAGCGCATCCATACATGGTGGTGATTGGGATGGTTTATTAATAGCAATGCTTAGTTTTTTGCATCGTATCGCAATCATGCAACTCTTACCTCCTTCGATTGGTAAAGATTGTGCAGCTATTGATGATCGGTTGCAAGCATTAGCAAGAACACTACCGCCAACTGATCTGCAATTATATTATCAGATTCTTTTAGTAGGACGTAAAGAGTTGCAGTTTGCACCTAATCAACGAATGGGGGTCGAAATGACCTTATTGCGCGCTCTGGCGTTCAAACCAGAAGACTTTAAAGAAGAAGGAACAAATAATTTGATGGTGCCAGATGGGTCATCCTATGAACCTCCTATTGGAGAACTTGTTCAGGCATCGGTCGATTTAGAAAAAAAAAATCTAAAAAAATCAGTCGCTAAAAACCTTCAGGATAGTAATAATAAAAATCTATATAGTATTAAGGATGCCGGCAGTCATCAGAGAGATATGCAGGTTGCTGAGAAAAATAATCTATTGATAAAAATGCCTCAGTTAGTAAATTCGGAGACAGATTTAAAGATAGAGGGCTGTAAACATATCACCAAGCCTCATCAAGAGGTTGTATCTATAGTTGATTTGAAAAAAAAAACACTATTACCCCAATTGAGTGATTTAACAAGTGATATCGATCAGTATTTAAGAAATTCAGAAATTGAAATAAAAATAGTTGAAGAATCATGGAATCGGGATGCTTGGTCATCTGATTTAGATAAATTAAATATACCTGAGGTAGGTTATCAACTAGCTTTACATTCTTGGAGGGAGTTTACTAAGCAAGGACTGTGCTTGCATATTCGTTCTATCCATAGTCACTTAAATACACCTAAAGCATATCAAGAATTATATAATAGTTTCATAAAGGGTAATGTAGAACCTTTGAAATTAATAATTTTAGAAGATGACGACCCTTCTATGTTAACCCCTGTAGAGTGGCGACATAAAATATATCAAGAAAAAATAGTAGAAGCACGAAAATCTGTTTTAAGAGATAGTAACATTCAAACTCTTTGCCATATTTTTGATGCTGTAGTACAAAAAAATAGTATTCAGCCTATTTGATTTTAGGTTGGATTAGTACATCTAATACTTTTAAAATTACTAATTGATAATGATTTTGTCTAAAGAATTAGTGTTTTTTTATCATTGAAACACAGAAAGGAAATATAGTTAAAAAACTAAATTTTTATAGAAAAATATAAACAGAATAGTTATTATAGATAGAGAGTCAGGTTAAAGAATTAATTTAGTTAAAGTATAAATCTAGATTAAGTGAAATAAAAGGTTAGTTTTATCTAAAAATTTCTCAATTATATTGATTGTCAATCTATTTCTTCAGGTTGAGATTTTTAATATTATCACCTGATAAGTAGTTATTTTTGAAGATTAATTTAGTAATATTTAGAGGGTTCTTTTAAAAAAGTATAAATCAACCGTCAAAAAAAGTATAAATCAACCGTCAATAGATAGTTGAGTTCTATTATGTTCCGTAATAATAACTCATGCTAACAAGCGTGCTAATTTAACCTGATACGTTGGATGATTATTACTGATGAATTACAAAAAAAAGTATTACTTCAATGATATCAATCAAGATAGGCAATGTGTTTAGTTTTTATTAGATATCCTCTATAAGGATTAAATGATGTTTACATAGGTATTTGATTTACAGAATTTCTAGAATAGTAATTTTTTCAGAAGGTTTGTAGCAAAATATAACAGAAGATCTCTTAGCAATAGAGTTATAACTGGCATAAGAATTATAACTAGCATATCAGTATGTCAATACCTTAATATTTTAGTGCGAAGTAGGAAGACATAACACAACTTATGTCGATGTCATATGGATTTTGTATTAGCATATATAAATTAGTTATTATTTTTTTAGATAGTTTTAGTCGTAGTCTTTTATATTTTAAAGTGCTGAAAGTTTTTATTTGTTTTCATGACAAGCATGCACTATATGTGCAGTACATGCTTGTGTTCTGTAAAGTGCTTTTGTATAAGAATAATTATTTCTATTGATCTCTATTTATTGACAATAATTATATTTTCTGTTGATTTACTAGATGTCAAAAGCATACGATTAATTCTCTGGATAAACTGATTTGGATCTTCTAGTGTACCCGTTGCAGCAAACAGAGCTTGAGCTAAAAATAACTCAATCCACTCTACAAAATGTGTTTCATTTTGTGTTTTAGCTGCTTGTTTTACTAATGCATGTTCAGGGTTCATCTCGAATAGATATTTTACTGTTGGGGCATCTTGACCTGTAGAAGACAATAACTTTGCCATCTGGGTAGATATATCATTCACGTCTGTTGTCACAATGGCCGGCGTATCAAATAAGCGGTGTGTGAGGCTAACACCTTTAACGCGATCACCAAGTAAGCTTTTTACCCGATTAATAAATGGTTCTAACGATTGCTCGGTTTGTTTTTGAGCTTCACTTGTTACATCGGCAAGCTTGTTTAATTCAGTGTCAGCTGTACTAACTGATTGGAATTTTTTCCCTTCAAATTCAGTAAGATGACTCATCATCCACTCATCGATTCGGTCAAAAAGTAGAAGCACTTCAATGGATTTTTTATGGAACATTTCAAGATAAGGGCTATTTTTTGCGGCAAGATAGCTGTCGGCGGCGATAAAATAAATTTTTTCCTGCTCTTTTTTCATTCGAGTGATATAATCATCTAATGATACAGTTTGCGCCGAACTTGGATGGACAGTAGAAGAAAAACGTAGTAGTTTAGAAATACTTACTGCATTGTTTCTATCTTCTGCCGGTCCTTCTTTAAGAACTCGCCCAAATTGTTGCCAAAATGTTTGATATTTTTCTTTGTGATTTTTTGCCATCTCACTTAGCATTTGGAGAGAACGTTTAATTAGGGCTAAACGCAAGGTTTGTGTAATATGATTACTTTGTAAGATTTCGCGTGAAATATTTAATGGTAGATCATTAGAATCTATTATTCCTTTTATAAAGCGCAAGTAATTTGGCATAAACTGTTCGGCATCATCCATAATAAATACACGCTGCACGTATAGTTTTAGACCATGCTTATGATCACGATTCCACATATCCCATGGAGCTTGAGAGGGTATATATAAAAGGCTGGTGTATTCTTGTTTTCCTTCTACTCTGTTATGGCTCCAGATTAAGGGTTCGCTATTATCATGAGATAAATGTTTATAAAATTCTTTATATTCCTCATTTGTTATATCAGACTTATTGCGTGTCCATAGCGCTTGAGCTTTATTAATTTTCTCCCAGACAACAGTATCGTCATCTTTATGAGTTGTTTGAATTTCTACCGGTAAAGAAATATGTTCGGAATATTTACTAATAATACCCCGAAGATGCCATACATCCAGGAACATATCTTCTTCTTTACGTAGATGGAGAATAATTTCAGTGCCTTGGTCAATTTTTTCAATATCAGACAGAGTATAATCACCCTCTCCGAAAGATTCCCATAATACCCCCATATTTTCAGAGGACTCTGCAGAACGGGTGCGCACTGATACTTTGTCTGCTACAATAAATGCAGAATAAAAACCAACACCAAACTGACCAATTAACTGACTGTTTTTAGCATTATCTGATCCAAGTGATGCTATAAATGATTTAGTACCTGATTTTGCAATAGTACCTAAATTTTCAATAACTTCCTCTCGTCTCATTCCGATACCGTTATCACTAATAATAAGAATTCGTTTATCCTTGTTAACTTCTATCCTTACGCGCAGGTTACTACAATTCAGATCCGAATTAGATAGCGCCTTAAAGCGCAATTTTTCAGCAGCATCCGAAGCGTTAGATATTAATTCACGTAAAAAAATTTCTTTGTTTGAATACATGGAATGTATCATTAATTTTAATAATTGTTTGACTTCTGATTGAAAGCTAAGAGTTTCTTGTTTGTTCATAATTCTGTCTACCTCATAGTAGTTATAATTTTTTAAGCATTATTTTAAAAATACAAAACTCATTATAATTCTCTAAAGTTATATATTAAGATAATAAAAAGTTAATAATATTCTTATTTAGAAAGGGTTTAGATTCTAAATATTTTTAGAAGACATGATAGAATTACATTACTAAGTGACTGAGTTTGAAATGTTCCTTTCTAGTTTTATTCTTTCTAGTTTTATTATTTATTTCTAATTTATTATTAATGTAATTCTTTAAATTATATTCATTCATAGTAGCATGGAAAAAGAATAATTTTTCTTTAACGTATTGAATATAGTACATTTTATTTCTGAATGATCTAAAGCGTACGCAAGCAAGTTACTATTATGAATATGGTGATTTTTTGTATAATTTAGACATAATGAGATATATCACACCATATCCGTATAATAGTCATTAATTATAAAGCTATTGAGTACTATAGGTTGCATATCATATTATAAATACTCCCCCATTTTTTAATCATGTATTGATATCTACTACAAGAGCAAGCATAATGAATTTATTTTCTTGGATATAATATATTTGCAATTAATATGAGGTTGTTTTCCTCATTTATTTCTCAGTAACTAATGTTATAGTATTTTTTGATAAATTTCGTGACTACATTTAATCAGAGTCTATGATATGTTTAGTGTGCTTTTCATTGCCAAATGCTTGCATATAACGTTATAGAAATTTTTAGTAATTTTGATTAATCATTATAATATTTTATAGGTAGATATGAATAATAAAATTGCAATACTCATAACGTTGTGACGATAAGAAAACTCCTCTTAAATGGATATCGCTAGTAAATTTTAGATATTGAATGCTCTAACTGCTATCATTATGGTTTTTTGCTGAAATAATCAATATGATATTGTGCCATTTATTTTATTTTTATCTGAAGATAGATAATGAATATATTATGTTTCTATGGGGGGTTTTGTTTTTTTATTGTTTTTCCTATTATTTTCTTTATTTTATTTTTTTTAAAATCTTTTATTAACGTGATTTTTAAAGCCTGAAAGTAATGTTTGCGGCATACAGAAATATATTTTTCATTTCCTCCTATTTGTATTTGGTTTCCTAGAGTAACAGGTTTTCCAGTAGAATCAATACGTAAGACCATCCCCGCCTTTCTTCCGCAGTGACAAATTGTTTTTAATTCAATCAACTTATCTGACCATGCTAATAAATATTGACTACCAGAAAATAACTCACCACGGAAATCGGTACGTAAGCCATAACAAAGTACTGGGATCTCTAATTTATCTACAACCTCAGACAAGTCTTGAACTTGTCTTCGTGTCAAAAATTGACTTTCATCAACTAAAACACAGTGCACTGTTTTATGATTTTGTTCTCTTTTAATTTCTTGAAAAAATTTCGTTTTAAAATGAAATAACATAGCAGAAGATGAAATCCCAATGCGTGAGCTGACTTTGGCCACATGAAAACGATTATCGATTTTTGCAGTATAGATTAAGGTTCTCATGCCTCTTTCATTATAATTGTAAGAGGATTGCAATAATGCTGTTGATTTTCCAGCATTCATTGCTGAGTAATAAAAATAGAGTTGTGCCATCCGCTTTTCTCCTAGGTATAATACAGATTATGAAGTGGAATAGCATTATTATGGTTTTCATATATATATTTTATATATAAATTAAAATTTATAGTGTACAAGATTTCATTAAATGAAATAAAGACTTCACACATTTTCTTTAATATCTAATAGTATTAGTATATTTATACTGAAGATAGTAAATTTTAATTTACTCATACAACAAATTTAATTTGTATTTATTATAATCTCACTATATAAAAATACATTTTATGCTAAAGATTTTGAGAAAAGTATAATTATTGAAGAGTATGGTGTGTTAATAACTTTAAATTGTATAGAATGTATTTAACTAAATATTATATAGATAAAATTAAAAGTTCTGTAAACCTTAAATAATTAGAATATATTAAGAATAATTATTTAGGCAGAAAATTTAATCACAATATTATAAAAATAAAATGTTATCTTGAGTTTAGCAGTTTACTGAATCCAACAAATATATAATAAAATTTATATATACTCATTTAATAAATTCCATCAAATTTTTTAAAACTTTGATTCAGGGGTAAAGATATCATTTTTGATTTATACCTGCAGTTTGAACTAGTATATACATGTATTACTCAGATTCTAAATTTTAATTAAGTTTATATTATTTTTATGATTTTTATTAAATATTTAAATAACTCTTAAAATAAACTTTTAAAATGCATATTAATATTTGTAGTATTTTTTATAAAAAATATTTAGATGGTAATTTTATCATCTAAATCTTATTTGAAAAGCGATATCAACAGTGCATGAGTTAATAAGTTTTTAGTATCAATGCGTGTATATAATACTGAGCATTATGTATCTATAGATCTTGAATAAATTATTAAAGATAATGAAAATTAAAGAATTTTCTTTTAGTACATATTCATTATTTTTACATATACTTATATAGAGTTTAGTCTATTTGTTTAGTCTATTTTAGTTAATATTATATATTTCACTGATTTTATTATAATCAATCTGACTATAGTAAGGATGCTGATTATGATCAGATCATAGTTTATTGAGCTGGTAGTAGTCTGGTGGTATTTATATTATTTAATATAAAGTCATTATTCACGCTATATTAAGTTTGAATTATTACCTTTATCTGTTTGTATTTTGTATTTTATATTTTTGGAGAATATAACATATAAATTATTTTAATATATCATTAAGTATTTATATAGACTAAACTTATATCGTTTGCCGATGAATATTTTGTATATATTAATTTATGGATAGTTTAAAATACACTGAGCAATATACTTATTTAGTAAGTCTTGCAGAGGATCTTTAAATATATTGTGACATAGCTTTATTGCTATAGTTCTGTTATTTATGTGAAATAAATAACATAAAGTAAAAATTCTTATGAACTACTTTGCATAGAGAATCTCTGTACAGAGTAAAATTAAATATTTTTTCTTTTAAATTTTTTCATTATATTTTTAATAAATCATAATAATTTAATTATTAATAAATTATTTTAAGATAGTATATCAGATATAGGTATTTTATAATCAAGTAGTATTTTACTACTTTACACTGAGTATAGCAGTATTTACTGCAGCGCTGATATATAATAGGTATAGTTCAAATAATTATGTAAATTGTGATATTTGAGATTGTGACTCATCAATAAAAAATTTGACATCAATTCTTTTTATTTCTACAACTAGATTTTACATACTAAATTAAAGTATCCTGTTTATTGCAAATAGCATATATTTATGGCTGATCTATTTAGAATATTTGAGCTTTCGTTAACTTTTTAGATTTAAATATATTTAAGAAATTAACTATTGCAGTTCTTGATAAGCATCACTATTATTATATTATGCAGTACTAGCCCAATAAATATAATTTAGAGAATTCAAACTATGAGTGCGGCCCTTAAGATTCTGAATAATATTCGCACGTTACGTGCACAAACAAGAGAATGTAATTTAGACATTCTAGAAGAGATGCTGATTAAATTTGAAACTGTAGTAAATGAGCGTCGTACAGAAGAAAGACAGGCGCAGGCAGAAGTAGAGGCACGTTACCGTAAACTTCAGAAATACCGTGATATGCTCATAACTGATGGTATCGATCCTAATGAATTATTGATAAAATCGATTAAAATAAGGTCGACAGCTCAGTCTAAACGCTTAGCGCGCCCTGCAAAATATTTTTATACTGATAAGAATGGAGAAAATAAAACATGGACTGGACAAGGCAGAACTCCAGCAGTGATTAGAATTGCTATAGACGAACAAAATAAAAAATTGGAAGATTTTTTACTTTAAGTTAACTGGTTTAGAGTTATAATAAGTGATAATTTGTGAATTTTTAGAAAATTTCATAAGATTACATCTTATTTATAGCACTGTAATTTATGAAAATATGAGATTATTGATTATAAAAGTTTTTATAAAAAAATGATATAATTATCTTATTTTTCTTTAATGCTCAAAAGCAAGAAAAATATTTAAGAAACAAGAAAAGATTTATGTGTATCTTTCCAGTGAACTATTTTATGAGTTAGTTTTTATCGTTTATTTATCTTCGTAGCTAGATTAGAATTTAACCGCATTCTTTCTCCAGGGACATATTACATGAATGGTTATATATCTGGTGAAATAGAAGAATTTTAATTAATGAATTCAAAATTATTTTAGTATTGCATATATAAATATAAAAATTGTATGATCAAAAAATCATTATTAATAGTGGTATTAATGCACTAATAATAATTAGTTTAGTAATAGGTTTATTTTTATTGTTGTTGTTTTTAATGTTTTCTATTTTGATGATAGAATCTGTAGTTAATATTCCACTATACAGTACTGCAGAGTATTGTGCTGTATAGTGCTAATTAGATAAGATCTCATCGGAAGTTGTAGAATTACAAGATATCATCATTAATATCATAAGTATATTCATAAATTTTACAGTTTATTACAGTTTATTTCGTATAGATTAGATGTTATATTTTGTGTTGCATTATATTTGTGGCTATAGAAGGTCTCATAAATACAACGCAAGCAATATAATATAAGAACAATATAAGCATTGGAACTAGATAAAATAACAATTAGATCAAATAACAACTATACCCTATATGGAAAATATATTTCGTTTAAAATAGTATTAATTATTATTCTAAGTATTTTAAATTCCTCAAGCAATTTATCAGATATTAAGAGATGATATAGTGATCTGAGCAAGATGTCACTTTATTTTTAATATTAACATCTTCTTTTATTCGTGTTTAGATTTTAACTCCTTAACTAGCTTGATCCTCGATCTGCAATGACGCTGTACAGGAATATACATCCCATCCATATATAATATAAGTATTTAATACTATTGATCGGTCAATATTGGTTGTACTAGAAATACAATTTTATGTAATGACATTAATCTTAAGATTATAGATTTAATCTAAAGGAGTTACATAAGTATTGAGCTAATCTGAGATTTTAAGCGTCTCTTCTCGATGAGGCATAAACGAGATGATAGTAATATATAAAATATTATATCTACATATAAAATCATACAGAAATTATATGAATTATCTAAAAATTAGATATAATACAACCTAATGAATGCATATATCATTTAAGGTAAACATAGTATCTTGTTTATGATTACTAGTTTGTTTTTATCTAGAGATTTATGCAGATATTCAAAAGGTTACTCGAGCGATATTGTTGTAGTTATAATTTCTGCTCATAAAAAGATATAGTATACTGACAAAATAAGTTGAGATTTATTATATAAATATAACAGTTATAGATTGGCGTAATGATCTTTTTAACTAAACACAAATACCTTATTTAGGTAAATTAAAATTATTTTTATCAGTTATTTAGAAATGTTATATCATGGATATACAAGTGACTGAGATAATACAGTATAAATTTATACTTTTATCTAGAACATCTAGAACAGTGCTTTCCTAAAAATCTATAAGATATATAGCTTCATATAGAATTGATATCAGATACGAATGATTAATATTGGTTAGAAAGCTTGACCGATATTTTATATTAAGAACAGTATTATAAGGTATGATGGTCTTTAAGAAAATATGAGCTTATTGATGAATTTCGAGATTACAGGTAGATTATATAAAATTACAGATAGATGATGTATTTAAGATTGGTTAAGCTATTCGAGCGTTTGTGTCTAAGGCTCACTTCTCTATGTATCATATAATAGGTTACTGAATATTATTAACCCCTTCTCTGGCGACATCCATCAGATTAATAGTTAAATAAAACTGGGTTATCTGTATCCTTATTTAAAGTAAGATTCTATCTGTCGCTTTATTAATCATGTAATAATAATGAGTAAGTTATGATGAAAAGAATGCTGATAAACGCCACGCAGCAAGAAGAGTTGCGTGTTGCACTTGTCGATGGACAGTGCCTATATGATCTAGATATTGAGACCCCGGGATATGAACAAAAAAAGGCTAATATCTATAAAGGTAAGATTACTCGCGTTGAACCTAGTCTGGAAGCTGCATTTGTTGACTATGGGGCAGATAAACACGGTTTTTTATCTCTTAAGGAGATTTCTTGTGAATATTTTTTAGAAAATGATAATAGTCACGGTCGTCCTAATATTAAAGATCTTTTACGTGAAGGACAAGAAGTTATTGTGCAAATTGATAAAGAAGAGCGTGGTAATAAAGGGGCGGCCCTTACTACATTTATTAGTTTAGCTGGAACATATTTAGTATTAATGCCTAACAACCCTCGTGCTGGTGGTATTTCTCGACGGATTGAAGGTGATGATAGAATCGAGCTGAAGGCTACTTTATCTTTACTGAAGCTTCCCGATGGTATGGGTTTAATTGCGCGTACTGCTGGGGTCGGTAAATCTGTTGAAGCATTGCAATGGGACCTGGGTTTTCGGATTAAACACTGGGAGGCAATTAAGAAGATAGCAGGTAGTCGGCCAGCGCCATTTCTAATTCACCAGGAGAGTAATGTTATTGTGCGCGCTTTCCGTGATTATTTGCGACAAGATATTGGTGAAATTTTAATAGACAACCCCCAGGTATTAGATTTAGCTCGTCAGCATATCGCGGCACTCGGTCGTCCAGATTTTACTAGCAAAATTAAACTATATACAGGTGAAATTCCATTATTTAGTCATTACCAAATTGAGTCACAGATTGAATCAGCTTTTCAACGTGAAGTTCGCCTACCATCCGGTGGTTCTATTGTTATTGACAGCACTGAGGCTCTTACTGCCATAGATATCAACTCTGCTCGGGCTACCCGAGGTGTTGATATTGAGGAAACGGCATTCAACACAAACCTAGAAGCAGTAAATGAGATTGCTCGTCAGCTACGGCTACGTGATCTGGGAGGTTTAATTGTAATTGATTTTATTGATATGGGGCCAGTACGTCACCAAAGAGCCGTAGAACATCGACTTCGTGAAGAAGTTCGCCAAGATCGAGCTCGTATTCAAATGAGTCATATTTCACGTTTTGGATTATTAGAAATGTCACGTCAGCGTCTGAGCTCGTCACTTGGTGAGTCTAGCCATCACGTATGTCCTCGCTGTAGCGGTACAGGGACCATTCGTGATAATGAGTCATTATCATTATCTATCTTACGATTAATAGAAGAGGAAGTATTAAAAGAAAATACAAAAGAAGTACATGCTATTGTTCCAGTGCAGGTTGCTTCATATTTACTAAATGAAAAACGTGATGCTGTAAGCGCTATTGAAAAGCGTCCCGGTGGTGTACGTGCAATTATCGTTCCAAATAATAATATGCAAACTCCTCATTATTCTGTTTTGCGTATACGTAGCGGAGAAGAAACGCAAACTTTAAGTTATCATCTTTCAAAACTTCATCAAGATGAGATGGGGGTTTTTATAGATTCTACGCAGACTGAGCGTAAACGTCCAGAGACGCCAGCTATCACTACTGTTGTAATTCCAGGCTCCTCACTGACATCACATAGACTTGATAATTCAATAAGAGAATCGAATGTTTCTATTGAAACATCTGGATATACTTGCATAAGGAAACCTAGCTTAGTGAGTCGTCTTATAACAGAATGGAAAAAATTATTTTTTGCAACAGAGAAATTTAATAAACAATCAGAGAATACTCTAGCCTCTGAAAAGATTGTCAAACCATCCTCGCTTGCTACCAGTCATCCACAGGATCCTGGTCAAAATTATGATTTTGTTGATCATTCTCATAAGAATATCAATTCTAATAACCATCGATGCCATGATCGTAATCATAGCCTCAGCCGAAATGAACGCGATATTAGGGGGGTGCGAAATGATTACCGAAATCGTCGCTATACGCATCAGATGTCTCATCATAATAAGCCAATTTCTTCAGAAGCGTCTGAAGTTAGCGCACAGACTCAATCGAGACAGTCTCGTTATCGTCGTCGTTTAGATTCTAAACAGTTAGATCATGCTTTAATAGGGCGACATGAACAACGTGTTGAGTCGATCATCCCAGTGGCTGATAAGATAGAAAAACAGACTGATGGCTCCTCAATGGCATCAAGTCATCATACCTTATATGAACTAAAAAAAATAAAAAAAGATTTTAAAAGTCCTGATGGCATGATGGATTCCATTACTCAATCAAAAGAAACTAACTTATCTGAAATAGTTCCTATTTTAGAACCTAACAAAATCGCATTGGATTTATCTGAAAATGATAATAGAAGTAATTGTCCCACCGCTCGTCGACCACGCAGGTCAATGAGAAATTCGCGTTTTAGTAGTTATCGTCGTCGTCGATACTCTGATGAGTATGATGGAAGACATTCATCAATGCCATTAATGCATGCCATGGCATCACTTGAGCTTGCATTGGGTAAGATTTGGATTGTACATCCAATGATACCACTTAAAACTTATAAATCAAATTATCGTAATATGCCTTCTAGTGACATAGAAGCAATCAATGCGCAAAGTAAGTTAGTCTTCGAAGGTCAATTTGACTCTACGACGATCAATGAAGATGCTACAGGTGTCTTAAAAAGCGCCAAAAATGATTTTACTGTAGTATCTAAACCAGGAGTAAGTGGTGATGCTAAAAGAATTGTAGCCATAGAACCAAGAAATACAATAAAGAACGCTGTAGATCATCCATCTGTTAGTACTCATTCAATCAGAGTTATAGCTCAGAAAAAAAATACCTCCGATGATTGCACTCCAAGACAAAATAAGAATAAGGTTATTCATCAGTCTAATATTTTGATAGTACCTGGTCGTTATATAAATCACTCTTATGCACCGGTAACAAAAATTTCCATTACAGAGGTCTCAATATTAGATGATGAAACATCATTACTCTTTAGTCGTAATAAGGAAGATGCAGATCTCAAGCCTATAAGCTAGAATATCCAGCATAGTAGGTTTAGAGTTCGCTTTAATTATTAGTGAATGGCATAGGATAATGGTTTGTAGGGGGTTGAATCACTCTTATTCTATCATTTCATTTTATAAAAATCTTTTACTAACATTATGTAAAACTTAGGAGAGATGAATAAATTTTATTTATAAAGTAATGTTTTATGTGAATAGTGTTTGAGATTTTGTCTTTGTATGATCACACATGTATTATTAAACATGTGTTATTATATGCGCTTGTTTTATCTGATAATAAAATCAGATAGCAATGTGATTGGATTATTCATAATGATATCTCTCATAATAGATTAGAAGACACAGTACCTATTACTGAAGAAAACTTTAAAAAATAAAGCTACTATATGCTATAAAATTATAATATATTTTTTGTTACATATTATGCGCTTCTTTTTTGTGCAAAAACTGAAATAGTTTTGTGTAATATTATATATAAGCGCATGTTATTCAACAGTAGATCGGACAATATACCTGCACTATTTTGGTTTATAGAAGTTTTTATTCAAGTAAAGTGAGCAAGATAAATTCGTACATAATAAAAACTATCATGTTTAATTTTATATCAATTTAACACTATCGATAGTTTTTAAGAGTAATTTAGTAACGGTAATATATACCCAACGCTTAAGAATTTTAGGGTATTATTATGATAATAATATATAATATTATTAGTATTCTATTGTAATGTAGTATACACGGATATATGTTTCACAAACTAAAGAAGTGTGTGTATGATTTCATCATGCCATATGATAAGGTACGATTTTCAAGGAAGGCAAATAGATCATAATAGAAAGATTTGCTAATTCCTGCATTGTGCTATTTAAAAAATTATTATTTACATCATCTAAGCTTGAGTATTGTTTTTATATTTTATTTTTTTATTTTAATTTATATTTTTATTAATCCTCTTGAATAGTAAGAGGCTTTCATTAGATCCGGATAATAAAATAATAAAATTCAGTAAAACGGAATATAGGAATCCAAAGATTGTATGTGTTATTCCAACTTAGAGTGCAGTCTTTTTAATTTTTTTTAAAAATTTTTCTATTGTGTATGCTATGGATATATAGATGCTGTATATTAAAAAATAATAAAACCTTCAGTAGGATTATATTTTGGATACGCCATTAGAATATCTCTAAAAGATTTGGGTATATTTTACTGAACATAAGCAGTAAAAGTTATTTTAATATTTTAATGAACATATTCATTATAAAATACATAAAGCTGTCAGTGATCATATAAAATATAACACAATAGTAACTATTAGAGTAAAAAATTGAATTATTGAAAAATAAAACTTATTGTTTTGTGAGATAGATTCGTATTTTTAATACAAGTAGAGATTTTAATAATTATCAATGATTTATTGAACGTAAGCTTTTATGAGTTCCAATTACTAACATTTAATAAGCTTAACACATGAGCATATAATTTTATAAGATTAATAATAATTAACTAGAAGAATAGTAATGATTTGTGTTCTAGTTAAAATCCTCACATGAATAAAAATAATACGTTGGTGATATATATGACTATTAAAGTTGGCATTAATGGTTTTGGGCGCATTGGTCGAGTGATTTTTCGTGCTGCTGTGAATCGACCTGATATAGAAATTGTAGCTATTAATGATTTATTAAATGCAGAATATATGGCTTATATGCTTCAGTATGATTCCACTCATGGACGATTTCATGGAAAAATTGCAGTAAACTCTGATGGTAATCTTGTTGTTAACGATAAAATTATTTTTGTTAGTTCAGAGAGCAATCCTATTAATTTACCATGGGCAGTAGCAAATGCTTCGGTTGTGGTTGAATCTACTGGTCATTTTTTAACAGATAAATCTGCGCGTCCACATATCACTGCTGGTGCAAAGAAAGTTGTGTTAACTGGGCCATCTAAGGATGCAACTCCGATGTTTGTAATGGGAGTTAATCATCAGTCTTATCAAGGGCAGGATATTATTTCTAATGCTTCTTGTACAACCAATTGTCTAGCTCCATTAGCTAAAGTTATTAATGATCAGTTTGGTATTGTAGAGGCTCTCATGACAACTATTCATGCCACTACAGCAACTCAGAAAACGGTTGATGGTGTATCTTCTAAGGATTGGAGAAGTGGTCGCGGTGCAATACAGAATATTATACCTGCCGAAACTGGTGCTGCGAAAGCAGTGGGTCAGGTTATTCCTGAGCTTTGTGGCAAGATTACAGGGATGTCATTTCGTGTTGCAACCCCTAATGTTTCCGTAGTGGACTTAACTGCTCGTTTAGAAAAATCTGCCTCTTACGAGGATATATGTAAAACAGTGAAATTAGCATCTGAAGGTGAGATGAAAGGGATTATTGGTTTTACTTCAGATCAGGTAGTGTCTACTGATTTTAATGGTGAAACAATGACTTCTATTTTTGATTCTCGTGCGAGTATGTCACTCAATGATAATTTCGTTAAGCTAATATCTTGGTATGATAACGAAACAGGATATTCTAGTAAAGTGCTTGACTTGATTAGTCACATAATGAAATAAGGCAGATCCGTGACCACTGGATGCTGATGGCTGGCCATGTAACGATGTATGCTATAAAGAATCAATAGAAAAAACTTGTAGGATGGAAGATATGTCTATCCTACGATGAGCTCTATGTGTTCTGAACATTTATTTTATATAAAGCATACATAGAAGGTTTCCATAAGAAATATTTCAGCAGTATATAACTTCTCTCAAAATACAATGATTTTATGCTAAATAAAAGAACACGGAGTGGATTCAATTAGTAAAGTCTCTTAGCACTAAAATTTAGGTGGATTGTATTATGCCAGGTCTTTCAGTAAAGTCTGATGTATTTTTATATATTGGATATTTACAAAGATTTAAGATTTTGCAGATTAACATATATATATTAACATATGTATATAAAGATATATAGTTTACTGCTTTCTCAGTTATTTGAGATTATAAATAACAATCGAGCTTTTTCGTTACGAGATTCCTAATTATTGGCATTATTTTGCTGTTATTATAGATTTGCAAGGTATAGATATGCAGTAATATAGGACATGAATATTTTTAATAGTGCTAAATTGATAATTACATTTTGCATTTCATTACGAGATTTCTGGTATTACATACCTATGACAGATAAAAAAACTAGCAATAAATCCTATATAAACTATGAACAATATGATCATCAGCTAGAAGGATTAAAGTTACCCCCACGTTCTATAGAAGCAGAACAATCAGTACTAGGTGGATTAATGCTAGATAATAATCGCTGGGAACATATTGTAGAGCGCGTGGTTGCTAAAGATTTTTTTAGCCGCCCTCATCGAATGATTTTTTTAGCAATGCAAGATCTATTAAATCAAGGCAAGCCAATTGATTTAATCACTCTTTCTGAAGCGATGGAGACGCAGGGAAAACTAAATATAGTAGGTGGTTTCGCTTATTTGGCAGAATTATCAAAAAATACACCCAGTGCGGCTAATATTAGTGCGTACGCAGATATAGTTCATGAGCGCGCAGTGGTTCGAGAGATGATTGCCGCGGCGCAAGAGATTGCTGATTCTGGATATAATCCACAGGGTCGTAGCAGTGAAGATCTTCTTGATCTTGCTGAATCGCGTATATTTCAAATTGCGGAAGATCGAGCAAAACAGGATGCAGGGCCTAGGGGTATTGATCAAATTCTTGAAGGTACCATGGCGCGTATTGAATCTTTATATCAGAATCCAAATGATGGTATTACTGGAGTAGATACTGGATACCAAGATCTTAATAAAAAAACTGCAGGTCTTCAGAAGTCTGATTTGATCATTGTAGCCGCCCGTCCTTCAATGGGGAAAACTACTTTTGCGATGAACCTGTGTGAAAATGTAGCTATGCTACAAGATAAGCCAGTATTAATTTTTAGCCTGGAGATGCCAGGTGAGCAAATTATGATAAGAATGCTGGCATCTTTATCACGTGTTGATCAGGCTCGTATTCGTACTGGGCGGCTTGATGATGATGATTGGGCGCGAATTTCCAGTACAATGGGGATTCTTTTAAAGAAAAAAAATATGTTTATTGATGATTCTTCTGGTTTAACCCCCACAGAAGTGCGTTCACGTGCGCGTCGCGTATTTCGAGAGAATGGTGGACTAAACTTAATAATGATTGACTATTTACAGTTGATGCGCGTTCCTGCTCTATCTGATAACCGTACTTTAGAGATTGCCGAAATTTCTCGTTCACTTAAAGCTTTAGCTAAAGAGCTTAAAGTACCTGTCATAGCACTTTCTCAGCTTAATCGTTCTTTAGAGCAGAGGGCTGATAAAAGACCAATTAACTCTGATTTACGCGAGTCAGGTGCTATTGAGCAAGATGCTGACTTGATTATGTTTATCTATCGAGATGAAGTCTACCATGAGAATAGCGCTCTTAAAGGTGTTGCAGAAATTATTTTTGGCAAGCAGCGTAACGGTCCAGTTGGCACTATAAGATTAACCTTTAACGGTCAGTGGTCTCGTTTTGATAATTACGCCTGGCCGCAAACGTATGATGATACATAAATTTTATTTTAGATATTATTTATTATAATCATGTCATTCATTGTGCAAAATAATACTATTAGATCACATACACATATTTTATTTTATCTACTTTGAATTAATATTAAAATTTTATAATCAAAAGAAAAATATATGCATGAATAATTCGTTGGAATATCTAACCTTATATGTTATATAACAGTAGTAATTGCATTACTAATATAGTTTTATATTATTTTTATGATGTAATATTTAGGCATACTCCTAAAGTTGATGCATATAATACAAGATTTATATAGATTTATATTTTGACTTTTATAGTATATATATTATACTATTCAAGTTATATTAAAGTGATTAAATTTGGGTAAGCTGTCAGGATTACCTGTTGGTATCTTATATTTTATATTCTGTATCGATATCTTTTATATTATAAATATATTATAGTTATATATATTATATATAATCTTTGGTAAAGTATGTGATAATTTATCATAAGATTGGTAGTTTCAAATAATAATCATGATATTTAAGATTATTATTTTTGTAGCATCTATACTTTATTAAGTATATAATTGGACTAATTTGTGTTACATAACATAAATTATGGTAGTATATATACTACTTATAAGATATTCAGGTTTATCTCTAAATCAATGATTATAATACATTTATATTATTTTTTATAAGAGTCTTTTATAAAAATAGCTACTTGTATTAGAAGAATTTAATTACATCCATTACATCCTACGATCTTAGATACATCTTTTTCATGTATAATAACATATTGTGATATCCGTGCTAGTTAAATTAACTAGATCACTAAGCGTTTTGTTTATATTGATTATTTTGAAAATATATAATAATTTATTAAGTATAGTAGGGTATTGCGGCACTTAATATTTATTATGCCTATAACCTTTGTTACTAGTTTATACCTTAATCTTATGCGTGATATGGTAAGACGTATTTTAACTAGAGAATCTAATGTTGAGATAGTAGTTGATATTTATGATACATATATACCTTGATCAGATTTTAGTATGTTATTTTTTTGGTAAATAAAGTAATGGGTTAACAGATTCTCCTTTATATCGAATTTCAAAATGTAATCTAACGGATATTGTACCGCTATTCCCCATTGTAGAAATTTTTTGACCTAATTTAACTTCTTGGTTTTCTTGTACGAGGATCTTTGCGTTATGTGCATAAGCGCTGAGATAATTATTTTTGTGCTTAATAATAATTAAATTACCATAGCCACGTAATGCATTGCCAGTATACACTACTCGTCCATTCGCCGCAGCCACGATAGCATGGCCATAATTACCCTCAATATCAATTCCTTTATTTCCTCTTTCAGAAGTAGAAAAGTAATTAATAATTTTCCCATTACTAGGCCAGCACCAAATTTGTATAGGATTGCTTTTATTGAAAATGTGATTGATTTTATTTTTATTTGTAAGTTTTTTTATCTTTATCGTTTTAAAATCTTCTTGAAATTCATCATTATTATGTATTGAGTAAAACATTTTAGAATGTGTTTTACTTATTTTTCGGATAGATTTTTCAGTATTTATTTTATGATTCACAATAAGAAAATCAGAATAGTCTTTATGTATTTTATCATGAATAGCTGCCATATTTTTCATGGAAAGCAATGGAAGAGTTGAATGAGGCACTTGTAGTTTTTGGCCCACCGCAAGAAGATATGGTTTAGTAATGTGATTGTATTTTGCTAGATTATCGACTTGATTTGCAGAAATCCACGCAATGTAAAAGAGCGTATCTCCTTTTTGAACTATATATGTTTTGCCTTTATAGCTATTTTTAGAAAAGTTATCATAAGAATGCAAGTGCAATATAGAGTTATTTTGCGTAATTAAGTATTTTATTTCATGTTGCGTTTGAATATTTTTTTCTTGAGATGATTTATCAACGGGTTTAGTATGAATCATGTGATCGATATGTGTATTGCTTATCTTTCTAATATAAGGTGAATTTGATATTATTTTTTTTGAAATATGGTTATTTATTATGCTCACAGGTGCTTTTGTGTAGTTATTACTAGAGCAAGATATAAGAGAAAAAACTCCTAGTGCAAGAGTCGCGATACAATGTAGCTTCAAAACCAATATTCCTCTTTAATCTATTCCTAATTATATTTTTTAGATAATTTCATCAATTGATGATTTAGATAGTATCAATTTTATAGGGTTTTATTTAATCTTATTATATTTAGTATATATCTTTCATGCTATTTAACTAGAATCATGTGTTGATTTGAGTGACAAAGGCTTACATATTATAGCAATAATAGAGGATCTAATAGGTAGTAATCTTATTGGGATATATTCCATAATACAATCTATCTATCTATATAAAACATTGTTATGACCTTTATTTATAATCTCTGTTTTGTAATTTTCTTTTAATATTTATTATTATATTATATTACATAGATTTTTTTATCCTGCATCTACACATTGAATTATAAAGGATTCAAAAACTCGCTTAATATTTTTTTGTAGTTTTGTTATCTAAGTATGTATTTTTTAAAAAATACTTAAAAATTAATTAGAGAGCAGTATCCCTTATAGAGTATAACCCCACAACATAAATAATTATTGGTAGTGTGTATTTTAGTATTTTGATAAATAATTTTATAATTGTTGTTTAGGCAATTTTTTATATATAAAAGTAAAATCTACTTTATAAGTGTATCAGATGCAGGTTGTTATTATTGCTAATAGGTATTTTAAAGTAATTTTTATTAAAACATGGTTAAGTGATCTTAATAATTATGCTAATAAATATGCTGTTTTTACCGTAGAGTCATTATGTATTGTTATGAGATTTGTTTAAAAACTTTTGACAATGTGATTATTAGATTAGGTGGCAAAAATTATACTACTAACAGTAGTATTGTTAAAGATCTTACTGGAATCTATATGTTTTATATTGACCATATTTAAAAATTTATATTAGTAAATATTATTTAGTCTCAGGATTAGGCTCTTAATTGAGTTGTATAAACAACTACTATTATAAATAGAGTTTGTTGAGAAGTTTAGAATAGCAACATCTTATGTATTATGTCATTTTACTTATAACACATATAGAGTAGAATCATTAATAATTTATATTTTATACTATAAAGATATTAATAACATGTTTTAATAATTCATAATTTACATAGAGTATTATTAATTGATGCTTCTTTTGTTAATATTAATTATTACTCAATGAGTTTTTATGTTTTGTATTACACAGGATTACGTTAATTTATACATAAAAATAAGTTTTATATGTATTTATAAAATATATACATTACAAATGATATGTGATTGATAATGATATTAATAATGAGGTATTTCTTTTTATCAAACCGCGACAGATATACGAAATATTTAAAATTTAATCAATATATTATTATGTAAGCTTAATTTTGATAAAAGATAAATTAATATGCGTTTTATATTTAGCAAGTACAATACATATTAATAATATAAAAAATAAACACTATTCGATATACTAGCATAGTAAGCTTTAAGCTTACCTTTGTTTTATATTCAAATTATCATTTATAGTAAATTTTTTATAAATTTTAAATATAGTCGAGAAATTTTTAAGGTTATATGAGTAAATATGCAATTATACTACATATTTACTCAGTGTTATATATAATAAGGTTACCAAAAATTACATGAGGATCAGATTATACAGGCTATAAGATAAGATTGAATGGTTTTTAGGTAAGCTAAAAGGGTATCTAAAGGCGTCGCTATTATTCGAGAATATTCTGGGCTTTATTGTTAATATGTTGTTTTGTATTTAATGGGTAGCTTGTAGAATAAAGAGAAGAATGATTAAGTATTGTTTTTAGTTTTTATATCATAAGGAGAGACGCACTATGTCACATAGTACCTAATTTTTATAAAATTATTTAAAAATGTTATTTTTTTGAATATTTATAAGGTGTGAATATGAAATTACAAAACTAAATTTTAAAGGATGCTTTAAAATAGATAAAAGAATACCACTATTCGTGCAGTTATCTATTGAATGTTTTATATAAGATTAGGTAATTTTTTTTGATTATAAAATCTAAAAATATTTTTATTTATCCAAGCGATAATACAAGCGAGAAGCTACTTGACCAGATATAATTTCACGATCTAGATGCCAATTTTTTGAAACTATAGGTCGTCCATGCTCCACTTCGTTCTCTACATAAATCAAGGATTTATTTTTTAGCCAAGCATTTTTTTCTAATAATGTAAGCGTTTTTTCCACGAGTCCTGCGCGAAAAGGTGGGTCAACGAAGACAAGATTATAGCTTTCATTCTCTTTAGAGAGAAATTTTAATGTATTTGTATGAATGATATTTCCATTTTTTGCTTTTAGCGTAAAAAGAGTACGTTTTAGATGTTCTGTGACAGATCTTTGTATTTCTAGAAAGGTGGCACTATCAGCGTAACGTGATAGCGCTTCAAGTCCTAGCGCACCACTACCAGAAAAACAATCAAGACATTTGGAGCTTATAACAGTGTTTGCAATCCAATTAAACAGTGTTTCTCTAGTTCGATTAGTGGTAGGGCGTAATTCTGCATTATTAGGAACTGATATATAATGTCCACGCCATTGACCAGAAATAATACGTATTCGTCTAATTCTAGAAGATTTTTTTTTGTACATTTTTACTACTACGTAGAATATGTTTTATTTATTTGTGGCATATCAAACAAAGTATCAATACAGGGTAAGCATACATTAAACATACATATAGGTTAAGTAATTAAGATGTGCACTTAAGGAAATAATATTTTTAAAAGTTATGAAGGTAACTTAGTGTTTTAAACAGAATATAATATAATATATGTATTAAGCTAGATTTTCTAGTTCTACTAGAATCCTATTAATATTATATATTTTCTGATAAATGAGTTTTTAATAAAAAAGCTAAATTATGCGATTTCTCTAATCTATATATCTTATCACTATTATGATAAGATGGAGTAATATAAAAATTAAACCAAAAAAATTATACAATTTACGGGAAAAAATAGCAAGCGACCTGCAAAAATATTTATTTTAGCAAAAACAAATAAAAAGAACATCTAGGATCATAATAGCTATTAGATTTATTATTTTAAGTAGAGTGTCAGTTGTTGTATTGCTTGTTGATAGTAAATCAGAAAAGTTTATTTAGACTATTTTTAGGTAATATTTGACATAAATAATAGTGTTATATGTATAAGAGATAAAAGAGGATGGTTATCATATAAAATAATTAGAGCACTGTCAGAGTAATTGGATTTCTGTTGTTTCATTTGGTTTATTTTGTGAAAAAAGAGGCCATATGGTATTTAAAAAATAATATCAGGAAAGTATTATAATACAATTTATTAAGATAGGAATCAGTGTAGAGTCTGAAGTAAAAGACTCAGTATGTTTTAAAAGATATTTAACCTTATTAAGAAAAATGTTATCACATAATTCAAGGTTCTATTATATCAGGATATTAGATACATATTGAGATGTTGAGTTTAAACTAATAAATTCTTTTATAAGCAGAAATATCCACAGTTAAGTATGATTGAGGTTAGTCTATCTATGATTTGTAATTTTATATCATATTTATAATAATTTTTATATATACTTGAATAATAAAAATTATTATACATTATTTGATTGTATTGATTGCTGAGCTTTATAATATATAAATATTATTTTTTATATAATAAAAACATAATAACATTTAGAATTGATTATTTTATATATAAAATTAGAAGTTTTCTAAAAATAATTTCGAATAGGATTCTCTTTGAAATTTATTATTGTCTTATTTAGGTCTATGATGGGTTAGAAGTAGCGTTTTCTGGATATGATATATTTTTTAAAAATGTGGCTAGAGCTTTTAAATTACAAAGATGCTCGATATATGTTAAAAACAAAGATTTGGCTTATGATAAGTTAATGGTTTATTATCTAATAATGATTTAGTAAAATTGTATTTTTTATTTACGACTTGATAAGTATTAATAAGATAATTTTTCAATTAGGAAATTAGGATTAGTCTTTTTTGATCTACTTGTGTATTGTATATGCACTGTTTATATTTATATATATTTATATTTATTATTTTATATGTTGTTTTCTGAGAAACACTAACTACTAAAAGTTTTAAGGATATGTTTTTAAAAAGTGTATCATGAAAAATGATATAATAATAGATTATAGTAATAAAATATATATGACATAAAGAAAGAAAATTATATATACATTAGTGATTTTTTCAGATTAAAACATAAAAAAAATTTTTTGTAATGTAATTATTTATATAATGACACTTGTATTTGATTATTTAAAGATATTTTTAGATATAAATAATTATAGTAGATATTAATTGAAAAAAAATTTTTTATTAATAGAATTAATCAGCACTTACTGGAGGTTATTAAAATTTTTTATATAGAAAAATTCGGATTATGGACCCGTATATTGTTTAAAATATAAAATATACGTAATTTTTAAAATTTACGATGCCTAATAATCTTAGTTGAGGCAAAACTGATTTAATTTTAATGTAATGATTAATATCATTGCGCATTTTTATATCTAATAATTTATTATGTTCTGATATTATATCTTTAGATAAACCGTTAATTTTCTATTGTAAATAATAAAAAATGTTATAAAAAATTGTATTTTTAAAGCATACAGTTACTTTATGTTATGAAAAGTCTTGGTATTTTATTTCAAGTGTTTTAAGTGTAATTATTTCAGGCAAGTAAGATCAAATTTTTGTATTTTGTCAAGAAGTTTGTTAAGACGATCCTGCCAAATTTGTTGATCGGTTGTTAATTTTTGATTTTTACACTCTAACGTTTCATTATTTTTAGAGAGCTCTTGTATCTTATGACTAAGGGTGTCATTTGTTTCTTTTAATTCCTCAATTTTCATTTGTAATAATGCTATTGTATCAATGGCCTGATGTACTTTAGTTTCTAATTCTTCAAAAATTGGAACTAACATGTTACTAACCTTTTCATTGTAGAAAATAAATTTGGTAAATTTCACTACATGGCTGATATTAATTAGGATGAAGTGAATCATGTTGTAGTAACATGTATTATCATAAGATCGATTTTTTTGATCATATTAAATATTATTATATGATCATTCTGATGTAAGATTATGTTGCAGCATAATTTTTATAGGTTTTTTATGTTTTTTTATAGAAAATACCATCTGTTAAGTATGTCTCATACGTCTCTCAGTATGATCAATGTTAATTTTTTATAAATGATAAATTTAATATAATGATGACTCTTCCTGTCTAGAATAGCAATATCTACTATAATAATTCATTAACATTAAAATATTATAATTATATAATAATTAATATTATACTTATATTTCCCTCTGATGTCTATAAAATAATTTAAATACAAAATCTAGAGAATAATTTTAAAATATACTTAGCTGATATCAATATACTAGAAAATTATATTTAATAATAATATTAATAAGAAGCTCTATTTCTGTCTATAAATTCCTTGTGAAGAATTTTACAAAAAATAAGTATCCTTATATGTGTGAATTTAGTATATAGTATCATGATCATGTGATGGTATAATATATAAATATAGAGTACCATTTACGCATTGCTTATTATAGTGACTTTACATATAACACCTGATATTTCTAATGTATAGAACATGATAATGCTTTAAATAATTAATTCTATTATAGAATAGTATTTTAGATTTTTAAGAAAATAGTAGTATATTAAGAGATTTATTATTAATATTCAATTGAATATATTTATATTAATTGTAATTTGTATAAAGATAACATATTGAGTAGTTTTTTGGATGAGAGCATTAAACCAGAAAATTTTAAATAATCTATTAAGATATAATTAAGATCATATAAAAAGATGGTGCAATATTTATATATTTATTATATGCAATCTAAGTGAAGATAGATTACATGCCATGAAATATTACAGATGTATTAATGTTTTTCAGACGTATTGCACACAACCTTTGTGGTGTAATACGTTGATTGTTGTTTTTAATTCATCATTTTAGGGGTTTAAATGAAAGCATTTGGCAATATCGTATAAAATATTACACGAAATATTCTGAGATAGATAATTTTTCTTGTTTATTGATGGTTAGGTTATTAAGAGGTGTCTTTTTTAGAAGAGATTAGATATAACTGTTAGGGTGTTCTTATAGAAAAAGTATTAAATTATATACATGTTGAGATGATACCAAATTTTGGCTTACTCTAATAAAGAGAGGTCGGCGATCTGTAGAAATAAATTTTTTAACTGATTTAATAAGGTAAGGCGGTTGATACGTAACTCTTTTATTTTTGTGTTCACCAGAACCTTGGAAAAAAATTGTTCGATGTCTTTATGAAGCGGTGTGAGAGCAATCAATGCATCCTGGTATCGTTCTTCAAGTAAGAATAAGTCTAGGCTAGTTTTGATAGTTTTAATACGAGTTTCTAACTGAATTTCTTCTTTTTCATATAGTAGAGAATGATACACGTTATGGTTTAATATTTCTTTAGATTGATTGAGAATACTAGAAATACGTCTGTGCGCTGCTGATAATCTCATTGAGTGCTTTGTAGCGCAGAAGTATGTTACAGCTTCTATTCGCGTATGAAAATCTATTGGTCTAGTAGGTCGACATGCTAGAACTGCCTTAATGGCGTCAGTTTTATAACCTATCTCTTGATACCACGAACTCAAACGACCAAAGAAAAAATTTATTATATCCTCTGCTACATTAGTATTTGACAGTTTTCTATCATATAGTTTTATAGATTCTTCAGTTAGAGATTGTAAATCTATAGGTAATTTTTTTTCGAGAATAATACGTAAAACACCAAGTGCAGAACGACGTAACGCAAACGGATCTTTATCCCCTGTAGGGTGTTTAGAAATTCCAAATATCCCTACTATTGTATCTATTTTATCAGCTATTGCTAGCGCGCAGGATGTAGGATTAGAGGGAATGGAATCACCAGCGAAACGTGGTTTATAATGTTCCATTAGAGCAATAGCTACTTCTTCTGGCTCGCCTTGACGTCGAGCATAATGCATACCCATAATGCCCTGAGTTTCCGCAAACTCACGTACCATGTGCGTCATTAGATCACATTTGGAGAGCAGTCCAGCGCGTGTTGCGTTCTGAACGTTACTATTTATTTTCTTTGCTAACCATCCTGATAGTTTCTTGATGCGACAAGTTTTATCGAGTAGATTACCTAGATCTTTCTGAAATAATACGCTCTTGAGACGTGGAAGATAATCATCAAGAAGATGTTGGCAGTCTTTGTGAAAAAAAAAGGCGGCGTCTTCTAATCGGGCTTGGATAACTTTTTCATTACCTAATATAATCTTCTGAGGATTGCTGGATTCAATGTTACTCACAAAGATAAAATAAGGTAACAACGTTCCTTCTTGGTTATAAACTGGAAAGTATTTTTGATGATCGACCATGGTATGTACTAATGCTTCAGTTGGTATTTTGAGAAATTTTTTATCAAATTTAGCCATTAAAATCACTGGCCACTCTACCAAAGCAGTGACTTCTTCTAGAAGCTCTTCTTGTAGGTCAGCTAAGCCGCCAATGCGTGCTGCAGTAGCAGTCGCATTGGCGATAATTATTTGTTTACGCAAGGAATAATCTGCTTGAACTTTTCCTTTCTCTAATAGAACCTTAAGATAATTGTCAGCATGATTAATAGTAAGGATGGATTGCCCCATAAAGCGATGGCCTCGAATAACACGAGAAGAGAAAATGCCGCAAATATTAATAGGAATTAATGTATCCCCAAAAATTAGCATCACAGTATGAACAGGGCGTATAAATTGAAAATTAGATTCCCCCCATCGCATTTGCTTAAGATGTGTGAGCTTTTTGATAGATGTAGAAATGATTTGTGGTAATAGGTAGGCCGTCCTTTGTCCGCTTTGTTTAGTGCAGCACATAAGCCGCTGACCTTTGTTAGTTTCCACGCGATTAGCATGCTCAAGGTTAACATCACAACTACGAGCCCAGCTTATAGCGGCTTGCGTAGGGGTTCCGTTTTTATTAAAAGCTGCTCTTATTGTTGGCCCATATTTGATTATCTTGCGATCAGGTTGCATAAGGGTTAGCTTCTCAACAAATAAAGCCAAACGCCGCGGCGTTGCAAACCAGCGTATCTCTTTATAAGTCAAAGATGAAATTTTTAACTCAGAAATAAAGTTTTTTGCAAACGTTTCAGCTAAGTAACGTAATATTTTTGGAGGTAATTCCTCCGTGCCAATTTCTACCAGAAAATTTTCTTCAGTCATTTGCATTGATTGGATATTTTTTGCAGCGTGGAAATCCTAGCATCTTTCTAGAGTTTAGGTAGGCCTGTGCTACATGTTTAGTAAGCGCGCGAATGCGCAACATACAGCCTTGACGCTCAGTAGTTGACATGGCTTTGCGTGAATCTAATAGATTAAAATTGTGTACTGCTTTTAAAATACGCTCATATGCTGGGATTGCTAAAGGTTGATCCAGTGTTAAGAGATATTTAACTTCTTCTTCATGTTTTTGTAAGCAAGTCATCAGAAAATTTATATCAGCATGTTCAAAGTTATATGTGGATTGTTCTACTTCATTTTGATGAAATATATCACCATAAGTTATTGTGTTTTCCAGGCCTTGATTCCAGACTAAATTATAAATGCTATCAACATCCTGAAGGTGCATAGCTAGTCGCTCTAATCCGTATGTGATCTCTCCGCTGACTGGTTTACACTCTAATCCACAGATTTGTTGAAAATAAGTGAATTGTGTGATCTCCATACCATTAAGCCATACTTCCCAACCCAAGCCCCATGCGCCTAGGGTTGGATTTTCCCAATTATCTTCAACGAATCGAATATCGTGCATCTTTAAGTCTATATCCAGTGCTTTTAAGGATTCTAAATAGAGCATCTGAATATCAGGAGGGGACGGTTTAATAAGAACTTGAAATTGATAATAATGCTGTAAACGATTAGGGTTATTACCATAACGGCCATCACTGGGTCGTCGAGATGGTTGAACATAGGCTATAGAAATTGGTTCTGGACCGATAGCACATAAACAAGTCATCGGATGAGATGTCCCGGCGCCAATTTCTAGATCTAAGGGTTGTATAATACTACAACCTTTTTTGGACCAGTAAGTCTGTAAATTAAAAATCAACCCTTGAAAGGTTTTAGAATTAAATTCTGTCATATCACTCTATTGATATTACCAGTCGCAAGCTATGGTTTATAAGTTATATTGGTTTGTTTATTAACTTTTATTTCATAATATTAGTATATATATTGTGGTCTGTATAAAACATACAGTCTAAAATAATTACGAATATTATTCTATCACACATTGTGGATAGAACTAAAATGTATTAGATCGACTTCTTTGATATTAAATATGATATCTCTAATAGTAAGAGGATATATATATGAAATTTTATTTTTTTACTAAATAGAATCTTAGTTAATTTCTAATTTCTTATAGAATATTTAATTATTTTCAGTAGTCTGTGGAGTAGTATTCTATGTTTGTTGATTGTACATTAATTATTATTTTTATAATAAATGAATTTTAAGTGAATATTAATTATCGGTAGAACACTTTTTAAGTGCATTAGATAGTGATATAAATTTATTTACTAATATAATATCCATTATTGTATTAAATTTTAATTAGTGTGACATAATGTACATGTATATATATATTTATTAAATATATTTATATATTAAGATAAAATAACATAAATATTAAAAATAAATTATATCAAGATGCATATTTCACTGTCAACTTTTATGTTAAAGAGAAGAATAATATCTTATTGAACAAGATGTAGGCCTAAATTATTTTTATCTTCTGTAGATTGTTTTTTGTTATTTTTATCTGGACTGTTATTTAGCATGTTATATTGATTTTTATAATCATTCTTAATTATGGATAGCATTGTATTGTCTTTGATTGGTTTCGTGTAGTTATTTAAAGATGGAGATTGATCTATCCTGTCTTCCATTCCTTGCTCAAAGATCATTCCCTCTCCATTTTCGCGAGCATAAATCGCTATTACAGATATCGGGGGTATTGAAATTTTCTTCAAAAGACCACTAAAACAGGTTGTAAAAAGGATTTTATCATTGTGTAATTCAAGATTACTTACTGCATTTGGTGAAATATTTAGAACAATTTGACCATTCCATGAATTTTCTAAAGGAACTAAAACATTAGGTACATGTATATTGATCACTAAATACGGCGTGAGGTGATTATCAATTAACCATTCATAAAATGCACGTATTAGATAAGGACGACAAGAAGTAAATTTAGAATCTGTCATTGTATACAGCTCCATAGTTTTATTATTATTTTACATTTTAATTTTATTAGAGTATCAAAATAATGATGTTAAAACACGCTGTTCATATAGTTTTAGCTTTTGAATGAATGCTGTAAGATAAGTTTTTATTTGAGCAGGCATATAGAGTAGAGGAACTTAAGAAAAATATACTAAGTGCGATTTTTACTCAACAATAATTTTTATTTACAAGAATAATTCTAAGATCGCTTATATCTCCTTTTACGCTTTTGTCTTAAAGCGTTTTCTTTTAATGCGATTTATTATAGTTTTATTTATCTGACATATAAGATTTTATCAATTTTAGTGTAATAAATTGTAGTACATAATAAAAGTAGTAGGCAATCTGATATTAGATTTTGATGAAAATAATATTCAGCTTTATATATTATACTAATATGAGATTAATGTGGTGTCAACTGCCCATGAACTAAGAATAAACATGATGCGACCCAGTTCAAGATTAATAAATCTCTAGTAGATCAGTGATCTTATTTGTCTATATAGTAATGTTTATACATGCCCGTACTAGTATATGTTTATTTGATAACTCAAAAAAAATCAGTTAAGTTAAAACAGTAGCATTAAATAAGAGAGCTTAAAATGGTAGAGACTACCATATGTACTTCAATATGAGATGAAAAATTATAATAGTTTTAGGTTTTTTATTTTTTATTTTGTTTTAGTTAGTAAATTAGCAGATTAGCAGGTTGCTAAATTTATGTGTTATTCAATATGTATTGATATGAAGATATTAATGTACATATCAATACATATTAATATATATAAAATAGGCGCTTATTATTAAGTCAGATCTTGTAATCTATATCAAATATATAATTATAGAATGAAAGTGTATGATGATAATTTCATCAAGATACTATTTTATTAAAAACTAGAAACCCAGCGTTTAACACTGGGTGAGATTTTTAATAATTTTAGAAGTTATCGTTTGGAAAATTGCGGACGACGACGAGCCTTTCTAAAACCAACTTTTTTACGCTCCACCTGTCGAGCGTCTCGTGTTACAAATCCTGCTTTACGTAATTCGCTACGAAATGATTCATTGTATTTTATTAAAGCTCGTGTAATACCGTGGCGAATAGCACCTGCTTGTCCTGAGATACCTCCGCCTTTCACGGTAATATATAAATCAAAGGCATTTACCAGGTCTAATAGTTCTAGTGGCTGACAAACTACCATGCAAGCAGTTTTGCGACTAAAGTACTCTTTTAAAGAACGCTGGTTAATGGTGATACCACCGCTACCTGTCTTGAGAAAGACACGCGCAGAGGCGCTTTTTCGGCGACCAGTTCCATAGTTTGTATTCTCAACCATTTTCTAACATCCTAATTATATGTCAAGAACTTGTGGTTTTTGTGCCGTATGCTTATGTTTATCACCGGCATATACTTTGAGTTTTTTGTACATCTGACGACCTAACGGACCTTTTGGTAGCATACCTTTAACTGCTATTTCAATTACTTTTTCAGGGTAACGATTCATCATCTCTAAAAAAGTTAGTGTTTTGATGCCACCAATATGTCCAGTATAATGATAATAAATTTTATCATTGGGTTTGTTGCCAGTTATAGCTATTTTTTTTGCATTGAGGACTATAATATAATCACCTGTATCTACATGTGGAGTATACTCCGCTTTATGTTTTCCACGTAATCGAAGGGCTAGTTCTGTTGCTAAACGACCCAAGGTTTTACATGCCGCATCAACAACATACCAGTTATGCTGGATCGATTCTGCCTTAGCTGTAAAAGTTCTCATCTAAATACGTATCCATGTTAAATTGTATATTGATAAAATCTAAGCGTTGCTAAAATCTTTATAGATTTTATCAATCTATATAATACATTAATGATTTCACCTTTGTTTCTTTTGGACACATAGGTCATAGAGTACAGCAGATCTTCATTATAAGCTTAATAAACTTATTATTATACTTAATTTACAAGATTATAAAGAAGTAATTTATAAAAATCGAATGTTTTTTTTAAGAGATTAGTGAGAGTGAGATTAATAGATAATTTTATCTATTTATTTTTAAAAGAAAACTTGAAGCAAGCATAGCGCTATTTTTATTCTTAAGACGAAAAATTTTATTATGAGACAACAGTTACTAAGGTGTATATTCGCCCCCTTGTATTATTTATTTTTATATCTTATATGATTAAACATCTTGCTTTAGGGTTCTAGGTGAGTATTTTATATACAAATGTATTAAAGAAAGGGTATATAGAGCGAACTATATACTTGGATGTCAGTTGTTATAAATAATATTTTTACATAAAATAATCTCTAAATATCTGTAAGTGTGAAAATTTATCTCAAAACAATCATATTTGATCTTTTTTTTTGGGTGTAACTATTAACGCTTTAATTTTTTGATATTTTACTAATAGTAATGTTAGTGTTTGATAATCTCAATTTAATCTTAAGAACTGCGTTAATTCTGAGTAACGTTGATAGTATGTTACTAAATTTTTTCTGGAATATAAATATAATATGAGGTAATAGCTTTTTATAGATTTATGGTGGTTTATTTTTTTGAAAAAAATTTATAATAAATCTTATTCTTGATTACTCAAGTAATTTTATCACCAGAGTTAAGAAAATTTGGGTGTATCTTACATGCAGTGCGGAGACTAATAACGTTCTCTTAGTCTTTTGAAGCTAATTGACTTATTATAGGGGGTATTTTAACAATTATATTGTAGTAGCGTATCAATCACTTGAGATGCGTAAAATTATAGTTATATAGATAAATATAATTGAGACCTTGTGATTTTAGTTTGGCATGTATCATGTGATAGCGTATATACTAATTTGGTACTATTGCTATTCCTAGCGTCTAGTAAAAATATATACTATTAAAATATATAATAAGGCTTATAGCCATCTGTAATATATAGCTGATATAGCTGATATAGCTGATATAGCTGACACGATTTTTATATGTAACATTACATATTATTGATCATATGGCACTGGTGATTAAATTTAATGTTACCTTTATTATTATTTGATGAAAATTTTTTATATTGGTTGGTTGTATTAGAAATTTTTCATTTATTAGAGAGCTATATCTTGATATAGAATATTCAATTATGCGTATTGCGTAAAAATCTATAAGATTCTGGATTTGTTATAATCATAAATCTAATAAGTATGAAATAACTACTGTAGTTATTATGATTTTTGATTATTGTTGTTAACATAGATAAAAGAAGACAAAACATGACTGAGCTTTATAAGGTTGATGAGTTTATAAAATCAAGAGTCGTAGATAGTGTGGATAGTGATAACAAGTTTTTTACCATGGGTTTAGAGTTAATATTTAATAGTGGTAAACAATGATGAATTTTTTAATATTTGAATGATTTTTTAATGAGATTATATGAACATCAAATCAATGTATAAGATTAGTATCTTATATACTATTTTAGTTGAACATAGCTGATTGTAATGTTTTTAAAATATTAGGGTATCACTTAAACTAGTATGATGGTAAATATGTTTTAAGGTTTATTCTTATATGTTTATACTATATTGGTATATCTCAGTTAATTTCTAAAATTAGAGATTCGTGCCTTATTATTAGTCTTATTTCCTTAAGTTCGCAAAAAATATAGAAGAATTTTACTGCATGTTAGCTTAAAAATGATATATTTTTATTATTAGAGCTTGAATTGACGGAATCGCTTTAACAGAACAGAAAGTTAATCTAGTCTTGAAAAGACCGACTGTGATTTTGTTTAATTATGCTTAATCTAATAATCACTGTATCTTTATGTGTATCTTTATGTATTTTTAATCTCTGAGTTTTTAATATATTTGTATATGCTCTTATACTTTTATAAAGTTACGCTAAAAGTGTATAAAACTAGTCCTGTAAATCGGCTGTTTGATTAAGTTTTTCAAATGCATTATACGTAAAAAGAACACTAAAGATCTATATAAGTTTATTATCTGTCTTTGGATATAAGCGCATGTATATTAGATCTCTTTACAGTCTTTCAAAATTATATAGCAGATAGATACAGTGATAAATATTTCATTATGAAGCATGATTTTGTCATGTCAGTGCCTTTTATTAATGCAGTATAGGTGCACACTTTTGATTATTATATCATAACAACATGCCTAATATTTACCTATGACCCATTAGTACCACGTTGATTATAGAGATCAAGTGTTTGTTATTAATTAAGTTTGACGATTAACAGGAACTATTGATCTGAATAATAATTCAGGGCTATTAAGATAATTAATACAATATTATTGTACCATGATAAATATAGACACTATCCTTGACGATACCTTAGTTTACAAGGTATGAGAAATCTTATTTATAATATATATATCTATAAAGATTATATCAATAGTTAGGCAGGTGTCGATGATTATTTAATATTTAATTGTTAATGAGGCAGGATAACGTATTTTTTAATGGCGTTGCGCACGCTATCTTAGATAGAAAACGTTAGATATAAGTTTCTCTAGAATCAAATAAAGCAGTTATAAGAATTATAGTACCAGCGTAATATTGCAAACAAAAAAAAATAAAAACACAAGATAAACGAATAATGACATGAAACAGATCTAGATGGGACTGGTTTTGAATTTGTTACTAATAATCTATCTCTGTGGTAGTTTTATATGAGACCCTCAATAGATCAAATTTATTTTTTTTAAAAATTTGTAAGATAATTATTTATCTAGGTATTTTATTTAAACAATGCAGGGAAAAAAAGGGGTAAAATCTAGTAATCAGAAATTATATTAGAATCAAAATAAATAATATAATTTCTAATATCTAATTAGCAGGTGAATCTTAAAAATATTTAGTAATTTAAGCACAGAACCTATAGAAAAGCATTTAATCCAGTGTGAAAATTTTATTAAGTGTTAATTATCTACTGTGTTACTACCTATATCTAAGAGAGATTATGGAGGTTCTGTATTTTTATATGAAAAGACATATAAACTTACTTAGCAACATTGTTGTTAATTTTAATACCATAAGATATTTGTTTGTGATTTTATAGTTGTCTGTGTTTCTAGCTGATTTGATAGTATTGCTATAATTGTTCTTCTTTTTTTTGGTTTTGCATTACTTATGCGATGGATGTATCTAATTTATTAGTTAACTCAAATGGTTTTTTTGTGAGACATGGTCTCTCATTAAGACAGTGATATTAAAAAGATCTTGTTTGGTGAAATTTTTATTTAGCAATCTTATATTTTAACACCCTATCTATTTTATTTATGTAAAATAGATTGAAACATTGTCAAACCCTTTTTCACGTAAAAAAAGCATCTGTAATCGACTCATTAATCCATTACTGCAATATAGAAGATAAGATTTTTTTTGATCTAAGGAGCTAAATTGGCTATCTAGATAATAGAATGGTAAAGTTTTTACTAAAAAATTAGCAAGCTTTAAAGGTTGGTCTTCTTGTTCATCTTTTGAGCGAATATCTAGAACAATATATTTCTGATCGTATTTAAAAACTTGCTCTATTTTATTAAGATTCTGGTCCTTCTGCATGATAGTTTTACAGGCGTATATCATATGATTCTCCTATTGAGAAGTATAATTTTCTTAAGATTTATGAAAGAGAAATCTTCATATTCTTTTGATAACGATATTATAATAGTTTTTTGGTTTGATGGCTATATATATCCATATACTCATTCTTTTAATATTAAAGTTTAAAGTTATCATTATAATTTCATGTTAATTCTTCTTCTATAAAGTTTAATTATAACTAATTAGGATGCAAGTAGTTCTTCTGCAGTGGCAGTTTTTAAAATTTTTACATAAAATAACTTACTATATTGTGATTGTCATCATGTATCATGAGAACTCATAAAAGTAATTGATAATATCGACTTTATGTAATTCTTTTAATTTAAAAAATTAATTGAAATAAGTTATTATTGTGTTGATATATAAGAGGTCACATAAACAAGCATCTATGCATGCGTTTTTATGTATTAATCAGGTCTCTATTAGAGATAGTTACTGATAAGGTATTGCAATTTCAATATTACTGCATACGTGACATATACAGGGGAGAATTTCACCGGATCGGACAAAAGTAAGAGGCTGCGTTCTATATTTTACTAAGCCCCGTAATAAGCGTATACGACATAAGCCACAATATCCTGCACGGCACTGGTATGCAGAATAGATATGATGTAACTCTAGAGTTGTTAGAAGGTTATGGTGTAGATCACACCATATTAACTTTATACCAGAAGGATTGAGTGTAATAATAGTTTCTTGCATGAGATTATAGCCGGTAATCAATAAAATCATCTGCATTAACTTCAGAATCAATCTGGCCTACTAGATATGAGCTTACTTCTACTTCTTGAGGAGCTGCTTGTACATTATCTGAGATTAGCCAAGAGTTAATCCATGGAATTGGATTGTAATGGGCTTTAAAAGGTAGATCTAGACCAACAGCATTCATGCGAATATTGGTGATGTATTCAATATATTGGCACAAAATGGTTTTGTTGAGACCGATCATTGATCCGTTTCTAAATAGATATTCAGCCCATTCTTTTTCTTGTTTTGCTGCTAAAAAAAATAAATCATAACATTGTTGTTGACATTCTTTAGCTATTTCTGCTGTTTCTGCATCGTCATCGCCATTTCGAAGCAAGTTTAAAATATACTGAGTTCCAGTAACATGAAGTGCTTCATCACGAGCGATCATCTTGATAATTTTAGCATTACCTTCCATTAGTTCACGTTCAGCAAAAGCAAATGAGCAAGCAAAGCTCACATAGAAGCGGATAGCTTCTAGGGCATTGACGCTCATTAAACAAAGATATAATTGTTTTTTTAATAGGTGTATATTGACGTTTATGGTTCTGGAATGATTAATCTGGTGCACGCCTTCACCTAAGAGATTCCAAGCATTTGTCATGAGAATGAGATCATCATAGTATTTAGAAATATCTTTAGCACGCGATAAAATTTGTTTGTGTGTGACAATATCGTCAAATATTAGTGCGGGTTCATTAACAATATTTCTAATAATGTGAGTATATGAACGCGAGTGAATTGTTTCAAAAAACGCCCATGTTTCTACCCATGTTTCTAGCTCTGGAATTGAGATTATTGGTAATAGTGCAATATTTGGGCTCCTTCCTTGAATAGAGTCTAATAGTGTCTGATATTTTAAGTTGCTAATAAAGATATGTTTTTCATGTTCAGGCAGGGACTGATAATCGATTCGGTCACGTGAGACATCGATTTCTTCTGGTCTCCAGAAGAATGATAGCTGTTTTTCTATGAGTTTTTCAAATATTCGATATTTTTGCTGATCAAATCGTGAAATATTCACTGGTTGACCGAAAAACATTGGCTCTAATAGCTGATTATTTTTATGTTGAGAAAAGATTGTATAAGTCATTTTATATTCCAAAACATTGAGCTAGTAGTCGTAATTTTTTTCTAAATTTACCTTTGTAATAACAGTTACATTTTACAAGCACCACTTTCGCAGTCTTCATCTGGCGTAGCAGGTAAAAAGTCATCCTTTAAGTCTTCTGTTCCATCGCGGGTATTTTGGTAATATAGTGTTTTAATACCAAATTTATACGCCGTTAGTAAATCTTTTAAAAGTTGTTTCATAGGTACTTTGCCATTTATAAATCGCATCGGATCATAATGTGTATTCGATGAAATTGCTTGATCAATGAATTTTTGCATTACACCAACGAGCTGCAGATATCCATCATTATTTGGTATATCCCAGAGCAACTCGTAATAATCTTTAAGGCGTTCATACTCTGGTATAACTTGGCGAAGGATTCCATCTTTTGAGACTTTTATGCTGACATGACCTCGAGGTGGCTCAATTCCATTGGATGCATTAGAAATTTGTGAAGACGTTTCTGTTGGCATAACCGCTGAAAGTGTTGAGTTACGAAGACCGTAAGTTTTTACTGATTGACGTAAACCTTCCCAATCAAGTAATAGGGGGGTATTACAGATAGTATCTAGATCTTTTTTATAAGTATCAATTGGCATAATACCTTGAGCGTAAGTTGTTTCTGCAAACCATGGGCAAGCGCCTTGTTCAATAGCAAGTTCGTTAGATGCTTTTAATAACCAGTATTGAATTGCTTCAAATGCTTGGTGTGTTAATACATTGGCACTACTATCAGAATAACGAACTCTGTGTTTTGCTAAGTAGTACGCATAATTAATCACACCAATACCAAGAGTACGTCGTCCCATGGCGCCACGTTTAGCTGCAGGAATAGGGTAATTCTGGTAGTCTAGTAACGCATCAAGTGCTCGTACCGCTAGTGTTGCTAGTTCTTGCAGATCATCGAGATTGTCAATTACACCAAGGTTAAACGCAGATAGAGTGCATAACGCAATCTCTCCATTTTCATCGTTTATATTTTGAAGTGGTTTGGTTGGAAGAGTAATTTCAAGACATAGATTTGATTGACGTACTGGTGCAATCGTGGGATTAAAAGGACTATGAGTGTTACAGTGATCAACATTTTGAATATAGATTCGACCAGTGGAGGCGCGTTCTTGCATCATTAACGAAAAAAGCTGGACTGCTTTAATGCGTTGTTTTCGGATGTTTGCATCTCTCTCATATTGGGTATAGAGTCTCTCAAACTCATCTTGGTTAGCAAAAAACGCATCATAGAGTCCTGGTACATCTGATGTACTAAATAAAGTAATATCTTCACCTTGAAGTAATCGTTGATACATTAATTTATTTAGTTGTATGCCATAATCGATATGACGCACCCGGTTATCTTCTACGCCGCGGTTATTTTTTAGAACTAAAAGACTTTCTACTTCTTGATGCCACATAGGGTAAAATAGAGTAGCAGCGCCGCCACGCACGCCTCCCTGTGAGCAGGATTTTACCGCGCTCTGAAAATGTTTATAAAATGGGATACATCCAGTATGAAAAGCTTCTCCTCCACGTATAGGGCTACCTAAAGCACGAATACGACCAGCATTAATACCAATTCCAGCGCGTTGGGATACATACTTAACGATAGCACTAGCAGTGGCATTTATCGAATCTAGACTATCGTCGCACTCAATAAGGACACAAGAGCTAAATTGTCGTGTTGGGGTACGAACTCCAGACATAATTGGTGTGGGTAATGAAATCTTAAAAGTTGAGATAGCATCATAAAAACGTTTAATATAATCTAGACGAGTGCTATTGGGATAACTAGAAAATAAGCAAGCGGATACTAAGATATATAAGAACTGAGCGCTTTCATAGATATCACCGTTAATACGGTTTTGAACGAGATATTTTCCTTCTAGTTGCTTTACCGCGGCATAGGAAAAGTTCATATCACGCCAGTGATCAATAAAGTTATCCATTTTTTCAAATTCATCTAAACTGTAGTCTGTTAAAAGATGGGCGTCATATTTTCCCATAGATACCATGCGTGTCACTTGATCAATGAGCTTAGGCGGTTCAAATTGACCATATGCTTTTTTTCGCAAATGAAAAATAGCTAGACGTGCGGCCATGTATTGGTAATCAGGTGCATCTGCTGAGATAAGATCAGCAGCTGATTTGATGATGGTTTCATGAATATCAAATGTGCGGATACCTGGGTAAAATTGGATACGAGAACACAATTCTACCTGAGATACAGAGACATTATGTAGATTTTCTGCTGCCCAGTTGAGTACGCGGTGTATTTTTTCTAGATCGATACGCTCAGTTCGGCCATCGCGTTTAGTTACAAAAAGACTCTGATTCATGTCGGGCTTTACCTATCTTTAACAAATAATTCCTATAGTCCTATACAGATAGATCTTTGTAGTTACCTTGTTGATCAATGTTACATATAGGATGGGAGTGGTGGTAGTTTTAACCACAACGGATAATCATATATAATAAAATATATAATTATATACTATAATAATTAGTAGGCTTATAGTCCTAGCTTGCTGAACGAGGCTGGATCTTTAAACGAAACGAAACGTGTGCAAATTTTAGCTCTTACCTCCTGAAAGTTGTTATGCTTGGGAGTTATTATAGGATAGCGTATGTTTTACTATCGCGATGCATGTTAGCTATTACTGTAGAGCTACAGGTAAGTAGTATTGATACATATGGTAGTGCTAATACGGGTGATTCATTAAACCATTAGGCGGATATTCGTATGTAGTTTAAATATTACCTAATTACTGTATTGTCGCCATTTTCAGAATTTGACGATTAATCTGCAGATCTTGACAATTGCTTTACTATAACCTAAGCAGTCAAGTTCAGATTAAGACAAGATACCTTTACAGTACATGCGTGCTGTAAGATGTAGCATTACTGTATATTATTAGTTTTTTAATTTGTAGAAGTAAGTGGTGCTGACTATTCACCTAGTTTTAGAAAAAAGTTATTCGCATAACGTAATAGTCTAATTAATATGTAATCATTTTATACATATAATAATATGTACCATATAAAAATCGCTTGCTTAGTTAAATATGGTTATTATTAATATATATTATAAAGCTTTATTTAAAATTATTTTTATATTTTTACTATTATTTTCCTTATTATGGCAACACCCATTGATATTGTCTTGATAAGACTTAGAGTTAGTGAATGCGCATAATGTTATTATCTGTTTTGACTTAAGTCATTAGATCATATTTTATGTTACATCAATGTATAAATTAACTAAATGTATTATCTTATATCTTGAGTATATATGCATAGCATATTTTTAAAGAGGAGAAGTGTCTTGTAAAATCATACATTATCATGATTTTTGTTTTTTTGTGTGCTCTCTTATATGTCATGATCCTGTAAGTAATTGATGGATGGTGATAAAGCATAGCTGATTTCTATGTCATGTTTTGGCGCTAATAGTTTGCACCTATATGTATTTAATAAATAAATATTTGTTATTAAAGTATATACTATGCCAGTACATCAGTATGAAAGTAGGAAAAATATTTATTTTTACTAACTTATTTTATCTATACTCTTCACTAAGATAGATTGAAAGTGGTCATTCATACGTTATGAGCTGATTGTTTCTTGTATCTATAGGACTAAATCATTTTGCAGTTTGAGTAAAAAAAATTTTATCGGTTGTATGACTTTTTTCTCACGCATGATCAGCGTGAAGTCGTTTATTTTGAAAGGGCTCTATAGTTGACGGAATCAATAGTAAAAGGTGATATCATACTTTTTTAATTATTCGAGACTAGAAAAACGACACTGTTTTTATTTTTATATATTTTATTTTTATTGCAAAACTATATCTTGTTTGCATTATAATATTTAAAGTAGATCTAATTAAAGTAGATAAAAACTATCAGTACATACTGATCGGATCCCATATCTATTCAATTATTTATCACATTCAACTTTTTATAGCTTTTTATAGCTTTTTATTGTGCAACAATACAGTATTGATCGCATGATCTCGGTATAAGACAAAATTCTTTTTTATCAGAATTAAGTTATTATTAGTGTGTCTTAATTGATCACAATAAAGAATAACAATAGACATCGCTTTATTGTTGATGTTATTTCATAATTCGATGTTAAACGATATTGATTTGGTCCTCAGAAGTTCTATCAGGAAGCTCTGAGGATTATTTATTTGATATGAATCACATAATCCATTCTGTATGAAAGATTCCGCGTTTATCTATTCTTTTATAAGTATGAGCACCAAAGTAGTCGCGTTGCGCTTGAATCAAATTAGCAGGTAGTTTTTTTGTACGATAACTATCATAATAAGCAATAGCAGCAGAAAATGCAGGCGCTGGTATACCGTTTAAAACTGCATAAGCTACTATATCACGTAGTGATTTTTGGTATTTATTTGCAATGTCTTCAAAGTAAGGAGCTAAAATTAGATTGGAAATGTTTGCGTTTTCTTCATAAGCGTCAGTAATTTTTTGAAGTAGTTGCGCGCGAATAATGCAGCCTGCGCGGAATATTTTTGCGATTTCACCATATTTGAGCTGCCAGTTATATTTTATAGATGCAGCTTTTAGTTGGGAAAATCCTTGAGCATAGGAAATTATTTTTCCAAGATAAAGTGCTTTACGCACTGTTTCAATATATTCTTCTTTGTTCATGTTTATTGTTTGTAGCTTAGGTCCGGATAGCACTTTGGATGCTTCTATTCGTTGATCTTTTAATAAGGATAGATAACGGGCAAATACTGATGCAGTAATTAATGATACTGGCTCATTAAGGTCTAATGCACTTTGACTAGTCCACTGCCCTGTACCTTTATGATTCGCTTCGTCTAAGATAGAATCTAGGATATAATTACCATCTTCATCTTTTTTCCTCAGGATATCTTTAGTGATATCAATTAAGTAACTGCTTAACTCACCTTTATTCCAAGCGCTAAATATTTGAGATAAAGTTTCATTATTTAAATTTAGCGGACCCTTTAGAAGAGAATATGCTTCTGAAATAAGCTGCATATCACCATATTCAATACCATTGTGCACCATTTTTACATAATGACCAGAACCATCTGGCCCTATGTAAGAAATACAGGCTTTGCCTTCAGATATAGCTGAAATCTTAGTTAATATTGGCTCTATAATCGCGTACGCTTCTTTATGGCCTCCTGGCATGAAGGATGGCCCAATTAAGGCTCCTCTTTCACCACCAGACACTCCAGTCCCAATCAAATATAAGTTTTTCTTAGAGAGTTCATTCTGGCGTCTTATGGTATCTTTATAAAATGTGTTACCACCATCGATGAGAATATCACCTGCATTCAGATAGGGAATCAATGATGAAATAGTCGCGTCAGTGGCTTTGCCGGCTTTTATCATTAACATTATGCATCGCGGCTTTTCTAGGGAGCGAGCAAAATCCTGTATTGTATAGTACGGTACTAGCATATTGGTTTGATTTTTTTCAAGAAACGCATTGGTTATTGCATCAGATCGATTGAATACAGAAACCAAATAACCTTGATTTCCAAGATTAAGAGCTAAATTACGCCCCATGACTGCCATACCTATCACACCAATCTGTTGTTTTGACATGGCATCCTCCTATCATAAATTATTTTTGAGAAGTTTTTGTTTACATTTTTTTATATTCAATAACAACAGGTAATTGTGTAATTTGTAGTGAATAAATGTATGATTATAAGAAAGTATATGCAGGAAACAATGAACAATAATACATATTAAGATCTTTCGTAAATATATATTTTTCATGAATATGTATTTTATCATGAATAAACAATAAATATGTATCTATTAGTAAGGGAATTTTTTTTTGTTTAGAGAAGACTAAATTATCGTAAGGTTGGTGTCTATCTATCTATTTACCTATCTCTAATATTATATAGACATATATTGACAGTTTTTGAATTTTAGATAGCAGCAGCTAGGTAATAGATTCAAGTAGATATTATGGTAATTTAAATATTTTTTTAAAAAAGAAAAATCATCTCTAATTTAGAACTAAAGTTATAAATTAGATACTTCTATACCGTGTATACTTAACGTAATGGTAAAAAATAATCATAATCTATTTCTAGGTTGACGTCTATATTTTTATTGTCAGTGACATTTTAAATGGCTATCAGATTAAAGATATTCAGTGTCTATAAGTGTGAGTAAATCTGATAAGTAGTTTAATTTTTTAGTTAATTTCTTTAAACAACATTAGTATCTTTATAATACTGTAGTAAGAATTATTATTTATGATGTTATATGAGGATAGTATAATGAGGCTAACTAAATGCATTATAATAATATTATAAAAAATAATAAAGATATGCATCTATAACGGTTTCAGAGGTTTTATATCACACAGTATAAATAATGAGCTGAAATTTATGTGTTCCTAAAAATTAATCCAAAGATGTACTATATCTTTGTGTAAATAGGAATACCTTCAATATACTCTACTATAGATAGACCTAGTGACGCTAAACTGAGGTTTATTTTACAAAGTGGATTCATTAAAAGATATTTTTTAATATTGTCAATTGCTTTTATCTATAATAGATATTACAGCTTATATTTTTTATTTTTTTATGAATATAGAAAATAGTCATTATTAAAAGGAGGTAAAATATATTACGTTATATATGTTATGTTTTTGGGTAAATATCAATAAAATATCAATACTAGAAACAACTAATATAGTGTTCATCATAATTACAGAGTGTTATTTAAACGCAATTAATAATTTTTAATAATTTATTATGAAATTATAATTCTTATGTTTAGTTTTTTAAGTTTTAAGATAAAATGTAGGTCTTTGAGTGAACTAAAATTAGGATATTCATTATTCACTAAAAATAAAAATTGATTCCGTCATTAGAGTTTTTTTACAGAATATATTTTTACGCAGTTTTTTGTGTTATCTCTTGATAGAGATTTTTATTTATAGTGGGAGCGTCTTTGAATCGTGATGTAATTTTAACTATTGATACTGCTTATTAATAATATATATGCGTTCTATAACAATGATGAAAAATAGTGATTTGGTCATGATTATCTATAGTGTTATTACAAGAATTAAAATAATAATTATTAGTTATGAATCATCTGCTTCTGTGTATTAGATGCTGTGCAGCTAGTTCTATCTATAAGATGTCTTTTAGTGCTGATATCACTTACATTAAATTAAAATAGAATAATTATTTTTAGCATATATATAAAAATATGCCCATTAATTAATTAGACTAAATATTTTATTATGTAATGTTAAGAAGGCTCACAAGGAGGTTTTTTTAGGGCTTATGCGATATTCTTAACAATCTATATTCATGCAAAGACGTAGTTTCAACGCTTGATGTACCGGCATTGGTAAAAGTTTTTGCACATCGGCACCATGTTGAGCTACCTCTTTAATTAAGGATGAGGAAAGATAAGCATGTTCTGTGGTTGTCATAAAAAAAACACTTTCTATATCAGGAGCTAATAAATGATTTATGGCAGCTATTTTTCTTTCATATTCTAAATCAGATATTGTTCGCAAACCGCGAATAATTATCTGAATTTTTTGTTCTTTAGCAAAGTTTACTAATAAATTACTATATTTTATTACTGATATATTTGGAAGATGTTTGACTGTTTCTTGTGCTAGGCTTTCTCTTTCTTGAAGAGAGAACATTGTCTTTTTTTTCGGATTATCTGCGATTGCAAGAATGATCTTTTCAAATATTCTTGCCGCTCGTGTAACTATATCAAGATGACCATTGGTTATTGGATCAAAAGTACCAGGGTAGATAGCTTTCTGTCTCATTAGTTTTTATCCCTAGAGGTGCAATTAAGAGCCCATAGAGCAGCATATTTATTAAAAGTATATTGAAAAACAACTATCGCTAGCAACCAGCCCCGAGTCCCATCTAAAAAACTTCGACGGACTATTAATGTTCTGATAAATGACCATAAGCTGTGGTAAATAATTTTTATTATACCATAATGTTTATCTTGTTGATAGCATTGTTTAGCCCAAGCCTTGGCATAGGCACACTGTTTAAACTGAAAGTCGCAAAAATCCCTACTAGTTATATGTAATAAATCGCCATATATTGGTTGAATAGGTATTTCAGGTACATTTAAAGATTCATGAACTAAGTTGTCATTATAGACACAAAAGGATGGATATAAACGGATTACACGATCTGGGTACCACCCACCATGTCGCATAGCTCTTCCGAGAAATAGATTACACCGTGCTATACTGTATACGATTTTTTCTGGCGGTTTTTTTAGTATTAAATTAATTGATTTCTGTAACTCTGGCGTTACTCGCTCATCGCTATCAATCATTAAAATCATTCCATAAGTAGCATAATTTTGTGCAATCTGTCTCTGCTTACCATAGCCATACCATACGTTAGAGTGATAAACCGTAACTCCGTAACGAACGGCAATATCTAGAGTTTGATCACTACTTTTAAAATCTAAAAGAATAATTTCATCTGCCCAATTTACTGATTCTAGGCATTTAACTAGTACTTCTTCTGAATTATGAGTGATAATTACTACCGAGATTTTTTGTATTTGTTGCATTCAATCATCTTCTTGCGAAAGGTAAGGGTTAATTAATTTTAGTAAATGTTTTAATGCACCTTTGTTTTTACGTAGGACATTGTGTGCATATAATCCAGAATTGAGGCGATAGTTTGTATTAGTGAGCAATGCGGCAATTTCATTGCTTAATGATTCAGCATCACTAACAGTAATTAAAGCATTGCTTCGTTGCAAGAGCTTGCAAATCTCTTTGAAATTAAAGGTGTGTGGACCCATTAATATTGGAATGGTATGCGCTGCAGGTTCCAATGGGTTATGACCGCCATGTTTAACTAAACTACCGCCAACAAATGCTAGATCTGAAATAGCATATAATAACATTAGTTCACCCATGGTATCTCCAATTACCACTTGTGTGCTATCGGAAGGTGTTTGACCATTGCTACGTGAAATAAACCGTAAATGGTGTTGTTGAGTTAAACAATGAATGCTGGAAAAACGTTCTGGATGTCTGGGTGCTAAAATTAATAAAAGGTCTGGAAAGCGTTTAAGCAGTTTAGAGTGTGCCTTTAAGATTATTTGCTCTTCGCCATGATGGGTGCTTGCGGCAATCCATACAGATCTCTTGTTAAGTAGCCAATTACTCCGCAGCTGTATAGCTTTTTTAGTTAGTTCTGGTGTGATAGTAACATCAAACTTTAAACTGCCTGTAACTACTATGTGAGATTGTTTTACACCTAGATTAATAAAACGTTCGCTATCTTCTTTGCTCTGGGCGGCAACTAGAGTAATGCGCTGAAATAGGGATTTTGTAAAGGTGCCAAATATTTTATACATTTTAGCCGAGTGCTCTGATAAACGGGCATTAGCTATGATGAGGGGAATGTGACGAGTATATAATAATGTGATCATATTCGGCCAAAGCTCGGTCTCCATTACTATCACTAATTTTGGGCGAATAACATCCAAAAAACGGTTCATGACTCCAGGAAGATCATACGGTAAGTATACATGAGAAATCATTTTTCCAAGAGAAGATACAGCAAGATCTGAGCCGGTTGGCGTCATGGTGGTGATGACAATAGGTAGCTTTGGATAACGACGATTGAGTTCTCGTATAAGTGGAATTGCAGTGAATGTTTCACCAACGGATACCGCATGAAGCAAGATACCTTGCGCTTTCACTTTTCCTGCGCAGAATCCGTATCTCTCTCCCCACCGTTGGCGATAAGCAGCGGAGTTTCGTCCACGGAGCCAGAGACGTACCCAGATAATAGGTTGAAGAAAATATAGAAAAGCTGTATAAATAGTAAGCATGATGTCACTTGTCTTCTTAGGGCAGAAAGGATGATAAGTTGATTGGGGGTATATTTATTAAATTTTAGAAGTTATTAGATTTTAGAAGTAAAATAGAAGTAAAAAATAAATAAGTGGCAGTCAGTATAGAAAGCTATTCCTACTATTCTTACTCTATACTTCTAATAGGTCTGTAATTCTGATTTAAAAAATCAATTAAATATATTATTTTATTTTAGTTGAGAGCTGGGCACAAGGATATCATATAACCTTTTTGCCTATCTTAGAATGTCACGAAGAAATTATATGTATAATTTTATATTTTATTCTCTATATTGTCTATTGTCAATTAATATAAAAATATTTAAGTGAGTATTAATAAAAAAATTAAATATCTATTTAGATAGATTTTAGATAGATTTTTATTCATTAAATATTAATTGAATCTAATAGTTAACTTTATAATTTATAATTATAATAAGATTAAGATTAAGATTAAGATTAAGATTAAGATTATTAACATGATTTTTTTGTATATCAAATATTATAATAATAGATGAATACATATAGTAATGTATTATTATTTTTACATGATTTATATACTTTATAGCTTACATCTTTGTAATATATCTATATTTAGGCCAGACGTTTAGAAAAAAAAAATAAAATAACAGATATTTTCTAAAAAGAAATAAAATAAATAAAAATTATTAGTTTATCTATAGAAAATAGAAATTAAATTTATTAGAATTTCTAGAGTAATTTTTATTTTTTATTTTACAATTTTATTTTTTATTTTATAAATTTTATAAACTGTTATGTGTAATTTTTACAATGATGAGAATGATCTCACTTGTCTATGTCTATGTCTATGTCTATGTCTATGTCTATGTCTATGTCTATGTCTATTTATATGTCTATTTGTCTAATGTTTTGTTTTGTATAAAATTACTCGATTAATGTTCGATTAATAGGTAATAAAATTTGAATTAAAAACTTATTTAAAAGTTGTATAAATTTAAATATAAAATTCTTTAATCTTCAATATTTGCATGCATTATCTTAAAATAAGTTAATCAAACTAATTTAGTAAAATATATTAAGATATCAGGAATATATTAAGATATCAGGAATATATTAAGATATCAGGAATATATTAAGATATCAGGAATATATTAAGATATCAGGTTGAAGTATAATGTTTACACCTCATCTATCTCATCTTGTTTCATTAAGAATTTTGTTCTTTAAATTTTGTTCTTTAAAACTTTCAAAGTGCTTCAAAAAAATATATTAGTATTAGTCGTTTTTATTTATTCATATTATTTATATGATATTTACATGAGAGTTTTATTTATATTTATTTTTATTAGGAAAGTTTTATTTAATAAATCAGTCTAAAAACTAAAAATATGAGTCAGTCTAAAAAAAAGAACGAGTATTATTTTGGAAAATTTACTAATTACTAATTACATTTAAATTTAAATAATATTTAAATAATATAAAATAAATAATTAAATTTATTTAAATTATAAAATAAAAAATTATTATAAAAAGATAAATTAAGGTATTAGTTATTCAATTATTATTGGTAACACCGATTAATTCTGATTAATTAAGGAAGATTATGTTTAGAATATTTATTTTGATCGGCACGAGAGGATTTGAACCTCCGACCCCCGCCACCCCATGACGGCGCGCTACCAGTCTGCGCTACGTGCCGAATATTTATTACATTTATATGTAATGTCAATCAGATATTATTTATGTCTAGATATTATTTCCAGATATTATCTTATAATAAATAATTATGTCTGCAATTATTAGTATTAGATAATTTTATAAATTTTATTTATTAATTCATTAAATTCATTAAATTACAATTCAATTATTTATTAATTCAATTAATTTATTACATTACATATACATTAAATAAACTAAAAGCTATTTACGATACAATAATGTCCTGATAAGGTACTAAAGTAACCTATCATATGATGTATGAAATCAATATGCAAGATTTTTGATCATTGTGATCTATTTTATGATACAGAAATCATACATATGATAGAAAAATACAGTAATAAATTTATCATCATACAGTTTTGTTTTATTTTAATTTAATTTTTAACTTAATCTTTTAACCTTTATATTAAGCCTTATTATTAAAAATAATAAAAAATAATGGATTATTAAAATTAAATTTTATTAATATATGGTCATATATAAAAAATATATAGTCATATATAATAATTATATAATTATAATTAATTTTTTATATTATTATATTATTATATTATTTATATTAAATTTATATAAATTTTTTTATTTCACTTACAGATACCCTTATTATATTTTTTACTATATACTATATACTATATACTATATACTATATACTATATCTAAGTAAAGATTTTATCTTTATTAGCTGTTTTAGTGTTGTTTTTAGTTTTTATTAGAATTAGTTGTTTTTAGTTTTTATTAGAATTAATAGAGTGAAATTTTTTATTTAAATATATAGGTATTTTATTTTTATATTTTTGTTTTTATTTAATTTTTTAATTAAATTTTTTAGAATTTTTAGATATGTTAAATGATTTGTTATTTATTATTTGTTATGTATCAAAAATTATTTGTTATGTGTCAAAAATCTGAATTAGTTAAAATCGAATTGTTAATATTGAATTTTATTCATAGAATTTATAATGAATTTATAATAGAAAATTATTTAAGATTGAATTTTATTCATAGAATTTATAATGAATTTATAATAGAAAATTATTTAAGGATAATTCCAAATTATAGTTTTATATATGAAATTTTTATTTATTACAGATGGAGATGTTAGCAGAAAGATAGAGTTTTTTTAAAAATTGATAAACATGTAATTTAATAATATTAATTATACATAATTATGCTAGATCAATAGTACATAATTTTTGTATCAATAATGTTTTATGCGCTAGCCGATAATTAAGAAAAACATTACACAAGCAGTTGAAATTATAACATATGCCCGCATTTAAGTTTTAAAGAAAATATAATTATACATACGTCTAATGACGATCAGAATTTAGTGGGAGATATTTCTATGGGTAAGATTATTGGAATTGACCTGGGTACAACAAATTCATGCGTTGCTATTATGGATGGCGGAAAGGCGCGTGTATTGGAAAATTCAGAAGGTGATAGAACCACGCCTTCTATTATTGCTTATACTCAAGATGGTGAAACTTTAGTTGGACAGCCTGCTAAGCGTCAGGCGATTACTAATCCACAAAATACTTTATTTGCCATTAAGCGTCTCATTGGTCGCCGTTTTCATGATAAAGAGGTTCAGTGTGATATAAAAATAATGCCATTTAAAATTGTTAATGCTGATAATGGTGATGCTTGGCTGGATATTAAGGGCAAACGTATTGCGCCACCGCAGATTTCTGCTGAAGTCTTAAAAAAAATGAAGAAAACCGCGGAGGATTATTTAGGAGAAGAAGTGAGTGAAGCGGTTATAACAGTACCTGCGTATTTTAACGATGCGCAACGGCAAGCCACTAAAGATGCTGGACGTATAGCAGGTTTAGATGTTAAACGCATTATTAATGAGCCTACTGCCGCTGCGTTAGCTTATGGTTTAGACAAGGGTCAAGGTAATCGTACAATTGCGGTATATGATTTAGGTGGTGGTACTTTTGATATTTCGATTATTGAAATTGATGAGGTAGATGGTGAAAAAACCTTTGAAGTATTAGCAACTAACGGTGACACTCATTTAGGTGGTGAAGACTTCGATAGCCGTATGATTAATTACCTTGTATCTGAATTCAAGAAAGATCAAGGGGTTGATTTACATAATGATCCTTTAGCTATGCAACGCTTGAAAGAAGCCGCTGAAAAAGCTAAGATAGAGCTTTCTTCTGCCCAACAAACCGATGTTAATTTACCGTATATTACAGCAGATGCTAATGGTCCAAAACATTTAAACATTAAAGTCACACGTGCAAAGCTAGAATCTTTGGTTGAAGATTTGATTATCCGCTCAATTGAGCCATTGAAAATGGCTTTAAAAGATGCAAATTTATCTATATCTGATATTAATGATGTAATTCTTGTGGGTGGTCAAACCCGCATGCCCATGGTGCAAGTGAAAGTGGCTGATTTTTTTAGTAAGGAGCCGCGAAAAGATGTTAATCCAGATGAAGCAGTAGCTGTTGGTGCTGCAGTGCAGGGTGGTGTTCTGGCTGGAGAAGTAAAAGATGTTTTATTGTTAGATGTAACCCCGCTCTCTTTGGGTATTGAAACCATGGGTGGTGTTATGACTTCGCTAATTAGTAAAAATACTACCATTCCAACTAAGCATAGTCAGATATTTTCCACAGCAGAGGATAATCAATCTGCAGTGACTATTCATGTCGTGCAAGGTGAACGAAAACGTGCAGTTGACAATAAGTCTCTTGGACAGTTTAATCTTGATGGTATTCAAAATGCTCCGCGTGGAATGCCGCAAATTGAGGTTACTTTTGATATTGATGCTGATGGAATTTTACATGTATCTGCAAAAGATAAGCACACTGGAAAAGAACAAAAAATCACTATTAAAGCTTCTTCAGGTTTAAATGATAGAGAAATTGAAAAAATGGTGCATGATGCAGAAGCTAATGCCGAGTTAGATCGTAAGTTTGAAGAGTTAGTTCAAATAAGAAATCAAGGCGACCAGATAGTACATAGCACGCGTAAGCAATTAAATGAAATGGGTGATAAATTAGCAGCAAGTGATAGAGCGACTATAGAATCTGCGCTAAATGCATTAAATTCAGCACTGAAAGGTGAAGATAAATCGGAAATTGAAGCCAAGATGCGGATTTTGATGGAATCTTCTTCTAAACTTATAGAATGCGCTACACAACAAGCGGAGTCTACTAGGGGTTCCACAAGCGCTACTAAAAATACTAAAAAAGATAATGACGTTGTCGATGCTGAATTTGAAGAAGTGAGTGACAGCAAAAAATAATTATTTTAAATATAGTAAGGTGTCTCGTCGAAAGTACCGATGATAACTGCACGGGCGTGGATATAATCCACATCCGTGTGTGTTGGTTAATGTCAGGATAAAGAGCAATGGTGAAAAGAGACTATTACGAGATTTTAGGCATAACTCAGTCAGCAGATGAGCGTGAAATTAAAAAGGCCTATAAACGTCTAGCAATGAAATTTCATCCTGATCGAAATTCTGGGGATAAGGGGTCCGAGGCTCGATTTAAAGAGATTAAAGAAGCTTATGAGGTTCTAACGAATACACAGAAGCGTAAAGCTTATGACCAATATGGTCATGCTGCTTTTGAGCATAGTGGCTCAGGTGGAGGCGGACAAGGTGGTTTTAGTAGTGGTAGTGCTGATTTTAGTGATATCTTCGGTGATGTTTTTGGTGATATCTTTGGAGGAGGACGACGCCAGCAACGTGCTACACGTGGATCCGATTTTCAATATAATTTAGAGTTATCATTAGAAGAGGCAGTACGCGGTGTATCTAAAGAGATTCATATTCCAACCATGGAAGATTGCGTAAAATGTCATGGAAATGGAGCTAGAGCAGGAACTAAACCAAAAACTTGCTCAACTTGTCAGGGCGCAGGTCAGGTTCAAATGCGACAAGGTTTTTTTACTGTTCAGCAAGTTTGTTCGTATTGTCAAGGTAGAGGGGTAATAATTAAAGATCCATGCAAGGTTTGTGATGCAAAGGGTCGGGTTTCTAAATCGAAAACTTTATCAGTTAAAATACCAGCAGGAGTCAACACCGGTGATCGCATTCGCTTGAGTGGAGAAGGTGAGCCCGGTGACAAAGGATCTCGGTCAGGTGATTTATATGTTGAAATTCAGATGCGAAAACATCACATCTTTGAGCGTGAAGAAAATAATTTATATTGTGAGGTCCCAATTAATTTTATAATGGCGGCATTAGGTGGAGAAATTGAAGTACCTACTCTAGATGGGCGCGTAAGTTTAAAAGTTCCCCCTGAAACACAAACTGGAAAATTATTTCGCATGCGAGGAAAAGGTGTTAGATCAGTGCGCGGTGGTGTTGCAGGTGATTTGCTTTGTAGAATAGTAGTTGAAACTCCTGTGAATTTAAATGAAGATCAAAAAATGATATTACGTACATTAAATGATAGCTTTGTTAGATCTTCGGAGGGGCGGCATGGTCCGCGTTCTAAAACATTTTTTGATGGTGTAAAGCAGTTTTTTGATGATTTGACGCGCTACTAATATGCATCATGAAGTAACCAATACTTAATAATGTAGCATAAGTGTACTTATTAAAAATAAATAAATTTGACTTACTTTAATGATGTTTTTTATTTATGTTCATGTGAACTGATTGAATAAATAGTGATCTATTAGCGTTATGTTGTGATGCTTAATTATATTTCAATATAAATAAAAGTGGCCTCATGAAGTATAAAATTATACTTTTGAGTGTGCTTTATAAAATGTTTATGACAGCATAAAGAAAGTTGGTGTTTTTAAGTGTTTTTTTTATTAATTGTGTTTATTAATAATGTTTGAATATTTATTATAATCACTGGATAGTGAATTCTTATTTTTATATAAAATATAACTATTGTTTTATTTTCTAATAAAACGTCTTCTTTTTTTTGAGATATTTTATTAATCAGATTAATAATCAGATTATTAATCAGATTTAATTAGTAGAATAACTAAAATAATCGTGATTACTATGATAATCGCTTGGATATGATAGTGATCACGATGAAGAAATTTGTATGATTTGCATCATATAGTGATTTTAGGTACTTTTGGAATTAATTATCTTTTTAATTAAGAAAAAATAGTAAAAGTAAAATATTACTTATTTTACTAATGAAATTAGATGTTTTATTATGTTTTAATATAAGACGCAGTAGGTGCCATATCTAGTTTCTGATGAAATAATGTTCGTGGTCTAATAATCGCATGAAATTCAGAATGGACAGGATCATTAGAATAGCTAAAGTCATGCATTATTAATGCATATTAATAATAAAAGGATTTTTAAATTTTAGCTTCTCTGGAGTAATTAAAGGATGAATGAAGAACATCTAGATAGGTCACAGAATATTGATAGTGATGAGATTATTAAATTCTCACGCTTAGCGTCGTCTTGGTGGGATTTACAAGGTCCCTTTCAACCCCTTCATAGTATGAACTTAATACGTTTGGAGTGGATAATAAAACATACGAATGGTTTATTTGGTAAAAATATTCTAGATGTTGGGTGTGGCGGGGGAATCCTCACAGAAAGCATGGCCCGAGAAGGGGCAAATGTTACTGGTTTAGATATGAGTGAAGAATTATTACATACCGCACGTTTGCATGCTATGAAAAATAATATAAAGGTATATTACGTCAAAAAAACAGTAGAAGCTTATGCTGCGCAGTTTTCTGGTCAGTATGAGGTCGTAACTTGCATGGAAATGTTAGAGCATGTTCCTGATCCGTATTCAATTATCTATGCTTGCGCCAAGCTTGTTAAGCCTTCTGGAAGTGTTTTTTTTTCCACTTTAAATCGTACTAAAAAATCCTGGTTAATAGCAATTTTAGGTGCAGAGTATATTTTTAAAATTTTACCTCGCGGGACGCATAATATAAAAAAATTAATTCGTCCTAATGAATTGTTAGAATGGATAGATACAACACATTTGTGTGTATATGACATGATTGGATTGTGTTATAATCCTCTTAGTAATTCTTGTAGATTAACCTCTAATGTTGATGTGAACTACATGGTTCATGCACAATATGATATTAATCATAAAGTGCTTTGAAGATATTAAGTGAAGTTAATATTTTTATATTATTTCTCATATCTTAGTTGTCAGAACCATATATTTTTTATTTTTATCATTTATTGTAATTAGATTACAGATGAATTTTAATATTTTGGTAGATTTATAAGAATTTTTTTTTGAATATATCAGGTAATGCACCCTGTAGATCTGTAGATACGTCCTGAATATACCCATAATAAACATTATTGCACTATAAACCATAAAAAGTAACTCGCAGTATTTGACATTTTACGGTTTATAAGTTAAAATTTAATTTTTATTTTCAGTAATCCTCTGTAGTTCAGTTGGCAGAACGGCGGACTGTTAATCCGTATGTCACTGGTTCGAATCCAGTCAGGGGAGCCATAATAAAATTAGATATATATTTTCCATTGATTTTTGTGAAGAAGTCTTAGCAAAGAACATAAATTCTTTAAAGTAAAAGTAATTATATAAAGTAAAGATAAAATTATTAAATTTTGCAATTATTTTAATTAGTAAAATGATATTCAGATATATCTATCTTAGAATTTATAATAATTGATTTCTACAGATTGATATACTAAGAATATGCAGACTCAGAATTTATAACATCTCTATTGATATTTTTAAAATTAGATTAATCCTCCGATATAATTAATATTAGTTTATGTAAAGCTTACTTTTAGTAAGCTTTATTAATTTTTTGAAATTTCTGATATCTAAAAGATTATTTGTATTTACATGCATCATCATCAGTGTATCTATCTAAAGATTTTTTATTGTTTTTATTGAAGATGTTATTCATTTGTAATGAAAATATAATTTTAAAAATAAATCATTAAAAGTATTTTTTTTTGTTTTTACAGGTATAGTTGATAAAAGATAAGCAAAATGTTTACTTTAATTCTGGTATGTGCTTTCTATTGAGAATAGTTATTTTTCAAAAGACATAATCCTATAGTTTGAAAAAAATTTAAAATAAAGTATATAATTTAAATAAAGTATATAATTTAAATAAAATTGAGTTTAATCATATTAAAGATATTAATTTATACGCTTCATTGAAATATGTACTAATGCCTCTAATGCATTACGCCATGGTGATTCAGGAAGTATTTCTAGTGCCGTAATGGCTTTATCGGCTTCTTTTTGAGCGGTTTTTTTAGTGCATTCTAGAGAACCACATTCTTTTATTGTTGATCGAATAATATCAAAAAAGTGGCGCCCGTTTCCTTTACTGATTACTGAACGAATTAAATTAGCTTGCTCAAGAGTTCCATGATGCATTGCGTGTAATAAAGGGAGGGTTAGCTTTCCTTCTTTAAGGTCAGAACCTGTATTTTTACCTAATGTTTTATTATTAGAACTATAATCTAATATGTCATCAATAAGTTGAAATGCAGTACCCAGATAACGTCCATAAGCCTGTAAAGCTTGCTCTTGAGCTAGACTAGATCCAGCTAAAATCGCAGAAGTTTGTGCTGCAGCTTCAAAAAGGCGTGCTGTTTTAGCATAGATAATATGCATATACTTTTCTTCAGTGAGATCTGGATTGTTACAATTTAGTAACTGCAGTACTTCCCCTTCAGAAATGACATTAACAGCTTCTGAGATTATCCTTAGAATTTTCAATGATCCAAGATTAGTCATCATTTGAAATGCACGAGTATATATAAAGTCACCTACTAACACGCTAGCTGCATTCCCAAAAGCAATATTAGCGGTAGGTTGTCCTCTACGAGCTTCTGATTGATCAACGACGTCATCATGCAGCAAGGTTGCAGTATGGATAAATTCAATGAGCGCCGCCATAGTAATATGTTGTTTTCCTGAGTAACTGTGAATGGCTCGCGCTGCTAATAATGTAATGATTGGACGAATACGTTTACCTCCGCTGCTAATTATATAGCAACTAAGTTGATTAATCAGAGGAATATTTGAGGCAAGCTGTTTGCTTATAGCAGTGTTGACATCTTCCATATCGTGTTTTATAAGTACGTTTATTTCTTCTAAATTCATGATTTTTTAGTTATCACCTAGTTTTTATTGCGACGGGAGTTATAGATGTATACCTACATTCTGTATATATACAATAAATTATACAGTATATTATATCGAATTATGTATTGAGAAATATTTACTTTTTGTATAGTGTTTTATTTTGTATTGATAATAAATGCTTGTTTTTAGCAAAGAGTTTTGTATAATTACGTATCTAATAAAACTTATAGCGCAGCATTATATTTATCAGGAAGGCGCAGAAATGGAGTTGGCTATGTATGCGGTTTTTCAAAGTGGTGGAAAGCAACACCGAGTTAGCGAAGGTCAGGTGGTTCGACTAGAGAAGATAGATAGCTCGATTAGTAAAATGGTGGTATTTAATCAAGTTCTTATGATAGCCAATGATGAGCGTATCAATATAGGCTCACCTTTTATAATAGGTGGAGCAATATACGGAGAAATTATCGCTCATGGTCGTAGTAAAAAAATAAAAATTATTAAATTTCGTGCTCGAAAGCATTATCGAAAACATCAAGGTCATCGTCAGCATTTTACTGACGTTAAGATTATTAGTATTAGAGATTCAGTGAGAGTCTCAGGGGATTACTTAACACATGGCACATAAAAAAGCAGGCGGATCCACGCGTAACGGTCGAGATTCTCATGCAAAACGACTGGGAGTAAAGCGCTTTGGAGGGGAAACTGTATCAGCGGGTAGTATTATCGTTCGGCAGAGAGGAACTCATTTTTATGCCGGTGAGAATGTAGGGTGTGGTCGTGACCATACGCTATTCGCGACTGTTAATGGTCAGGTGAAATTTGAAATTAAAGGAGCAAAAGGAAGAAAATATATTAGCATAATTTCGAATTGTACGGACTAGCATAATAGTATGTGTTTCTATAACGCATTTTAAAAAATTTTAAAAATAAGATTAAGAGTTCAAAAATATAGATTTTTTTAAATTTAATAGAATACAGATTCATAGTATAATAAAAATATTATGTCTAACATCAGAGAGTTTTTGATAGACAAGAACACATCTAAAAATATTATTTATTTTAAGTACAGAAAATATTAGTTACGATTTTTTAGTGTAAATAATATACAGGTGCTACTAGCTATGGTAGATAGTTATCACCAATATGATATGGTTCATCCATTCACTTTCCTATAAATATAGCATATCTTGATGATATATAAAATTTATATACTTCAAGCTAATATTTAAGCTATCTTCTGAATCTACACCCTGGTAATCATAACTAAAGATTAGAAGATTCTCGCTTAGCATCTGATTTAAACGTGTGATTTTATGAATTAGACTCACTATTGAGATCTTATCGTTATTTGATATTCTATTCTTTGGTCATATAAATATGTTATTAGACATAGAATTTATTAAACACTGCTACTCGTAATAGTTAAAAGATTTTATCTATCTTTATAGATCAGTGACTCTTTAGTTAAGGCTGGTTGTGAATGGGATTTTTATTGTGAGTGATTTATTTCTCATAGTTCATGGCTTTCTGTATTGAGAAGATGGACAATCTGTAAAGATGAACACAGGTTATGCTATTTAGAAATGAGGTGACGTGTTTTATTGTATTTATACATAATAGCATTTAGATAAAATCTAATTTTATTAAAAACTATATTATCTAAGAGTGTTAGTGGAATATATAGTAAAAATATTAAATTTTTATATATGGCATAAAAATTTTGGATTCTTATCAAGAGAGCAGTTGAGTTGCCTAGATGGTTTTTTAGTGCAAAATATTAAGCAATGATATCGCTGAATTGTTTTTATAAAGTCAGAGTATTATATTATTTTATCTTTTTACTGAAAAAGATGAATGTGTATATTGAGGTCAGCGCATAGTCTCTGACTAGTAGTCATGAATGGTTTGTATCTCTTGAGCATTAGCGAGTCGTTTTATACTGTGCGGAATGTTAATCAGGCGTCAAGAATTTTATGTTTCATGGTGAATATTTATTCAGAGTTATGCGCTCGATACCTTTAGATATTATCCATTCTGGAAGATACAGTGTTGTATCTATAGTGGAGCAGTTAAATGCAGTTTGTAGATGAAGCAAAGATTCTAGTTATTGCTGGTCATGGGGGAAGCGGTTGTGTTAGTTTTCGTCGTGAAAAGTATATCCCTCGTGGTGGTCCTGATGGCGGTGATGGCGGTGATGGAGGTGACGTATATATACAAGCTAATGAGAATTTGAATACATTAGTTCAGTTTTATTTAAAAAAAACTTTTTGTGCTAATAATGGTCAAAATGGTCAGAGTGGTGATTGTAAAGGGAAGCGAGGCAAGGATTTAGTTATTCAGGTTCCTGTTGGGACTAGAATTATTGATTGTGATACAACTCAGGTACTAGGTGATATGACTTGTCATCTTCAGAGAATGATTCTCGCAAAGGGTGGTTGGCATGGCATGGGAAATACGCGGTTTAAATCATCAATTAATCGCGCCCCACGTAAAAAGACTATGGGTACATTGGGTGAAAAACGGAATGTACAGTTAGAAATGATGTTATTAGCAGATGTTGGCATGTTAGGGTTACCGAATGCAGGTAAATCAACTTTTACCTGTATAGTATCTGCCGCTAAATCAAAAATAGCTGATTATCCTTTTACAACATTAGTTCCTAGTCTTGGTGTGGTTCGATTAGACTCTAATAATAGTTTTGTGATTGCGGACATACCCGGTTTAATTCATGGAGCTTCTAATGGTTCAGGGCTAGGCATTCGTTTTTTAAAGCATCTTGAACGTTGTCACCTATTGCTGCATATTGTTGATATAGCATCAATAAATGAAAGAGATTTAACAAGGGATATCTCTATTATTTTATATGAGTTAGAGAGATATAGTATCAATCTCCTTCAAAAACCACGCTGGTTAGTTTTTAATAAGATAGATCTTTTAGATTACAAAGAAGCGCAACTACGTGTAGCATCTGTTGTTAAAGCTATTCAATGGACTGATAAGTATTATCTAATCTCTTCATTAAATAATATAGGTATAAAGGGATTGTGTCTAGATGTTACTTTTTTTATTAAAAACATTAACATGCAGATGAATCAAAAACTTGATAAGGTAGAAATAGCATAGAATTTCAAGGAAGTCCTAAAGAAGTACGCAAGAGAAGTAATATGCTCAGTATAAGATGTGCGATATTAGAAGTAGATTATTTATATAATAACGATAATTGTCAATTATGATAACATATAATATTATATTATATTGCTAATAATAGTGTATACAGTAGTGACAGTGTATGCAGATAGTAGTTTACTATTAACAAATAGATCGTTTATGTAATTTTGATTATAATAGTCTAGAAATTTTATAAAAGCTTTGCTTTGATAGAATCAAAGTCATCTTTGATTCTAATATAATTAGGGTGATCAGTATCAATGCGGTCACCAATAGTTATTGCTTTTTCTATACTGAGAAATTAAGAATAGTAACAATTTTTACAATATAAGAATGCAGGGATTCCGCTCCAAGATGTACTGTTATTATATTTTTTTTATTAGTCAAATGATTATTTTGATGTTTTTTTTAGCCTCAGCTTATACTTTAATAAAAGCTATTTATAACTCATCCATGCAAGTATTGCTAATGCTGTCCCGTGTTTTTTTCCGGAGCTGCCCATGTCATTTCTTTTAGATCCTTCAGTTTTTGCGGGTCTTTTTACTCTTATTCTTCTTGAAATTGTCCTGGGTATCGATAATTTAGTATTTATTGCTATTTTATCAGATAAGCTCTTACCAAAGCAGCGTGACAAAGCTCGCCTAACTGGTTTGCTGCTAGCCATGGTGATGCGTTTGGGTCTTTTATCTTTAATGTCATGGATGTCTACCATGAGTCGCCCACTGTTTAGTATAGGTGGTTTTAGTTTTTCTGGCCGTGAATTAATGTTGCTTATGGGAGGTGTTTTTCTGTTGTTTAAAGCTACGACAGAGTTGCACGAACGTTTGGAAAATCGAGATATTCATGATCTAAACCATAAAGGTTATGCTAGTTTTTGGTCAGTTGTGGTACAGGTGGTTGTCTTAGATGCAGTATTTTCTCTTGATGCAGTGATTACTGCGGTGGGTATGGTAAACAATTTATCAATTATGATGCTTGCAGTAATTATGGCTATGAGTGTGATGGTGATTGCTTCTAAACCATTAACTGGATTTGTAAACACTCATCCAACCGTAGTGGTTTTATGCTTAAGCTTTTTACTGATGATCGGTTTTAGTCTCTTAGCTGAAGGTTTACACTTTAACATACCGAAAGGTTATTTGTATGCTGCAATTAGTTTTTCAATTATAATTGAATTATTCAATCAAATGGCACGGCGTAATTTTATGCGTCATCAAGAAAGACGCCCTATGCGCGAGAGAACTGCGGAAGCGATTCAACGTTTAATGGGAGGACACAGGCAACACGTTAATCATAGAATCGAAGATGGCAGTGTAACAACACTATCCCCAAAAGAAGCATTTAAAGATGAAGAACGCTATATGATGAACGGAGTGTTAACTCTTGCTGCTCGTTCAGTGCGTAGTATAATGACACCACGTAGAGAAATTTCCTGGGTTAACTTAACTGGCTCGTTAGATGAAGTGCGTATGCAGTTGTTAGATACACCGCACAGTTTATTTCCGGTGTGTAGTGGAGAATTAGATTCTATAATAGGTGTTGTGCGAGCTAAAGAATTGTTGGTGGCTTTAGATCATGGTGTGGATATGTTTGCTTTTGCAAGTGCTACCCCGCCTATTATTATACCAGATACTTTAAATCCATTGAATCTTCTTGGTGTATTGCGCCGAGCAAAAGGTAGCTTTGTTGTGGTAACTGGTGAATTTGGCGCGGTTCAAGGACTTATTACGCCATTAGATGTATTAGAAGCTATTGCTGGTGAATTTCCTGATGAAGATGAGACGCCAGATATTGTTATTGATGGGGATGGTTGGCTGGTTAAAGGTGGAGCCGATTTACATTCATTACAGCATTTATTCAATAATAAAGAATTAATTAAACCGGAAGATCGCCATGCATCGTTAGCTGGGCTAATTATTGAGCATATAGGTAGATTACCTAAAATTGGTGATATCATTAATATCTACCCCCTCAGATTTCAAATTGTAGAGGCTACTGCTTACCGAATTGACTTAATACGAGTTACAAAACAAGATGATAAAAGAAGATAATTGTTAATTCCTAATGAAGGGATAATGTTGTATTAATTGAGTGCCATATTAAATAGAATAAAATCTTTTTATTTTTGATTTTTATAAGGTATAAGAAAAAGGGGTCCTTATTAAGGAAGGGTTCGATATATATATTGATTTTTATGATTATAAATGTATGTATTATACATAATAAGAATTTATATATATATTATATATCAAGATATTTCATGAATATGTCTCACAATACATTTTCTAATGTTTATTAGAATGATGATCATCTGTGAAAGATATGATATGTATATTTTAGTTAACGTGTATTATGGAATAATTCAATAATTAGTATCATCTATCTTATATAGGTTATTAAAGTAATGACTATAGCTCTTATAGAGCTAAACTAACATGTATTGTAAGTATGGCGGGGTATATCAGTAGATATGATAGAGATTATAAGATAGGTGCGAGCCCGAGAGTCATTTTATTAAGATTTTATAGTTAGTGTAATTTTTTACATATGTACATATTACTTAAAAATAAAGACTATCACAGAAGATTAGAGAATTAAGATATTACTTTGATAGTTAGGTGTATGAGCTAATTGTTTTATAATTATTACTTAGATTAGATTGCACGATAATAAATAAGATGTGTTATTAACACACCTTACTATTTAGATATATTATTGATACCTGGCGTATCCATTTATATCAAAAAATAGCATTCAAGAATTATAGTAATTCTATTTAAAATAGCTCTGATTATCTACAAGAAATGCTTTAATATTATAGCAGCCTCAGTTTATCCTGCGATAGTTACCACGAATGCAGTTGTTAGTATATTAATTAATAGGCTAGATTATTTAAATGCTGAAAGTAGGACATACATGAATCTTTTAAAATCACTAGCAGGAGTGAGTTTTGTAACTTTTTGTTCACGGATTTTAGGTTTTTTGCGCGATTCTCTTATAGCTTATATTTTTGGTTCGGGTATGGTAACTGATTCTTTTTTTGTTGCTTTTAAGTTACCTAATCTATTGCGTCGTGTATTTGCTGAGGGTGCATTTTCTCAGGCTTTTGTTCCAATGCTAATTGAGCATAAGAATGAAAAAAATATAGAATCTACGAGAATTTTTATACAATATGCATCTGGTCTTCTTATATTAATGTTATCATTAGTGAGCTTACTGGGAATCTTCGTAGCACCTTGGGTCATTATTATCACTGGACCTGGTTTTTCTGATACTACAGAGCAGTATGTTATGACATTGTCACTGATTCGTATTATATTTCCTTATATATTATTTATTTCCTTGGCGTCATTAGTTGGATCGATCCTTAACACATGGAATTATTTTATAGTACCCGCGCTATCGCCTATATTTCTCAATTTTAGTATGATTAGTTTTTTATTGATTGCGACTCCGTACTTTCATCCACCTATTATGGCACTTGCGTGGGCGGTATTGGTTGGTGGAATTCTGCAATTTTTGTATCAGCTACCTTCTCTAAAAAAATTGGGATTATTAGTTTTACCACGTTTTGATGTACATAACCACACTATTCGGCGACTTTTTTGTCAAATAACATTAGGAATTATTGGCGTTTCAGCTAGCCAGTTGTCTTTAATGATTAATACGATTCTAGCTTCTTTTTTAGAAATAGGTTCTGTATCATGGATATATTATGCTGACCGATTAATGGAGTTCCCTATCGGAGTGCTTGGCGTGGCATTAGGAACTATTCTGTTACCAGCTTTATCAAAAAGTGTAATGTTGGGTCAGAAAGAGTTATATTCACAGATAATGGATTGGGGATTACGTCTCTGTTTTCTTTTAGCTGTACCGGGCTCTGTCGCACTTTGCATTTTAGCTAAGCCACTTACTATTGTTTTATTTCAATATGGTAAGTTTACATCCTGTGATGTAATCATGACGCAGCGTTCTTTGATAGCCTATTCAGTAGGTTTAATAGGGTTAATTGTCATGAAAGTATTAGCACCAGGTTTTTATGCTAGGCAGGATATGCATACTCCATTTAAAATTGCCATATTGACTCTTATAGTAACACAGGTTATGAATTTGGCTTTTATTGGTCCTCTGAAGCATGCTGGTTTGTCACTATCTATTGGATTATCTGCTTGTCTTAATACTGGACTGCTTTATTGGCAATTACTTAAAAAGAGATTTTTCGTACCAAAGCCAGGATGGATGAAGTTTTTTGTACGTTTATTTATTGCTGTGCTCGCTATGGCCATGGTCCTATTTGAAGTATCTAATATGGTCCAAGACTGGACGATAGGAAATATGCCAGAAAGATTATTCCGACTAGTAGTTGTATGTTTTATTGGTATTAGTGTTTATTTCTTGATGTTATTAATAGTAGGTTTTCGTAAACGTGATTTTTCTCCATATAATGCAAACTTATTATAGTAAGATGATGGTATAATTGCAAAAAGAACTAGGTTAGCAGTTACTAATAATTAGCAGATAATCTATATATTTTATGTGTTGATTTCATTAAGAGAAGTGAGATTTTACATAAAAAATAATTTAGTAATTTTTTAAAAAAGATTTTTAAAAATCAATTGGATAATAACTAATTTTCATATAAATTAAGAGAGCAATATACAATACCTGTTACTGTTAATAGTTATCTATAAGATCAGGTCACAGCACTAGGTAATTAATTCTTTCATTCCATAGCCTTCTCTCTACATGTGAGCAATATATATTGATATTTTTTAAATGAGTTAATTTGATAGGGTGATAAATTTTAGCTATTTATAAGATCTTTTGTCAGTGTAAATTAATGGATGATATGTTAAATTGTGAAAAATTGCAAGAATCATCTGTAGGTGATCAGCTTCTTCTTAAATTAATTTGGTTTTGAATAGTTTTAATGCAATTGTTAATATTTTAATTTCATAAAGAGTAAAATAAAATGTTTAATATTACAAGTATTGCACCTGCAGTGGTGTATAAATTAAGAGTTACAGTTTTATTGATAAAAGCTAAAAAATGATCAATAAAATATTGATTTTTCTCTTTTTATTAATAATACCTGGTTTTTCTAGTAGTGTTCAATATGATATAGCCACTATTTTACAAAAGCGCCTTGAGAAAAATAAAAACTTTCAGGCTCAGTTTTATCAGAAAGTAATTGACAAAAATAATATTTTAATTCAAGAAGGTTACGGTTGTATGTGGTTACATCGACCGAATCAGTTATACTGGAAGATGCTTTACCCTAATGAAAGTGATTTGATATCAGATGGGAATACATTGTGGTTTTATAATCCATCCATAAAACAGGTCAGTATCTATTGTATGAAAAATATTATTCAAAATACTCCATTAATGTTAGCAATATGTAACAGGTCCCATGACTGGAAGCAATATTATTTACTGCAGCAAGGTGATAAGTTTATTTTTACTCCTAAAGAATTATATAGTAATATCAAAGAATTTACTATAAATGTCTCAAAGAATGGCAATATTAATCAGCTCAGTCTCTTTGAAAAAGACGGAGTATACATTCGTTATATTTTATCGAAACCGAATTTTACTCCTATTAATTCTGAAAAATTTCAATTTAGTATACCCCCAGGGGTTACAATAGACGATCACCGAAAATAGATTATAGAGATAAAATTTTATGTATGCAATGCTTATAGAATTATCGAGATCTTTCTAAGATAGCAAGAATTATTGATAGATAGCAGTAATTATTGATATGTGCAGAAACGATAGGTAAGAGATTCTATTAGTAGAAGTTATATTAATAAATTAATGGCTATTAACTATTAAGCATTCTGAATGGAGTATGTTATATTTTTTTGCTTTAAGGTGATTGTTAAACTTAAAAACACTTTGTTGAGAGATACTTAGACTATAGTTTATATACGTAATATGATCAAGTCTCTTCAAATTTAGAAGAAATTTATACACTTAAGAGAAGCAGTAATATTTCTTTTCGATATTGTAAAGAGTTTTAAAAATAGTTTTTCATGTAACGCGGTGCAATGATATATAAAAATATAGCTTACGTTATATATAATGGTATAAATACTAATATTTTTATTTTTTATAAAATTATTTATTTCAATTAACAATGTTTATAAATTAAGATGAGCAACGGACTTCGTTATCTGAATTAAAATATTTTTATTTAACATAACAGTAATGTATAGTATTAAAGGTGACGTAGATCATATCTATAATTATTGCATTGAATGGAGAAATTTATATTTTAAATAAATATAATTTTATGATACTGATATGAGCATAATATATGATTTTTTATCACTTTTGTATGATATATAATATTAGTTTTTTCTAGCTCTATAGCTGATCAGCTCACGTGAATTCATAAATCTATGCGTACTACTCAATATATACTTGCCACTCTAAAAGAAAAGCCATCTAGTGCTGAAACAATAAGTCATCAACTTATGCTGCGCGCCGGGATGATACGCCAATTAGCATCAGGGCTATATACTTGGTTGCCAACTGGGTTTCGGGTAGTGCAAAAAGTAAAAGCTATTATACGAGAAGAAATGCAGCGTATTGGTTTTTTTGAAATATCTATGCCAGTTGTGCAACCAGCTAGTTTATGGCAGGAAAGTGGGCGCTGGGAGCAATACGGCTCTGAATTACTTAAATTGGTTGATCGGAATCGCCGTTCTTTTGTGATCGGCCCTACACACGAAGAGGTCATGACTGATTTTATTCGTAATGAGATTACCTCTTATAAGCAATTGCCTATAAAACTTTTCCAGATTCAAACAAAATTTCGTGACGAGGTGCGACCACGGTTTGGTGTTATACGCTCTAGAGAATTTCTTATGAAGGATGGTTATTCTTTTCATGCAACACAGGAATCTTTACAAGAAACTTATTCCGTTATGTATAAAGCGTACAGCAATATTTTAAAAAAGATGAATTTAAATTTCTGTATTGTGGAAGCAGATACTGGATCTATCGGTGGTTATATTTCTCATGAGTTTCAGGTTTTAGCGCCAAGTGGAGATAATGTGATTGCATATTCTACAGGATCTACATATGCAGCAAATTTAGAAATAGCTGAAGCATTGCCTCCAAGTGATGAACGGAAACCAGGTATACAAAAAAAAACGCAATTTTCGACACAAAACATCACTACTATTCAGGATCTTTCTGAAAAGCTCCATATTCCAATAAAAAAAATAGTTCAAACATTAGTAGTAAAAGCAAATACAGACAGCTCTAACGGTTTTGTTGCTCTTTTAGTAAGAGGGGATCATGTACTTAATAAAATTAAAGCGGAAAAGATTGATATCATAGCCGCTCCATTGCGCCTTATTGGTGATCAAGAAATTCGTCAATATTATCAAACTGGACTCGAATCACTAGGGCCGGTCGGCCTGAACATGCCTATTATAGCTGACCGTAGTGTTTCCGTTATGAGTGATTTTATCGTTGGTGCTAATGTTGATGGTCAATATTTTAGGGGTATTAATTGGGGGCGCGACCTACCACTTCCGCGTATTGAAGATATTCGTAATGTAGTGGAAGGTGATATGAGCTCTGATGGTAAAGGTACATTATTAATTCAACGTGGGATTGAAGTTGGTCATATTTTTCAGTTGGGGACAAAATATTCTAAAGCTCTTAAAGCCATTGTGCAAACCTCAAATGGCTGTAGTGAGATTATTAGAATGGGTTGTTATGGTATTGGTATTAGCCGCATTATTGCTGCTGCAATTGAGCAGAATCATGATAAACGTGGTATTATATGGTCATCAGTATTAGCGCCATTTCAAGTTGCTATATTACCAATTAATATAAAACAGTCATCTCATGTAAGATCTTTAGCTGAAGATCTTTATGTGCGTTTATTAGCTGAAGGTATTGATGTAATTTTAGATGATAGAGCAGAGAGACTAGGTGTAATGTTTTCAGATATGGAGCTTATTGGGATACCGCATATTTTAATAATTAGCGAGCATAATCTACAAAATAAAGAAATTGAGTATAAATCTAGAGCGTTAAATCAAAAAAGGATATTTAAAATTAGCGACATTATCTTCTATCTTAAGTCAGAGCTTCATGATTCTATATTTAATCTTAATTACTAAGAAATATTCTAGACTAGTTATTACAGATAAATGAACAATAGTAAAATAGTAATTTAATAGATTAATTTTAATGCGTCTTAGAAGGGAATATGTATGTGCAGCATATAAGTATTATACCTCTCTTATTTTTTAAGTATGAGCATTGCATTAGATAGATTAGAATGTGTTATTTTTATAAGGATTATTTCTTGATATGTTAAGTAGGTTATTAATGATTTGAAAACACATATCATGTCATCATTAGAGTATATATACTCTATAATAGTTTAGTGTTTATAAAGTATGTGAGATAAAATTTTATAAAAGTTTTATACTTTTACTACAGTAGGATCTATAAGTGAGTAGTCTTATTTTTTCGATAGGTTTTCTTATATAAGACGTATAGTGTGCTTATCAAACCACATAGCATTAGACCTATTGGTAACAATATTAGGCATAGCATAAATTGAGGTTCGTAATAAATAAAAATTGGTGTTCTACCAAATAAAAAACCTACCATAATCAATACCAGCACCCAAAGAAAAGCACTGGTCCAATTAAATAATTGAAATTTTACATTATCTAAACTAGAAAGTCCTGCAATAGTTGGCAATAGTGTACGAACAAAAGCAATAAAGCGACTAATTAATAATGCAGACATACCGTACTGGTGAAATAATTTTTCTGCCTTTTGATGATAATGTAATGGAAGATACAATAACCATTTCTGCACTATTAGTGTGTTTCCTAACCATTTACCTTGCGCATAGCTTACCCAACAACCAAGAGCAGCGGCGATTGTTAAAACGCATAATATAAGTACACCATTGATTACTCCCTTGGCCACTAAGATACCAACTAGCACCAAAAGACTATCACCTGGTAAAAAAGATGTTGGCAATAAAGCATTTTCTAAAAATAAGATTAAAAAGAATATACAATACAATGATAAGACAAGAGATGGATCTGTAAGTACAGTATAGTCATGTTGCCACAAGGCTTGAGACAGAAATTTTAAAATATCCATTATTGTAGTATCTCAGGTATAATCTAATAGTTATTTTTACATTTATCTTGCATATTAAGATTAGATTTGCTCTTATAAAGATCTTTGATGGGAAAAGATTTTAAGCCATTTCCTGGACTTATCAGATAATTTTTAGTGCTTCTAGTGCATTTTATCATCATTGATTGAGAATAATTTTTACTTATTTTGGTTAAAGTTTATTAAAACGATCACATTTAATAACGTTTAGAACATAAGGTCTTTTATGTGTAATCATTAAGGCGCATAAGACATTTCTTGCATCATATAGTCTGTGTGATAATAATAGATATTAGCTCTCTATAAAAGAAGGTCTGATTAGAATATGTTTCTTTAAGTTTTCTTTAAAATAAAAAAAGAATATATACTCCGATTTTCAATTAATCGCAGAGTAATATTTTTTCTTTAACTCGGAAGATTACATATATACTAATTTACTCATGAAGGTGAGAAGTATATGAAAAATCTTTTTAATAGTGTTATACAGCATAGACTGATGCAGTCTATAGATGATATTTTTATCATCAAGCTGTAGAGGTATATCTGTTCATTAGTTTTTAATATATCGCATTAATGACTGTAATGTTCACATAAGATCTAAGGATTAGTAGAATCTAATCATAAATGAGATTTTTCTCATGCAACAATATTTAGTGATAATTTAAAATATAAAGTAATTCTACAAGCCATTTTCATCTATTTAGTATTAAAATTAACTTTTGTCATTCTCGAGAATATAATGAGATGTGCTTGAATTTTCCAAGGGTAATAAAGAGCTTTTTGTTAATAAGTTGTCTGAATTTTGCATAGGTTCTTCTTGTTTGTAGGTTTTTATTGGTTCATTTTCTCCAGTAACTACAGATTTGTTAATAATAACTTTTTTGATATTATGTATGGAAGGTAATTCATACATGGTATTTAATAAGATGTTTTCTATGATAGAGCGTAATCCTCGAGCGCCAATTTTTCGTCGTATTGCTTGACATGCAATTTCTTTCAGTGCCTCTTTTTGAAATTCTAGTTCTACCCCTTCTAAACTAAATAAAGCTTGATATTGTTTTGTTAGTGCATTTTTTGGTTCATGTAAAATTTGAATTAACTCTATTTCATCTAGTTCACTAAGTGTTGCAAGCACCGGCAAACGTCCAATGAATTCAGGAATTAGGCCAAATTTAATTAGATCTTCTGGTTCAACTTGAGATAAAATATTATTTTTTTTTGTTTTTTGTGACTGGTTGCTCAATAATGCACTAAAACCAATCCCAGCTCCATTATCTACTCGTTGTGAAATAACTTTATCAAGTCCTGAAAATGCTCCTCCGCAAATAAATAGAATTTTGGAAGTATCTACCTGAAGAAATTCTTGCTGTGGGTGCTTTCGTCCACCTTGAGGTGGAACTGAGGCCATTGTTCCCTCAATAAGCTTAAGTAAAGCTTGTTGCACGCCTTCACCAGAGACGTCTCTAGTAATAGATGGATTATCTGATTTACGTGAGATTTTATCGATTTCATCAATATAAATAATACCCCTTTGAGCTTTTTGTATATTGTAATCACATTTTTGCAGAAGTTTTTGAATAATGTTTTCTACATCCTCACCAACGTATCCTGCTTCAGTGAGAGTTGTAGCATCCGCCATAGTGCATGGAACGTCCAGGAGGCGAGCCATGGTTTCAGCTAGAAGAGTTTTACCGCTCCCTGTTGGCCCAATTAACAAAATATTACTTTTTCCTAGTTCAATAACATTACCAGCATCGCTGTTATGTAAGCGTTTATAATGGTTATAAACAGCCACTGATAGTACTTTTTTAGCTTGACCTTGCCCTATCACATATTCATCCAAATGAGTTCGAATCTCTTTTGGAGTGGGTAGAGAACTACAATCAGCAGGAGGTGTCACTTCCTGACTTTCCTTGCGAATGATGTCGTTACATAAATTCACACATTCATCACAGACACATACTGATGGTCCAGCAATTAACTTGCGAACTTTATACTGACTTTTGCCGCAAAAAGAGCAGTAGAGGATCTGCCCTGAACCGTCTTTGCGCTGATCTGTCATTTATTTCCCTCTCATTTTTATAATGATATTAACTGTTTCCAATAGAGGAAATAGAATCAAAATTCTACTTTTATTATCGCATATATTGATATAGTTGTTCATTATGTAAAATTACTTCTTGTTGATTGTGTTGTTATTGAGATAAAACAGTTAATTAATTACGTTTTAAAAAAATAGCATCTACTAAGCCATATTCCACAGATTCTGTTGCCGATAAAAAATGATCTCGATTAGTATCTTGCTCAATAGTTTTAATGGTTTGACCAGTGTGCTTAGCCATAAGTTGATTCATAATTTGTTTAGTTTTAATAATTTCACGTGCATGAATATCGATATCAGAAGCTTGACCTTGGAATCCACCTAGAGGTTGATGGATCATTATGCGTGCTTGAGCTAAACAGTAACGCTTGCCCTTTGTGCCTGCAGCTAACAGAAACGCTCCCATGGAACATGCTTGCCCCATGCAAATTGTATTAATATCTGGCTTAATAAACTGCATAGTGTCATAAATAGACATACCAGCAGTAATTACTCCCCCGGGAGAATTAATATAAAGATGAATATCTTTTTCTGGGTTATCAGCCTCTAAAAATAAGATCTGAGCCACAATCAAATTAGCCATATGGTCTTCAATCGGTCCAGTTAAAAAAATAATACGTTCTTTAAGCAGACGTGAATAGATGTCATATGAACGCTCTCCTCGTGAAGTATGCTCAATTACCATAGGAACTAATGTCATATTCGATTGATTTATCTTTTTGTTGTCACCATATACCATTTTTATCTCCTAGTAAAATGCTTGCTCTGTAATGAGGTTACTTGAGAGTATTTCAGTATATTTTAGTTTTTAATTGATATTTTTGTGTTCTGTGTACGTTAGTATATTATATGCGATATATAATAGAACATACTTAATGCAAAATTATTAATTATACGGAGTTTTTCCTATCATATTCAATAGTAAGTTGATTATCACTAATATCTTAATATACTGATAAAAGATATTCTTAACTATAAAAATAGTTTCTTGGAATCCAGGTGCAATAAAATTTAATTAATTGGTGAATTTATAATGTAATTATTATTACCTATTAATTATCATTATCTATATCATTACCTAATAAGAGATTAATTTAGAGATCTGTTTTAATATTAAGGAGGCGCATGATTTAATTATTGCATTTTTAAAATTTTAACAGCTGTACTATTAGATTTGGTTGATTCAGAGATAGCTATTAAGTACAAACTTTCATCATACTAACATCTGCATTCTGTAGAGTCTAGTTAGTTACATACTTGAAATTATCTGAGAGAATTAATATTCTATCCTTTAGAAATAAAAATATAGTAAAGATTAATAATGACTGATCATACAACTATGATATGTATCATTGATACTAGTCTTGTAATATTAAATTATTACCAGTGTCTAATATTTCGTGGTAATTGAAAGGTGTGCTATAGGTAATATTATCTAATATTTTATACTTACAACTTAATTTTATAGCGCGGGACAATTAGTATGATAAACATATTTATGAGTGAGTGATTAAGAGTTGGTATTTGTATTTAAAATGTAGTAACTCTCTTTAGAGGTAGTTAATAATGATTATATGACCATAAAAGAAACGTTATAAAATATTACTATGATTGTCAAAAATAATTTATGTTATAATAATTAGATTATATGTTAGTTATTTTAACTCATACAACAACTAGTGTAATGTTGAGTTTGAAAAAATTAGCTAGCAATATCTAAGGATATCATATGTATTATATTGTGTCTATTATTTTTAGCTTTAAAAATCCTCAACTAAATCTAAAATAATAAAAAAATACTTTTTAAGGGTATATTAATATATATTGATGCATCTGAATAGTTCTTTATTAGTGTTTATAAGTTTTTTTATTTGTTTTTTGATGGAGAATTTAACAGGAGAATATTATATGGGTGACATATTACCAGTACGTAATTTGGTAACCTATTGTCAGATAATGCGTATTAATCAACCTAATGGTTTGTTTTTGTTATTATGGCCTACTTTGTGGGCATTATGGCTATCAGGTATGTCAGTTCCACCACTTAAAGTTTTATTTTTATTTACGTTTGGGGTTTTTTGTATGCGCTCAGCAGGTTGCGTAATTAATGATATCATTGATCGAGATATTGATGTCTATATTCAGCGCACACAAAATCGACCATTACCTTGTCAAAAGATTTCTGTGCAAAAGGCAAAGTTATTGCACTTAAGTTTGCTACTTATTTCTTGTTTGATTGTGTTAACTATGAGCATTAAAACAATCTTATTTTCTATATTAGGATTAGTTTTAACCTGGGTTTATCCATTTATGAAACGATATATTTATTTTCCGCAGATATTTTTAGGTATTTCGTTTAGTCTATCCATTCCGATGGTTTGGTCGGAAATAAGTCATAAACTACCTATTTCTTGTTGGTTGCTATTTTTTGGAAATTTCTTTTGGGTGGTTGCTTATGATACACAATATGCAATGGTTGATCGTTCGGATGACTTAAAAATAGGTATTAAATCCACTGCAATTTTATTCAATAATTATGATAGGCGCATTATTGCTTTTTTACAATTATTATCATTAATATTTTTAACATTGGTTGGTTGGAAGTTAGCGTTACATCCAATTTTTTACTTTGCAATTTTAGGAGCATCGATATTATTTGTTTATCAACAGTTTTTGATTGCGGATCGTCAGGAAGATCGCTGTTTTAAGGCATTTTCAAAAAATAATTGGGTTGGTCTTATTATATTTCTCGGTATAGCTCTTAGTACATCTTCTTATTTTAGAAGTGATTTTTGTATTTAAAACAAATTTATCTCTAATAAATCATAGCATATGATTTTCCGTGATATTTTTGTTTATAATAATGTGATTAATATTTTATGCAGTAGTAAAAATATATAGAAATATATTAAAATAGTTTATATCTGTAATAATATAGCTACCATAATTTTGAACAAAAGTTATCATACTAAAGTAGATATATCATGAACTTGATCATAAAGTCTGATGCAAGGAATATATAATTTTAACATGATTTAAATATTACGCTGATTACACTGGATTATGTATATTTCGGGAGTTTTATGCGGTCTTTTATATAAAAATTATTATTTAATCTATTATATATTATCTATATTTATAGTATGGCTGTTTAAGAGCCTATTGCAAGTTTTAAATATTTTTGACAGATATTTTTACAATCATAAATTTTTAAGTGTTTTTGATCAATTGGGTCAGGTGGAAAGTCATAGATTTTTACCATTTTTTCTGCTAGAGAATCACTATTTAAATCTGTTAAAACATCTCCTATGCCAGCATTTTCTAGAATTTCAATTGGACCCCCTGGACAGCGTGTGCTCACGACTGGTGTTCCACAGAGTAAGGCTTCTATTAGAACATTACCAAAACCTTCGCTATCTGAACTAAGAATTAACATTTTTGCATGTTTTATTAGTGGATAGGGGTTTCTCTGAAAACCTGTAAAAATCAACCGTTCTGCAATCTTTAATTTTTCCGCTAGTTTTTTAATTATATCGATTTGCTGCACAGTTCCAGAACCTGCTAGCACCAATTTAGCTTTAATACCTGATTTTGCATAGGCTAAGAGTAGACGATCATGACGTTTATGAGCATGGAAACGACCTACATGGATAAGGTATGGTGCTCTTGGTAAATGAAATTTTTCATCTGCTTGCGCCAGGATGCGTTCAATCTGAAAGGGATTATTAATAACAACTAATCTATTAGGCTGGACAGAAAGATCGACTGTTAAGTCTTTTGCTACAGCATTGGATACAGATACAATATTTTTATTAGTGTAGATTTTAGTGATTGTTCTTTTTTTTCGCCAAAGATCTAGAGCATGACGATGCTCAAGGTGAGAAATGGATAACATCCCGTGAATGCAAAACCATATTTTTTCTACAGAGTCAAAATCAGCTTGAGAGACGATACGGTCAGTATTATGCAAATGAGAAAAAATTAGATCATATTTACCTTTTTTCTTCTCATGTAGCTTAATCACTTGACTGAGTGCATCAGAAAAGTTAGTACGCTCTATGAATTTTTTATAGAATGATCTATAATTTAACCTATTAAGTATCTGATAGTTAACGCCATGAGGTAGTGAATATTGACAGATATCACGTAATGATAATAGTTGTATCTTGTGCCCTAGTTGATGCATCTCCTGACAGAGAGTAAGTACAACTTTTTCAGCTCCTCCGCCAGGTAGCCCATCAATAATCATTAATATACGCATGATTTTAATCAATTTAATGAAGAATTTTTCTATAAAGAGAGAAAAGTTGTTGGGATAAGTACCGAGACGATAGAGGCACTACTTGTGAACGCGCATATTTACTAGCTGAGCTATTAAAGGTCCATGGAGGTAGTGCCATAATAGCATCTGCTATAGACTTAATATCCATTGCATCGCAAATATAGCCATTTTTACCTGGTAAGATAAATTCACTTCCTCCACAAGTAGTAGAGGTAATAATCGGCAAACCACAAGCCATTGCCTCTAAAATAACATTAGGACAGGGATCATATAAAGTAGGAAGGAGCAATCCATCAGCAGCCTGATACCATAGACACATATTGATCTGAACACCAACAAAAATTATGCGATTAAAACAAGAAAGGTCTTTAGCTATATTGTGGTATTTTTTTTCTGCTTTGTCTCGTCCCACTACTATGAGGTAATAGTGAGTTTTAGATATTGCATAAATAGCTGATTTGAGCCCTTTACGTTCAAAACCAGAGCCAACATAAATCATAAGTGAAGCTTTTAATGGTAAAGAAAATAGTTTTCTAATCTTGAGACGCTGCAATTCATCAGCTGGGAAAAATTCTTTTGTATTAATTGCATTATAGATAACGTGAATTTTATTTTTATGTAAACCAAATTGATCTGTAATTTCTTTTTGAACCATACGTGAATTACATATAACTGCTTTGAGTTCTGGAGCTTGATACATTAGTTGTTCTGATTTGATTACATAACGATGGTAGGGACTTAGGAATAGTAGTTTTTGATGCCATTTTGGAAGAACGCGGCTGCGTTGTTCTAGCCAGATTTGGTGCACACCATCTCCCGCGCGATATATATCGCATCCCGCAATACGTTCATGACTCTGCACAATATTAAAGTTTTCTCGTTGCCAAAGTGCACGTGCAGTATTAGCAAATCTGCGTTCACGGCTAATTCTATTCCATTGCAGAGGATCGCATTTATGTAGAGTTAAACGTTCTTTTGGTTTGTATTTCCACTTACGGGCAATAATATTTAGCTCGATGGTTCTTGATGTTGCTAGAGCTTCTAGCGTGTGAGAAATAAATTTTTCTGCCCCCCCATCTGGACGATATTTTTGTCGAACAATTACAAATCGTATAGTATCCATGATAGTAGATCCTACGTATTTATGACATTTAATATAATTAAATCAATATTAATCTTATAATATTTTTTATCTGTATTTGTTGATGTAATGCTTATGTGTTGAAATATATGATAATAACAAGATGAAATTTTACTTATTTAATGATTAACATCAAGGAATATTAAGGTCAGTTTAATAGATAATATTATGTAAGTTATGTGATCTATAAACCTCAAGACCTTAATATCGCAACAAAATATAATGTATTAGTATAGAGTTATTTTAATATAAAATTTAATGTATACGATACATGATACAATGGAGTGTGTGAGCAATATGGCAATATAGCAAGAATAAAAGAGTTGTATTAGATAATAATGTAGATGTATTGTGCTAAAAATTTTGTATCTGTAGAGTTAAAAAGAGAATGTATAAAAATACTTAATTTATAAGATTATATACTAGAATATATAATATAACTAATTATTAATTGTGTCATTAGATTTTTAGTCTTACTTCTTTTTTTAAACTTACCGTATATTGAGATTGGTGAAATAATTAAAATATTACAATTTTCTGCCTCATGTTGCTTACCATATAATGTTAGTTAGTCGCCAAGAAATAGATCAAAAATATTTTAACAGATCATCATAATAATTACAGTGATTATTGGTTAATGTAAGCAGTATCATGTGTTACTGGGTAAAAATAGTAATATTCTTAAACTAAGAGATATATAGTAGATTACTATATATGTTTATGGGTTTTGAAAATAAAATTTTTAATGTATTTTTCATACATAATTTCTCTGAAAGTCTGTGTTGATTTTTTGGAGAGATTTTAAATAAAGCTGTGCTCATTACATGTCATGTTTTCGCACTACATATCTGAAAGTTTGACAATATAGCGACATTGATTGTCCTTGATCTAATATTTTCTCTTGTATTAATAATTATATTTTTATATGTATCTGTTAATAAGATAAAATTACTTCTAGTTATGATTATATAATTAATAGTAATAGAGATTAAATTATTTTTTATATCTAACATTTTATGCTGGTGACTTAAGGCGTTTTGTCTTCATGAAAAATTATTTTATTATAAATACATAATTAAGATATTTTTTCTTAAAGATGTATAACCATAATTATTACCTATTAAGCTTATTGAACTTATTTACTAGATACTAATAAAACATTATTATACATAATAGAAAAATTTTTAAAATTAAGAGAGCATTGGTTTAACTTCTTGTAATTTGAATTAAAAAATTGAGGTTATTGTATTTAGTATAAGGTCTATAAAAGTTCATAAAACTAATAAATTATCTTTGCTGAGGAGATATATTTGTAAAATAATTGATTCTTAGTTATTACTAGGAAAATTTATTTTTTAAAAAGATTAATGTAGTTATTCGATATATTAAAATCACAGATAGAATAGACTGTCATGGGGCGTTTCATTTAGCTGGAGTTAGGTGTGTTTTACACGCAATGTTTGGTTTGATTTTACTGTAGTACATAGATTATTCTTTAGCGCTTATATTTTTTAAGGGAGGTGAGTTTTATGCAGTATCACTCCAGAGCTGGAAAACTTGCTCAGCAGAGTGATTTAGTTAATGTGGCAAGATTGACTTCTCAGTATTATGCGCTTATCCCAAAGAAAGGTTATATTGAGCACGAGGTTAAATTTGGTACTTCAGGGCATCGTGGTAGTTCTACGCGCTATAGTTTTAATGAAACACATATTTTAGCGATCACACAAGCTATTGCAGAAGAACGAGAAAAAAATGGCGTGACTGGTCCATTATTTTTAGGGAAAGATACTCATGCATTATCAGAACCAGCAATGTTATCTGTATTAGAGGTTTTATCTGCAAATAGAATACCGGTGATTATTCAAAAAGAGAATGGTTATACACCAACACCTGCGATTTCTCATGCTATTATCGAGCATAATAAACGCAGTGGTCTAAAAGCAGATGGTATCATCATTACAGCTTCTCACAACCCACCGGAAGATGGTGGAATTAAGTATAATTTACCTAATGGTGGTCCAGCAAATAATAATTGTACTAAAATTTTGGAAACTCGCGCTAATGCGTTAATTCGCGGTGAGTTGAAAGAAGTAAAACAAATGAAATTAGACGATGCATGGGCTAGTGGTTATTTGACAGAAAAGGATATTATAGAGAAATATGTTGAGGATTTATTATATATTATAGATATTCCGGCAATACAGAGAGCTAAATTAAAAATCGGTATTGACCCTTTAGGTGGCGCAGGTATTGCATACTGGGAGCGTATTGCAGATATCTATCAACTAGATCTCATTATTGTGAATGATTCTGTGGATCAAACTTTTCGTTTTATGCATCTTGATTATGATGGAAAAATTCGTATGGATTGTTCATCTCAATCTGCAATGGCTGGTTTGCTAGCATTGCGTGATAAATTTGATTTAGCTTTTGCTAACGATCCAGACAACGATCGTCACGGTATTATCACTCCTGCGGGCTTAATGCATCCCAACCATTATTTGGCGGTAGCAATTCATTATCTATTTAAAAACAGACCAAAATGGGGAGATCAGGTTGCGGTAGGAAAAACATTAGTTTCTAGTATTATTATAGATCGCGTAGTGCATGATCTTAGGCGTCCGCTAATAGAAGTGCCAGTTGGCTTTAAATGGTTTGTAGATGGTTTGTTTGATGGAAGTTTGGGTTTTGGAGGTGAAGAAAGCGCAGGTGCTTCATTTCTTTGTTTTGATGGAACGCCGTGGTCTACTGATAAAGACGGGATAATTATGTGCTTATTAGCGGCAGAAATTACTGCAGTTACTGGAAAAAATCCACAGGAATACTACAATGAGCTTAGCAAGCGTTTTGGAAATTCTAGTTACATTCGTATTCAAGCTCCCGCCACACCTAGGGAAAAACTGGCTTTATCAACAGTATCACTTAGTAGAATTAATAGTGATGTTTTAGCAGGAGAGGCTATTATTTCTTGCCAAACGGATTCCCTATTCCAAGGGGAATCTTCTGGGTGTATAAAAATTATAACACAAAATGGTTGGTTTGCTTTACGACCATCTGGTACAGAAGATTCGTATAAACTATATTGTGAAAGTCTTATCGGTATAGAGCATTGCAAGACAATAGAGAAAGAGGCTATGCAGTTTGTTCATTCCATCTTTAGAGACATTTTATAAAAAATTTAAAAATTATTATAATAAGATATGGTCTCTATGAGTGAAAATTAAAAAACAATTTCTCTAGCGCAGTTCCATTTTTTAATATCAAATATTTAACTTATAAAAATAATCTTAGTAGATAAGGATTTTTATCCTAAATAATTTTATGTAAAAATATTTTTTAGATAAATTACATTTATATATAGGGAATAATTATACATAAAGAATCATTAAAAATCTTATTGTAATTTATTAATTTAATTGCACATATTATATAATGAATAAGATCAAGATAATATAAAAATATATAATGGAATACTTGATTTTTTATTTTGTTATATGCGTTTAATAGCTAAGCTGATTTTTATAGAGGACTAAATGACTGAAAAATTACAAAAAATTTTAGCAAGAGCTGGATGTGGCTCTCGACGTGCAATTGAAAATATGATCAGTAGTGGACGTGTGAGAGTTAATAATAAATTAGCTATATTAGGAGATCGAGTGGCACCGCGCCATTTACCAAAAATAAGTATAGATAATCATGTAGTATCAAATATCGCTTCATCTTTGCTAGTAGCAAGCCGGGTAATAGCTTATCACAAGCTAGATGGAGAGCTATGTACTCGTTATGATAGAATAGGGCGCCATACTGTCTTTAATCGCTTACCAAAGTTAAAGGGTAGTCGTTGGGTTTTGGTTGGGCGTTTAGATATTAATACTGTAGGTTTGCTGCTGTTGACTACTGATGGTGAATTAGCGTATCGTTTGATGCATCCTAAGTACGCAGTAGAGCGTGAGTATATGGTTCGGGTTTTCGGGGTAATTAATAATAAAGAATTTAAGTTTGCGCGTTCTAATATCAACTTAAAAGATAAATCGATAGGATATAAATCTTTAGAGTTTATTAGTGGAGAGGGTATCAATCGTTGGTATAAGATGATTTTAGTAGAAGGACGAAATCGTGAGATACGTCGTTTTTGGGAAGCATTAGGCGCACAGGTTAGTCGTCTAATACGTGTACGTTATGGTAGTATGGTTTTACCTAGAGATTTATTAAGAGGAGATTGGAGAGAGCTAGATTTATTTTCTGTAAACTCTTTACGTAATTTAGTTGGGCTAGAAAAAATCAGAACACTATAGGTAAGTGATATTAAAGAAAAATTGAAAAAATTTAAAATCTAGTTAAATTCAGCAACTACTGATAGTTTCTTTTTAAGAAACTAATAAAATTTATAAGCTATAAATAATATAAGTAGGTAAAAGTTTTTAATACATATTTTATGGATAGATCTTTAAATATATTAATTATTGATATAATTCAAAGCTTTTTTTATCCAAATTCTAAAATCATTACCTAGTGTTTTATGATGCATGGCATATGTAACAAAAGCTTTAATGTAACTAAATTTATTACCACAATCATAACTCTTACCTTTTAAGCAATAAGCTTGTACTGCTTCTTTCTCTATCAGTAAAGATAGAGCATCAGTTAGTTGTATTTCTTCGTTAGTTTTTTGATATATTTGAGTTAGCAAAGGCCAAATTTTTGCAGAGAGAACATAACGACCTACTACTGCAAGATTTGATGGTGCTTGATTAATATTGGGTTTTTCTATTATACCGGCTATTATTTTACTATCACCAGGAGTCAATTTTTCTCCTAAGCAATCCACAATACCATAAGTAGTAACATTAATTACTGGTTTTACCATAATTTGGCTGCATCTAGTACTATAAAATCTTTTAATCATTTCGGCGAGATTATCGCATGATAGATCTGATGTGCTCTGATCTAAAATAACATCAGGTAACATTATAGCGACAGGATGATTACCAATTAATGGCCATGCACACATTAATGCATGACCAAGCCCCCTAGGTGTCCCTTGACGAACTTGCATAATATTAACAGATGGCGGACAGATAGACTGGATTTCTTGCAGAAATTTCTGTTTAGAATGCCTTTCTAACATAGTCTCTAGCTCAAAATTAGTATCGAAGTGATTTGCAATTGAGCTTTTAGAGGAATGTGTTACTAGTATAATATTATTAATCCCAGACATAATACATTCATCAACAACGTATTGAATCAATGGCTTATCTACTAATGGCAACATTTCCTTAGGGATAGATTTTGTAGCAGGTAACATGCGCGTTCCAAAGCCAGCGACTGGGATTACTGCTTTTTTTATTTTTAAGTGACAAGTAGGCATTAAATTTTTTCCAAATCTGTTATACCTTAATAATGATTAGATGCATATATCAGAGAAAGGTTGCATTATGCTATTGGTATAGTAATATTAGCTGTCTTATCCGTCTAGTGTTTTATACTTTGTGGTTCGAATAGAATATGTTTGTTCGATATTATCTAATTCATATTACTTCTTTTGTATTTTATCTGGAAGATAATATTGCAATTATGATCAAAATTTGATTAAATAATTATTTATAGGTTTGTTTATAGTATAACATTTTTAAGAATTATTTAAATATAAAAGGGATTTTTAGATATTAGAGCTACTACTAAAAAATATAGCATGTAGTGTAACTTGAAGGAAAAAACTCATGAGTGTATTGGAAAAAATTCAACGTCAAATTATAGAGAACCCTATCATACTGTATATGAAAGGTTCTCCTGAATTACCAAGTTGTGGTTTTTCAGCTCAGGCTGTACAGGCTATTAAAGCCTGCGGTGAGCGTTTTGCTTACATAGATATATTAAAGAATCCAGAGATACGTTCTGAAATGCCAAAATATGCTAATTGGCCAACCTTTCCGCAATTATGGATTGATGGTGAGTTATGCGGTGGATGTGATATTATTCTTGAGATGTTTCAAAAAGGCGAATTGCAACAGTTAATTAAGAAAATTGCAAAAAAATATAATATTTCCACTAAAATTACTCAAGATGAATCTAATGTTTAGTAAAAATTTTTTAATATCTAGTATTATGAAATTTTGATATAAGTAGCATGGTTACTATTTATATAAAGAGAAAAAATATATATTTTATATATGCATATGCATAACCTTTTAAATATTTATTAAAAATTAAATAGAAATAAAGTGATTTTTATTGATTTAGATATAGGATTATTAATATCTAAATGATTAACTTATTTCCTGATAAGATCCATTTATGAATTCTTATAATAATAAATCCATTAATTCTTGTAATTTATTTATTACCAATATTAATATAGATAGTAAATATTAACTTTTATTTTGTTTTGAATCAAAACTTGCTTTATGTTTATAAAATGATACTAATAAAATATTTTGATAGTTATTAGTATAGGTGTTTTTAAAACATGATATTATTTTGTTATTTTAAAAATTTATTTGCTTGATTTTTTCCATCCAAAAAATCTGGAAAGGATTTTTTTGTAGAGTATTATATATTATAAAATTCTTTCTCGCGAAATAGTTAATTTCACAAAATCTCATAGGTTTCGTATAGTTCTGGGGGTAAAGTTTGTGATAGTCTACCACAGACGACGTATAATATTTTTTGATCTTGATGGTACACTTCATCAAGAAGATATTTTTCGTTCTTTTATATGTTGGTTGCTATGGCGGAACCTATTAAATATTCTTCCACTTTTAGTAGTATTGCCACTAATTGGTTTAGGGCTGATAATCAACGGTCGCGCGTCGCGTTGGCCAATGAGTTTGCTTTTATGGTCAATAACGGTCGGACGTAAAGAATCTTTACTATTACAACGAGAAGAAGAGTTCACTAATTGGTTTTTGCAGAGACAAACACCATTTTTAAAAATACATCAACGAGTTGCTGAGCATATTAGCTGTCAAAACACTGACGTTTGGTTAATTACCGGATCACCGCAAGCATTGGTGGAGCGAATATATTGTAACGTTGATTTTTTTCCACATATTCGATTAATCGCTAGTCAGATGATCAGGGCTTATGGAGGGAGAGTATTATCAATGCGATGTGTTGGGCGTCAAAAAGTAGCACAATTATCTAAGAGAATCGGTCAACCTTTAAAACTTGAGAGTGGTTATAGTGATAGTACATTAGATGATCCATTATTATTATTTTGTCATAATCGATTTCGTGTTACTCCATCTGGGGATTTTTATAAGATTTTATCATGAAAGTTGTAAAAGGCTTTTAGAGATAAAAATTTTTTGAAACTATTGTTATAAAATTTCTACAATGTATACAGGTGCGATTTTAGTAGCAGTCTTTTTTAGAGATTATATTTTATAGTCGACACACAATTGAATCTTATTAAGATGATCTTAGCTGAGATATTTTAATTTTTTATAAAATTTATAAGCCATAAGCTTTGTTTTGCCACTTTTGAATGAATAAGTATGTTTTTAAAAAAATATAAGCGTATTTGATTGTTCTACAAATATTTTATTCATATTTTAATCTAAATCTATTTAGACTAATAAGCATTCTCAATAAATAAATTTTTTTATAAAAATATCAAAGATAATAAGTACTGCATATTTTTATATATATAAAACCATAGGTTACAAAATATTTATAGTATCATCATAGTAATAATAATATAAATTTTAACAAATTCTATTTTGATCAGGGTCTTTTAAATAAAAATTGCATTTTATATGATTTTTATAATTTATTAAAAATAATATATAGTATAAATACTAGCGATGTTTAGTTTAGTTAATATACTATGACTTATGGTTATAAATATAACATTAATATTTTATATTATGTATATATTATATATGACATAAAATTTATATTTTAAAATAAATGTCTATTTTAATAAAAGTACTTTCATCTTGATGATAATATATTATGGAAATTTATTTTTAGAGCATTTCGGTTTATGTAGTAAACTTTTAATCATTACTTAAACTTAATTAGTATCAAATTATCTAACAATAGTTTATTTTTTGAAAAAATTTTCTTTTGATTATAAATAAATTTTTTATGTAATTTTTACATAGCTCTTAGTTAATTTTCATTATTAAATTACTTTAACATATATTTTTTTTTATTATTTTTTATTATCTATTGCCTCATGAAGTGCATAGTTAGTTAATTGATTTTGTTATTATTTATTATAATACTTAATATATTTAATTTTTTAGATGATATTGAGAAGAGATCTTTGCTAAGATAATTACTAATTTAGCGAGGTTGATATAGTTAGAACATGTAGACTGTACATTTTTATTTAGACTAAATAAAACTTAGACAGTTTATATCTTACCTTATGATATAATACAGTTAAATCAAAGAATAGCAAAATTTTTATTTTTTTATCTAATCACATTAAATTGTTATTGCGCTATTTATTTTATTTAAATATTGCTTTATTTTTTATAAACCTAGCTCATTTTACATGAGCATTCAGCTTATTTATTCAGTTTATTTATTCAGTTTATTATCTAATTGGTATTTAACTTCTGATGCGCCGGTGAGAATTATTGTATATTTTATATTTTATATATTTTTAATATATAAAATTTTCTATTTATGAAACATGAAGACATAGAGCTTTTTAGGGGATTTAAAGGAGAAGATGGCAATATATAATTAAATATATAATAAAATTATATAGTTACCACTTGATTCCCATAATAATCACCTGAAGATGACCTAAATAATAAGAACTATTTTTTAAAAACTATTGATTGATTTAAGATGTACATTATTGTGGTTTTAATATTTAAAAGAAGCAAAAAGTTTAGCAAAAGAATATCATTAAGAGGATTTTTTAATGTTTTTAAGATATTTAAAAAGAGGAAAAAGATCTTGATAGACGAATTATGAACGGTATTCATAATGAATAATGTTCTGTATGTCCCACGTTAGGATGTAGAATTACCATTCTAATAAAAATAATATATTTTTAAGTTTTAGTAGATTCTTCTATAATATTCACTATATAGAACACATTATAGATACAGCATTGCATACTATGTTGACTGTATTTTATTTAATATTTTAAAAGAACTTTATACTAGTTCACAGTATAGCTGTCATTTAAAATCAAATCTTGAAAAGATTACTAAGATTAATATAATTTTAGTATTTTTTTGGAAATAAACATTCGTACAAAAGAGTATATTTTTCACTATGATTATTTAATCAGTACTAACACTTTATACTGTGTTATATAATCATACAGTATGAGTAAGAGGTTTATATATTATCCTCAAGTAACAGTATACCATTAGTATAAAATTAATAACATAACTCTGAGCATTTCTTAATTTTAATAATTTTCATTCTAGTAATGATTATAATGGTCAATTATGAGATGTTATAGATTTTTATTAATTTTTTATTTTTTATTCTATGATTAGTAGTATAATCGATTTGGTTTTCCTAAAAGAGATAATTTTTGTATTGAGATCTTATATTTATAAGCATATATACAAGTACATTAACTACAATGCTATACATTAAAGTCAATAATATAAAAGATAATTCAATTATCTCAGAGTTTATTGATTAGATTTGGTATAAAAGTATTAATATAAAATATTAGCTGTATAGTATTGCACTTACTCGTTTAAATCGTTTTGGTTGGATCTATGTTTATTGGTGGTATAATAAATAATTTTTTATTGAAAATACTTATTAAAATATTTGTTAAAAGCCGAGCTATTTCAGCTAATTTAGAATCTATCGTGAATTTTGATAGAGAAAGTAATATCATATACATCCTTCCTGATAAATCACAAACTGACTTAATTACATTGCAAAATTACTGTCAGAAAGCAGGTCTATCTGATCCATTATCACCTATAGAGATTGCTGGCAATCTATTACCCCATTACGTATTTCTTCAGGATAGCGTAAATTTTCGCTCTGAAATTATTTATAATCTACAGTTAGTGGAATTACTTAATTTGATATTAGAATTGCATCAGCGTGATTCTAAGCTAAATATGCATATTGTTTTTGTGTCAATAATTTTTGAACGGCCTCCTAGTAGGAATTATTTTGGCAAAAACAAAATAATAAATTATAACTGGTTTAGTAAAATCAATAAATTATTAAAAGTATGTTGTTTAGGACGTGATAGTTGTATATATTTTTCATCGATTATATCAATACGTGATATACAGACTCAGTATGGATCTAATAAGAAAATTTTTTCAAAGCTGATTCGTATAGCGCGCATACATTTTATCCGTCAGGGTCGTGTAGAGACCAGTTCACAAATGTTAACACGTAGTAACTTATTGGTCATACTGTTGCAATCTAAAGTTATCAAAAAAGCAATTGCAGAAGAGGCAAGCAGTAAACGTATTTCTCATCAGAAAGCACAAAAAAATACTATTACGTTAATCCAAGAGATTTCTGCGAACTTTTCCTATATAGCGATCTATCTTACGGATCGTATTATGCGGTGGAGTTTAGGTAAACTTTATCAAGATATCAATGTTAGAGGAAGTCGGCGTATATTAGATATGGCTTATAAAGGGCATGCAATTGTATATTTGCCTTGCCATAGAAGTCATATGGATTATTTGCTAATCTCATATATCCTTTATCATCAAGGGCTAACTTTACCTTATATTGCTGCTGGTATTAACTTAAATTTTTGGCCCATTGGAAAGATATTTCGTTATTTGGGTGCTTTTTTTATTCGTAGAACTTTTAATGGTAATAAACTATATTCAACAATTGTTCGTGAATACGTAAGTCAGTTATTTTTTAACGGCTATCCAGTAGAATATTTTATCGAAGGTGGACGTTCACGTACCGGATATCTGAGACCTCCAAAAACTGGTATTCTCTTAATGACTTTACAAGCAATGTTGCGTAAAAATCAACGTGTTATTACTATTATACCTATTTATATTGGTTACGAACATGTGATAGAAGTTGAATCTTATTCAAATGAATTAGCTGGAGCTATTAAAGAAAAAGAAGGATTGTTTTCTATATTACGTGCATTAAAAAATTTACGTAATTTTGGTCAAAGTTACGTAAACTTTGGAGAACCACTTTCCTTAATAAAGTATCTCGATAAGAAAATACCAGAATGGCGGAAATCTATTGACCCAATTAAAACGCAGCATCCAGTTTGGTTAACTTCAGCTGTGCATGATATTGCAAAACATATAATGATCAGAATTAACAATGCTGCAGCAATAAATGCCATCAACCTTTGTGTAATGGCTTTAATAGGTTCAGATCAATATACCTTGCCACGTCAACAGCTTACTCAGCACCTTAATTGTTATTTGCAACTTTTAAGAAATGTACCGTATTCTTCTGATGCGACAGTGCCCAGAGTAACTGCTGAAAAACTTTTAGAACACGCATTAAGTATGAATCAGTTTGAGGTAAAAAAAAATACAATGGATGACGTTGTTATCTTGCCAAAAAATAAGGTAAAATTTTTACTTTATTACCGTAATAACATTCATCACATGTTTATAATACCAGCATTAATCTCTGCTATTTTAATTAAGAACCGTAGAATAGATTGCCGTGAGTTGTATTATCAAGTTAGCATGGTTTATCCGATCCTTGAAAGTGAGTTATTCTTGCATTGGTCGCAGGATGAATTGCCTGGATTACTAGATGCATTGGTATCTGAAATGGAGCGTCAAGGACTATTAAAAAAAGAAAAAAGCTCTATTTCTTTAAAAGAAGATTTTTTTTATATATTGCAACTCTTGGCAACAGGTGCACAAGAAGCGCTACAACGTTATACTATTATTTCTGCAATCTTAATTGAGAATCCAACAATCACTCGAAAAATGATCTCAGATAAAAGTTGTCTTATAGCACAACGCTTATCTGTTTTATATGGAACTCATGTTTTAGAGTTTTTTGATAAGACAATGTTCAATACTTTGATCTTTACGATACGTCATAAAGGTTATATGCAAGAATCTAAAGATCTTCAGTGTGCGAAAGATCAACACCTCACGAATATCTATAAAATTCTCTCGAATTTAATACCTCAAGATATACGCATAACTATTGAGCGTTTTGTTGTAGATAGATAATTGATACAAGAGCTATTTTCTTAATGAAACATCCGTTTTTGAAAGTTGAAAAAAATTTTTTATAAAACGTGTTAAGCCTTAATAATTAAATAGTAATAGAGATAGTTATTGTATAATGTATCGAATTTTACTTATAAACGAGCAATCAGAATAGTTATGATTATATCATAACTATTAGAGTATCTTTTTAAATTTATATTTAGGAGGATGATATGAAATTTTTAGTTACTGGCGTAGCGGGATTTATTGGTTTTCATGTGACACAGAGTCTTCTTAAAGCTGGTCATGAGGTGATTGGGTTAGATAATTTAAACAATTCTCATCAAGATATAAATTTAAAAATAGCCCGTCTAAAGATTAATACCGATTATATGGCTTTCTCTTTTCGCAAAGTGGACATTTCTGATTATGCAGAAATGATGAATGTATTTCAATCTAATGCTGTGCAGCGTGTGATACATTTAGCTGCCAAGACGGGAGTGCGCTATTCTTTGAAAAATCCTCTTGCTTATGCTAATGCGAATCTTGTTGGTCATTTAAATATTTTAGAATGTTGTCGTCATAGTAACGTAGAGCATTTTTTGTATGCGTCTTCTAGCTCAGTATATGGTTTAAATCGCAAGATGCCATTCTCTATAGATGATGATACGACTCATCCCGTTTCGATTTATGCTGCTACTAAAAAAGCTAATGAGTTAATGTCTCATACTTATTCTCATTTATACGGAATTCCAACTACTGGTTTGCGTTTTTTTACTGTATACGGACCCTGGGGTCGTCAAGATATGGCATTGTTTAAATTTACACAAGCTATCTTATCTGGCAAATCTATTAATATATATAATTATGGAAAAATGCAGCGCGACTTCACTTATATTGATGATATAGTTCAAGCTATCATGGTTTTACATAATATGATTCCTGCGGTTAATTTAGATTGGACAGCAGAAGGAGGTAATATTGCTAGTAGCTCAGCAGCGTATCAACTTTTTAATATTGGTAATAGTTGTCCATGTGAATTAATGACTTATATTAAAGCATTAGAAGACGCATTAGGTATGGTGGCAAAAAAAAATATGTTACCTGTTCAGCCTGGTGATATGATTTCCACTAGTGCTGATATTAGTGACTTAGTTAAAATAATTGGATATCAACCATATACCGAAGTAAAAGAGGGTGTTCTTCGCTTTGTAAAATGGTATAAAGAGTTTTATCAAATAACATGAAAATATCATAAGTATTGTACTCTGCATTCTGTGTATCATTTTGTTTATCATTCTGTGTATACAGTATGATGATGGGCAAATTTTTACAGTAACTATTATAGGGTAAGGAGGCAGATTCTAAGAGAATACTTTAGAGTTTGTATATTGGGCATGCATATAGCACAGTATTTTTAAATTTTACTAGCACAATGGAAAAAATTTTCTATTATTATATTTAATAGATGTATAATTTTTCATGAAATTTTTATAAAGCGTGAAATTTATAATGACTGAATATATGGAAGTTTGATTATATATTATGTAGATTTTTTTTTGTAACACATCATAACTTTTCTAGCGTTTTATTTTTTTATATAACATGTAAACATGTTTGGTTGATTGGCATTGTAATACATATTAATTTAGATAATGATTTTTTTTTAAAAAACTCTATATGCATAGAGACAGCATATTTTTATATTGATTTTTAGTGCTTTAGATGGTGTTTAATTTTAAGAACATCTGATATTTTTATCATGCTTAAAATTTTTTTTGGTATGATGGAAAGAAAGTACTAATAAAAATTATTATATAATATATGATATATATTTAGTATATTGAGAATCAATTAATAAAATATTATATAGAATACTTGCTGATGGTTTAGAAGTATTTATAAAAATATAATAATATTAGTTATAATTAATAGATTTTACTCTCTATGTTAGAATTTTGCCTATTATTAATAGAATCATTATTCTAGTCTATTATATTTAGATGAACTAATAGATTACATATAATATAATTTGAACTATTAATTGAGGGCGGTACATCTTTATATGCATTTTATTTATATACAATTGTCTTTCTTGTTTTTGAAAGACAAGAAATATTCTTTAATCTAAGAAGAAATACGTAATATTTAATTTTTTTGTAATTATCATGATCTTATTAGCAGTAACTATTAGTTGTACTTGTCTATTTTTTAAAAAAGTACAAGTGATAGTTTTTATCTTATGGTATTCTATAAATCCTTATTTAATATAAATATATTAAATATTAATGCTATGTATTTTCAATATAGGTTATTCTAGTTTTTAGTTGAAATATTTATATGTTTTTATGGTTTTTTATTTTAACGATATAATACTTTAAAAGTAATAATACTTAGATAATATTTAGTGGTGTTTAATGAACCTTTTATTTTAATATAAAAAATTATTTTAAGATAGTTTCTTGTTTATTCAATGCATTCAACATACTAACAGATAAATTTCAGAATAAAATAATTATGCTTGATAAGCAATGATGTTTGTTATATTAACACAAAATTATTCTAAAAAAATTGTAGTGATATAGAAGATAAAAATTATTTAAATTAATAGAGAGAAACACTAAAAATACATCAGATTTTATTTATTGTCAAAAGGTGATTAAAATTTTTTAATGTTACTAAAAATTAATCAGCTTCTATTTTTCTAAGATAGTTTTTAATATTTACTTATGCAAGAAAGGTTTACTCTTTATATTATGTTATGCATTCATAGAATGCTAATTAGTTATAAGTTCTCTGAAACGAATAAGTAATATCAGCCATTTACTTAAAGAAAATTCTTATATCAACAAGTACATATCTTGTCAGTAATTTAATGTTAGTTTTGGGGTGTGTAGAATGAGCAATCAATCTTATATGGCTCGTGCGTTAGAATTGGCCTATCGTGGTCGGTTTACTACTTCTCCCAATCCTAATGTTGGATGCGTACTGGTGCGTGATGGTCATATTGTAGGCGAAGGTTATCATCTAAGAGCTGGCGAGTTACATGCAGAAATTTGTGCATTACGCATGGCAGGTGAAAAATCACGAGGATCTACTGCTTATATTACATTAGAGCCATGTAGTTATTATGGGCGAACACCACCGTGTTGTGACGCACTTGTAGCGGCTGGTGTGAGATATGTTTTTATAGCCATGCAAGACCCTAATCCACGAGTAGCTGGTCGTGGGGTGGAGTGTTTAAAAAAAGCAGGAATTGGAGTTAACCATGGGTTAATGATGTCTGCGTCAGAAGCACTAAATCGCGGTTTTCTAAAGCGTATGCGCAGTGGCTTTCCTTGGATACAGCTAAAGATGGGTTCTTCTTTAGATGGAAGAACAGCTATGTCTGATGGAGAAAGTCAGTGGATTACCTCTGCAGAGGCAAGAAGAGACGTACAAAGACTACGGGCACAAAGTTCAGCTATTCTTAGTACTAGCGCAACTATACTAGCAGATAATCCATCTTTAACGGTGCGTTATAATCAGTTAGATAATGCTATTAGGGAGATATACCCAGAAGATCTCTTAAGGCAGCCGATACGTATAATCATCGATAGCCAAAATCGTATCACTCAAGCGCATAAAGTAATTAATCAACCTGGCGAAACTTGGTTAATGAGACATATATGTGATAAAAAAAAATGGCCAGATAATGTGAAACAATTCAACATACCTTATCATAACGGTCATCTTGATTTAACTTCTATGTTGATTTTTTTTGGACAAAAAGAAATTAATTCTATTTTAGTAGAAGCAGGATCACAGTTTTCCGGTGCTTTGTTAAAAGCAAAGGCAGTGGATGAATTAATTATTTATTTTGCGCCTAAATTAATAGGAGATACTGGTCGCGGATTATGTCAGATATCAGGAATAGAAACATTGAATGATGTTTTTGTCTTAACATTTACTGATATTATACCCATAGGTCCAGATGTTAGGCTTACTTTACAGCCATCTAATATTATGTATACGTAAAATAAAGAAGTTTTTATATAAATGTGCTATTATTTTTCCTGTTAGTCTATTATATAACTTGGAAGAAAGATTATGAACCTGATTGAAGCTACTACTAATGCTCCATATGCGCGTATTGTCTTGGTTGTGGCACGTTTTAACAACTTTATCAGTGAATGTTTGCTAAGTGGCGCGATTGACGTACTGAAACGTATTGGTCAAGTTCAAGATGATAATATTACAGTTGTATGGGTACCTGGTGCTTATGAGCTTCCATTGATTGTTAAATTATTAGCAAAAACTGAAAAATATGATGCAGTTATAGCTTTGGGGGTAGTAATTCAAGGCAGCACTCCTCATTTTGGGATTATAGCAGGAGAAGCGAGTTCTGGTTTGGCAAATATCTCTATGCATAGTAATATTCCGGTATCTTTTGGGGTTTTAACAACGAAAAATATTGAGCAAGCGATCAACCGAGCTGGAGCGAAAAGGGGTAATAAGGGAGCTGAAGCTGCTCTTACCGCTCTAGAAATGATTAATATCTTAAAAGTTATTAAAGAATAACTCTATTTAGAGGCTCCTTCATGAATCCTTCTTCTCGTCGTCGCGCTCGAGAGTGTGCGGTACAGGCGCTGTATGCTTGGCAAATTTCTAAAAACAATATTGTGGATATTATCAACTACTTTATCTTAGAGCAAGATATTCATAATGTTGATATTAGTTATTTTCGAGAGATTCTTAGTGGCATTTCCATATATTTTGGCTATCTTGATACATTAATGCAACCATATCTTTTTCGTAATATTGAAGATCTTGGTCATATAGAAAAGGCTATCTTGCGTATCGCTCTTTTTGAATTAAAGGAGCGTTTAGATGTACCCTATAAAGTAGCAATCAATGAGGGAATAGAGCTCGCAAAAGTATTTGGCTCTGAAGATAGCCATAAGTTTATTAATGGCGTCTTAGATAAAATTGCTTTACAGATTCGACCTAACCGCAAATAATCTTTATGGATTATAATAATTATCATGATTGCAGTTTTAGGATATAACTATGGCATGTGGTGAATTTGAACTGATCTCACGTTATTTTGGTCGTGGACTGTGCTCTCGACATGATGTAGAAAAAGGTATTGGTGATGATTGTGCGCTAGTGAATGTATCTGAAAAAACGACCTTAGCTATCAGTACTGATACTTTAGTGGAAGGTGTGCATTTTTTACGTGATATTCATCCAGCTGATCTTGCTTATAAAGCTTTAGCTGTAAATCTTAGTGATTTAGCCGCAATAGGTGCAGATCCTGCATGGTTAACTCTGTCCTTAACATTGCCAAAAGTTAACAACCATTGGTTACAAGCTTTTAGTGATAGTTTATTTAATCTTTTAGATTACTATCATATGCAGCTTATTGGTGGGGATATAACTCGCGGACCGCTAAGCATGACATTAGGTATTCATGGAACAGTTCCACAAGGTCTAGCGTTAAAACGAAGCGGTGCGTGTGTTGGCGACTGGATTTATGTAACGGGCACTTTAGGTGATAGCGTCGCTGGTTTTCAATTGCTTCGACATAAAATAAATATTCATGATCAAGTGTCTCGCGAAGCGCTGATTCAGCGCCATTTAAGGCCTGTACCTAGAGTTCCTCAGGGCAAATCGTTACGTGATATAGCTAGTTCTGCTATTGACCTATCAGATGGCTTGATTTCAGATTTAGGTCATATTTTAAATGCTAGCTCTTGTGGTGCTCAACTCGACCTTGATGCATTGCCAATATCTTCAGTAATTACACAAAATTTTTCAGCACAACAGGCTTTACGCTGGGCATTAAGTAGTGGAGAAGATTATGAGTTATGCTTTACTGTACCAGAGATTAATCGTGCTAGTTTAGAAATTGCACTAGGACCTCACGGAGTATCATATACATGTATTGGAAAAGTTTATCCAAAAGAACATGGGCTAACTTTTTTAAAAAATCAAAAACCAGTGAAGATATTTCTTAAAGGATTCGATCATTTTAATATGCATGAAGGATACAGTGAACCATTTTTTCATGATAATCTCACTAGTTTCTAGATATGAGTGTTTTTATCATTAAATCAGTATATAGCGATATAAATATAAATTGTAAATTATGTAAAATTAAATAAGGATTTTATATCATTCATAATATCTTAATACTTACAGTTTTGTATTAATTGTAATAGAATTACATAGATATACACTTATGTATATTATATCAATTTACATAAGTATGCGGCTGATAGAAGATCTCATCTTACAGTGCGGTAAGTCGTTTTAAGACGGTACATGATCATTTTTACTGTAGAGTGAAGTATTCACTTTATCATACTTTATTATATGCGATATTAATAACGACATAATATCAATTATATAAAATATAGAAAATAAGATTTGAATTTATCCATTATACCGGTTTCATTCATACATCAAAATTATAAGCTTGTAGATGAGCTTGTAGATAAGGGTTTTATTAAAAATTTTGTTTGTTATGATGATTGACTATTAGATAGTCATGTAATCTTTTTTTTATCCTATTACAGATGCTCCATGCATGTATGGTCTTAAAACTTCCGGCACTGCAATACGGCCATCAGATTGTTGATAATTTTCGAGAACTGCTATAAGAGTTCGGCCTACGGCTAATCCAGAACCATTTATTGTATGAACAAAATGAGTTTTTTTACTACCCGCGGGGCGCCAGCGGGCTTTCATGCGGCGAGCTTGAAAATCTCCCATATTTGAACAGGAAGATATTTCTCGGTAATTGTTTTGAGCGGGTAACCAAACTTCTAAGTCATAAGTTTTCTGTGCACTAAAACTCATATCACCAGTACATAGCAACATAGTGCGGTATGGTATAGCTAAAAGTTGTAGAACTGTTTCAGCATGTTTGGTTATCTCTTCTAAAGCATTTTGAGAATCCTCTGGACGAGTGATCTGTACTATTTCAACTTTATCAAATTGATGCATGCGTATTAGTCCGCGTGTATCACGACCGTACTTTCCAGCTTCAGATCTAAAGCAGGGTGTATGTGCTGTTAGTTTTAATGGAAGAGATGCTTCCTCGAGAATTTCATTGCGTATAAGGTTAGTTAGTGATACTTCGGCCGTTGGAATCAGAGCATAATGCTTATTGGAAAATACAGAATCTAAAGAATCTATATAGAATAATTCTTGAGTAAATTTTGGTAACTGACCAGTACTGTATAAACTGATATTATTCACTATATATGGTACATATACTTCTTGGTATCCATGTTGTTTTGTATGAAGATTGAGCATAAATTGACTAAGTGCCCGATGCATTAACGCTATTTGACCTTTCATTACAACAAAACGAGAGCCGGTGAGTTTAACTCCAGCCTTAAAATCTAATCCTGCGGCACGTTCACCTAACTCAACATGGTCGCGTATGTTAAAATTAAACTCTCTGGGTTTTTTCCATCGCTTAATTTCTTGATTATTGCTTTCATTTTGCCCAATAGGTACATCTTCATCTGGAATATTTGGAATGGATACTAAAATAGTATGTATTTTAGTACATATTACATCTAATTCTTTTTTAAGTTCATCAATTTGTTCAGAAAGTAGTTTAACCGCTTTACATAACCATTCAATTTCTTCTCCTCGTTCTTTAGCTTTCCCAATAGATTTGGAATATACATTGCGTTTTGCTTGTAAGGTTTCTGTTGAAATTTGTAGTGATTTTCTCTGTTCCTCGTATGTCTGTAGTTTTTTTATATCTAAACTATAACCTCGTCGTAATAGTTTTTTAGCAATAGAGTCTGGTTCTTGGCGGAGTAGATTGAGATCAAGCATGCTAACCCTATTAATAGTTATGAATTAAAACAAAAATTATATAGATTTAGGGGTTGAGTAGGTGTGTAGATTAAAACATTACCCCTATAACGTAGAGAGTATTAATATTAGTGGCTTTAATTTATTTTTAGTATAAAATTGATAATTAAAGTTATTAATATCTATAGTTTTAGTCAATATAACTTTAGGTACCATAAGACAAGAATTTTAAGTAAGATTATTGTCTTATGAAGACTATTTTGAAGTTTATAAATTAATTGATTTAATAAAGTTAAATAGTTAAATATATTTTCATGATGTAGAGAAAGAAGAATTCTTTGATGCATATATACTATTATATGAGGCAATTGATTCATAAGATCATAAATAAAAATTCCTCTTAATTGGTGTGTTTTCTGTGTGAATTTGTGCATTAATTATAAATTAACACCCTTGCCGTTGAATATCTTTAATAATTAAGTGGAAAATTTTATTATGTCTAATCTAATAAATATTAGAAAGCCTAATCCGCTATATGCACCAATTAATTAAAGTTAGTCTTAAATTTTAAATAAATATTATATTATGTTTGTAATGTAGAAATATGAAAGTCTTTTTTTGTATAATCTGAATAAAAATAAAAATAAAAATAAAGATATTTTATGATAACATCAATCATCTTTATGTGCTAGTTTAGTAGCAAGCGAAGCATTCGGCGTAGTGGTTCAGCTGCACCCCATAATAATTGATCACCAACAGTAAAAGCAGAGATATATTTTGGCCCTATATTTAGTTTACGTAATCGACCAATAGGGATATCTAATGTACCTGATACCATCACTGGTGTTAATTGACGCATAGTCATCTCTCGATCATTAGGTATTATTTTGACCCATGGGTTATGCTCTAGTATACATTGCTCAATATCTAATAAAGGGATATTTTTTTTTAATTTTAGAGTTAGTGCTTGACTATGACAGCGTAATGCGCCAATTCTTACGCATATTCCGTCTACCGGAATAGTATGGGTGGTATTTAAAATTTTATTTGTTTCGGCTTGCCCCTTCCATTCTTCCAGCGTTTGACCGTTATGCAAATGTTGATCAATACATGGGATTAAGTTACCTGCTAGTGGTACCGTGAATCTATCTGTAGGGATACCGCTTTTTGTTATTCCGTTAACTTTACGCTCAATGTCCAAAATATTAGACGCTGGGTTTTGTAGTTCTTTCTTAACATGATGATGTATAGTTCCCATCTGAGTCAATAGCTCACGCATATGACGTGAGCCACTACCAGAAGCCGCTTGATAGGTCGCTACAGAGACCCATTCCACCAGATTATTAGTAAACAAACCGCCTAGTGACATCAACATTAGACTTACAGTGCAATTACTTCCTACAAAAGTTTTTATCCCTTTACTTAGACCATCATAAATAACCGGAGAATTTACTGGATCGAGAATTATTATTGCATCATCTTGCATTCGCAAGGTAGATGATGCATCAATCCAATAACCAGACCAACCTGTATTACGCAGTTTGTGGTATACGCATTTAGTATATTCTAAACCTTGGCAGGTTATGATGATATCAAGAGCCTGTAATGCGTTAATATCTAGTGCATTTTGCAAAATTCCCATTGGTTTTCCATTTAATATCGGCGCAATTTGACCATATCTGGAAGTGGAAAAAAAAATAGGATGTACTATATCAAAATCACTTTCTTCACTCATTCTCTGCATTAGAACAGAGCCTACCATCCCTCGCCATCCAATCAATCCTAAGGTTTTCATTTATAATTAGCTTAGTTAAATAATAGAAATTTTTATGTGATCATCTCATCAGGTGATCGTTATTATGCGTATCATACTATTCATATATCATCTGGCATGCAATTTGATATCTGATTTTTTTTGTAATTCTATAGAAAATTTCTAAAAAAATATAATAAGTAAGGTGGTATCTAGATAAATTTCAGGTATATATGTAGTTAAATTATATTAACTACGATAACTCTATTTTAATATTATTCAATACTATTTATGGTTTTTATAAAATAGAGGTGTTTATTTGATATATATTAAATCTTGAGGTAGACGGAGCGCTTGAATCTAATTTTAGTCCCTATTTAGTATCAGCTTAATTTATATATTGTGCTTATTTTAAGTATATTTCCTTTTTATGCGTTTTTATTTAAAGCAGATTTTTAATCTAAATACATGAAATGATTGTCAATGAGAAGAGTTTTTAAACATTAATAATTTTTTCATGAATTGTATAAAAAATTATTAACATATTATAATAACTTATAATATGAAATGGATATTAATTTTTAGATAATTTACTATCACTGCTCAGTATTATCAGTGAATACGATTAATTTTTAATATTGAAAGATCTTTATCACTCAAATTAGTAATTGCTGTCAAGGTTAATTTATTTTATATTAGGGCGATTAATCTTCCGACTGATCTTAATTTAAAGGATATGATCTTTGTTTACAATTATCCAGTTGATTTTAAAATATTTTTAATAGAATGTGAATCAGCGATAATTAATAGAGATATATTTGGTTATATGATATTTAATTGGTAAGAAGATTCGATTCAGTGTTTGTAAGAATTATATTTATATACATACGCAGTAGTTTACTAGGGTAATTGATTTATAGAATCATGTGTGTTTTTTGGTTCACTTGGATCTATAGGTATGTGTGATATTTTTCTCTTAAAAATATTCTTGGGTAGTATAAAGAATATACTCCTGGCTAATATATAGTATATGAATCATTCTACATCTAAGAATCATTCTACATCTAACATGATGTGTTAGATGTGTTAAAAAATTAATGATAATAGTAGGCTATAGATTAACAATCTATCTATTATGATAGGATTTTTAGTATTATATGACATAAATAAATTCATGACAATTCAAGATTTTTGGATATATCTCGGTAAATCTTTAAGACTATCTAGTACCCCATCAGCGCTATTTTTAGATGAAGACTTAAGCTGCTGACCACTACGTACGAGTATTTTGTTTCCAACACCTGCTAATGTTGCTGCTTGCATATCTTCAATTTTATCACCAACCATATAGGAAGCTGACATGTTAATATTTAACTCTTTTTGGGCAGAAAGTAACATTCCTGGTTTTGGTTTTCTGCAGTTACATAACTGACGCCATAAGTACATTAAGCTTGAAGGATAATGAGGGCAAAAATAGATACCATGTAATCTAACATTTCTGTCTGCAAGAAATTTCTCCATCCATTTAGTTAAGGAAATGAATTGATTCATGCTAAATATACCGCGTGCAATACCAGATTGATTTGTGATTAATACAAGAGAAAAACCCATATTCATTAGTTCGCGCATTGCATCAATGACACCGTCGATAAATTTAAAGGTCTCAATTGTAGAGACGTATCCATAATCTAGATTAATAGTACCATCTCTATCTAAAAAAATTACAGAAATGCGATTATGACGCATTACCCCTCCTACACTAAATATCTATGATTATAGTTTTGCGAATATATTGAGAAAAATATAAAAAATATTAGAATTCGCGCATGGGTTTTGGTTATATTTTTGATCTCTAAAATTTTTTAGTTTAGCAATAAGCATATATGTATTTAGAATGTATAAGTAATATTATTAAAATAAGTAACATATATATTAAATATGAATATATTGGTGGATATTTTTGGATCCTTTATATATACAACATATGTTATTATTGATCCTTTCTTAAAGTATAGAAATAAAGTAGACTCTACTTGCTATTTATTACAATTATTAATGATTACTAAAATCATAGCATAAGTGTCTTTATAGTGAGAGGCTGATGCATATTTTATACATGTTAATTATTGCAGCTTACGATTACTTTTTCAAAGAATTTTATATTCGATATTGTTTTTCTATTTTTTATATAGCTTATCATCATTAAAGTATTAATTTTATCACCATATGATTGGTATAGTGTGTTTTTATAATCGATGATGTAAAACACATGTTGCATAGCTTTCTATTATTTAACTTACTTAACAGGATAAGTGTATATGTCTAAAAGTATTTTATATTAGAATATAAAAGAAATCTTAACGTAAATTAATATACTAATTGATAAATAAGAATAATATATATTATATAGGATATGAGCTCAGATTATAATAACATCTCATGCAGATGATTAATAAAGCATGGTGTGTTGTATTTTTCTTTTAATTAAGCAATTCATTCAGATTTTATTAATGTTAATTACTATGATATATAACATCTATTTAATTAGTAATTATATTATACGGCGTTTTTAAAAGTTATTTTATTTAGTTATTTGAGTAATTTGAAAGTGTATAATATAAAAATATTTTTCTATTTGTAGAATTATATATTAAATAGAAATATAGGCACTTTATAGTAGATGCATGTAATTTAGATTTATTTTGTATTGCGACGTTATACTATAGATTGCATCTGGTCATAGATAAGTTAACGATTTAATTGAAAATTATAATAATTAATGTATTGATATTTTTATACTGTTAATAAGCTTATCACTGATTAGAATAAATATAGTGTAGTATACGCTTCATAATATATGTATTTATTATCAGAGCTACGTAAAATCTAATAAATCAGATGACCGTTTTAGATAGGGTTCTCACTGATCACCTTGATGCTACTTGGTGCAGAAAATTATTTCTATATGCATGAAAAGCATCTTTTTTCGATACATAACATATTAGAAGAATTATTATATTATATAATATATCTTATTCACTGTAAAAATAATTTTTTTTGTAAAATCACGGAAGAAAATTCTATAATAGAACAATTAATATATATTTATCTCTATTATGTACAAATAGTTAAAGATTCATAATACAGGTTTATATATATGACTTAGAAATATACTACCATTAGATGTAGATTTTTTATGTTTCCCCATAACATAAGAAATTAAACGGATCGATAAAGATATTTCCAATATATTTTGATGAATGAGTAATATTTTTATATTCATTATCTTTTTCAGCGCAGTGTGCAAATTTTAATTCTTTTTTTTGTATATAGTATGAATAGAATTGATTTAAGTGAGAATCTTGATTGATAATATCTTTGATAACATTTTAGATAAAAGATCAAGTCTATAGTGAGAATGTTTTAAAATATTACATATATAAATATGTAGATAGATTTTATTTGATGCACTACTCGTTCAATCTTGCTAGATTAATAAGTAATTAAGATTATATTATGACGCTCAAGATATACCATTTTGGTGTATAGATAGTAATCTTAATGTTGTTTTTAAGTCGCGGTCTTAATAAATAATTCTTTCTCGTATTAATCAGAGCATCGCCTAAACTACCTCTACTTGATGAGACAAGTTATACAATTAAAGAAAAGATCATTATTGAATTGAATGATAATTATCCCATCTTTAGTAGGAAAATGTTAATGATTTGTATTTTAAGATTTGGTTGTATTTTTTCGTATCGGATATGGATAATAGAAGAAATGGTATCGTAGAACTGAAATAATTACTAAAAATTTAAGTAAAGCTGTAAGGTTTTTTAATTTATTAATTATAGTAACCTCAAAATATTTAAAATCGGAATGTGTTTTTTGAGATTATCAGTAAATAATAATTTCTTTATGCTGAATCAAGTTATAAGATTAGAAAGTTATTATCAAGAAAATACTCAATGTATAGTAATCTTTAAGGAGGTAAGAAATTTTTTTAAAAAAGATCTGATTATTAACAAAAACCAGTAATATTCTTTGGTTGGATTTAGATATAGAGCATTTAATTCTATTAGGGTCTCCGACTGTGGTTACCTGATAATAAAGTTATTTATGCTGATTTACTGGCTTATATTTTAGATTATTTTTTCAAATAAATTTAAATAGATTTCAATAGATCTATTTAGATCAGCATATAATTTTTTTGTTGTTATTCTAATCCATTATTTAATTTTACTAGTTAAAGATAAAATATATTCAATTTTTTAAATTTTACCAGTAATATGAGATGCTGTTTTAACATGAGAAATATCTCATACTCTGTCTATATATACAGGTGTTATTTTTTCAGTATATAGTTATATTTTTATAATTTTTTTACTGATTTTTAATGGATATATTATTTAGCATAACATAACATAACATAACATAATAGGAATGATGTCATAAAAGTTGTAACACTATAATTTATTCAACACTTAAACGTATTGCGTAATATGTATTGATATCTAAGATTTTAACTTAACTTGTTTTTATTTTTTTGGGATTATTAGTGATCTATTTATAAATATAGATTTCTCTATTAGTATTTAAATATTAATGTGTAAATACTCGAGGAATTATTTCATTTTTACGTAGTGTCAGAACTTCGCATCCGTTATGTGTTATGACAACGGTATGCTCATATTGAGCAGATAAGCTGGAGTCTGCAGTTTTAACTGTCCATCCATCTTGCAAAGTGTAAACACCACACTTTCCAGCATTAATCATGGGTTCAATAGTAAACGTCATGCCTTCTTTTAACACTACACCGCCATCATCAGCATCGTAATGAAGAATTTGAGGTTCCTCATGAAATCCTTTTCCAATACCGTGTCCACAGTATTCTCGTACTATGGAATAGTTTTGTTTTTCGATGAATTTTTGAATTTCTCTTCCGATGGTTCTTAGGCGAATCCCGGGTTTGATAAGTTGTATAGCAAGATAGAGGCTATTTTGTGAAATACGACAAAGTTTCTCACCTTGAGCGGTTGGTTGACCTACAAAAAACATAGCAGAAGTATCACCATGGTAGTGATCTTTTAGTACCGTGACATCAATATTAACAATATCACCATCTTTTAGAATATCATTTTGACTTGGAATACCGTGGCATACCACATCATTAATTGAAATGCATACGGATTTTGGGTATCCCCGATAACCCAGGCATGCGGGTATAGCATTGTGTTTTTTAGTAATATGATTATGACATAAGCGATCTAGTGTTTCTGTATTAACATTAGGAACAACATGTTTCTTGATCATTTCAAGAACCTCAGCGGCTAAGCGACCAGCTGTTCTCATTTTATTGATCTCTTTACTAGATTTAATTAAAATAGCCATAGAATATATATATCCGTATTAAGTAAGAAAGGAAGATGCTTTCTGATAAGAAGATGAGATGCAAAATAGTATTGCTAATGCAAGATGGTATTATAATAGCATGTAGTAGTGTATTGTTAACTATAGTAGTTTAAAATTAGAGGTCTTTTCTAGTCTTTTTTATAATTAATCACAAGTGCAAGAAAAGGAATATATTTATCTTATAAAATAAAATATTTTATTTATATCATCTTCCTTAATTTTAAAATAAGTAACAGTTTAGAGTGAGGTGATTTTTGTTAATTTATTAGTTTTTTTATTTGATTTCTTGTATGATGAAAGGATGATGGTTAGTATATATATACCGTTCGAGCATAATGCTCTATAATATTAAATATTATTCGTTTAGTGGATTGGTTTAGTGGTATTTTGAATATTTTAGTTAGAGTATCCAGTTTATCTCTATAACTAGCTATCTAAAATATGCATGATTTTGTTTAAGAGAGATTAAGAGGTAGATATATTAAGATATGATGATTTTTTGTACTGTTGATTTTCTACTGTAAAATATGCCTAATATTATTTTTAATGTACAAAACTTTTTCGTGGCGATCGGATAATATCTGATGATAAGCACTCTTAATATGTGCTTTATTTACATATAGTCATGTCATTTTTATGTATAGAACTGTCTATACAATGGTTATGCTAAATAATAGTTATACTAAATTATACCAGGTATAGTTAGTCACTCCTCTTGCTATAAAAATAATTTATATTGCATTATATCGATTGCTCTATGTGCATCGTAAGATCTAAACTTATTTCTTATCTTTAATAGAAGATGCTTTATTTAGACGATGAATGGTCTATGATAACAATCATCTAGATTAATATAATAGATGTTAATGCAATCGAATATTATTCTCATAATTAACCATTAAAGTAAGCAGTTAGTAACAATTGCAGAACTGTAGATAATAATATTTTAATTACTATATTTTATTCGATAATAATCAGAGTTTTATGGCATTAATATATAATATAGTAAAAATATTAATACACAGTGTAATTACTATTCGTTGTGATAGCTATGAAATAATAAGCACTACGCGTATAAAACGTTCTGTGTTTTCGAAGAGATTTTATTGATGTAATTCTGAAGAGCCTATTTAGTTTAAAACTAATAGGTTTTTTTATTGGACATATATAATTTTAACTACAAAATAATATAATTAGTATTATATACTCTATAGGGGTAATGATGGAAACTATTTCTATGCATGAAATGCTTCAAGCAGGCGTACACTTTGGTCACCAGACTCGATATTGGAATCCAAAAATGAAACCATTTATTTTTGGATCCCGCAATAAGGTTCATATTATTAATCTTGAAAAAACTGTTCTAATGTTTAATGAAGCTTTATCTGAAATTACAAAGATCTCTGCCCGTAAAGGTAAAATCTTATTTGTTGGCACTAAGCGTTCGGCGAATTTAGCTATTAAAAAACACGCTTTAGGTTGTGATCAATTTTTTGTCAATCACCGTTGGTTGGGTGGTATGTTGACAAACTGGAAAACAGTGCGTCAGTCTATTAAGCGCTTAAAAGAATTAGAGCTTCAGTCTCAGGATGGTACCTTTGAGAAGCTTACTAAAAAAGAGGCCCTAATTCGTATTGGTCAATTAGCTAAGCTAGAAAATAGTTTAGGTGGGATTAAGGATATGGGTGGCCTGCCAGACGCACTATTTGTCGTGGATGCTCATCATGAACATATTGCGATTAAAGAAGCAAATAACTTAGGCATCTTAGTGTTTTCTATTGTAGATACAAATTCTGATCCAGCTGGCGTGGATTTTATTATTCCAGGAAATGATGACGCTATTCGTGCTATCAATTTATATCTAACAATAGTAGAGGCTACTATTCGTGATGGGTTATCTAGAGCATAATTTAGATTAAATAACAGAATGTACAAAATTACTGCATATTATTTGAGGTATAGTGGGTATATTTTATTATTTTTAATAAATAGTTATCATGAGATAGTGATTTTTGGATAGGTTGTGAGATTTTGACTTTTTTTGGCATTTATTGTATGATTTATCTTAAAAAGATATCGGTGTCTTTTTTAAAAAAAAAATACTATTCTGTATCAGATACATGTATATATTTTAAATATAATGCGAGTTAATCTTAGGAGAAAAGAATGGTTCAGATTACCGCTGCTCTAGTAAAAGATTTACGCGAACGCACCGGTGCAGGTATTATGGATTGTAAAAAAGTGCTTATTGATGCGCACGGTGATGTTGATTTAGCCATAAAATATATGCGTCAAGCTGGTATAATTAAAGGAGCAAAAAAAACGAAAAATATAGCTGCAGAAGGTTTGATTAGATGCAAAACAATAGGGAATTACGGTGTTATGTTAGAGATCAATTGTCAGACAGATTTTGTGGTTAAGGATGTTAGCTTTCAATTGTTTGCTGATAAAGTACTTGATGCTGCTATTTTTAGTCGTGTAATCGATGCAAAAAAATTAGAAGACAAGTTTCAAGAGGAGCGTATGTCTCTAATTTCTCATTTTGGTGAGAATATTCATATTCGACGAATAGTTTCTCTAGAAGGTCCAGTTTTAGGAAAATATTTACATGACCAACGTATTGGTGTGTTAGTGTCTCTGACAAAATCAACCGTCAATTTTGCTAAAAAAATTGCTATGCATATCGCAGCAAGCAAACCTGAATTTATTGCACCAAAAGATGTATCATCTGAAGTTTTAGAAAAAGAGTACCAGGTTCAATTAGAAATTGCAATGCAATCTAGAAAAGCAAAAGAGATTGCTGAAAAAATAGTGACAGGCAGAATGCAAAAATTTATTCGAGAAATCTCTTTAACTAGTCAGCCATTTATTTTAGATTTGAATAAAGATGTCAGTCAATGTCTTGTCGAAGAAGATGCTGTTGTGAATAATTTTGTGCGATTTGAGGTAGGTGAGGGGATTAAGAAAAAGGATTAAATGTTGAAAAAGAAGTTTCATTATTAACTCAAGTCACGAAGTAGTTTTTATGAGAATCGTTATTTAGATAGTTTAGATAGTTGTTTTTGAAATCTAACTATTCAATAACAATCTCATCTTCGTTATATATCACCCCTTGAGATTTGAAAGATAATTTTGGTGAAAATATAATTCTAGTGAAAATTAGAATTCCTGATTACAGACATCGTCTAGGACATGACTATGGCGACTTATATAAAACCTGTATATCAACGTATCCTGCTAAAGTTGAGCGGTGAGGCATTTCAAGGTTCTGAAGGTTTTGGTATTAATCCTAGTTCGCTAAGGCGCTTGGCAAAAGAGGTCAAAGAGTTAGTAGCATTAGGCGTTCAGGTGGGTATAGTTATTGGTGGTGGAAATTTATTTCGCGGATCAGGTTTAGAACAGGCTGGTATGAATCGTGTAGTAGGAGATCATATGGGAATGTTAGCAACAGTAATGAACGGTTTAGCCATGAGAGATGCTATGTATCGTGAAAATATGAAGGTCACGCTTATGTCCGCTATCCCTTTAAATGCTGTTTGCGATACTTATTGTTGGGACAAGGCCAATAGTCTTTTACAAAAAAATCATGTAGTTATTTTTGCTGCAGGTATTGGTAACCCATTTTTTACTACTGACTCTGCAGCTTGTTTGCGTGGCATTGAAATTCAGGCTAACGCAGTACTAAAAGCTACTAAAGTAGATGGTGTTTATTCTGCGGATCCGGCAAGTTATCCAAAGGCGGTGTTATATGACAAACTTACTTACTCAGAAGTACTAAGTAGCGCTCTAAAAATCATGGACTTAGCTGCCTTTACTTTAGCGCGTGATCATGGGCTACCTATTCGTGTATTTAATATGAATAAGCCAGGCGCTCTATGTCGTATACTTATGGGTAAAAAAGAAGGAACTTTAATTACAAATTAATGTTTGTTTAATTGCAATCACATCAAGAGAATTAAGGTAGGCGCTGCCAATCTAATCAGGGTGATAAGTCATTGACAGATTGCGTTTCAGTTCCTGATCATAGTGATAATATCAATAGCATTGAAGGCTGTTCAGAGTGATAAATGATATTCAGAATAACACTGAAATACGTATGACAAAATGCGTGGAAGTGTTTACACAAAACATTAGAAAAATTCATACCGGGCGCGCATCGATATCTATACTTGATGGTATTGTTATTGATTATTACGGATCGTCTGCTCCTTTATCTCAGTTGGCTAATATTACTGTAGAAAACGCTTGCACATTAAAGATTAACGTATTTGATAGATCTATAATTTCCTTAGTTGAAAAAGCAATTATAACTTCAGGTTTAGGTTTGAATCCGCAGACAGTAGGTATAGATATCCGCATTCGGCTTCCAGCATTAACCGAAGAGCGTCGATATAAACTAATTAAACTGGTGCGTAGTGAGTCTGAACAGGGAAAAATTTCAGTTCGTAATATACGTCGTGATGCTAATGATCACATCAAGCTGCTTTTAAAACAAAAAAAAATTAGCCTAGAAGAAGACCGACGCGGACAAGAATTGGTTCAGAAAATTACTGATATTTTTATTAAGAAAATAGATAGAATTTTATTAGATAAAGAGAAGGATATATTAGATTTTTAGAAATTTTGCCACAGTATTATGTGTTAATATTATATACAATGTTCTAAATTAGAATAACTGTCCGATTTTTTACAATGACGACTGCATTTTATTATTCTGAGTAAATGTATGAAGCAATTAACGATTCTCGGCTCAACTGGATCTATTGGTAGTAGTACGTTATCTGTAATTCGAGAAAACCGCAAGCTATTTGCTGTTAAAGCTTTAGTGGCGAGACGAAATGTTGAACGGATGATGTGGCAATGTCTAGAGTTTCGTCCAGATTTCGCTGTTATGCTAGATGAGAAAGCTGCGCGTGAATTACGCTTTCGATTGCATTATTTTCATATCTCCACTGAAGTCTTAAATGGTCAACAGGCAATCTGTGATATGGCTGCGCTAGATGATGTTGATCAGGTGGTTTCGGCAATTGTAGGGGTAGCAGCCTTATTGCCCACCTTATCCGCTATTCAGGCTGGCAAACAAGTTTTGCTGGCTAATAAAGAATCACTAGTAACATGCGGGCGCCTTTTTCTAGAAGCGGTTATTTCCTCTCAGGCTCAGATTGTGCCTATTGATAGTGAACATAATGCTATTTTTCAAAGCTTACCCGTATCTTTACAGACTCAGTTAGGTTTTGCTGTTTTAGAGAGCAATGGTATTGAGAGTATTATTTTGACAGGATCAGGAGGTCCGTTTCGCGACATTCCTTTATCAAAACTTCATTATATGACACCAGATCAAGCATGCTTGCATCCAAATTGGATGATGGGGCGTAAGATATCTGTTGATTCAGCTACGATGATGAATAAAGGTTTAGAATATATTGAGGCAAAATGGCTTTTTAATGCTTCCGATAAGCAGATAGAAGTGATTATTCATCCACAGTCTGTTATACACTCTATGGTTCGTTATCTCGATGGTGGTATTATGGCACAGTTGAGCTTCCCGGATATGCGATCGCCAATTGCTTATGGTATGGGTTGGCCTCAGAGAGTGAAATCAGGAGCTACAAAGCTTAATTTTCAGAAACTTTCAGCAATGACTTTTTTAGAACCTGATTATGTACGTTATCCTTGCCTAAAGTTGGCCATTCAGGCTAGCAAAGCGGGACAGGCGGCTACCACGATATTGAACGCTTCTAATGAGATTGCGGTGGCAGCATTTTTAGCATCAAGAATAGCTTTCACTGATATTGTTTCACTAAATGCTGCCGTTTTAGATAATTTGTCCTGTTGTGAGCCAGATAGCGTTGATGCGGTACTTGTTATCGACTGTGAAGCAAGATCTGTAGCATGGGAGTTATTGTCACGATTTATTAAAAAATGATCTGTTATGATTTGGTTTATGATCTTGGTGTTAATTTTTGATTTTGAAGTTAGAGATTATTAACGTATTAATAAAATGGCTAATTATATTATGCTAGCTTAGCTTTTAATAAAGCAAGATTCTCAGAAGTTATTTAATTCTGAACTAGGGGGATCATGACGCGCGATGTCGCCCGAAGATCAATTGCAATATAAGAACCAACCGATGGTTAAGCCTCGTCATGTAGCAATTATTATGGATGGTAATGGTCGATGGGCAACAAAACAAGGGAAATTGCGGATTACTGGACATCAGGCCGGTGCGGAATCTGTTCGGCGCGCTATTAGTGTTGCAGTAAATTATCAATTAGATGCACTGACGTTATATGCTTTTAGTAGTGATAATTGGAGTCGTCCTGATCAGGAAGTTATAGCCTTATTAGAGTTATTTGTCTTAGTTCTTGATACAGAAGTTAAAAATTTACATAAACATAATATTCGATTGAATATTATTGGTGATACCACTCGTTTTAGTCATCGCTTACAAGACTGTATCCGATGTGCTGAAGAAAAAACTCAGAACAATCAAGGTTTAATATTAAATATTGCTGCAAACTATGGGGGGCGTTGGGATATTATTCACGGAGTACGGGCTTTAGCAGAACAGGTGCGAGACGGGATTCTTCGTCCAGACGAAATTGAAGAAAAAACGTTAAGCGCGCATCTATGCTTAAGCACAATAGCACCTGTTGATCTTGTAATAAGGACCGGAGGAGAATATCGTATTAGTAATTTTCTATTATGGCAAGCGGCTTATGCAGAGTTTTGGTTTACAGATATTTTGTGGCCTGATTTTGATGAAGATGTTTTTAAAGGTGCACTAAATGCATTTGCAAAACGAGAGCGTAGATTTGGTGGTATCACTCTTTAAAATTTATAGGAACGTAAATGTTTATAGGAACTTAGGAGGCTTGATGTTACGAATGCGATGCATCACCTCATTGATATTAATTCCAATTATTATTGGAGCATTATTTTGTCTACCTATATTGGCATTTAGTATTACTATTTTCTTAATAAGCATGTTAGCTGCATGGGAATGGTGTCCTTTGGCAGGTTTATCTTCTTGCTGTCATCGGGTATTTTTTATAATATTGTGTGGGTTTATTTTATCAATTAGTATGTTTGATATATTATTCGGTAATGCGCTGGAATGGATACATTGGTTAAGAATTCCTGATATACTATGGATTGCAGTATGGTGGTGGATATTAGTGATACCTTTAGTATTATTTTATCCATCTTCAGCCGTATTGTGGAGAACTTCACGTATATTGGGTATTTTATTTGGTTTATTAACTATTTGGTCGTTTTTTTGTGGTATGCTGACAGTTCGTCAATATCACTATCAATTAGATCACACTGTTGGTGCGTGGCGTCTTCTATATTTATTAATATTAGTCTGGGGGATAGATTCTGGTGCTTATTTATTTGGAAAAGTTTTTGGAAAACATCAGTTAGTGCCAAAAATTTCATCAGGAAAAACATGGGAAGGTTTGCTAGGTGGTCTATTGAGTGCATTTATAATCTTTTTTATATTTACTCAACTCACAGTATTGGGTGTAGCGCCAATAAGTTTGTTTTTATGTTCTATATTTACTGTGTTTGCTTCTATTTTGGGTGACTTAAGCGAAAGTATTTTTAAACGTACAGCTGGCATCAAAGATAGTGGTAAACTAATTCCTGGCCATGGTGGTATATTAGATCGTATTGATAGTCTGACTGCTGCCGCTCCAATTTTCGCTAGTTTGCAGCTTGTGATTACAGAAGTTATATAAGGGGTGTTCTACTGAGTGGCATGCTTTGAAAATTGTTCTTAAAGTTTATATAGAAATTATTGATATCATTGTGCATGAGTGTCCGTATTTTAGATGGTGCATTACTATAAAGTAAAGTATAAATAATGCAATATTTTGTTTGTTTTTAGAATTGAATAGGTTTTATTCAATAATATTAATAGTTTTTATAATTGTGATGTTAAATGAGAAGGTGATTATTTTGAATCTCGTGTATCTTTATAAAATGACTTAATAATCAAAATTTTTAATAGGGGTATAGTAAAAATAAAATTTGAACTAATTATAAGTTTTTTTGATCTTAAATTTAGGAGATAGATTTTATTTTGATAATTTTTAAATGTGTTTATTTGCAAATTATTTTAGTTATTTTTTAACTATAGTGAAATAAATATTTCTTTAGGCGAGCTAGTTCTTTAATGGCTGGTTGTTAGTAAAATTTATTGATAGAATCAAGAGGTTAGGTTGGAATAATTAATTAAGAATTTTAGTGGAATGATTAGCGCAAATATTTTAACGCAGTACTACATATTTAACTATATCTTTTTAATGATTAATGATTATAGAGTACTAAAATGTCTATGCTGTTAACTACAAGCGTAATGTAGGTTATTTTTATTTTGCGTCCTATTTATATCTTATAGGTTGATATATTTAGATGACAAATACTGGAGGTATAAGAATTCTTTACAGAGAGTCGATAAGACTGAAAAGGAAAATATTTTTCTAATAAAAGTTATTAGAATCCTTAGAGTATTTCGGTGTGTTACAGTGAAATCACTTTAATAGATATGCTCTGTAAGAACTTTAGTTGGACGATTCATAAGATAGAGTTTTTTAAGTGAAAAGAACTATTTTCCAAAAAATTTCAAGAACATTACGGGTTTCTTCCTTATATGTGTAGTATACCTGCTTGGTATAGAACAGTTTCTAATATGAGTTGTGGGTTATTATTTGTAAGGAGATTTTTATATCTAAAAATATACTTAATTTTAATGTTAAAAACATTCAAAATCAAAAATAAATGAGAGACAATTTCATAATCTTAATAGATATTTTTGTTTATTTGAAAAAGTGTTTTTTTAGGGCATATAGAATATTACTGCATTTACTACATCATGTTTCTGGCGCTTTTTAAGTGTTAATCTTTGGACGATCAATCCTTGTTCACTGTTAGTGTAGATAGTGATAACCTACTTTCTATAGTATTGAAGATAATAGGTAGCCCTATGCCTGAACAAATTCATAAACTTTCTTATCATTTTAATTTCATTAGTCCAGTGTATTTTAAAGGACTATTACTTATGATAATTTATCATGCTTTGAATTGCTTTAAATTATATAACTTTATGTTATGTAATAAAATTTATAATAAAAGCCGGGATACATTTATAAAAGGATGTCAATGAAAAATTTTCTCATAGCATCACTTTTTTTGAGCAGCGCTACTGTATGTAGTGCGGATAGATTTGTGGTCAAAAATATTTATTTTGATGGATTGAAACGGATCTCTGTTGAGTCTGTACTACGAAGTATACCTGTTCATGTTTCAGATGTAGCTTCTCATGAAGATATTAGAAGGACTATTCATACATTATTTGCGACTGGAAAATTCGATGATGTGCGGCTCATACGTAATGGTGATTCTCTAATTATAAAACTCAAGGAGCGTCCAGTAATTGCTTGTATTACTTTTTTAGGAAATAAAATTCTTAAAGAAGAATTATTAAAAAAGAATTTAAACGCTTTTGGTATATGCATTGGAGAGTCGCTAGATCGTTCTTCTCTTGCCTCTATTGAGCAGGAATTAGAGGATTTTTACTATAGTATCGGTCATTATCGGTCAAGTGTGCACGCTGTTTCAACTACATTACCAGGTAACCGTGTTGATTTAAATTTTATTATTACTGAGGGGAGACCTGCAAAAATTCAACAAATTAACATAGTGGGTAACAAAATATTCAAAACAGATGAACTTCTCTCTCATTTAAAATTAAGAGATAAAAATTCTTGGTTGCATATATTGAGTGATAGTAAATATCAGACACAAAAAGTCAATGAAGATTTAAATATTTTACGAAGCTTCTATTTCGATCGTGGTTATGCACGTTTTAATATTGATTCTACTCAGATTAATTTGACGCCAGATAAAACAGGTATTTATATTACTATTAATGTCACAGAAGGTGAGCAGTATCAATTAACTGATATTATGATTAATAGTAATATAAAACTCGATTCAAGAGAGATTCTGGCTTTAAAATCAGAGCAGATTGGTCGATTATATAATCGAACGCATGCTTTGCGTATAGAAGAGACTATTAAAAAAATATTAGGACATCAGGGGTATATATATCCAAATATTCAGACGAAGCTGCATATTAATGATACTAAAAAAACTGTGAACTTAAGCTTTATTATTAATTCAGGTATTCGATATCATGTACGTCAAGTACGTTTTGAAGGTAATCATGTATCTAAAGATGTCGTTATGCGTCGTGAAGCTCGGCAAATGGAAGGTACATGGTTACAAAGTGACCTTGTGGAACAAGGAAAAGAGCGTTTAAATCGTCTTGGCTATTTTATTTCAGTTAGCTCTAATATTCAACGAGTACCTGAGTCTTTAGATCAAGTGGATGTAGTGTATAGAGTACAAGAGCGTAATACTGGAGCGATTAATTTAGGTGTGGGGTATGGCACGGAAAATGGTGTGAATTTTCAGATTGGACTCACTCAGGATAATTGGTTAGGAACGGGTAATGCTATTGGTATAAATAGTACAAAAAATGATTACATGACGTATGCTGAACTATCTCTGACTGATCCTTATTTTACTACTTTTGGCGTGAGCCTGGGTGGACGTTTAATTTATAATGATTTTAAGGCCCATGCTGCGGATTTGTCAGATTATACTAATAAATATTATGGAGGGGAGAGTATGCTTGGTTTTCCATTAAATGAAGCCAATACCCTCCATATTGGTTTTGGTTATCTTCATCATAGTCTTTCTGATATGAAACCACAGATTGCGATGTGGCGTTATTTGCGTACTTATGGTGAAAACCCCTCAGTTTCTTCTGCTGAAGAGTTCTCTACAGATGATCTTACTGTAAATTATGGGTGGACTTATAATACATTAGACCGTAGCTTTTTTCCTACTAGAGGGCATCACACGAATCTTAATGGTAAAATAACTATACCTGGTTCAAAAAATACTTTCTATAGAATCATGATGAGTATGCAGCAATATTTTCCATTGAATGCCAGAGGAGATTGGATTCTCTTATGTCGTGGTCGCCTAGGCTATGGCGACGGTTTTGATGGCCATGAGTTGCCGTTTTATGAAAATTTTTATGCTGGCGGTTTAACAACAGTAAGAGGTTTACGTACTAACACTATTGGTCCAAAGGCTGTATATTATAATAATGCTTTATCTAAGTGCGCGAGTGGTTCTTTGGGTGGTATATGTCAGTCTGAAGATTCGGTTGGTGGTAATGCTCTGGTGGTATTAAGTACTGAGTTAATTACACCAACGCCTTTTCTTAACGAAAAGTATGTCAATTTAATACGTACTTCTCTATTTGTAGATGCTGGTATGTTATGGGATACGTGCTGGAAAGAAACTAAGGAGATGACGCTTCTGCATATTCCAGATTATAGTAAACCTAAAAATATTCGTATCTCAGCAGGGGTTGCATTGCAGTGGATGTCACCTATTGGACCATTAGTATTTTCATATGCGTACCCTTTTCAGAGGTATCATGGAGACAAATCTGAACCATTTCAATTTTATATAGGAAAAACTTGGTAGTACAATATGTAAGTAGAGTCAGACAATAAGCTATAATCTGCATTAGAATGGATCAGTTAATATGATACGATATTGTAGTGATGTGTTTTGTTACCGCAATGATAATAAATATTTTAAAAATTTTAAGGAGCTCAAAAGTGAAACAGGTTTTTCGTATTATAAGTCTAAGTTTTGTTTTAATTTTTTCTGTATCTGCTACAGCCTCTGATAAAATCGCAGTAGTAAATATTTCTGATATTTTTCAGCAATTACCAGAACTTGTTGTTGTAACGCATAAGTTAGAAAAAGAGTTTAAGGATCGAACGATTGCTTTGCAGAATATGGAACATGATCTGCAAACCAAAATACAGAATATGCAGCGTAACAGGTCAACCATGAAAGCAAGTGATCAGCTTCAAATGGAAAAAGATATTATCAAAAAGCGCGAAGAATTTAATACTACCGTTCGGGTTTTTGATCAGGATACCCGCCGCCGCCAAATAGAAGAGAGGGATAAAATTATATATAAAATTCAGAATGCTGTGCAGAAAGTTTCTACACTTAAAGGTTATGATTTAGTTCTAGATCGAGGTGCGGTTGCTTACGTTTCCTCAGTGAGAGATATCACTGCTGATGTGTTGAAGCAGGTAAAATAATTTATGTTTTTTATTCGACTGGCTGATTTGGCCAAGGAGTTAAATGCAGAATTGCATGGTGATGGAGAAATTTCTATCTCTGGCATTGCATCTATGCAATCTGCTCAAAGAGGCCAGATAACTTTTCTTTCTAATAAGCGCTATTGTAAAAAGCTTTTAGTTTGCCAAGCTTCAGCTGTGGTACTGACACGAGCGGATCTTGAATTTTTTTATGGTTCTGCATTGATAGTGACTGATCCATACCTGGCATATGCTCGTATAGCGCAATTGTTTGATAAAACACCCAAGCCAGCGATCAGGATTGCTCCAAGTGCGGTAATTGATTGCACAGCTTGTCTTGGAAAACGTGTGGCAATTGGCGCTAATACAGTGATTGAATCTGACGTTGTATTAGGTGACGATGTGGTCATTGGCGCTGGATGTTTTATTGGAAAACAAACCCATATTGGTTCTAGGAGTCAACTATGGGCAAATGTTTCAATTTATCATGAAGTAGAAATTGGACAGGATTGTTTAATTCAATCTGGAACAGTTATTGGTTCTGATGGTTTTGGTTACGTTCGGGGCTCTGGTAATTGGGTTAAGATTCCTCAGTTAGGTACAGTAATTATTGGCCATCGCGTTGAGATTGGTGCCTGTACTACTATTGACCGCGGTTCTCTCGATAATACGAAAATTGGTAATGATGTTATTGTGGATAATCAATGCCAGATTGCACATAATGTTGTTATTGGAAATAATACTGCAGTAGCGGGCGGTGTTATTATGGCTGGAAGCCTTCAGGTTGGGCAATATTGTATGATTGGTGGTGCAAGTGTTATTAATGGACATATAGAAATCTGTGATAATGTTACTGTTACCGGGATGAGCATGGTAATGCGATCTATTACGGAACCAGGTATATACTCTTCAGGAATTCCGATTCAACCCAATAAAACCTGGCGTAAAACGGTAACATTAGTAATGCATATTGATGATATTAGAAAACGCTTGAAAAATCTTGAACGTACATTCAAAAATATTGAAGAATAAGTAAATTACCATATAGCCTATATATAGTGTATACCAAATAATATGCGAACAAGAATGAGCATATGGTCTCAAAAATTATTTTTGGTTTGTGGAAAAATTATAGATTTTTTACAAGTCTCATTACTGATGCTATTAGCTTTTAGGACGGGAAGAGTATTTTGACTATTCACATGCATACCCTAAAAATTGAAGAGATCATTAATCTTTTACCGCATCGCTACCCATTTCTATTAGTTGATCGAGTTATTGAATTTGAAAAAAACAAATATTTGCGAGCAGTGAAGAATGTTTCAGTAAATGAACCGTTTTTTCAAGGTCATTTTCCTGGAAAGCTTATTTTTCCAGGGGTTTTAATCTTAGAAGCTATGGCTCAAGCTACTGGTATTCTTGCATTCAAAAGCATGGGTAAATTAGAATCGGGTGAGCTTTACTATTTTGCAGGTATTGATGAAGCACGTTTTAAACGTCCAGTGGTTCCAGGTGATCAAATGATTATGGAAGTCAACTTTGAAAAAACCCGTCGTGGTTTAACACGTTTTAAAGGCGATGCGACCGTTGATGGTAAAATTGTTTGTGAAGCAAAAATGATGTGTGCCCGTAGCCGGGAGGTTTAATTGGTGATTGATGCTACCGCCGTTATTCACCCTAGTTCCATTGTTGAAGAAGGCGCTGTGATTGGTGCTGGCGTTCAGATTAATCCATTTTGTGTTGTGGGCTCTAATGTTAGAATTGGCGCTGGTACAGTTCTCAAATCACATGTGGTAGTTCATGGTCATACTTCTATCGGAACAAATAATACTCTCTGGCCATTTGCCTCAGTTGGTGATGTAAATCAGGATCGAAAATATTCTGGTGAGCCAACACGAGTTGAGATTGGAGATCGTAACCACATACGTGAAAGTGTCACAATTCATCGTGGAACCGTGCAAGCAAATGGAATTACACGTATCGGTAATGATAATTTATTAATGGTAAATGCACATATTGCTCATGATTGTATTATTGGGAGCAATTGTATTTTATCTAATAATGCTACATTAGCTGGACATGTTAATGTTGATGATTTTGCAATCATTGGTGGCATGACCGCAGTGCATCAATTCTGTATTATCGGTTCTTATGTTATGGTAGGTGGATGCTCTGGTGTGACGCAGGATGTGCCTCCTTATATTATTGCGCAGGGGAATCATGCAAGGCCTTTTGGGATTAATGTGGTAGGTTTACAGCGTCATGGATTTAGTAAAGAGGCATTAAGTGCGATCCGTACTGCCTATAAGATGTTGTATCGTAGCGGGAAAACACTTGACAAGGTAAAAATAGAGATCGCGAGCATTGCGAATTCACATCCAGAGGTGCAGTTATTTTATGATTTTTTTGCTCGATCCACTAGAGGGATTATTCGCTAATCTATGGCCACACAATCTTTAACGATTGCATTAGTTGCCGGAGAAACTTCTGGTGACATACTTGGCGCTGGGCTTATCCATGCGATAAAAAAAAAGCACCCCCATGCCTGTTTTGTGGGGATCGCTGGACCTCTAATGCAGTTTGAGGGGTGCGTGGCATGGTATGATCTGTCAGAGCTTTCTGTAATGGGGTTTTCTGAAGTGCTTTGTTGTGTACGACGCCTGTGGTATATTCGCCGTGTTCTAACTCGTCGATTAATTAATTTAAAACCAGATGTTTTTATTGGAATTGACTCTCCAGATTTTAATTTGACACTAGAAAAAAATCTTAGGCGTCATGGCATTCGAACTATTCATTATGTAAGCCCAGCATTATGGGCGTGGCGAAAAAATCGTATATATAAAATTAGACGCGCAGTGGATCTTGTATTACTGCTCTTTCCATTTGAAAAATTATTTTATGATCATTTTAATATCCCTTGTTGTTTTATTGGTCATGCTTTGGCAGATCTTATGCCAATTGTACCAAATAAATCAGTTGCACGTTGTGAGCTTGGAATTTCAGAAAAAGCTTTATGTTTGGCTTTGCTCCCAGGAAGCCGTAGCGCTGAAATAAAAATGCTAAGTTCAGATTTTTTAAAAACAGCGATGATTTTACGAGAAAAATATCCAGAATTAGAGATTTTAGTACCGTTAGTGAATGATAAACATCAAGCGCAGTTTAAAGCGATTCAATCCCGCGTCTCACCGGATTTACCGGTACGTTATTTAGATGGAAAAAGTCGGCAAGCTATGCAAGCTAGTGACGCTACCTTACTTGCATCTGGTACAGCCACGCTAGAGTGTATGTTAGCGAGGTGTCCTATGGTTGTTACTTATCGCGTAAAACCGGTGACTTTTTGGTTAGCTAGACGATTAGTTCGTACAGAGTATATATCATTACCTAATCTTCTAGCAGGTTTTAAACTTGTTCCTGAATTATTACAGGATAGCTGCCAACCATCACGGCTTGCTTCTGAATTGGAAGTATTTTTAGGTCAAGAACAAAGTTGCTATGCGTTATTTGATATTTTTTCTAATTTACATAGACAATTGCGCCGAAATGCAAATGAAAGGGCTGCAGAGGCAGTATTAGAGATTTGTCAATAAATTATTAAGTATAGTTATATAATGCATTAGATCCTAATAGTGATTTCTATAGAGATATTACGTTTATCTTAAAGTTAAGAAGCTATATAATAATAGACGATGGCATGTCTAATACTCTATAGTATATTGGTGAATATTATTTTCAGTTTTTAGCAAATCAATATATCTAAAAAAGATTAGAATTAAAAAGTTATTTTAATGGACAAAGATTTAATTTTCATGTCTCAGAAAGCTATAGAGAATATATAATATTGATATATTTATCTTTAGATCTTGATTCATATTTCTTTCATATATTTAATTATTATGAGAATAATCATGTTTATATCTTATCACTACATGTGTCTTTTAGCATCGCTATATGGTGATTTATTCTATAAGTAAGATAGTTGTAGATTAAGCAGTCTACATTGATTATATAGTCAATTCACTTGGACAAGCGCCTTTTTAGACTAGATCTATTATTTTAATTTTTCTATAAAACACCCCCTCTTGGGTCTTGCAAGTCTTACAATAGCTTCCCTTTCTTTATTATTCTCCAACTCGCGCATAGGACTTCAGATGCCAGAGCCTCGCTTTATTCATTTACATGTACGTAGTGACTACTCAATAAAAGATGGTTTAACAAAAATAGCCTCATTAGTAATGCATGCAGCAAATATGGGGATGCCGTCCATTGCTATTACAGATTTTACTAATCTATTTGGTCTTATTAAATTTTATAAAATAGCGCATAATTATGGTTTAAAACCAATTATCGGTGCTGATTTTAGGATAAGTTGTCGCATCCTGGGTAATGAATTACCTCATATTACTATACTAGCAGCTAATAATAAAGGCTATAAAAACCTAACGCTTTTAATTTCACGTGCCTATTTGCGCGGTTATGGGTCGAATGGTCCAACGATAGAGCGTAATTGGTTACTAGAATATAAGGAAGGCCTCATATTGCTTTCTGGCGGATATCAAGGGGATGTCGGTAAAATGTTACTACGTGGTAATCAAATACAAGCACAAAAGTTTTTAAATTTTTATCAGAAATATTTTCCTAACCGATATTATCTCGCGTTAAGCCGGACTGGCAGATTGAATGAAGAGATATATTTAAATGCAGCCCTAGAGTTGGCAGGGTTATACACTATTCCTGTGGTTGCTACTAATAATGTATGTTTTCTCTCTAAGTCAGACTTTGAGGCGCATGAAATTCGTGTGGCAATACAAAATGGCTATACTTTAGGGGATCCTCAACGCCCTAAATCTTATAGCGCACAGCAATATTTACGTAGTGAAGAGGAAATGTGTGCACTTTTTTCAGATATTCCTGAAGCGTTAGAGAATAGTATAGAAATCACTCGTCGTTGTAATGTAACTATCCAACTTGGTGAGTATTTTTTGCCTAAATTTCCCACCGGCAGAATATCCACAGAACATTATTTAGTTCAAAAATCTCAGCATGGCCTAGAGGTTCGTTTAGCGCATCGTTTTCCAGATAGAAATATACGCATTCTTCATTATGAGCGCTATCAACAACGATTGAATAAAGAGTTACAGGTTATCAATCAAATGGGCTTTCCTGGTTATTTTTTAATTGTGATGGAGTTTATTCAGTGGGCTAAAGAGCAAGGTATTCCAGTAGGCCCAGGCCGTGGATCTGGAGCTGGCTCATTAGTGGCTTATGTTCTAAACATTACAGACATAGATCCGTTGGAGTTTAATTTATTATTTGAGCGTTTTTTAAATCCAGAGCGTATATCAATGCCAGATTTTGATATTGATTTTTGCATGGAAAAGCGTGACTTAGTAATTGAACACGTAGCTAATATATACGGTCGTTATTCAGTGTCACAAATTATTACTTTTGGTACCATGGCGGCAAAAGCTGTAATACGTGATGTAGGTCGTGTATTAGGGCATCCTTATGTTTTTGTTGATCGCATTGCCAAGGCGGTTCCGTTAGATCCAGGTATGACACTAGAAAAAGCCTTGCAATGTTCTTCTAGTTTAATTGAGTTATATAATACAGATGAAGAAGTTAAATCTCTTATTGATATGGCTCGTAAGCTAGAAGGTGTTACACGAAACGCTGGTAAACATGCTGGAGGCGTAGTGATTGCGCCAACAAAAATTACTGATTTTTCACCATTATATTGTGACGAAAATGGTCAAAACCCAGTTACTCAGTTTGATAAAAACGATGTTGAGTATACTGGTTTAGTTAAGTTTGATTTTCTCGGATTACGTACGTTAACTATTCTAGATTGGGCGTTAGCAATGATTAATGCTCGTCTTAAAAAAAATGGTCTTCAATTAATTCAGATTTCTGAGATTTCACTTTCAGATCCCAAAAGTTTTCAGATATTACAAAATGCTGAGACTACTGCAGTATTTCAGTTAGAATCACGCGGTATGAAAGATTTAATTAAGCGATTAAAACCAGATTGTTTTGAAGATATAATTGCTTTAGTAGCACTATTTCGTCCTGGACCATTGCAATCTGGTATGGTAGATAACTTTATTAATCGTAAGCAAGGAAGAGAAAAGATATCGTATCCAGACGCACAGTGGGAGCATAAGTTGCTTCAACCGGTTCTTGAGTCAACTTACGGTATAATCTTGTATCAAGAACAGGTTATGCAAATTGCTCAGGTTTTATCTGGTTATAGTCTAGGTGGTGCAGACGTTTTACGTAGGGCAATGGGAAAAAAAAACCTTATGGAAATGGCTAAACAACGGAGTATTTTTGAAAAAGGAGCTAAAGAAAAAGGCATAAATAGTATTTTAGCAATGAAAATTTTTAATTTGGTTGAGAAATTTGCTGGTTATGGTTTTAATAAATCACACTCAGCTGCTTATGCATTGGTGTCTTATCAGACGCTATGGCTAAAAGCTCACTATCCAGCTGAATTTATGGCCGCAGTGATGAATGCTGATATAGATAATACAGATAAAATAGTTATTTTAGTAGATGAATGTTGGCGAATAGGTTTAACAGTTTTACCACCAAATATAAATTCCGGATTGCATCACTTTTATGTTAATGATAACGGAGAAATTGTTTATGGTCTTGGCGCTATTAAAGGGGTTGGTTTAGCTCCAATTTCAGAAATTATTCAATCAAGAGAACAAGATGGTTGTTTTTATGAAATTTTTTCATTTTGCGCACGCATTAATGTTAAAAAAATTAACCGTCGAGTTTTAGAAAAATTAATTATATCTGGCGCTTTAGATTGTTTTGGGCAACATCGGGCCGCATTAATAAACGCTCTTCCTGATGCTATAAAATCTTCTGTTCAACACAGTAAGGCAGGAGAGATGGGTCAATCTGATATTTTTCAAGCACTATTAGAGCCACAGGATTTAGTGCAGCAAACATATTTTAATGTAAAACCTTGGCCGGAAAATATTCGATTAGAGAAAGAAAAAGAAACCTTAGGCTTTTACCTTACTGGGCATCCTATTGACCAATATTTAGAAGAAATTTCAAATTATATTAGCGGGCATCGCTTAAAAGATGTATGCCCAACTAAAAAAGGAGAAATGACTACTGTTGCTGGTGTGGTTATTGCATCTCGGGTTATAGCAACGAAAAAAGGTAGCCGTATTGGTGTATGTACATTAGATGATCGTTCGGGTAAAATTGAAGTAAAATTATTCAGAGATTTACTTGATAAAGTTAAACATCTTTTAGATAGAGATCGCATTCTGATTGTTACTGGTCAAGTGAGTGTTGATAGGTTTAATGGTGGCATGCAGATAATAGCTCATAAGATTATTGATATAAATATGGCTCGTGAAAAATATACGCGTTATCTCTCTCTTTTTGTATTAAATAGTAACATAGATTCAAAGTTTATACAGCGCTTACATGATTTATTGACACCATATCGTCCAGGAGCTTCTCCTATTAGATTACACTATCAAGGCAGCAATTACCGAGTTACATTGTGTTTTGGCGAATCATGGAGAGTGTCATTACATGACAGTTTATTAAATGACTTAAGATTCTTATTAGGATTAGATAAAGTAAAGCTAGAATTTTATTAGAATAGGATGACTATGAGCCTCAATTATTTAGATTTTGAGCAACCTCTTATGGAGATTGAAGAAAAAATTAATTCTCTAAAAGCAATTAAACGCCAAGCAGGGTCTAAGCATATTAATATTGATAAGGAGATTCACCGATTGCGTGATAAGTGCACCTACATGACGCGTAAAATTTTTGCTAACTTAAGTGCCTGGCAAATTGCACAATTAGCTCGACATCCTTTACGTCCCCATACATTAGATTATATTAATACTATATTTACTGATTTTGATGAGCTGGCAGGTGATCGTGCGTATGCAGATGATAAAGCCATTGTTGGTGGTATTGCACGAATTTCTGGACGTCCTGTGATGATTATTGGACACCAAAAAGGTAGGGAAACTAAAGAAAAAATTCGCCGAAATTTTGGTATGCCAGCACCTGAAGGTTATCGTAAAGCATTACGTCTAATGGATTTAGCACAGCGTTTTAATATGCCGATTATTACACTGATTGACACACCAGGTGCCTACCCTGGTGTTGGGGCTGAAGAGCGTGGGCAAGCAGAAGCAATTGCTTGTAACTTGAGGGAAATGTCTAGACTTTCGGTGCCAATCATTTGTACTGTGATTGGTGAGGGTGGCTCTGGTGGGGCGCTGGCTATTGGTGTTGGTGATAAGGTTAATATGTTACAATACAGTATATATGCAGTGATTTCTCCAGAGGGGTGTGCCTCTATTTTATGGAAGAGCATAGATAAGGCTTCTGTGGCTGCTGAGGCTATGGCTATCATTGCTACTCGTTTGAAAGCATTAAAATTAATTGATAGTGTTATCCCTGAGCCACTGGGTGGGGCGCATCGTGATTTGTTGATAATTAGTAAAACAATGAAACAGAAAATTTTAGTAGATCTAGCGGATCTAGATACGCTAAGCAAAGAAGAATTATTAGATCGTCGTTATCAACGATTAATGAACTATAGTTCTATTACTATATGTTAACTAAATATTTCATATTATTAGCAGTCTATATATTTTAAGTAAATTTTTATGTTTATATATATTTTCATTACGTGTTAATGTTTATAAAATTTATAGTAAATGCATGTTAAAAATAGTAAAATGTCTTAATTAAGATAAGAATCTTAACAGCTAGTCACAGTCACATTATTCATATATGCTTATAAAACGATATTGATCGTTATATATATTGTATATATTAGATAAACTATAAATTTAAAAATGTATTAGATTGTAGAATTTATTCATATAGAAGTAATCTTCGTGGTTTTTGACATTTCAGTAATACCACTTATAGTATTTTTGGTGGTAATATTATTATTTTTAGGTGTTTATATTAAATGGATATTCATGAACGTTCCCTTAATAAGTGAGAAGCTTTTAACTGAAAATAATTTGACTCAAAGAGATCTATCTTCAACTTTAGATTTTCTATCTGAGAGAAATATTACTTATGGTGATCTTTATTTTCAACATGTTTATCATGAGTCATGGACATTAGAAGATAAAATTATAAAAGATGTGTATTGCAATACTAATCATGGTATAGGAGTGCGCGTTGTTGTTGCTGAAAAAACTGGTTTTTCCTATTCTAATGATATTACATTACAAGCTTTACGTCAGAGTGCTATTGCTGCACGCAGTATTGTGTCGGAGAGGGGTAATAAAAAAATTGGCTGTTTTAACAAAGAGACGCCTTTCCAAAAATACTCACACCAGGATCCTTTTAATACTTTTACATCTGAAGATAAAATTGCATTACTTCATAAAATTGATCAGGTAGCGCGCATCACTGATAAGCGCGTTCAGGATGTTTCAGTTCATTTAGCTACCTCATATGAACATGTATTGGTTGCAGCAACTGATGGAACTCTAGTAGCTGATATTCGTCCTCTTATTGGATTATCAATTAACGTACAAGTAGAGGATCATGGAAAACTGGAAAAAGCTATAAGTGGCGGTGGTGGTCGTTTCGGTTATAAGTTTTTCTTGGATGATGTAGCTGGTGAGGTTCGAGCAGAATCATGGGCTCGTGATGCTGTTCGTATGGCTTTAGTGAATTTACATGCTACGTCCGCTCCTGCAGGATCAATTCCCGTGGTTTTAGGTTCTGGATGGCCAGGTGTTCTCTTGCATGAGGCAGTGGGTCATGGCCTAGAAGGTGATGCTAATCGACGCAAAAACTCTATATTTAGCGATCGGATTGGCAAAAAAGTGGCTTCTGAACTTTGTACTATAGTAGATGATGGTACGGTGTATGGCCTATCTGGTTCTCTTTCTATTGATGATGAAGGTGTGCCAGGTCAATATAATATATTGATCGAGAAAGGTGTTGTAAAAAGTTATTTACAGGATAAATTGAATGCTCGACTGATGGGTGTGAGCTCTACTGGTAATGGTCGCCGTGAGTCTTATGCACATTTACCGATGCCTCGTATGACTAATACCTACATGTTATCAGGATTATCAACGCCACTAGAAATTATTGAAAGTGTCGATTATGGATTGTATATAACGAAGTTAAATAGTGGACAGGTGGATATTATATCGGGAACATTTGCTTTTTCTGCTTCAGAAGCTTATTTAATAAAAAATGGTGCTGTGAGCACCCCTGTAAAAGGAGTCACGCTCATTGGGTCTAGTATAGAAGCTATGCAGAATATTTCAATGGTGGGAGATGATCTTGCATTAGACACGGGGGGTTCATTTTGTAGCAAGGAAGGGCAGACTGTTCCAGTTAGCGTTGGACAACCTACTATAAAACTTGATAAGTTAACTGTAGGTGGAACTGATTAAATGGTATATTTGAATCTATTTCTTATGGCGGTATTTTTTATTCATTAAAGTAAATTATGATTTAGTTTTTTATCGTTTAATAAAGAAACAATGTTATGAGAAAAATCATTATTATTTTTTATTGAACTTATGATAACATATTAGTAATAATTTTATTAATATGGATCTCGTTTTTATAATCGTTATATAAACACTAAAGTCTAGATAAGTACTAAGTAGCATTTAGTCATTGATATCTCTATCTAATATATTCGTGAGGGGTTTTTTAATGGACTCTCCACGGCCAATAGCATAATAAATAAATCCGCGTTGTTTCATTTGTTTAGGGTCATATAAATTACGTCCGTCGAAAATTACTGGTTCTTTTAATATATTTTTTATTAGATTAAAATCTGGTATTCGGAAAGCATTCCATTCTGTGCATATGATAAGAGCATCTGCATGTTTTAGCGCTAGTTCTTTTTTGGCTATAAGTTTTAGATCCTTTCGAAAACCATAAATACGCCTTGTTTCTTGTATTGCCTCTGGATCATAAGCTTGTATAGTGGCACCAAAATTCCATAATGTTTCCATTACAATCCTGCTAGAAGCTTCACGCATGTCATTAGTATTAGGTTTAAAAGAGAGACCCCATAGGGCAAATGTTTTTCCTTTCAGATTATCTTTATAATGATTTTTGATTAAGGTTAATAGTTTATGTTTTTGTATTTCATTAATATCTTCTACTGCTTTTAATAAATATGACTGATATCCAAGTTTTTCAGCAATACGTATTAAGGCGCGTATATCTTTTGGCAAGCAAGACCCACCGTAACCACAGCCAGGATAAATGAATGAGTCTCCAATGCGTGAATCAGAACCAATTCCTTGCCTTACTTTTTCAATATCAGCACCAAGGAGTTCTGCCAGGTTAGCTATTTCATTCATAAAACTAATTTTAGTAGCAAGCATGCAATTTGCAGCATATTTGGTCAGCTCAGCACTGCGAATATCCATTAGGAGTATTCGGTTGTAATGCTGGTTAAATGGCTTATAAAGTTCATATAAAAGCTTAACAGCATTTTTGTTATTAGCCCCAATAATAATGCGATCTGGATTCATGCAATCAGTAACTGCTGCACCTTCTTTTAGAAATTCAGGGTTGAAAATTACATCATATTTTAATTGTATACCACGCTTTTTTAAAGTTTTTTTAATTAAACAGCTAACATGCTCCGTGGTTCCAACCGGAACGGTTGATTTATTTAGAATTACTTTGTAGTGATTCATATATTTAGCAATTACATGCGCAACAGAGAGGACGTTTTTACAGTCAGACATACCATCAGAATCTGATGGTGTGTCAACGGTAATAATTTGTATTAACCCATGATGAACTCCTTTCTCTGCATAAACGGAGAATTGTAAGCGTCCAGCTTCGTAGTTTTTGATAATTAACGGAGCAAGACCAGGTTCAAAAATAGGAATTTTTCCTTGTTGTAAACGTCGAATCTTTATAGCATCGATGTCAATACAAAGCACATCATGTCCAATCTCAGCTAAAATAGCAGCCTGAACTAAACCAACGTAACCAATACCAAATACTGTAATTTTCATGGATTTTCCTAGTTAACAACGATATTTCATTCTTAATGATATAATAAGCGTATTGTGTTTTTATTCATCAGGTTAGTTTTATGGTGTCAAGAGTTGATTTTAATAGAGATTTTTAGTTATTTGTATTCTGTGTAAACCTATCTAGTGCGCCATTTATAGCGTTAATTTTATTCTTTTAGAATCTTATATTTTAGCATTTTTATATTATTAATATAATGATCAATAGTTCTTGAAAATTAAAATACTCCAAGTTTCTAAATAAAAATATGGTTATCTTTGTCAATTATTCATTTATCTTATATGAAAAGTTTTATCTTGTGTAGCTTGTTTGGTATCAGGGGATAAAGAAAAAATTTACGTTGTTACCGTGATTTTTATTTAATTATTTGACACAGTAATCATATTTTTCATGTAATTTACGCTAAAAAATAATTTTTTTGGATTTTTTGAGATGCTTTTCTTTTAGAGTTACTAACTGAATATGTTTTTTAGACAAAATTGTATCATGAGTACTTCTTAAATAAATTAAAATATCATGATAATATCTATTATTGCAGAGATTTTATGAAAGATTAGTCTTTAATTGGTTGGTCATTGACTTAGTGTTTATTATTTTTAGAATAATCTTTATCTAAAATAAAACGCTTTATGTGTAAATTTTTTCTTTAGACCCAGCTAAAAATAATATAGTAAGTGCTAATAGCTCTACTGTTATTAGAGATATTTATGAGTATGACGCTATATTTTTTAACTAATTATTAGTTTCAGTAAAAACTTTTTAAGAGTGTGTTAATATATTATGAGATGTCATTATTTACTTTGTAACCAAGTTTAAATACAAAGAGTTTCATTATTTTTTTTTGAAAAAAATCCTTTTATCTTACATGAAAATTTCATGTTTAAGTTTATTTTATTTTATTAGCATTTTAGCAGATAAAAGACTAGGGTTTATAAAATATCTAGCATGAATTATTTATTTTTTATGTGATACTATAAGTATAATTACTGATTATTTAATAGGTTATAAAAAAGATATAGAAAATTAATATGAAGGAAAGATAGGTGATTAAGTGGTGCGATGATATTTATTATTATCACTTTATTAATATAATGGTATTAGTTTATCAAGTAGTGTTCAGTAACTGACTTTTTCGTTTTTAATTAAAAATATCACCTGATTTTATTGGTTTTTATCAGAAATGTTTAAGAGAAGCATCCTATCAATTCAATATATTCACCGATAATCTAGTATATTTATATTAATATATGATATAGAGATGATATCCATATTTTATGGCAATAGAGATTTATGTATAATGCATATTTTTATTAACTAATGGTATTAGTATGTATTTTAAATGCTTACCTAACTATTGGCAGAAAATAATTTTGACATATAGCTTTCTATTGAAAGTAAGTAGATCTTCTACTTAAGAAGTATTCGGTTTATTTTTTACGTTTTTATTAATATACTAAATTTTAATATTCATATATAGCTTTGTTGGATTAAAAAATTGTGTTTAACTTATCGGTGCATTTAGATCAAAGGTTTTGAATGCAAGATATAATAATTTAAGAAAATTATGGGATTAATAGAGAAAAATTAAATAAAATTATTGAGGAAAAACAATCGAGATGTAAAATTATTTAATATAATTATACATCCATGAGGAGATTGAAAAATAAAAAGATTTCTATGAAAACTATTCAAAAACATATACCAGTGTTAGTAAACGAAGCGGTTCATGGGCTTAATATCAAATCGGATGGTATATACATTGATGGAACTTTTGGGTGTGGTGGGCATTCACGTGTAATCTTATCGCACCTTGGAGCGAAGGGGCGTTTATATGCTATGGATTGTGATCCATGGGCAATTTCTATCGCTTCTGCAATTACTGATCCTCGTTTTACTGTCGTTCACAGTTCTTTTTCTAAGATGGCTCAATATGTTTCAATGCATCAATTGATGGGAAAAATTGATGGTATCATGCTAGATTTTGGCGTCTCCTCACCACAAATAGACGATGCTCAGCGTGGTTTTTCCTTTATGAAGGACGGACCGTTGGATATGCGCATGGATCCTACTCGTGGCCAATCAGCGGCAACATGGTTACTGAATACAAAAGAAAAAGATATCGCTTTTGTGTTGCGGGCTTTCGGTCAAGAACGTTTTGCAAAACGTATTGCTCGTGCGATTATTAAAAGAAATCATACAAATCCGATAATACGCACAAAAGATTTGGCTGATGTAATTTATACTGCTATTCCATTTAGGGAAAAATGGAAACATCCAGCAACGCGTAGCTTTCAAGCAATTCGCATAGTGATTAATAATGAAATAGAAGAGATTAAAGAAGCACTTTTAGGTGCGCTACAAATTTTAAAATCAGGCGGTCGCCTTTCTGTGATTACCTTTCATTCTTTAGAGGATCGCCTAGTAAAAAATTTTATCAGAGAGCACAGTAATAGACCACAGGTGCCATCTGGTTTTCCAATATCGGAAGCTCAACTTGATCATTTAGAAAAGAGATGTCTAAAATCACTGCGTAAGATTATGCCAAATATAACTGAAATCTTTAATAATCCACGAGCTCGAAGTGCAACTTTGCGTATTGCAGAGCGTATATAGATTATGAAAAATAAGCGATATAGTTTACCGCAGATTATTTTTATAGATTTAATGCACAACAGTAAGATAGCAATATCGCTTTTAATGATGATACTGATTTCTGCGATCTTTGTCGTATACATTACATATCAAACACGATTATGTGTTGCTCAACGTGAACAGTTATTTTTACAGCGTAATGCATTAGATACTGAGTGGCGCAATTTAATTCTTGAGGAAAATTCTCTAGTCACTAATAATGGAACCGAAAAGATAAACAAACAAGGCGTATAGGTAAAAATATTACATATTGGTGATTGATGCGTTTTCATTTTTTATATATTCTAAATTTTATTATAAGAACTTATAATTCAACTTAAATAGATATTTAATAGTGTATCTATATAAAAATATAAACAAAAAATTTATTTATGTAGGGAAGAGTTTCTTATACTCATGTAATCTATGTAATAGATGTAATAATATCATTTACTTTACTTATATTTATGTAATTCAATATACATCAATTAGTTAATTGAATGAAAAATAAAATATATAGTATAATATTAATAGATAATGTCAGATTAAACATCTTATGATTTGGTTTTTTAATCAAAAGATTGTAGAAAAATTCTTTAAAAATAGTGTTATGCATTATGGCTTAAAAATTGGTCAATATGGTATATATAACTCATGGATATAAAATATTCTTAGACACTGAGATATGATGATGTATATAAGAGCATGGTGATTGAAGTTCTTTGTTAAAATTAATAGGGGTTAAAATTAATATGGATTTCCATGAATTTAGAGAATAATATACATCTACATATCTCATAGATCAACATAAAGTAACCAAGCATAACATATAAGATAAATTTTTAATAAATAATATTTTTCAATTTTATCCGATTAAAAAGGAAGATATAAAAAGATCAACATCTTGATCGATTCATCATATTGATAATATCAAAAAATTTTATTTATTATAATTGTTGATTATTTAATAAAATATAAAAATCTATTTTTACTAACTTACCTGAGGTAAGTTTCTTACAGAAACAATTAATGATTTTACGTAAAAACTATATAATTGATTATGCCAGAATTTTATTGTTATGACCTGCCATGTAGAGCAGGTGATCAACGTCATCTAGGGCAACTAACCGGTGCAGCCTATTCTATTGAATGTTCTGAAATAGCTGAACGCCATAACGGCCCAGTAATGATTGTTACAAAAGATATAAAGAATGCACGACTCTTATTTGAAGAAATTAAAAAATTTACTAATCGAATAGTTATGCGATTTCCTGATTGGGGCACTTTACCGTTTGATAGTTTTTCTCCAGATAAAGAGATTGTATCTTCTCGTTTATCTATGCTATACCAATTACCTACGTTAAATCATGGCATTCTTATTGTATCTATCAATAATTTAATGCAACGAGTTTGTCCATATAATTTTCTAGTAAATACTGCATGTATATTAAAAATAAGTCAAATATTAACTCATGATCAACTATTAACTCAACTAAAAAAAATAGGATATCGCGGTGTACATCGTGTAATGGAACATGGCGAGTTTTCTAATGATGGAGAATTTTGGTTCATTTATCCTATGGGTTGTAACGAAATTTGTCGTATTAGCTTATTTAATAATCAGATTAATAGTTTGCATCTGTTTGATAGTGACCATCAACTTTTTTCGAAAGAAATTACGAAAATTAATTTGCTGCCAGCTTATGAATTTCCTGTTAATGATACTGCTCTTGAGATTTTTATTACGAAATGGTTTAAAATTTTTAAAATTAATACAGAGTTTAATCATATTCATGAAAAGATTAAAAAAGGTGTCTTACCTGCAGGTGTTGAATATTGGCAACCATTATTTTTTGAAAAACCGCTACCGGGACTTTTTAATTATTTACCGACGAATACGCTAATATTAATTACTGCTGATATAGAGACTGCTTCACGACGTTTCTGGGAAGATCTGCGGCGTCGTTATAGGGCTTGCTATACTAATATAATGCGACCGCCACTAGATCCTAGGTTCTTATGGTTTAGTAGCGATGAATTTTTATGTGAGTTTAAAAACTGGCCATCTATACGACTCAATTCTGAGCGATTAAAAGAAAGTTTCTATAATACTAACTTAGACTATTCCCCTTTACCAGGTTTTAAGATCGAGGCAACATCTAAAAAACCGTTAGATAGATTACGTCAATTTTTAAACTCTTTTCAAGGACAGGTGGTATTTTCAGTACAAAGCGAAGGGCGTCGGGAAATTCTGCAAGAGCGTTTATCTTGTATTTTATTAAGGTTAACAATCATTAATTCATTAGCGCAAGCACAAGGTTCAGGGAAATATTTATTAATTTCTGCTAGTGAGGTTGGTTTTATTGATCATAGGAGAAAGCGCGCTTTAATCTGCGAAAGAGATCTCTTTGGTGATAACTTTGTTACCCCGTGCTATCAAAAAACTTCTCATAATATTGATTCTAATATTTTTTTTCAGAATTTATCAGAGCTATATCTAGGTCAGCCTGTTGTACATATTGAGCATGGTATTGGGCGATATATGGGGTTAATTGTCTTAGAAACTAACGGAATTTCAGTTGAATACCTTGTTCTTATGTATGCCGAAGATGCTAAGCTATATGTGCCTATATCATCATTACATTTAATTAGTCGTTATATCGGAGGCTCTGGATCAGATGCTCCACTGCATAAGTTAGGTAGGGATACTTGGTCTCGAGTTCGGCAAAAAGCTGTTGAGCAAGTGCGAGATGTAGCGGTAGAACTTCTCGATATTTATGCGCAGCGTACAGCTAAAACTGGATTCGCATTCAAAAAAGATTTAGAACAGTACCAATTATTTTGCGAAAGTTTTCCATTTGTTGCTACTGTTGATCAAGCAGAAGCGATTAATGAAGTGTTGAGAGATATGTGTCAGCCTGTATCAATGGATCGTTTAATTTGTGGGGATGTGGGTTTTGGTAAAACAGAAGTAGCTATGCGTGCTGCGTTTTTAGCAGTTATGAATCATAAACAAGTAGCTGTACTAGTACCAACTACCCTTTTAGCCCAGCAGCATTATGATAATTTTTTGGATCGTTTTGCTCGTTGGCCAGTCTCTATTAAGATGTTATCAAGGTTTCGTACAGGTAAAGAGCAGTCTGAGATCTTAACAGATGCATTTTCAGGAAAAATAGATATTCTTATAGGAACTCATAAATTATTGCAAAATAAAATTAAATGGCATGATCTTGGTTTATTAATTATTGATGAAGAGCACCGTTTTGGTGTTCGTCATAAAGAGCGTATAAAATTAATACGGGCTAACGTTGATGTTCTAACATTAACCGCTACTCCCATTCCACGTACTTTAAATATGGCAATGCATGGTATCCGTAATCTGTCAATAATCTCCACCCCTCCAGCTCGTCGCTTACCAGTAAAAACTTTTGTTCATGAATATGACAAGAAAATAGTATATGAGGCAATTTTACGTGAAGTGCTTCGTGGTGGTCAAGCGTATTATCTTTATAATGATGTCGAAAATATTGAAAAAGTCACACAACAATTGTCAGAATTAGTTCCACAAGCTCGTATTGCATTAGGTCATGGGCAGATGCGTGAGCGTGAATTGGAAAAAGTCATGCATGACTTTTACCATCAACGCTTTAATGTATTAGTGTGTACTACTATTATTGAAACCGGTATAGACATACCAAGTGCCAATACGATCATAATTGAGCGCGCAGATCGATTTGGTCTTGCGCAATTACATCAGCTACGTGGGCGTGTTGGCCGCTCTCATCATCAAGCCTATGCATGGTTGCTCACCCCGAGTCAAAAAGAAATGACTAGCAATGCACATAAACGTCTAGAAGCCATTCTTGCTATAGAAGACCTAGGTGCAGGTCTTGCGCTTGCTACGCATGATCTTGAGATCCGTGGAGCGGGAGAATTACTTGGTGAGGGGCAAAGCGGTCAAATAGAAGGGATTGGGTTTTCTTTGTATACTGAACTCTTAGAAAATACTGTTAATGCTTTACAAATAGGGCGTGAACCATCTTTGGCGGATTTAATTAACAGTCAAACTGATATTGATCTTAGGATACCTGCACTAATTCCAAGTAATTTTATTACTGATGTAAACACTCGCTTGTCATTCTATCAACGCATTGCTAGCGCTAAAGAGTTGGATTCAATAAAAAATATCAAAATAGAATTAATTAATCGTTTTGGATTATTACCAGACAGTACTCGTACGCTTCTAGATATCTCAGCCTTGCGTATATTAGCCAAACAATTTGGAATACGAAAAGTTGAGGTGAATGAAAAAGGAGGGTGGATTGAACTAGACAAAAACAATAGGGTTAATACTAGATGGTTTCTGGATCTTTTAGAAAAAGATCCATGTTCTTGGTTTTTAGATAGTCCAATACGTATTAGGTTTATTTATGATTTGTCTAATCCTAAAGTACGCCTACAATGGATTACTGCATTAATCTATAAAATATGCGATTATAAAATCGTCGAATAGCAGATATTTTTTAGGCCTGAAATAACATATTTTTTAAAAAATAAATAGATAGCTGTAAAAATTAATAGCGCATTGTGTATTTATAGAAATAAAGATAATAATTTATATTGTGATGGATAGTATATTTAGATAGAAAAGTTATTTTTTATAATTATAATAAATAGAATTTAAAGATTTCTTTATAATAAAAACTCTATATTTTTCCATGATAAATTTTTATTCTGGATATATTAAAGGATGATAATATAGATTGTATAGAGACAGAACGAATAACTGTAATAATTATGGCATTTTTATCTAAATGATTGATTGAGCGCATCTTTTTATATAATATTATTATATATAACATTAGGTAATTAAGTTACATGTAAAAGTTATTAATTCTATCTTTAAACATAGAATTAATAACTTTTTTATAATTTAGGGACGTGTAATGACTTATGTCATGTAAGATATTTTTATAAATTTTATTTTTGGTATTCTATATATATAGAATGCGATATACAGTCTATAGGTGATCTTACTATATAAATAAATAAAACTATATATTATAATATATATTTTCAATGGAGCGTGGAGAAATAGATTTCTATGACATTATTATTAGTAATTATATATAACTGTAGTTATTTAATAATATAAGATGAAGATAACTCATATGCAAAAATAACAAATATATAAATATATTATATAAGATAATGAGAATGATGGTAACGATAGAAATCGTGTGGAGATTTATTGCATTAAGAAAGTATATTTGATAAGTTCTATTAATTATAAATAGTTTTAATGTTAATCATAATTAAGCAATTAACTCTAAAATGATATGGAGTAATCTATTTTCGAGAAAAATTGAAACATTTATATTAATTTATAAAACTATATTTAATGTTTTATATTAAATAATTTCATAAAAATATAAAATAAAAGCGTACTATCAACTATGGGCACCATTGTACATAAAATATTATGTACATATAAATAATTTCTTGATCTGTTTAGAAAACATTTAATCCTATTATAGGATTCTGTTATAATAGTGTAATAAATTTTGGTGAGATGTCTGAGTGGCCTAAAGAGCATGCCTGGAAAGCGTGTATATGGAAACGTATCGAGGGTTCGAATCCCTCTCTCACCACCAATAGCTCAAGTATGTGATATATTATATTTGTGATTGTTTTTTAAGAATTTTATTAGTATAGAAAGTTATACAAATACGTTGGATTAATATTTCTATTAAGATGTTAAATTTTTCTTTTTATTATTCTAATGCCAGATTTACAGATTTATTTCATAAGTGATTTTAAGGTTAGATTATAACTTTTTTAACACTTTAGTTAATTTTCAATTAATATCTTGAATATATGAAGTATATCAAATATTTTGATACTGATTATAGAAGTTTTTTAACTCCATATAGAACATATTACGGGGGGGGATATTAATTATAATTTTTATTATAAATTTTGATTAATGTCACTGACAACATAATATATATTGTTTATTGAGATAATACGTGGACTTTTTAAACTACTACCCAATTATATTTTGTAATATTTATTATGTTTATTCTTGATCAGAATTAATTTTATTTTATCGGCTGTTATTTTTTAGTGGATATTTTTGATTTATCCGGGGTCTAAAATATGGTATAGAGAGAACGATTTTTATATCTGCTATATTTATTTTTTTTAATAAAAAGAATGATTTTTTTCATTGTTAAAAACCTTAAAATTATTTAATTGTTTATTTATTATACATTGTGCAATTGGATATCATCCATATGATGTTTCTTTATGTCAGAATATCCGTCTCTATTGCAATCTAAGGATTTCATGTTAATATTTTTATATTAAGTTCTATAGTTTTGTGGAAACTCATTCTTTTTATTTGAATAAAATAATAAAGATTTATGGTTGATTTGATTGAAAGAAAAATCCTGTTACTATTAACACTTCTGTGCAATTATATATAGATAACTTGTCAAATTATTATAGAATATTTGTGCTAATTGTTTTCATGATTTTATTTTGCAATCTCTTTTTTAGTGCACTAAGGTTCATGAATGTATTACAGTGCTCAAAAGTGATGACAAGGATAAATAAGAGTCTTCTTTGTGATCTATAGTCAATTTACTAATCTTAAATTTGTAGTAAATGTTTAATTTTTCTCAGTTTCTGTATAATATGTATCTTTAAATGAGTGATCTACGCGAAACAGTGTTTTAGTTTTAGTGTGGCGATGATAATAGATGTAGTTATAAAATTTTAAATATTTTATTTATTAGAATAATTAAAAATTTTCTTAAAGATTTACTTTAAAGATCTATTGTTTTTTTATAAGATGTTTTTCACATGCAAATTTTATTTTTGCTCCTCAAAATGATGAATTCAATAAGATAGTCTGTTCTATTAAAATTTTTCTAAATTTTTCTAATATTGAAAAGGTAGGTGATTCTAGCATATATAATTATTAGAAAATATCTTGTATATAAAGCATTAGCTATCTACACTGATATGGGGTGTTGATTTTTAATTTAAAATAATATATTTAATTTATAAATGCACATGTAAATCTCTTTTATTTAATATATATAAATGTATATTGCGAATTTTCTAAATATCTGAAATTTTATTAGTATATACCATGAGATTATCTTACTTGAATATTGTAAAAGTTTGTGTTTAATTTTTTCTAGATCTTAGATATATTTATATATAAATAAACTGAGCTAAACTATTTATGAAACAGTTAGAGAAAATTATTAACGATTCCTTTGATAATTTGTGTATTACTAACACTAAAATCGCTGACCCGAGCACTTGTGAAGCAGTTTATGATGTTATAGCTCATTTAGATAATGGAAGTTTGCGTGTTACTGAAAAAATCAAAAGTCAGTGGATAATTCATGAGTGGGTAAAAAAAGCGATATTACTTTTTTTTTATATTAAAAAAAATCAGATCATGGGTAGTTTGGATAATCCTGGTTATGATAAAATACCCATGAAATTTGCACGATATGATGCTAATTGTTTTAAAAAAAAAGGATTACGCGTTGTTCCACCGGCATCGGTTCGGTATGGTGCGTATGTTGCTCGTAATACTGTTTTAATGCCTTCTTATGTTAATATCGGTGCATATATCGATGAAGGTACATTGATCGATACTTGGGCAACAGTTGGTTCATGTGCGCAGATTGGTAAAAATGTACATTTATCTGGTGGTGTTGGTATTGGCGGAGTTCTAGAGCCATTGCAAAAAAAACCAACCATTATTGAGGACAATTGTTTTATTGGGGCACGTTCAGAAATTGTTGAAGGGGTGATCGTAGAAGCCGGTTCGGTAATATCTATGGGGGTATATATTGGGCAAAGTACAAAAATTTATGCACGTGATACTGATCAGATATATTATGGGCGCGTCCCAGCAGGTTCTGTTGTAGTTCCTGGCAGCCTTCCGTCAAAAAATAAAAAATATAACCTTTATTGTGCAGTTATTGTTAAGACGGTAGACGCTAAGACTCTTTTAAAAACAAACATCAATCAGTTATTGCGTAACAGTAAATAATTTTATTCATATGTTTATTAATTATAATAGAATCTTTAGGTATTACTTAATATAGTATACTGTTATTTTTAATAAAATTAGTGTGGAAAATTTTTTGCATTATATATGTCATAAAGTATAGATTAATATATAGAGAATAGGTCTATATTATTAGAATAATGCATTATTGGAATAAAATATAGTTTATTGAGAATATACAAATAAAGATAGAGAGTTTTGATTGAAACTGGAATATTGTTTGATAATCTATTTCGGTGTTATGTATAAATGATAGAGTTTATTCATTTATTCTTGATAATCATTGAATCTATATCATATAGATAAAATCCAAACTTTTTGGAGCTACATAATGAATGATTTATGTAGTTTTCTGTATTAAGCACAACCAACTATTTTTGCTAGCGTACTTCTAAATGTATATTTTTCCTGGTAACAGCAAAATCACATTTATGATTAACGTATCATATTGATATATGTGCAATAAAAATTGCATTAGTATCGTAATACTATATCTTTACTTTATTTTTAATGCTTAACCGTCATGTTCTAAAGTTTTTACTAAGACTTTTCTAAAGTAAGTTACTTTTTAAATAAATATTTTAAAAATATATTTTTTATATAAAGAAAAGTATTATAAAGCTGTATATGCTAAACAACTATAATGGAATTTATATTCCATAGAATAAACGTATTAATTTAGACAATATTAATATTATAACTAAAATTATATGGTATGTGTAATTAGGAGATAAGTTAATGCAAGGTTTATCATTAGTCGCTCCTGAAGATAATTAAACTAATAACGTATTCTAATAAAATTAGAAATATTAGGCATTCTATTTAGATCATATAATGTTGCAAAATTATACTAAATGCATATTTTTATCGATGATATGATATGGTAGATAGTTATAAAATAATGAGTACAGAGATTAGCAACTAAAGGTTACTTACTTTTTTTGTTAATGGTAACATTACTTGCTTGATATCTGATAATAGTTTTGGAGTATACTTAATATTAATTTTTGATGCGCTGAATGTTTGCTCCTAATGCAATTAATTTTTTTTCAATAAGCTCATAGCCACGATCTATATGATAGATACAATCTACCAGGGTAATTCCGTCAGCAATACAGCCTGCTAACACAAGGCTAGCGGAAACACGTAAATCGGTAGCCATAACTGGTGCTGCAGATAGTTTTTTAACACCATGGCAAATAAGGGTATTTTTGTTTTCAATTGCAATTTTTGCACCCATGCGCAAAAGTTCTGGAACATGCATAAAACGATTTTCAAAAATAGTTTCAGTAATCTGTGCAGATCCATCAGCAATTAAATTCAGGAGGCTAAATTGAGCTTGCATGTCAGTTGGAAATCCAGGATAAGGAGCGGTTGAAATGTTCACTGCTTTTGGTCGTCTTCCGTGCATATCTACACTAATCCAATTTTTTCCTTCTTGAATGTCCGCTCCAGCTTCACGTAGTTTTTCAGATACTTTACATAATGTATTCGGTTGTGAAGCTCGACACATCACTTTACCGCCAGAGATCGCACCCGCAATTAGAAAGGTTCCTGTTTCAATGCGATCAGGTAAAATGCGATATACACCACCACCTAATCGTTTTACGCCTATAATCGTTATGCAATCGCTACCTGTTCCGGTAATATTTGCTCCTAGCATATTCAAAAAATTAGCAGTATCAACAATTTCTGGTTCTCGTGCTGCATTATCAATAATAGTGGTGCCCTTCGCAAGTGTGGCTGCAATCATGATAGTAACTGTAGCGCCAACACTAATTTTATCCATTACAATATGAGCACCTCTTAGACGATTTTGTACAGAAGCATTAACATAACTACCTTTGAGTTTGATATGAGCACCTAGTTGCTTGAGACCAGTAATATGTAAATCAATTGGTCGATCACCAATAGCGCAGCCTCCAGGTAGTGATACTTGGCCTTTTCCAAAACGTGCTAGCAATGGACCTAAAACCCAAATTGAAGCTCGCATAGTTCTTACTAGATCATAAGGAGCGCAATATACACTGACTTTACTTGCATCTAAATATACTGCATTATCGTGCTCAGCTTTCACACCTAGCTTTCTGAGTAATTTTATGGTAGTCTCTATATCTCTTAACTTCGGGACGTTATATATCTCTACTGGATCTTCAGCAAGCAAAGCAGCAAATAAAATAGGTAATGCAGCATTTTTAGCTCCAGAAATAGTAACCTCACCACTTAACCGGGTTGGACCTTTTATGCGAAATTTATCCATTATCACTACTCGAAATTTCTAGAAATGGTTACCAGTAAGTTCTGCAAACTATTTTATAATATGGTCATATAAGAAATGATATTCTTCTCATATTATGATTTAATGACCATTCAATTGCGAATCACGATTCCATTCTTCTGGGGTGAATGTTTTAATGGAAATAGCGTGCACATGATGATCGGTAATATAGGATGCTAGAGGGGCATATACTATTTTTTGTTTTTGAACGCGACTAAGTCCATTAAAGACTTGACCAATCGCAATAATTTGTAAATGACTACTATCACCACTAACATATACTTTTTGTAATGGTAATATTTTTAGTAAAACGGATTTAATTATACTGTTATCAACCATTTTCTAAATCTCACTATATCATAAATAAGCAAACATCTTATTGAGAAGATAAAAAATTCTAAAAATTACTTTTATCTTAGAATTTTGCATAATTGCGTGATTCTGTAATACAGTTAAGAGAATATTTTATGGATCACTTAACTTTTATTGTTATATCAATTTAATCATGATTCTAATCAGCTACTGGTAATCTAACAAAGTTTTATTAAATGTAAATTATATTATTTCTATAATTAATTGTTATGGTTCTTCTAAGAAAGATAGGTTAATAGAATCTTGAATTTCCTGAATGACATAAATCAGTAATACTTAAATAGATTGCTATATAAAATTGTATAGGACGATTTGTCATATAAGATTTAGATAATTATTTTTTATTGTTAAAAATTTGGATTTTTTAAAATCGTTAAATAGGATATTTAAATAACTTTTTAAATAGAAATTTTGTTTATATTTTATATAATATGTCATCATTTTGGTCGAAAAACATTTGATATATCATTATTATTTTATATTCTGTTAAAATTAATCTCGTTATTAGTTATGCTTACTTTAAGCAAAAATAACTAGTTGTTATATATGTTTATGGTATAGAATATGATATAGAGCTCTTAGTATGATCGTGTAAGTTGCTAAACTATATGTATAGTATATGATACTATTAGAATATATATGTATGTATTTTTTTAAATTTTATATAGAAAATGTTATCTATTTTCATAATTTAAAAGGTATGTGTAAATAATATATATAAATATATTTTTTATTTAGGTTTAATAAATAAAAAATTCATAGCATATTCATATATATATTGACTGCATAATAAGTTATATAGACTATGATAGTAGAGTCAGTAAGGCTGTTTAACTAAAAGTCTGATATATAAATTAGAAATTATAAAACATTCAGGGTATCTAAATAATAGATGTTAATTATATAATAAGATATTAAGGAATAAGATATTAAGGTAATTTAATTGATTAAGATTAAGTTTACCGTGCTAAATTAATGCTTGGTAAAATACCAAAACATTTCTGTAAGCTATCAAATTTATAATAGGATCGATCAGAGTTTATAAAATAGCACAGTTCTATACATTAATTAAAATTTATCTAAAATAGATATAATTTATAATTATGTATTACTTATAATACTATGATTGTATACAATATCAGATCTAAAAGTAATAAGAAAAATTTTCTTGAGGGATTTTCTGAGTTATCAGGTAGTTTTTACTATGTTGTTAATGTTATCGATCGAATTCCTCAGTGCTTATTATTAATAATTGTTTGCAAGTTATACAGTGTGATCAGAGCATGGATTTGAGTCGTGATCCCAGAAATAGAAATACATGGTTCTTTTTGATGATGTGCATTATTTCTCTGCAAGTGAATTAGTAAAGCTAGGCCACCTGTGTCGACTCGTGTTAATTTGCAGATATCTATGTTATCTACGCATTTCATTATTAAATGACGTTGCTGCCATAAAGGTAGTAACGTTTTATGCACTAGTGCACCTGTAAGATAGAGGTTTTTTTTCTCTATTTTCCACTTTAGCTGGTTATTCATTCTTATTATTTATTCGATTTGATTGAATAATGAGTATAGGATTGCAGTTTTTTTGTTAAACCATTGATACCTTCTTGGCGTAAAATATAACTCCATTCATTTTGTTTAGTCATAATGATGCTCACACCTTCTACGATAATGTCACAGGCTTGCCAATGACCAGTGATACTGTTTTTGCGCCACTGAAAGTCTAATCGTGTTCTTGGCCCGCCAGTAGGATCCACAATAGTTATGCGAACAGGAACTATTGTTTCGGTATGAATTGGTTTTTCTGGTGTAATGTAAAAAGACTGTCCTTTATACATTGCTAACATTTGAGTAGTAATACGAGATACATATATTCTAAAAGCCTTGTAGTAGGTGTTGCGTTGAGCTTTAGTTGTACTTTGGTAATAAGGTCCTAATACTGATGCGGCTGCATATTTTATATGTATATAGGGCAAAAGCTCTTCCTCTATAATTTTTTGAAGATAGCATGGATTATGATTAATAATTGTCTTTTCATTTTTAATTCGATCAAAAGTATGTATGGCAACTGTTGCCATGATTTTATAAGGATTGCTTTGTGTATTTTCTTTTGTTTTTACCTGTGAAGAGAATATTATTATCAGGATAAGTATAAATTTGAACATATTAGCCTCTGTTATGGATTATTGATTATCAACCGAGGTTTTGATTTTTTTGGGCTTGTAATATCAGCTATAGAAAGTCGATGCTTATTATCCGTATCATCATTTTTATATAGAAATTGACCAATTATGTCTTCAAGTACGATAATTGATTTTGTGTCCTGAATAGTTTCGCCATCTTTTAGCATATTAGTACCTATTTCTGGGTCACTAAAGCCAATGTTGAGCGCTAAATATTGCTCACCCAATAGACCGGAGGTTCGTATTGCCAGTGAACTAGTATTTGGGATATTATTATATTGTTTTTTAATGTCTATTTGAACTTTTGGTGCGTAAGTATTTGGATCTAGTGTAATGTCGGTCACGCGACCTATTACTACACCTCCAACTTTAACTGGTGAACCTGTTCTTAGGTTACCTACATTATCAAAAGTGGCATATAGCTTCCATGTGGGTGTATTAAATAATGGGCTGATACCACTTACTTTAAGACATATAAAAAGAATCGCGCTTAGAGCAACGAGCAGGAATATGCCTACTAAAACTTCATTTTTTTTTGTTTGCATTGTATATTAGCGCCCTGACATTAGCGTTGTCAAAATAAGATCTAGACCAAGTACTGCTAGTGAGGCGTGCACTACAGTTTTTGTGGTGGCTTGACATATTCCTTCAGAGGTTGGAGTGGCATAATAGCCATTAAACAATGCTATCCATATCACAGTTACAGAAAATATTGCACTTTTAATTGCACAATTTGTAATATCTTGTTTTAAATGAACGCTATCGTGAATAGCAGTCCAAAAAAAACCAGAATCAATGCCATTCCAAGTCACACCTACTACTGCACAACCCAGAATTCCAACTGAGATAAAGATAAAAGTTAGTAAAGGCATGCTAATACAGCCAGCCCAAAATCTAGGAGGAATAATGCGTTGTAATGGATCAACCGCCATCATTTCCATGCTCGCAAGTTGTTCAGTAGCTTTCATGAGACCTATTTCTGCAGTAACAGCTGATCCAGCGCGCCCGGTAAATAAGAGAGCTGTAACTACTGGCCCAAGGTCGCGTAGAAGTGATAGAGTGACTATCATCCCAAGATCGCTTTCAGTGCCATAAGTTTTCAATACTTGGTATCCCTGCATACTTAAAACCATTCCAATGAATAATCCAGAAATCATAACGATTAATAGTGATAAAAATCCAATATTATATAGTTGTTTTACTAATAACGCTATATGTAAGTGACAACGTGGAAGATTAAATAGTGCATGGAATAGTATTAATCCAGCTCGCCCTAAGGAAGCGCAAAAGTTAATTATTTTGCAACTCAGTAAAGCCAATAATTTTAGATACATTATTGTATGCCTTTTCTTGATCCAATTAAATCTTGTAGATAATCCCTAGAAGGAAAGAAGCATGGTATATGTTCCTCAGTAATACCGTTAATAAATTGACGGGCTCGGGTGTTATGATGTTTACGCAGTTCTTCTGTTGTGCCTTGCGCTAATACTATCTTATCTGCTATAATATACGCATAGTTCGCAAAACTAAGAACCTCCAAAACATTATGAGATACAATAATAAAGGTTATATCTAAAGAATGTTGAAGATTTTTAATTAACTTAATTAAAGCACTTGTAGTAACAGGATCTTGGCCAACAAAAGGCTCGTCGAGCATAATTAAATCTGGCTCTAGAGCAATAGCACGCGCCAATGCAGCTCTCCTTATCATTCCACCTGATAACTCAGAGGGCTTTAAATGTGCAGCCCCCCGCAATCCAACAGATTCTAGTTTCATTATTACTACGCTTTCTAGTAATTGTATTGGTAGATAAGAATGTTCTCGAAGCGGCCAGGCAACATTATCAAATACATTAAGATCTGTGAATAGAGCGCCAGATTGAAATAACATGCTCATCTTTTTTCGTGTCTCATACAAACATGAATTAGAAAGAGCAGGGATATTTTTACCGTTAAACCATATTTCTCCGCGTTGCGGATGGATCTGTCCTCCAATTAATCTTAATAATGTGCTTTTTCCGATGCCGGATGGTCCTATAATAGCTGTTATTTTTCCTCTAGGCACGGAAATAGAAATATTATCAAAAATTAATAAATTATTATAAGCAAAATTTAGGTTTTTGATTTCTACTATGTTTTGTTTCATATGATCTGTAAATATCTCTACTAGTATTATTGTTGTGAGATAATAGTTGCGCGCTAGTTAGATTTTCTAAAAATTCTAAGATGTCATTCTGGCATATTATTTCTAATATATAAAATATATTATGCATTTATATCATGTGTTTAATATATGTGAGTGTTTTTGATAAAATATTATATTGAATATCATTTTTATTTATTAGGTATTAGGGCTGGATCATTGATTGTCTACCTAAGATAATAAATAGAACTTCTAGTTATTATATAACTTATGTATGATTAATTTGGTTAAAAATATTTTCACAGTTTTTCTGCGCGGTAGCATGAATATTTTTTGTATATCTGAATTTATCAGGACATAGCCATTCCTATAAAAGTTATTTGTTTTTGATTAGTAGAAACTAAAAATTTATAAAATATTGCTCCATAGTTAAATTATACAACGATCACGATTTTTTTTTAAAATATATACTGATATTAGGTCATGATTATAAATCTCATGTTATTTTCTGAAAACTTATGTAAAATTATAGATTTTTTAGTATATACATCATCATAGTGTTAATGTTTTTATAAGTAAACGCGGAAATCTGCACATTTATGTTTTAGATTGAATATAATACGTTAATAATTTTGTTTTTAATTAAAATCATTGACTTACGATATGGATCGTTGAGACTTAATATGGATTTTTTATGTTAGATAGTTTTCTTATAATAATACTACTTATTTTGGTTAGTTCATTTTTTTCGATTTCAGAAATTTCCCTGGCGGCAGCTCGAAAAATTAAGCTTAAGATTTTAGCTGATGATGGTAATATTAATGCGCAGCATGTGCTTAATATACAAGAAAATCCTGGTATGTTTTTTACTGTAATACAAATTGGTGTGAACGCAGTAGCAATTTTAGGTGGCATCGTTGGTGATACAGCTTTTTCTCCAGCATTTTTTACGATTTTTGTGCATATAGTTCGCGTTGATGTTGCAGAGCGTCTTAGTTTTATATGTTCATTTACACTTACTACCAGTCTATTTATATTATTCGCTGATTTATTTCCTAAGCGTTTAGGAATGAATTCTCCCGAAAAAATGTCACTCAAAATTATTCATTTAATGCGTGTGTGTCTATTTATTTTTCGTCCACTTGTGTGGTTTTTTAATGGCGGCGCTACTATTATATTTCGAATTTTTAAAATACCAATGGTGCGTCAGGATGAAATTACATCTGATGATATATACGCTATAGTTGAAGCAGGAGCATTAGCTGGTGTATTGCGAAAACAAGAACATGAACTGATTGAAAATGTATTTGAACTAGAGTCACGGGCAGTGACTTCTGCCATGACTCCACGTGAAAACGTGGTTTGGTTTGACCTCGATGAAGATGAATGTAGTTTAAAAAAGAAGATTGCCTGTCATCCGCATTCAAAATTTTTAGTTTGTAGTGATGATATTGATCACATCATTGGTTATATAGATTCAAAAGAGCTTCTAATGCGCGTTCTCAGTCACCAGCCTTTATCTTTAAATAGCAACATACAGATTTGCTCTGCGCTTATTGTACCAGATACTCTTCGATTATCTGAAGCTTTAGAAAGTTTTAAGACCGTCGGAGAGGATTTTGCAGTCATCATAAATGAGTATGCACTAGTAGTGGGCATTATTACTCTTAATGATGTGATGACAACCTTAACGGGTGATTTAGCCGGACAAGGATTAGAAGACCAGATTATTGCGCGAGACGCAAGTTCATGGTTAATTGAAGGTAGCACCCCGATTGATGATGTTATGCGTGTATTGCAGATTGATTCTTTTCCTGATTCAGAAAATTATGAAACTATTGGTGGTTTTATGATGTTTATGTTGCGAAAAATCCCTAAACGTACTGATTTTATAAAATTAAAAGGATATAAATTTGAGGTGGTCGATATTGATAGTTACCGGATTGACCAGCTTCTGGTGACACGTGTTGATTTTACGCATATACACCATCTACATTAAGATTATAAAACAGACCAAAAAGAGCATATTATGTACGTCAATTATATTTCATTTATTATAGGATATAATGTCACATTCTTTGCAAAATTAATATATTACATATTAAGATATTGCAAGTATTAATGTGCAAATTATATAGTTATAGACATAGTGTAGTGCAAAAAAGCATTGTAGATTATTTTAATATAAAGAGACATAGTAGTGATTTATTATCATATAGCGTTTAGTCATATCATAAATAGTTCGCTCTCTAATGCGAGTATGTATATGTTATTTTAATTGGAGATTAATATAGCAGAACGTCATGCTAAATGACGTGACGGTAAGGTATTTTACATAATTCGATCCTAGCTATTTCTATCATGGCTATGAGATCGAGTAGATAAAAATTTTAATTATCTCAAAAATTTTTAGCTGATCAGTGATTATCAGGATCATTATTAGCGTATGAAAAACTCATCTTTTGATTAAGAATTGTTTTCTTAAAAAACTATAAATTTTGTATTGATGTACTTAGTGCAATCTGTTATTAATAATCATGCTAGAGATATAGAAGTTTAAAAATTTTTTAACTAATCAGTCATAGATGCTATGGTTATCGTCTATCCTATATGATATAGGATAGAGTATGTAAAATATCATATATATATGAAATATAACTGAAAAATATAACTGAATATAGACAATACAAAACAATAAGCCATCTTGGATAAATACTTCTAATAATATCATTATAGAATGTATGATATGCGAATTGGGTAAAAATTTGAGTATTGAGAATATAAAGTTATAATGTATTGTACTGGTACAGTACACATTTATGTTATAAATTAGATATTAACATGTATACTATGATGGTATCAGATATAGTTTGATTGAGTTGTTAGATATTAAGAACTTTCCTTTATTTTTAATATAAAATCTTTTTTATAATAGTTGTAATTATTATTAAAATCGCTTTTTAGACTAAAAGTTTAATTTTTCTTAAAAATATAATATTATGACTTATGCATACATGAGGTATTTATTTAGGTACTAAAAAATGAAGGAGATTGACAGGAGTAATAAGAGGGATGATTAAGCTAGGTATAGTAATGGATCCAATTACCTCGATTAATTTAAAAAAAGATTCTAGTATAGCGATGTTAATAGAGGCAAAGTTTCGTGGTTATGAAGTACATTATATGGAAATGCCTGATTTATACTTATATAAGGGTGATGGGCGTGCTCGTACGCGATTAATTAATATAATTATACAAAATAATAATTCTCCTTATTTTTCTTTTACAAATGAACAAGATATAGCGTTATCTAGTCTGGATGTAATACTCATGCGAAAAAATCCTCCATTCGATGCTGAGTTTTTATATTCTACTTATATTTTAGAGCGAGCTGAGGAACAAGGTGTTCTTGTTATTAACAAACCGCAGAGTTTGCGTGATTGTAATGAAAAATTATTTACTTTATGGTTTTCTGATCTCATACCAGAGACATTAGTGACCAGGAATATTATAAAAATTCGTGAATTTTGGCAAAGGAATCATGATATTATAGTTAAGCCATTAGATGGAATGGGGGGTTTATCTATTTTTCGTATTAAAAAAGACGATTCAAATGTATCAGTAATTCTTGAGACTATAACTAAATATGGCAGTGTATATTGCATGTCACAAGAATATTTACCATCGATTCTGGATGGTGATAAGCGTGTTCTTGTCATAGATGGTCAAGCCGTACCATATTGCTTGGCTCGTATACCACAAGTAGGTGAAGTACGGGGTAATCTTGCAGCTGGTGGTTATGGAGAAGTGCGCATGCTATCTGAAAGTGATAGAAAAATCGTAGATCGCGTATCCCCAACATTGCAAAAAAAAGGTCTTATGTTTGTTGGATTAGATATTATAGGTAACAAATTAACTGAAATTAATGTCACGAGTCCAACCTGTATTTGTGAGATTGAGGCCGCTCTATCAATATCAATTAGTGGACTATTGATGGATGTTATCGAAAAACGTTTACCTAAATGCTTTCTATAATAGAGCGTTATCCTTTATATAGAGAGATTTCTTTTGATAATACCTAAAATAATAGGTATTTAATAAATGCAGAATATTTAGTATGAATTTACAAAATCATTTTTTAATTGCTATGCCAACTTTAAAAACTCCGTTATTTAAGCGGGCAGTTGTCTATATTTTTGAACATAATTCTGATGGGGCTATGGGATTAATTGTTAACAAACCTATGGATAATCTTATGGTTTCAGGGATGCTTCAAAAATTAAAAATTGTTCACTCTTCTAAAGTATCTAAGATTAAGTTAAATAAACCAGTTTTTTCTGGAGGTCCGTTAGCAGAAGACCGAGGGTTTATTTTACACTCAGCACAACAAACCTTTTCTTCTAGTATGCGTGTTTCAGATGATACGATAATGACCACATCTCGCGACGTTCTAGAAACTTTAGGTACTGATGAGCAACCTGATGATGTGTTAGTTGCTTTAGGTTGCTGTGCATGGGGACAAGGTCCATTAGAGCAAGAGTTAATGGAGAATGCTTGGTTAACCACTACTGCAAACAGTAATGTGTTATTTCGCACGCCTATAGCATCAAGATGGAACGCAGCAGCTAAGAATCTTGGTATTGATATGTATAATATTGTTAGCGAAGCGGGCCATGCGTGATGCTCAATCAGACATTTTTATCATTTGATTTTGGTATAAAAAGTATTGGAGTTGCTACTGGTCAGCGTATTACTCGTACAGCATATCCGCTAAAAGCGATAAAAGCACAATTTGGTACACCTGACTGGAAGCAAGTAGATTGTCTTTTTCAAGAGTGGAAACCAACTCACATTGTGGTAGGCTTGCCACTTAACATGGATGGAAGTAGGCAGCCTTTTACAGAAAAAACATCTTTTTTTGCACAGTGTCTTAATGAACGTTATAAAATAACGGTAGATCTACATGATGAGCGTTTAAGTACAGTTGAAGCGCGTGCGAAAATATTTAAACAAGGAGGGTTTTCCGCTTTACTTCAAAAAGATTTTATTGATTCACTTTCTGCTGCAATTATTTTAGAAAGTTGGTTAGAGCATTCGCATTATCAGATTTAAAGATTTGTTAGAGCGATTTTAGCGCACCAAAGTTTTTATTTTCGAAAAATTAAGAGATTTTTATTAGTTTATGTTTGTATCATAGGGATGTAAATTTAATAAAGATATTATTCTATATTTATAGAATGAACTTTAAAAATAAATATAATACATTAAAAATTAGAAATTAGTAATATTATCGTTTTGCATACGATTTTCTATTTTGTTTAAAGCTTCAATGCGTTTATCAAGTGACGGATGTGACATAAAAAGTTCACTGATCCATTTGGATTTACCATGAATACAAAATGCCATCAGATTACCAGGCTCTTCTGGCTCGTAACTAGTTTTTAAACGTTGTAAGGCGGCAATCATTTTTTTACATCCAACTAAGCGAGCCGCGTCTGCGTCAGCATAGAATTCACGATGACGTGAAAACCACATGGTAATAATGCTAGCAAGCACGCCAAAGACAAGCTCAAGTATTGTAGAAACAAGCAAATAAATCATGGGATGACCATTGGTCTTTTCTTCTTCAGGATCATCTGAATCTGAGCCAAAACCTGATACCAGTTGAGCTATAATTCGCGATATAAAAATTACAAAAGTATTTACAACTCCTTGAATTAAGGTCATAGTGACCATATCACCATTAGCGATATGGCTAATTTCATGTGCTAAAACTGCTTCAGATTCATCACGGCTCATGTTTTTTAGTAGGCCAGAAGATACTGCAATTAATGAGGAATTACGGCGTGCACCAGTAGCGAAAGCATTAATGTCTAGCGCATGATAGATAGCAATTTGTGGAGTGGTGATGCCTACTCTTTTTGATTGTAGGGAGATAGTCTCTACTAACCAGTTTTCAGTTTCATTACGAGGATTCTGAATTATTTCACCACCAACCGAACGTAACGCCATCCATTTTGACATCAATAACGAAACTATAGCCCCACCAAAACCAAATAGGCCGGACATGATTATAAGACCAGTCAAACTGTTTGACCTCACCCCTGTTAAGCTCAGAATGAATCCAAATACTAACATGACAGCAAGGTTAGTTAGGAGGAATAGAGCAATACGTATCATAAAAATTAATCTCCTTAATTATTTATTTATTAAAATGTTCTACATTTTTTAATGTAGCTCATACTTATATTTTGAGATTTATAAACTATTTGCCTGCTTGTCGCAGAAATTTTTATTGAGATATCTTGAAAAACAAAAATCACATGGAGTATACATCTAATTATTATTAGATAAAAGAAATAGCATAAGTTAGTAAAAAAAATTTAAAATAATATCTGCATGATTGTATATTCTACATTCGTGCAGGATGCTCAATTATAAGAATATCATTTATTGAAAATTCATAATACATAAAACATGAAAATATTTTATTAATTAAATAACTTTATTATATTGATAGGTGTTTTATAAACTCTTCATGTGAGAGTATGGGCGTAAGATGAACAATCCTCATCCTTTGATTAGTTGATGTAATTATGTATTGAAAATCATGAAGGATAAATAAAATACGTAATGAGTAGTTATAAAAGAGTTTATCTACAATCTAGTACTAATATACTAACCTCAGGTGATTGTATCATAAACTGAGATTAAAATTTATATTTCTCATAGAGATTTACTATTAAATCATCATTTTGCACAGAAATATCTTTTATATTTAATATTTTTATATAGATTTTTGTTATCTATTACCTTGAAAGTAACTCTAATTTTATGCATGATTTTATGAATCTATATGTATATGGAGTATTTAACGTAGAAAAAAATTTAGCGATTATTTTGTTAAAGCAGTATGCACACTATACAGTGCTCAGAATAGATATTTTGCTACGATTTATTGGGTAATATAGTTCAAATGGCTTTTATAATATGATATATGAACATGATATGATAGATTATTAAAAATAATACTATTTAAATGATACTCACTAATATATCATATAATATATAATTAAAAATATAATTAAAAATTAGTTAATGAAATAAAATTCATATATGAAAAATGAACATATATTATAAAATAATATATGAAATTAGCATCTATCTTATATTATTTGATAATAATATAGGTAGGTAATGCCTGCATCGTTAGTAATTCATCATAATTCTTAAAAGTGGTGATGATATAATCAATGATCGGCATTATATTGTTTTTCATATTATTGTTTTTGTGAAATCTCATTGGTTAGATTAGATCATTGATTAGATAAAATTTAAGTTATCATTAATTTTAAAATGACATAATAATTAAATAAATCACCTTGTTTTACCTATTAATTTTATTCAGATTTATGAATTTAGGATATTGTATCTAAAATTAATATTAAAAATCTATTTGATACTTTTATCAGCAATTCTTAATAATTAATAAAAGGATAATTGTTTGGATTTTCTGTTTAAGATTTTTAAAAACCAATGATTCTTTTATATAAAATAAGACCTTTATATAATATTTATTTAAGTTTTTATATTATATATAAATTATTATAATATAATAAGAGCGAGATGTTACGTATGTATAATGCCACTATATTAGTTTGTATGAATTAATTTACTTATTTTAATTAATTAATAATTTTTTATTTTATAAAAGTTTTTAGTTCAATGAAGGATTGATTTTTTATACATACAATATATAGATTTAAATAGTTCAGGTGATAATTTGTAGTACTCATAAAATTTTATGTAAAATTAAACTGTAAGTTAATAGATATTTAACACTAGCTTATTAATTAATTTGAATATTCTAATAGATACAATATAAATAACATAATATGTCTGATCTTTCTTTAAGAAAAAGCGTCTAAAAGTTATGGACGATGCGCCATGTAATAGGAAAAACGATGGAATTTTTAAACTGTTAGCAATAATATAAAGACTGCATGGGAATCAAGAGTTTGTTTTGAAACTTATCTTTTATATTTCACAAGATGAGCGTTTGTTTTACTTTACAATGATGATAACTCTTAATTATAGATTTTTTCTTTATTAAGAAATTTTTTTAATAAAATATAAAAATATTTATTAAACACTCTATTTTGTATTAGAGCTATAATTACAGTAATTATAGATACATTAATTTATAGATATACACTAGTGTGATGTTGTATAAATTGTTAAACATAATTATATTCTAGGGTTTTATTCATGTTATGTCCAAAGGATAAATATATTTATTTATAGATCAGTTTTTTGTGGTATTGAATAAATATTTCTAGTTATTACTTGAAAAAATACATAGTAATAGATTATTGCCAATGGCAAAGGATGTTTTTATACTATTTGTTAAAAATATCTAACAGGTATTATTTTTCACTAAAAATAAAAAAAATTATTATCGCTTGTTTGGCGATATAAATTACTGCACCTACCCTAGATCTTTACAGAGATTCTTTAAATAAAAACTAATACATTCGGCATGCTGTATAAAATTTTTAGAATTTTTTGTTGTTTTATTTTTATTGAGTTTTGATAATTAAAAAAATTTTATATAAATTATTTGAGTGTGTCTCAATCAGATGATCACAAATTTATATGGATCTTATCGTTGGCTGGTGTTCAGTGAACATATCTTAATATTAATAAATGTAAAATTGTAAAAATACATAGAAAATAGTGTTTATAAAAATATTTATAATGATTCTTACATGTAAGATATAATCTAAAAGATTAGAGGTATTTTTGATTTTTTACTTATATTGTCACGATAGTGAGCAACTTGTATTGGATACTTAACTTGTTTTACAAGAGATAATAGATATAGAAGAGGGAATAAATGAAAGTCATCGAGAGAGAGTTGACCATTTACTGAATCAGGCTTATTAATAAGTATCGCGAGCTGCTGTAAATCGTTATTAATATTATTGATTAATTTTGAAAAATCTTTAGTCAAGTTTTCAAAATTACCGTAGGATTTTTCTTTTTTTATCTTAAAATAGCTGCGCGCTTCAGGAGTGGATAGTTCAATAAATGGCGCTACAGCTATGTGTGGTATAAGTAAATAGTATATGTATTTATTGACATGATTTAACCAGTAATGCACTGCAGGATTAGTTTTACCTATTAGTACAGGAGTTTGGTTTAAAGTATCAACGTATTTAATGATATCAAGACTTTCTGCCATATATTTATTATCTTCTCTCATTAAAATTGGCACCATTTTCTTATTGATCATTTTTTTAGGTGTGATCTCATCATTGTTCATTAGCACGATAAGATTGACGGCAATATTTTTCAAACCAAAAATCATACGTGTTTTAATGCAAAATGGGCAATGAGTATATATATATAATTTCATATTGTTTTTATTTTACTTTACCTATATGTAGAAGGTGTGGGTTATGTTCATCCATAGGCTAATAAATTTTTATTATTATTTTTATTATTATTAAGTGATATATGTTCTATAAAATCGAAAAAAATGTAATAGTGCATGTAACGGTAGCTTTTGAAATCTTTTTCATATATAAAAATATTTTTACACTTAAGTTACTTAAGAAAATATTGGGATTGATACACGAATTTCAAAATGTTTGTAGTTGATTTTCTAAAGTAACTATCAGTACTACTTTTTACAACATGGTCATTAAATTAGAATAAACTATAACATTTATAATCTTTCTGAAAAATTTTTTAAGTTTGATTTAACTGTAATATTAGTTAAATAAATAGTGATATTTATCAAACTAATAGAATTATTATTCATGGTATATGTTATTTGTTTTTTATACAAACACTAATAATTCTGTAAATTATCATGAAAGTAATATATTTGAGTAATATTTGCTGTGAATTTATAAAATTCTATCTTATCTTGGGTGATTATATCAAAAATATTTTAATCTAAAACTTTATAATTTTATCACTGTCATCATCATGATGATAATTTTAAATTAAGTTCATGACAAATCTGATCTACCCATCGATTAACCCGATCCTTAGTAAGTTCTGGTTGTCTATCTTCGTCAATAGCAAGACCAAGAAAATGAGTATCATCTAGCATCCCCTTAGATTTTTCAAAGGTATAACCCTGAGTAGACCATTTTCCGATGATTGTTGCAGACTTTAATATAATGATATCTCTAATAGCCCCCATTGCATCACAGAAATAATCAGAATAATCCATCTGGTCGCCACAGCCAAATAAGGCTACTGATTTACCTGAAAAGTCTATTTCTGATAGAGTTGGGAAAAAATCATCCCAATCACATTGAGCTTCGCCATAATACCATGTGGGAATACCTAATAATAGAATATCAAAGCTTTCAAGATCTTCTTTGGCGCTATTAGCAATATCAAACAGTCCTGCGATGTTATGCCCAAGTTTATTTTGAATCATTTTTGCAACTTTTTCAGTGTTACCTGTATCGCTACCAAAAAAAATACCAATAAGTGCCATGCGTGTAGTAACCTCTAAAAATTTGTTTTTAGTTAAAAAATCTATACAAAATGATTAATAACCACAGATTAGTTATCTTTTTATAAAAAATAAGAACAATGTAAAAAATTTTAGATTAATTATATATATATGATCTGTATACTGTACAAATTAATGTTTTTAGATTTTATCTATTACTATAATATAGCTTATAGAGCTAGATTGGAGAATAGCTTTATTACATACATTTGGCTATGAAATATACATAAAATATTAAAGAATAATTGTTTATCTAGATTTTTATAATAACAGCATCACCTTATCTATTATTCTTGCTAGGAGTTTGTACTAGTCACAGATATTCTGCATGGATATATTACGCGATTTTATATTATCTTTTACTATATAATAGCATGTATGTATAGTGATATTACTTATGATAAATAATCATCTTTTTTGATAAAAGAATTTTTATAAAACCAAGTAACTATAGACTCATATTATCGACTGCGAAAAATAATGCGGCCTTTACTTAAATCGTAGGGGGTGATTTCTACTGTAACTTTATCACCAGTTAAAATACGAATATAATTTTTTCGCATTTTTCCAGATATATGCGCTATCACCGTATGACCATTATCTAATTCAATGCGAAATGTTGTATTGGGTAGTGTCTCTAGTACTGTTCCCTGCATTTCAATATTATCTTCTTTAGCCATTAAATCCTCTGGGTGAATATTTTACTAGTAACAAAACTTTTAACTCTACTCATGCAAATGAATTTATCTACTTTACCTGTTCTTTAAATATTACTTCTCAAAAAAGAAAATGATTGATAAAATTGTTAATCATTCGGATAAATAATATGAATCAATGATTTGTGGTCAATTAAAATACTATTATTTTACTATTAAAAGTGTTTTTAAGATTTTTAGGTGACTGTATATTTCATTCTAGATGATATTTGATCTTCATATTTTGCAGTATCCCGTATTATATTCCATTTTATATGCTAAGAAAAAAATTTTAAATAATAATAGCAGTATCTGTTAAATTTGTCAGTAATTTTTTACATAATAAAATCTTTAAGTAATAACGAAATATTAGCATTCTCGAGCAATCTATTATGAGTAATATGATTTTATATTGCGATTATGTTCGTGTATGAATACTGTCTTCATATGGAATTCAGTTCATTTATCCTATATGTTTTAATAAGAGTTTTTGAATATTTGATTTTGATAAATACTAACTAGATTGTAAAATTATGCAAAATATCAATATACTAAGATTTTTTCTATTTCATGATAAAAGTGTTCTATAATTTTTAATTATTAGATGATTATAGAATTTTTAGTGTATAAACTAGAATTATTTAAATAGTTTTAACAGGTTGATTAATTTTTAATATAAATAAAACTAACAAGATTATGCTTTTAATAGCATTAAATAATTTATTCGTTGATGGAGTGTGTTATTTTAAAAAATTATTTTTGATAAAAAAATTTATAAACTATACTATATATAGTATAGTTTATTATATAATAAAATTTATAGTGATTATATGAAATAATGGTTGAAATTACAAAAGAACATTATTAAGTATGTTTAAGATTTCTAAAAGTTATTATCTATTAATAGAATAGTATTCTTCATTAATAATACTATTATTTTATTTATTAAATTATTATATTTATAATAGATAATAAAATCTATAAAAATTATTTATATTTTATTTCTTAATATATTTATTATATATAAAACATATAAGACTAAAATATATAAGACTAAAGTGTTATGTATAGTTTATTTATAGATAGCTTTCATGAAAGATAAACCTATAATTATAGATAAAATTAGTGATGAAGTATATTTCAGTATTTATAATAGTTAAAACTGTTATGAGAGCAAAGGTTGTATGTAATTATGTAATGATTAGTATTTTATACTTGTTAGTATTTTATAAAAATTTTAAAACAATGTATTACAATACAAAAAATATATAGTAATATTTTAACGATTATATATATTATATGCATGTCCACTTGATATTGAAAAAGTTTGTAATATTAGTAGTGGTATATTAATCTACATAAGCATAAGTGTATATAATATACTAGATATTTAACATTAATTTGTCTTTTTAGTATTAAAATTAAAAATAACACTCATATATTATATACTATAGGTATCTACTCTTGGTAGAATTTTTTTAGGATGAGTGACAATGAATTAAAAACTTCGCGTAGACATCTTACCGTAGATGATATATTTTTGAAAGTTTATGCACAGATTCAACTAACTCATGTGCATTTTCTGGTAAAACATCAGGATAAATTCCATGCCCTAGATTAAAAATATGCCCGCTTCCATGACCATAATCTGCAAGTATTGTCGATACTTCTTGTCTGATACGAGAAGGAGAGGCGTATAATATTGATGGGTCCATATTACCCTGGATAGCCACTTTGTTGCCAACACGCCTTCTAGCATCAGCAATATCTATAGTCCAGTCTATCCCAAGTGCATCACATCCTATATCAGCCATGGCCTCAAGCCACTGTCCCCCACCTTTTGTAAATAATGTCACCGGCACGCGCTGCCAATCATGCTCATGGAATATACCATCAATAATTTTGTGTATGTACTGAAGTGAAAATTCTTGGTAACTACGTCTTGTGAGGATGCCTCCCCATGTATCAAAGATCATGATGGCTTGAGCTCCAGCAAGTATTTGTGCATTTAGGTATAATATAATGCTATCTGCCAATTTATTGAGCATCAGATGAAGAGTATTTGGATCTGTATACATCATTTTTTTTAATTTAGAACAGATTTTACTAGCACCACCTTCAACCATATAAGTTGCTAAAGTCCATGGACTACCAGAAAAACCAACTACTGGCACCTGTCCATTTAAGTTTTTACGAATAGCGCGCACTGTGTTCATGACATAACCAAGCTGCTGTTCCGGATCTGGAATGGATAATTTTTTAACATCAGCGCGACAAGTAATGGGGTAAGCGAAGCGCGGACCGTCACCATCTGAAAAAGAAAGTTCTAGACCCATAGCATCGGGAATAGTAAGAATGTCAGAAAACAGAATCGCTGCATCCAAGGCATAGCGGCGTAATGGCTGTAGTGTTACCTCGCAAGCTAACTCTGGATTTTTGCATAATAACATAAAACTTCCTGCAATAGCACGAGTCGCTTTATATTCTGGTAAGTAACGTCCAGCCTGACGCATCATCCAGACAGGAGTACTATCTACTGGTTTACGCAATAAGGCGCGTAGGTAACGATCATTTTTTAGTGTATTCATTTCTCAATTATGTCTCTTGAATGAAATTCATGCATAAAATTCATTAGTAATATTACTAATGCAGTGCATAAAATCTACTTATAACTATCAGTAAAAGCAAACTACTTGACATCTTTAGCAATTAAGAAATTCTGATACTAACTAATGCTGAAAGCATTTTTTCTTTATTTCATCTTGACATACCTCTAGTGAGCATGATTTGTTTGATCATTTATAATCGTAATGTAGATGTGTCATAAAATATTACTATGATACATTTATTTTTGTTACTACTGTAAATGAATCACATAACTAATTTTGATATACAGTTCTATTAGTAGTCTAAGGATGTATATACAAAATGATGTAAAAATCTAGAGAGAGGAAGGTTTCTTTTAAAGAAATCTCCATTGAGAGATAATAGTACAGATATTTTTTTAAAAACTAGATAGATGTGTTGTCTGTTATACAAAAAACCTTTGTTAAGTAGAGATATTTTATTATGAATTTTTATCATACAGATAAGAATAGGTTGGTTATTAGTTATATCTTATTATGGTATCTTTTAATATTTAAGGTAGGTATGAATTTTTTAAGAAAACTTTATACTTTATGAAAGTATCTTATTAACAGATAATATCTATTGCTTATGCAAGGCCAATAAGTTTAGCTTAATATATTAAAATAAGCTTATGTTATAAGTCGATGAAATCGCTTTGATATTAACTACTTTGTGTCTAATAACGTCACCTGTGCTATAATAAAATATATTTAAAATTAAAGTGTAATATACAGTAAAATAAAACTGCTTTAATTACGATAAGTGCATTAGGGTTAGAATAATGGTTCTTGATATAGCAAGATATTAGAAATATTAGATCGTAAGCGTATTAAATATGTTTAACCTGAGATTAGGTATAACACAGAAGGCAAAAGGTGATAGAATGTTATTCTCAAGCATAACTTTAAGTGTCATTATATGACAATAAGTTAGTTATACAAAATTATTAAATTCTAATTGTTGTGAAAATTTTTAGGTATTTTGTATTTGTTTTAACATATACTTAATATTTCTTTAAATTACTAAAAACTATTTTTATTTGCATGACTCAATGTAATGTAGTATTTTGTGTCTTTTTTTTTGTGATATTTTTACTAAAATTCAAATTGATAGAGAATATCAATAGCTTGATCCAGACCATATATCGCCTCCAAATATAGCTTTGGCATCAGCTGATAACGGAAGGTAAGCGTCTCTAGTGTATCAAAGATACCAAAGCCATATTTTATTTGTAGACTAGGTAGGATATAGGCACTAACTTGTACTTGCTGTTTATCACCTGCCCCTATAGTGGCCATAGAAAGATTTTTAACTCTAACAATTTTACCGATCTTACTAATAATACTCTCGCTGCGTGCAAGCCCCAAGCTTATTAGTGTGGATGTTAATGCATAACTATCATTACTAGCGGAAGTTAATTTTTGACCACGAAGAAGATAGGATAAAGCTGATTCTTGTGTTTGTTCTGGATCAGAAAAAACTTCAAATTTGGGGTCATTTGCTAAGCCAGTAATTTTTACCCCAGCAACTACATCATCTGTAGTGGATTCTGGATTACGAATGGCTTCAATATTTAAATATGGTTGATCAAGTAATCCAGAAAATTGTAGTTCTCCTTTACGTATAGCAAGATCCTGAGCATAGGCATGGAAGCGACCAGCTAATATTTTTATTTGCCCATATAGGCCTAGACCTTTTTTATCTTGTGTAATTTTTAAATTACCGTGCAGTTTTCCTTGTAGGCCAAATGCCTTCAGAAAAACATCATTACCAATATGAAGAGTAAGACGGCTACTAATAGGTATTATCATAGATCGTGGTGCTATAGGTTGTAGATCTGAATCCAGCAGAGTTTCATCAGAAGAAACTCTGCTTATAGTTAACGGGGCTGTTTGTAATAAGAAACGTGCCCATGGTATATATATATCTCCCACTAGAGTTAATGATTTTGGAGCGGCTTCAAATGTTAGATTTGGTATGATGTCCATCTTTAGTGTGGGTGATACTGCACATCGTATTCTGTCTCCTGTTACTGAGATACGTGTGTGCCAATTATTTAGTTGACTCCAATCAGTGATACCATGAAAAACTATTTCTCCTTGTTCAGTTTTAATGACTCCTGTTAGATGTGAAATAACACCGTTAAATAATATATCTACTTTTGCAGTGGCGAGTTTTATAGGAATTAGACTACCATCAAAACTAGCATTACTTAAAAACATATTACCAAATATCTCTGGTTTTTTTAAGCTACCTCCAAGGCGCAAATGTGTATTTACTATTCCAGAAATTGTTTCACCTGGCATTAAAACTGCATTTAGAAATCCTATAGAAAGAGAATCAACATTAAAATCTCCAATTAATATACGTTTTCCATTAAGATCAGAAACCTGAATGTTACCATATAGCACGCCATTATGCATAATGCTAGTTCGCCATTGAAATTGCATGCAATTATTTTTAAACGCTAAATATAGTTCAAAACTATGTAATATAATAGGCATGTTATGCCCAGCAACATTATGATTAATTGCAATATTATTACCTATTACGGAAATAGTGCCATCGATAAGCGAGGCGTGACGGTTAAATATGATATGCGCATCTCCAGTATTTAGCGTTCCTGATAACTGAGTCGTAACTGGCATAAACATGTTAAACATAGCTAGATTTATGTGATTTAAAGAAATTTTAAGATGAGAAGATGTATGAGGTTTTATTATTTTTGGTCCGGATGATTCTGTTTTTAGATTTTCTAAATTAGAAGATCCCATGCAGAACATTTGTTTCTCGTAAAGGTAATTAAGAGTAATATTATTGCTTGAGCGCCATTCCCCTAAAGTGTTTGAAAAGTAGACACTAGGACATGTACCACTCCATCGGCCTACTATTGGATCAAGAGATCCTTGAATAGTAATGTGACTTGAGGCTTGATTTCCTTGTAAATTAATTGTGAGTGTGTGTTTTTTGATAGCGCCAATGGCATGTAATTTTAAAAAGTTTATTAGTATTTTTTTCCATTTTAGTTTTTCTGCACATAGGTTTATTTTGCTCTGTATTTTATTACTAGTAATAATAGATCCGTTCAGTTGCATATGAGCGATTTGCATTTCATGCCATTTTAGGTGATTAGCATTAAGATTCATTAAAAGACGCAGCTCTTTAAGATCACCTTGAATATGGATATTCCCATTTGCACTACCAGACAACTCTGGAATAAAATGTTCTAAATATTTTGCATGAATACTCATATATAAATCAATCTGTTTATTAAAAATACCTTTAATAGTAATGATATTGCCACCTAAATTTAAGTTAATAACCGGGATATGGCACTGCTCTAAACTGTAAGTGGATAATGAACCATAGATTTTTAATGGGTGATACAATAAACTTCTTGTTATTGGAAAATATATCCTTAAATTTTTTGTTTGCCGTATGTTATTTTTAAATATTTTGTTTTTTTTATTATATAGACTATCGTAAGTAATCAGTTCTGAATTTAGAGTAGAGACTGTTACAGGGTTATCTTGGTCGTGAGTTATGTCAAAAAACCTAAGCTCTCCACACCAGTTAAGTGATTTGTTCCAGTTAATTCTTCCTTTAAATTCGGTTATTGTTTTTAACGATTTTAACTGTAGTTTTTTAATAATTAGTTTATCTGCATTGCCTTCAGCATTGGCAATTAGCATGATAGATGGTGTATATTGTCCGCTAAAATTTGCCGATAAGGATACAGAATAGTTACTTAGATTACCTCTAAAGATAAAATGAACATTATTAGCTTGGAGTGGTATTGCTCCATAAAGTGGCCAGGACAATTTAGAGCTTTGTAGTTGTATATATATTGGTTTTCTAGAAGGAGTCAATTGGGTATGGAGACTTATGAGTGCTTGTATTGACCCAGATAATTTGCATTTTAATTTTAAATGACCATGTAAATCGCCATTAAGATTAGCTTTTATTTTTTCAGGTTGTAGTTTATTAAGATGAACAATACTATATAATATGAAGTTTAATGGCCATGTTCCATGGAATGTTATGTGACCATGAGATTGTATTATTCCCTCTCGAAAATTCACTACTAGATTTTTTAAATATAATTTTTGATTCTTAATAGTAGCTTTAATTAAAATTTTATAAATAGAGATATTATTATCTCCTATAAAATGTAAATTTTCACAGAAAAGTGTCATTATCTTTATATGAATCGGAAGATGAAATATTGCTAGATCTGGAATTATCATCTTTTTTTGTAGTGTTTTGATTATTTTGTTTATATAATCATAGGATAGATGTGTAGACTGTTTTTTTATATTATATGTTGAACTTTGCATGCTTAATTCTTTAGTTTTATTTTTCGGTAGTGAAACTGTGAGCCCTTGCATATGGGATGATGTTAATGTAAGCTCATGTGGCTGCCATTTAGCGCCGCCGATAAAAGATCTGAGATATATTCTGGTTTTCTTTATTTGTATATTTATTTTATAAAGGGCTAATTTTTTAAGTATTAAAGGATAATAGGAAATATTATATTTATAATTCTTTTGTTTTATTAAATGAGCGATTTGTGATGTTTGCCAATTATTATTAATCAATACATTAACTTTTTTTAGTATTAATTCATTCACATAGAGTTTTTTATTCATTAAACATTTATAACTTAGTTTGAAGTGAACCTTATTTATATTTATTCTAATCCCAGGCGTGCTATAGAGGACTCCTGTTAAAACACCATCATGTAAAGTTCCATTAATTGTGTTGATATGGAGAGCGGGGATAGATTTGGTTGCGGTATGCAATACTAGCTTCATGCCGGTAGTAGTGCCTACTAAGAACGTAATAAAACACAATATTAATGCGCTTAAGATAAAAAAGAACGTTAGAACTTTTTTAAACCATTTCATAGTTCTGGTCCAAGACCAATATACAATTGTATATTATGTGTATGTCCGTTACCTATAGGGCGTGCAACATCAAGTTTTAGAGGACCCAGAAGAGATTCCCAGCGTACTCCAAAACCAATACCAGTATTAACGAGATTTTTTTGAAGATCTTGAAGAGTCGAGCCTGAGTCAATAAATATTGCCCCCCACCATTTCCCAGTCATATGATATTGATATTCTATTGATCCTATTGCTAACTTTGATGCACCAGTCAGTTTTCCCTCATTATCATGCGGAGACAATCCTTTATATTTATAACCTCGCACACTCTGATCACCACCAGCAAAAAAACGTAGATCCGGTGGAATTTTTGAGAAGTTTTTAGTATTAATCCAGCCTAGATTGATACGCTCAATAAATCTAGATCTTTCTTGTATAGTTTGAACCCATACATTTTTTGCTTGTATTACGATAAAATCGATATATGAACCCCATAGGGAATTTGATATATCGATAGAATAATGCTGAGAATTACCCCAATTTGGCATCATAAGTGAACCATGCGAACGGGTTCGATCAAGAGTAATTCCTGGATAAATGAGCATGGTAGTATTAGTATTATTACCTTGAGTAAAATGGTCTAGTATCCAATGTATGTGAGCGGCCCACTTCCAGCTATTGGATCGTTCCCAATATTGTGATACAGATAGAGTGGAGGCATCAGACTTAGTGTCATTTAAATGAGTGCGCTTCAGGCCACCTTGTAACAGGTAATACTGCTCTAGTGGGTTTTGTAAAAGTGGTATTTTATATGTCCATTCAAGGTTTTTTTCAGGCGCTGAGATTTTCATAATAGTATGAAAGCTATGTCCGCGGTTATTAACGCAGCTCTTTTTCCATTTTGTTTTCAGATGTAATCCAATATCCGTTGAAGATCCAAAACCAGTTTCAATAGTATTACGAGCGCGTGTTGTAACAATTCCTTTGAGTTGTACTTTTTTATCTATATTTTTTTTATCAAAACTTGGAATAACAGCTACTGAATTAAACCAGCCAGTTTCTGATAAGCGCCGCGTTAGCTCTGCTATGTTATTAGCGGAATAGACATCGCCTGTGTGAAATGGTACTATGTTTTGTAAATATGCTTCACGGATATGCGAACCTATAAAATTGACTGCGCCAAAACAATAACGTTCTCCACTATCATAGTCGATATCCCAGAATGCTATATAATGAGAGACGGCCACTTTTAATTGGCTTCTGAGATAAGTAGCGTCAAAGTAACCTTTATGTAATGCTATTCTGTCTAAAGAGTTTTTAAAATTTTCGTATTGTCTGTGATTAAGGATGCTACCTTTTAGAGGTTTTGCTTTTGCAACTAGCGCAAGATAATCCTCATCTCTGCATGCGCCACCCCTTAATGTCACTTTTGCTTGAGAAATTGTAATCGGCTTGCCTGGTATGATTTGTACGATAAGTAAGGGATTTTTATTGGGTCTATGAGGTTGTATAAGATAAAAAGTAATCCTTGGTTCATAATAACCTAATGCTTTAAGGGCCTCTTTGACCATTGCGCTAATATGAGAGCGATAACGGATATCTGTAAAAACTTCCTGATTAGTTAATGCAGATAAATGTGCTTGCACATTAGTTTGCAAATTTTTCGGTAACCCAGTAATTTTTAAATTAGTCTGATCCGCCTTAGCGATAGCGGAATAGACACTGATAATAAATAAAGCCGATAGAAGATAGATATAAATTTTCGGCAAAAGAACTCCTTTGTATTATTATTATCTATGATGCGGTTATCATGTAATTCTGTATCATGGTATATAATTTCTTATAGCTATATTTAATAAGTTTTCGCTGTTTAATAGTTTTTACTATGTATAATACTTAAGATATAAAATGTACTAAATGATATAATATAGTACTATTTTGAGATGAATATACTATTAAAATATCTTTTAATAGCATAATTAGGTAAAAAATCTTGAGCCTTGTAGTTTTCATATGTTTATGAAAGTAATGCATAGGAATTTATAACTTCAATAGTCTTTTGTAAGAAATTATTTTTTAGTATATCTAGTTTTTTCAATTTTTTAGCTTAGTGACATGTATTACTAGTCATCTATAGATAATATTTACAGATGACTATAACTATAAAAAGATATATTTATTCTCGAGTTTTGTTAGAGTATATTATATCTGTTAAGTTAAGGTTTTTCTTATCAATCTTTATTAAGCAGTCATATTACATCTTTGTTTATGTTGTAATTGATATGATTACAATTTAGTTCTCTTATAGTAGATCAAGGTTTCATGGATTTTCAGATAATCTTCTAGAATCATCATGCAGTAACGTTCATCTAGTAATAATTTTTGCGAAATAATATGCAGAGATAATTAATATCTCTAGATAAAAGTGATTATATGAATAATAATATTTGTGCCATTTATACAATAAGATTGATTTGTTAACGATTATAAACAGAGTTAAAATATTTTATGTCTTTATTGTAATATCTTCTGTGTTCATTATTGTAGCAGAGCAAAACTCGTAAGGCTGATAGTGGAAAGAATTTATTTGTGTTTTTTAAAATTCTTGCGTTATGGAATATCTTTCATAAGAATAATTGAATTAATCAAGTCTTTTTCTAAATCGTAACATACTGTTCTACATAAATTAGATAGAAGATAAATAGATTCACTATTTGTACAATACGTACCCGTAATGAAAGTAGAAATCTTGCGTATATTATCGATTAAATGGAGATTGTGTTATTAGTGCATAGGATTTTTTAGTGTTCGATAGGGATATGTTACTCACTATGCAAGAATTATATATCTTATGATAGTGATCATATTTTATATGTTTAATTTCTAATTAACAGATATATTACCTGAGATAATATATTTACATTGTAAAACAATAAAATATCTATTTTAAGCTTTTATATTAATAACTAAAATTATTGCATACCCTAAAATTAATAGTGAGTTGAGGTATATTGTAGAGAATTACTATTCTAATAATTATGTAATCATCAATGATAGTTATAGAGAAAAATATAGTATGAGCTCTTAATGACAAAGTCCGGAAATTGCTTTATCACTTTTCTATTTAGTCCCTCCTGAGTACAATTAATCAGCGCACGTTTTAAATATTCAATTAAATGAAGATTTTGTACAATTTTTCTGTTTTGAAATATATAAAGCAATATAAAATCAGGTGGATCTACCCTAATATTGAAATGGTTATCAGAAATAAATACCATGATATTTATACTGAATATATATGATTGTAATAGGTCATGCTTTATGATTTCTAAATATTATTGGTATGTTTATGATGTATCCTCGTATTATGAGGAGTGCTATTGATGTTAGAAAAATTTATCAAATTTTGAAATTGATAGTTTAAATTTAGAACATTTTCACTATGAGTGAAGATCTTTTAGTATAAATATATAACTTAAGAATGGCTCAAGAAGCTAGTGAGGTTTATTATGGGAAATATTTTCATATTACATCGGTATTGTTATTGATAATTTCAAGGTCAGTGCATGGGATTGAATTGCCGCTGTGTATTCTCTAAATTCTAGCGTATTGCTTTTATTGAGTATGTAATAAAATGAAAAAAATAGAGGAGAGCTATTTAATTTTTAGTATTCTAATATAAATCAACATCTGTAGTATAGAGTTTGGATAGATAAAATCTATAGAGTTATTGCGATGAATAATTTTTATTATAATATATAATGTTCATTATATTAGTTAATTAGATAGTAAGCGTTAAAGTGTCGAATGAAATTACAAGATAGCTTCTTCCGTGATTATAGTGCTGAAAAAAAACTGTTTATTCATCACATATACATTGCTTTTGTAGGTATTTTTTTACTTTTGTTAATATTACTCATTAATCTTTATTTTTTACAAATTATTCATTATAAAGATTATAGTACGCGTTTCAATGAAAATCGAATTAAATTAATACCAATTCTCCCTAAGAGAGGTTTGATTTGTGATAGAAATGGCGTACTTTTAGCGTTAAATAGAACTATATATCAGCTAAAAATTATACCAGAACAAGTTGAGAACTTATCATTAATTTTGCAGCAACTCACGCCTATTGTCAATTTGACGACTAAAGAATTGAGGGATTTTAAAAAAGAGAGACAACGGGTAAATCACTTTACTTCTATTGTTTTGAAAAGTAGTTTAAGCAATATTCAAGTTTCTAGATTTTTAGTTAATCAGTATCGCTTTCGAGGGGTGATCATAGAAGGTTATCAGCAACGATTATATCCTTACGGATCAGTTCTTACTCATGTTCTTGGATATGTGTCAAAGATTAATCATCAAGATATGCAACGCTTAGAAATTAATGGTAGCTCGTCTAATTATACAGAGACCAGTGATATTGGCAAGTTAGGTATTGAGCGTTATTACGAAAGTTTATTACATGGTAATATTGGATATGCGGAAGTTGAGGTTAACAACTATGGGCGAGTTATTCGTCAACTCGACAAAAGAGCACCTCAGGCGGGTGGAGACATTTATCTGAGTATTGATTTAAAGCTACAACAATATATTGAAACTCTTTTGCGTGGTAGTCGTTCTGCTGTTGTTGTAACTGATCCACGTAACGGAGAGGTGTTAGCAATGGTGTCCATGCCTAGTTATAATCCAAATCTATTTGTACGTGGTATTTCAGAAGACCAATATAAAATTGTGTTAAATGATAGTAATCACCCATTAATTAACCGTGCTATCCAAGGGACTTATCCACCAGCTTCCACGGTGAAACCGTGTATTGCTATTGCTGCATTAAAATCTGGAGTAGTAACAAATCATACCACTCTCTTTGATCCTGGATGGTGGCAATTACCACAGTCTGCTAAACGCTTTCGCGATTGGAAGCGATCTGGTCATGGTAATTTAGATGTAATAAAGGCGATAGAAGAGTCTTCTGACACATTTTTTTATCAAATTGCATATGATATAGGTATTGATCGTTTAAGTAACTGGATGAAGCAGTTTGGTTATGGATGTCTGACTGGAATTGATTTAGTAGGAGAAAATTCTGGTATTATGCCAACTCGTTCATGGAAAATACATCGCTTTAAAAGTCATTGGTATCAGGGGGATACCATTCCAGTTGGTATTGGGCAAGGTTACTGGACTGCCACCCCGTTGCAGATGAATAAGGCTCTTATGGTTCTGATTAATAACGGGACTATTAAAACTCCACATTTTTTTCTCTATGTTACACAAGGGAATCATAAAGTACTATGGAATGAGATAAAGACTACCCCTATTTATCAGGTAAATAGAGAATATTGGGAAATTGTTAAAAAAGGAATGTATGGTGTAGCTAATCACATCAACGGTACTGCTAGAAAAAGTTTTGCAGATGCACCATATAAAATTGCTGCCAAGTCAGGTACAGCGCAGGTTTTTGATTTAAAAGATGAAGAAGTCTATAACGCTAATCTACTCAATGAACGTTTGCGTGATCATAAATTGATGGTTGCGTATGCACCATATAATCATCCACGTATTGCAATTGCTATAATTCTTGAGAATGCCAAGGATAGCGCATCTGTTGGAAAAATTACACGTCAAATTTTAGATTATTACATAATGTCTACGCGTCATTATTAGAAGGCTTCTAGCATATTATTTTATTGTCTTGTGCATGAGAATAACTAATCAATAATGATTAATCACAAGGATAGAGGTGTTTTGGATCGCATACATGTAGATCCGTTCTTTTTTTTGATTATTACTGTATTATTAGTTGTCAGTCTATTAATAATGTGGAGCGCCAGTAGGCGCCAGTAGACAGAATCTTGGTATGATAGCATATAAGGTGACTTAGGTTAGTATGGGTATAAGTATGATGATACTTATGGCGCGGATTTCCTCGCATATTTATGAGATATTGGCTTTTTACCTTATATGCGATTTTTTCTTATCTCACTTATTTTAGTTGATGTATCTGGACAAATAAGCAAAGGGGGCTCAGCATTGGTTAGATCTTGGTATGATACGTTTTCAACCATTAGAAATAGCTAAAATCTCTGTACCTTTAATGGTAGCTCGGTGCGTAAATCACGATATGTACTCACCAAGAATAAGCAATACTATTGCCGCATTAATTCTGATATTAATCCCGACTTTTTTAGTTTTGTTTTAGTTTGATCTTGGTATTTCGATACTTATTGCTATTTCTGGTTTGGTTGTATTATTTTTATTAGGTATACGCTGATTCGGATCGTTATGGCAACATTTTCTATTGCGGCATTTACGCCTGGAGTATGGTTCTAGTGCATACACCATCCGAAACGTCATTGTATTAGTATTTTTCTTTCTCCTGAAAGTGATCCGCTAGGATTAGGTTATCATATTATTCAGTCAAAAATTGCTATTGGTTCTGGTGGTATTTTAGTAAAGATTGTCTTTATATAACTTAATTTCAGCTTAAGTTCCTTCCTGATAGACACATAGACTTTATTTTTTCTGTTTTGGCTGAAGAGAGCTAGGATTAGTAGAAGTTATATTTCTTTTGTGCTATATCGTTATTTCTTATACGTGGATTATTGATAGCAGTTTGCGCACAGAATGCTTTTGGTAGGGTTTTTCAGGTGGATTTACAATAGTTTTATTTACGTATTTGTCAATACCGACACGGTAAGCGTCTTCTTTCCAGTGGCAGGAGATCTGTTCTTATCATTCGCTATGTTTGCTCGGAATTGATAGCCCTCATGGCTGGGTTTGGTATTATTTTATATCCATCCAGACACGTAAAAAAATGTTATTAAAGAGTCTTTAAAAAACTCTACAGTCGCGCTCATTTATATGTAGTTACATAATATATGTAGCTAGATACGATTTTCTCTGATTACTTGATCACGTCATTATTAATGGTTACGTTAGATTACAAGGTATTGCTTTAATTACGAGTAAATTTAAAAATCATTTTAGGTATCAGAATCAATAGATAGATTTATAAAGTTATTCATTACGGATAAGATAAAGAATACATTAAACATTAAAAGAGAAAACTAGGCTAGATATTTTGCTTCACTGTAAGAATCAAAAGCAATAAGCATCTCATTTATAGAAAACAGGCTTTAGTCAAATTTTTTGATTTGGCATGTATATACATATCAAACTATATTTAATTTATATTAAATTTTAATATATTTTCTCTAATTATTTCATGAGGTGGTCTTATTGTTGAGAAGCATGTTGCAAAATCTAATTTTAATAGACAATTGTATTAAATTTATATACAGTGCTTAAGAGTATTACTTTGATTAGTGACTACTTTTATTGATGTTTATTTTTATAAACTGTATTAAAAAATTTTTTGTTATTTAATTTAAATATATTTAATACTAAATAAGTCAAAAAGTAAGCAAATAAGAAAAAAAGCAAGTAACAAGATCTGGATATGTTTAATTATTGTTAAGATATTAGTATTTATATAGAATATTCTTAGATCAAGAATAGCAATATTAAAAGTATTATAATTTCTATTATTTTCAAGAAATATATTCCGTATTACGTTTTAACCAATAATGGTGTTATGTAAAGATTCTTTTTGTGATCTCGATTGATCTGTGTAGATGATAAATTTTGAGGTGTGCGTTTTTTTATTGATAGTAGCTCCATTAATCAATAGATAGAGTTATATTATTAAGTCAAAATGATTTTTATTACATGAATTTTATGTATTTTTTCACATGCATAAATTTTGTTAAAATAAAATATATTTTATAATTTTTTAGTTATATGTCATGAGACATACATGCTCTTTCTTTAAAAGAAGATTTTTATAGTACTGCAGATACAATATTTATTGTACTGCATATACAATAATTTAATACGTTACTCGAAAAATTACGGACAGAATTTTATTTTAATTTTTAGTATAGTGTATTAATTTAGATTGCTTTATTAGGTTTGTAGGTTGAAAAGTTCGAATTATTATTATGGTAATATATAAGGTGTAGTAATGGGTTTAAAATGCGGAATTATTGGGATGCCAAACATTGGGAAATCTACTTTATTTAATGCGTTAACTGGTGCAAATGTACAGGCTGAAAATTTTCCATTTTGTACTATTAAACCTCATAGCAAAATTTTGGCGATTCGTGATGTACGCTTAGAAAAATTAGCAAAGATTGTACAGCCCCAGAGGGTAATACCTACTACTATAGAGTTTGTGGATATTGCAGGTCTTGTTAAAGGTGCATCTAAAGGTGAAGGATTGGGTAGTCAATTTTTAACTCATATTCGAGAAACTGAAGCCATTATCCATGTTGTTCGCTGCTTTGAAGATAATAATATCATACATGTTAATAATACAGTAAATCCTTTGGATGATATTAGCACTGTTAAGAGTGAATTAATTTTATCTGATTTAGAAATTTGTGATCGCGCTCTACAACGTATCATAAAAAAACAAGTATTCTATAAGGATGAAGATTTTAAAATTAAGCGCGGTATCTACGAACAGTGTTTGGCGCATCTAGAAAACTTTTCTATGCTTTCTACTTTAAATTTAAGTGCTCAAGATCGTTGCTTAATTCGTGATTTAAATTTTCTCACATTGAAGCCAAGTATGTATGTCGCTAATGTGCATGAAGATAGTTGTAAAAATTACAGCTATCTTGATCAATTATATAATCTTGCTGCTACAGAATCTGCAGAAGTAGTAACAGTTTGCGCATCGATGGAATTAGAACTTTCAAAGTTAGAAAATGTTACACGTCAGGAGTTTATGAATGCATTAGGAATTCAAAGAACTAGTTTACAGCGTATCATTAAAACTGGGTATGATCTATTGCGTTTACAAACTTACTTTACAGCAGGTGTAAAAGAAGTTAGGGCATGGACTGTTCCTATTGGCACAATGGCGTCAGAAGCAGCTGGTAAAATTCATAGTGATTTTAAGAAAGGTTTTATTCGTTCGCAAACTGTTTCTTTTGATGATTTTATAAATTATAACGGGGAAAAGGGAGCAAAAGAAGCTGGAAAAATACGATCAGAAGGGAAAGAGTACATCGTGCAAGATGGTGATATTATGCATTTTCTTTTTAATGTATAGAGCTAGAGATAGAAATAAAATAAAAATTGATACAATTTATATATTGTATAGATATGTTTTTATTTTTAAAATAATTTAATTTATTTATTAAAAACATATTTAGTATACGATTTAAATATATGATATATTTTATATTTTTAATATGATTTAATATAAATAATAGAAAAATTTCGTTTGCAGAATCTCTTCATGGTATATGGATTAAAATTTATGCTGTATTCTACTACATAGTAATGATTTTTATTTATTAGAAAAATCTAAATAAATATTTTTAATATTATAAAATAAATAATATCATCTTGATGATTATCATTTATTATTCATTATTCATTAGGATTATTATTGTTTATCAATGGTTGTTAAATTTTAAAAATTTACAATATTTAATTCGAGCAGTCATTATTAGTTTAATAAAATCATTGTGTATTTTTATAATTATTAAAATTTACTAAAATCATTTCATCATAACAGTTAAATAATTTAAAAAATTATCTTAATAACTCTATTGTTTCCTTAATATGTTGTGCTTGTAGCATTTATGACATGAGATGGGCTATATATATTATATTAATAATCTTACCCTCTTAAATAAGAAATAAATAGTTCTTTTAAATAAAGTTATTTATTAAAATTCATTTGGTTTTTTGAAGAATTTATTACGCTTAGCATAAAACTAAGAAAAAGTGAATTTACACATTCTTATAGTGTAGGCACCAGAATTCCAATTTAAAAATATACTAAAAATTTATAATTTTCAAATATTAGATAGAAGATGACTATGTAGTCAATTGTTAAAAGAAAGGGGTTACTATCTCTTTCATCATTTTAATGTGCGCCTCATCAACATTGAGCGCTCGAATATATTCAAAATGTGTACCACCGGCATGAAAAAATACTTCTCTATTTTGTATATTAATTTCCTCCAAAGTCTCAAGACAATCAGCTGAAAACCCAGGGCTGATGACATGAACGTTTTTTATTCCTTTATTGGGTAACATTTTTAAGATACTTTGAGTATATGGCGTCAGCCAAGGTTCATATCCAAAGCGAGACTGAAAGGTTAGCATGGCTGTGTTTAGGTTCATACCTAAGGCTTTTATGAGTAATTTAAAAGTTGTATAACAACGCTGGGGGTAGTCGTCACCCTCATTAACAAAACGTTGAGGAATACCATGAAATGAAACAACTAAAAGATCTGGTTTGCCATATCTTTTGAATGAATCATTTACTGAGGCTTTTAATGCAGCAATATAAGTCGGATTTTGTGCATAGTCACGTATAAAACAGACTGATGGTATACGTCGATAACCAGAAAATACCTTATGCACTCCATCCCATACTGCTCCTGCGGTTGCACAAGAGAACTGAGGAAACAGGGGGAGAATAATTAGTCTATTAACCTTTTTTTTTCTTATTAGTATGTCTAGAGCACTTTTCAAGCTAGGGTTTCCATAGCTCATGCCAAGCTCTACAGGGATATTTAATTTTTTAGATAATTCATAGCATTGTCTTTGGCTATATACTATTAATGGAGACCCTTCATTCATCCATATTGAGGTGTATAATTTCACTAAACGTCGCGATCGAGCAGGTAGTATGATCAGATGTAATATAGGCCACCATAACCATCGTGGCATGTCAATGATTCTTTGATCGCTTAAAAATTGTTTAAGATATTTTTTTATAGCTGCTTTAGTAGGAGCTTCAGGTGTTCCAATATTTACTAGAAGAACTCCAGATCTATCTTGTAGCATGTACCGATCCTTTTATATTTTAATTGAATGTTGCAAATTAGTATAATAGTTTTATTAAACTATACTTTAGTTATTTATATATAACTTCCTTCATTGTAATCATACCATATACATGCTTTTCATTTTCTAAATGACTCATTTAAAATTATTTAATAAGGTTGTCGTGGATTTGATCGTGTAGCTATTTCTATTAGTTTTTGAAGTAACTTAAGATGTTTAATATTGTATGATTTGCATTATAGGCAAATTACTTCATGAAGTTTTAGTTATCTATTTATATATCAGTAATATTTCTATTAGTAATATAGAGTGAAAATGATCTATTAAAAATATATTATATCTAGTTTATTAAAAACTCTAATAAACTACGTTATAACTTTATTGATGTAGTTTCTAATATCGTTCTTATTTATTTTTAATAGAATAAGTAAGATATTAGAAATTTCTGCTTATTATGGTTTAACTTTATGCCATGATATAAAATAAAATACTTTAGTATTTTATTAGTATAATATAGATTATGCTCGCATGTTATGCATCGCTTAAATATTTTTAAATAAGATATTTTATAGTTTATTTTTAAGTTATTTTTATTGGTAATTACATCATACAAATTTTATTAGTCATTTTTTCTATATTTCTAATAGTTGTGCGTGATGATATGGTTAAATTATTAGAATATTTTTATAGATATTAAATTAATAGGCATCATTTAAGTAACTATTAGATTGTTGGTAAGCTATATGTTATCAATTTTTCTAGTACGTTCTTAATTAAGAGTCAGTTTCATGAAAAATTTTAATCCAATATATACTGCTGCGTGGCGGGATCTAAAAGATCATTTTAAAAAAATGAAAAATGTAACAATTAGTGACCTTTTTGCTAATGATACACAACGATTTTCTAATTTTTCTATATTTTTTCAGAATCAGATGCTGGTAGATTTTTCTAAAAATATTATTACTAGCGAAACACTAGACAAATTACAAGCACTAGCAAGAGAAACTAATTTACATAGTGCTATCAAATCTATGTTTTCTAGTGAAAAAATTAATTGCACTGAAGATCGTGCAGTGCTTCATATTGCTTTGCGTAATCGTGAAAATATTCCGATTATTATGGATGGGCAAGATGTTATGCCTCAAGTTAATGCGGTATTACAAAAAATGAAGGCGTTCACTAAGGAAGTAATTCATGGTAAATGGAGAGGTTTTACTGGGAAAGCTATCACTGATGTGGTAAATATTGGAATTGGTGGATCAGATCTTGGGCCATGTATGGTCACAGAGGCGCTAAGACCATATAAAAATCATCTTAGAATGCATTTTGTTTCTAATATTGATTATAAGCATCTTTCTGAAGTATTAAGCATTGTAACTCCGGATACTACACTATTCTTGATTGCATCAAAAACATTTACTACTCAAGAAACCATAACAAATGCGCGTAGTGCGCGTACATGGTTTTTAACTTCAGGAAAAAAGATTGATATATCTAAGCATTTTGTTGCTTTATCTAGTAATCGAAAAGCGGCTAGTGATTTTGGGATAAGTATCAATAATATTTTTGAGCTCTGGGATTGGGTTGGGGGGCGTTATTCGGTATGGTCATCTATTGGTTTATCTATTGCGCTTTCTATTGGTTTTGAAAACTTTGAAAAACTACTGAGTGGAGCATATGCTATGGATCGTCATTTTTATGAGGCTCCATTAGAAAAAAATTTACCAATATTACTAGCTTTGATTAGCATCTGGTATAGTAATTTTTTTCATTCAGAAACAGAAGCAATTTTACCATATGATCAATCTATGCATCGTTTTGTCGCTTATATTCAACAATGCAACATGGAGTCTAATGGAAAAGATATCGATCGTACTGGAAGATCAATATCTTATCAGACTAGCCCAATCATTTGGGGAGAAGTAGGTATTAATGGACAGCATTCTTTTTATCAGCTATTACATCAAGGAACTAAGTTAATACCATGTGATTTTATTGCATCTGCAATATCTTGGAATACGTTAAGTGACCATCATAATAAGTTGATATCTGCTTTTTTTGCTCAAACAGAGGTGCTGGCTTTTGGTAAAACATCTGAAGAAATAAAAAAAGAATACGCTTATAATCCGAGTGATTTTGTATTAGATCAAAAGGCAATTAATTATAAGGTATTAAAGGGTAATCGTCCAACTAATTCGATTTTTTTACGTTACATCACTCCATATACTCTCGGGTCACTAATGGCTCTTTATGAGCATAAAATTTTTACGCAAGGGGCTATTCTTAATATTTTTAGCTTTGATCAATGGGGCGTTGAGATTGGAAAAAAAGCAGCAAGCCGTATTCTTTTAGATATATCCCGCACGGAAGATGTCAATTGTCATGACAGTTCCACTAATGGGCTTATTAATTGTTATAAATTATGGCGTAAATTATAGAAAGATATTTTGCTATATGTATAGCAAGTTCTTTTTTATAGTTACTAACTATTGAATATTAGGGCATATATCTTGCATAGATTACTTTTTTAAGAAAACAAATTAGCTGTTTATCTTGTTTGAGATGTTGTAGATATTAATAATAATTGTATTATATATCATGTAATGCATATTACATGTTACATGTAAGTACTTTCTTATGGATAAATTAATTCTATGTAATATAGTGGGATATATGCTTGATGTTGAGTATGTAATTTATGTAAATATAATTTATGCACAAGTAGCAGTTTCTTCTGCATTTGATGAGAGAAAGAATATTTTATACTTTTAGATTCGTGTGATGTCTAAGAAGTTTTTTTTCATAATATTCTGATAATGTCATGCTCACTGTACGTATACGTAGATATTCAAATAATTGCTCTAAGTCGTAATATAACTCTTCGATCTCATTTTTGGTTTTGAATGTTGGACTTCCTCCTGGCATTAATTCAGAGGAATGCAGCATGAATTCGACATAATCCTTACCGCTAGCCAAAGTGTTTTGAATTAATTTTATCATTTGTTTTATGTTTCCTCTTTTTGGTCGAAGCCAGTGCACTGATGGATAATGTCGTTTACTACATAGCTTATGTAAAACTTTTTGCACCTGATTGATTAATAAACCATGTTTATATTGAGTGGTTATTGGGACTTCTAGAAATGTCGAGCAGCCTGGTTTTGACACATCTTGTTCATCAATAAAATAGGCCTGATCAAGAAAATTTTGATAATTAACACCACCAGAACATTTTGGATCCCCAATAGAAGATTCCCAATTGATTTTCGGGGTCACTGAGCAATCTACTTTATAACCTTGCTCAATTAATAACTGAGCATAAAATGTGTTAAATGCCCATCGACCTGCCCTATGAGAATGCATTTTGATTTGTAGTACATCTTCTAATAAGTGCGTCAAATAAATAATTTTTTCCTTAATTTGCTTCTTTGGATACTCGATTAAGTAAGGTTTATAACGTAAGTCATCCCCAGTCAAATTATATATTGGAGGACTATTATAGGCGTGTAAATGAGCGCCTATTTCACCACTTTTATTAGCAATAATGTTTTTAGCAAATTCAATATATGCTGGATCAATAGTCATTTCATAATTAGTTAACCAAGTTGTTTTGAATTGATATGTCTCGCATAACTCTTGAAAACGTGGTAAAAAATAAGTATTTTTTGTTGTGATTTGATTGCAGTTATTCCAAAGATCATCACCTTCAGTATCTATGGTGATGATAAATGCTGGTTTGTTCATTTTTTTACTCTAAATAATTACGATTCTGATGATTAGTATTAGTGATGATGGTTAGATCACTGGAGATATTATAGATTCATATTTTCTCACATAGGGACGTTTGAGTCTATAGAATAATTTTTACTTGCTATCTAAGGTATATAATTTTCTGTTTGTATTTTGTATTATACTTTATTTATTGTCTGTTTATCTTGTACTTTGTTTAATTTAGACAGACATAGTGCAAGATTGAAAAGTATATCACTGTATATTAAATATAATGATAGATATAGATATAAGCTGACGCAGATGTATAATAGTACAGTGAAGATATAATCTAAAGCTTTCTTAAGAACGGAAAACGTAATGAGCTTCAATATGTCACTAAATAGTCATTATAATCGTATAAATGTAGTGTTAAAAGACTACCTTTCTAAGTTGCCTTTAAAGAAAACCCCTTTAGTTAAAGCTATGGAATATAGTGTATTGCTAGGCGGAAAACGTTTACGACCTTTGTTAGTATACGCAACAGGTAACATGTTACATGTGCAAGATGCATCTCTTGATGCCTCAGCGGCAGCGATTGAATGCATGCATGCGTATTCTCTCATTCATGATGATTTACCTGCGATAGATAATGAGGTCCTACGTCGTGATCAAGCTACTTGCCATTCTAAGTTTGGAGAGGACATCGCTATCTTGGCTGGAGATGCTTTACAAACACTTGCTTTTTCTATATTGATTAACTCTCAAATGCCTGGAGTTATATTAGAAAACCGTATTGCTATGCTCTCTGAATTAGCACATGCTAGTGGTGTAGCAGGGATGTGTGGTGGTCAGATTTTAGATTTAATTTCGGAGGGGCAGACTATTACTATAGAGAATTTAGAGAATATCCATCAATGTAAGACAGGAGCATTAATACGATCAGCAGTTCGTTTAGGCGCATTAACGGCTGGGGATATTGGCATAGCCTTCATTCCAGATCTTGACCAATTTTCTGACGCAATTGGTTTAGCTTTTCAAGTTCAAGATGATATTCTAGATGTTGCTAAGGACAGTAAAAGTCTACAAAAAAGAACTATGTCTGAGAGTCGTTTTAGAAAAAGTACTTATCCTGAACTAATTGGATTAGATAATTCTCGAGCAAAGATAAGAGATCTATATAACAAATCTTTAAGTGTATTAGAAATTTTTTCTAAACAGAAATATAATACCGCTATGCTACAAGCTCTGGCAAGTTTTATCATTACACGTGATCAATAATATTACATGAGATGCTAATGAGTTTTGAATTTAAAAAGTATCCTACTCTTGCCTGGGTGCGCACAGTACAAGAATTGCGTTTGCAGCCAAAAGAGAACCTGCCATTGCTTTGCAGTGAACTAAGACAGTACTTACTTTCGAGTGTTAGTTGTTCTAGTGGTCATTTAGCTTCTGGTTTAGGTGTGGTTGAGCTCACTGTGGCATTGCATTATGTCTATAACACACCATTTGATCATTTAGTGTGGGATGTTGGTCACCAGGCATACCCACATAAAATCTTAACAGGCCGCCGTGATAAGATAGGTACTATTCGCCAGAAAAATGGTCTGCATCCATTTCCATGGCGCGAAGAAAGTGAATTTGATGTTTTGAGTGTTGGTCATTCATCTACCTCAATTAGTGCTGGCTTAGGGATGGCTGTTGCAGCTGAAAAAGAGGATAAAGGTCGTCAAACGGTTTGTGTAATTGGTGATGGAGCGATCACTGCTGGTATGGCATTTGAAGCAATGAACCATGCTGGAGATATCAAGGCTAATTTATTAGTTGTTCTTAATGATAATGAAATGTCAATTTCTGAAAATGTAGGAGCATTAAATAATCGTCTTAATCAAATTTTACCCACGAAAACTTATTCCCGTATTTGTGCAACTAGTAAAGACATCCTTAATGGGTTGTTATCTTTAAAAGAGGTCTTCAAGAGAATTGATAAAAGTTGTAAAGCTATTCCTGGTTCGGGTACATTATTTGAGGAATTTGGATTTCATTATATTGGTCCGGTAGATGGACATGATGTTCGAGAGTTAATTCTTATGTTACGCAATATACGTACATTAGATGGCCCTCAGTTTTTACATGTGATTACAAAAAAAGGAAAAGGTTATGCGCCGGCAGAAGAAGATCCTATCAGTTGGCATGCTGTTCCTAGGTTTGATCTCGACATAGGTTTATTACCTCGAAATACTGAAAAATTACCCAGTTACTCGGAAATTTTTGGTCAATGGCTCAGTGAGATTGCAGAAACTGATGATAAGCTCATGGCAGTGACACCAGCCATGCGTGAGGGTTCTGGCATGTTGAACTTCTCACGTGAGTATCCCAAGCAATATTTTGATGTTGCCATTGCTGAGCAACATGCAGTGACTTTTGCTGCTGGATTGGCAATTGGTGGTTATCGTCCTGTAGTTGCAATTTACTCTACTTTTTTACAAAGAGCTTATGATCAGGTTATTCATGATGTTGCGTTGCAAAAATTATCAGTATTGTTTGCGATTGATCGCGGAGGAGTAGTGGGTGCTGATGGACACACTCATCAAGGAGCATTTGATATCTCTTTTTTACGTTGCATTCCTAACATGATTATTATGACACCTAGCGATGAGAACGAATGTCGTCAGATGTTATATACTGGATACCATCATCAAGGAGGGCCTAGTGCTGTGCGTTATCCACGAGGTTATGGAATTGGGGCGCCTATCAAACCGCTATCAATTCTCCCCCTCGGGAGAGGTGTAATAAAACGAAAAGGGGAGAAATTAGCGATCTTAAATTTTGGAACGCTTCTTCAGCAAGCGGCAATGGTAGCAGAAAAAATTAATAGTACACTAATTGATATGCGTTTTGTAAAGCCTTTAGATGAGTCTTTAGTATTGGGTTTATTAGAGAATCATCAATCAGTAGTTACTATTGAAGAGGGTGCGATTAAAGGTGGTGCTGGTAGTGGAATTAATGAACTTTTTATGGCTAAACGCAAATTAGTTCCAGTTTTAAATATTGGTTTTCCGGATGAGTTTATTCCTCAAGGAACTCAAGATGAAATTCGTATTGATTATCAGTTGGATTGGGTGGGCATTCAGAAACAAATAGAAGATTGGTTAGCACAATAAAGCACTATTTTGATTAAATTAAAATTTTATATAAAGCATATTACTGACTATAATAGTCAATATGCATAACAATAGATTTAACAAGAAGGATGAATAGGAGGATGGCATGTTAAGTGAATTTTTCTCCACTTATTTTAAAACTCTTAAGGTATAGCACAATAAGACCTAGTATTGAGTATATTAATAGTTATTAGAGAGAAGTATTTTGTTTAGTTAACATGCTTTTACTTGATAAATACAATGGTTAAATATATCTAAAATATTTTAAAAATATTACTTATTGGAGTATGTCCATTACAGATGTAATCTAGATGGTGATAGTATAGCAAGAAATAAAAATATATTGTATGGGATATTAATATTATCTGTAGTATCAATGAATAATTTTTTTCTGAATTAATATTAAGAATAATAATTAATGCTCGGCATTGAGAGAAGGTTGCATGTTATATTATAATAAACAGGAATGATTCGTATATGAATTATAAAAAGTTTTTGTATAATATAGTAATATGATTAAGCGATATAATTATTTTAATGGTGAGATTAGATATTTGCATGGTATGTGATTTTAAATCATTAATATATACTCATATTATGTATTCGCTTTAAAAATACTTTTATCTAAAGGGTGTATTTTATAAAATGTTAATGTTATCTATAGTACTGATTGTTCTTTCTGATAGAACTAAGTATATAAGATAATCTATCCTTAAGAGATTTTTAGGTAAATAACGATGATTGATTTAAAAAAAATTGAAAGTTTAGCCCGTCAGGTTCATAGTGCAATGCCAATAAGTGTAAGAGATGTTGGATACGATATGGAAAAGAAAATTCGGCAGATTCTTCAGTCACAATTAATGCAACTGGATTTAGTTAGTCGAGCAGAGTTTGATGTTCAAGTTCAAGCTTTATTGCGTATGAGAGAAAAACTCTCTGCTCTAGAACAGCGTTTAGTAATACTGGAGAAACAGTTATCATAATACCACTCAAGTTTTATAATAACTGTTTTAATGTTTTGTTATCTTTAGTTCTATCAGGTAGAAAAATATATTGCATGGAAAGTGCATCTTATTATATGAAAAAAATTATTAAAGATGCATAGTTTGAATAAATGATGTATAGATAAATTTTTTCTTACTATGATATAAGTTAAAATAACGATATTGTTATGATTGCTTTTAATGGTTTGGATTAACAAAGATATCTAATGCTAAAATCTTACCTTATTTTATATTATTTGTGAATAAAGAAGAGGTGATATGACGTAATAAAATGCTTCTAAAGGTTATCATGAAAAGCTAATTTAAAAATTAATGGTGGTTATTTATAGCTAATATTGTAGATATTCTTTTTAATATTATATTTTAAACATGTTACTATTAAGTAACATGTTGTCATATTTTATTATATTTGCAGCGTAAAAGGTATAATTTTAAGATAAAAATATTAATATATTATTAATTAAAAATAATAACGGAAGCGTGTGATGATCTGGATAGATTATACTATATTAGCGATTATTTCTTGCTCAGCTTTTGTAAGTTTGAAGCGTGGTTTAATTAAAGAAATATTATCTCTCGTCATTTGGGGTCTTGCATTATTTATCACCTATTATTATTACAATTTTTTGTCAAATTGGCTAATGATGGTGGGATTACATAATACCTTAGTTTGCAATGGAATTGCTATAACATCTTTATTTGTTGGGGTATTAACACTAGGAGCTGTTGCAAGTTCTATGATGGGGCATCTAGTATTAAAAACTGGATTCTCAGGAACAGATCAGGTCCTTGGGATTGGCTTTGGGGGATTACGGGGTATAATAATTGCTTCATTAATGCTTTTTTTCTTAGACACATTTACTGATTTTAATACAGTTCTAGATTTGGAAAAATCTCAACTTGCTCCGAAGTTTATATGTCTAATGCATTGGATTTTAAGTTATTTAAAAGGCACATCAATTTTTATGCCACGGTAAGCGTGTTATTGTTTAGCTTATGAGGAATGATTAATATGTGCGGTATTGTTGGGATTGCAGGTTTTATGCCAGTAAACCAATCTATTTATGATGCATTAACAGTGTTACAACATCGCGGACAAGATGCTGCTGGTATCGTGACTCTTGATCACTTAAATTGTTTTCATATGAGAAAAGCAAATGGATTAGTAAGTGCTGTATTTAATGTTCGTCATATGCGACGAATGCAAGGCAATATGGGTATCGGGCACGTCCGTTACCCTACAGCTGGTAGCTGTAGTGCTTCTGAGGCGCAGCCTTTTTACGTGAATTCTCCCTATGGTATTACTCTTGCGCATAATGGAAATATTACAAATGCGCATATTTTGCGTAAAGAGCTGTTTGAAGATAGCCATCGTCATGTAAACACTACGTCAGATTCAGAAATTTTACTTAATATTTTTGCGCAAGAAATAAATCGTTTTGAAGCGCACAGGCTTTCTTCGGAAAATATTTTTTCAGCCGTTTCTGAACTGCATCAGAAGGTTCGTGGTGCTTATGCATGTGTAGCGATGATTATCGGTCATGGGTTAGTTGCATTTCGTGATCCTAATGGAATTCGCCTATTGGTCATTGGCGAACGTCAAAGAGCTGATGGTCGTATTGAACATATAATAGCTTCTGAAAGCGTTGCGTTAGATATGCTTGGTTTTAAAATTTTACGCGACGTAGCACCTGGAGAAGCAGTGTACATTACCGTCAGCGGTCAATTATTTAGTCAGCAGTGTTCCGAGAATCCACAGTGCAATCCGTGTCTATTTGAGTATGTCTATTTTGCGCGCCCAGATTCATTTCTTGATAAGATTTCTGTATATAGCGCCAGAGTGCGCATGGGAACTAAACTTGGTCTTAAAATTGCTAGAGAATGGAAAGATCATACTATTGATGTAGTGATCCCAATTCCTGAAACATCTTGTGATATAGCATTAGAGATGGCGCGCATTCTTAACAAGCCATATAGACAAGGATTTGTAAAAAATCGTTATGTAGGTCGCACCTTTATTATGCCAGGACAGCATTTGCGCCGTGGTGCTGTAAGACGTAAATTAAATGCTAATCGTGCTGAATTCTTCGGTAAAAATGTATTGTTAGTGGATGATTCTATCGTTCGTGGAACTACTTCAGAGCAAATCATTGAAATGGCGCGTGAAGCGGGGGCAAATCAGGTTTACTTGGCTTCAGCTGCCCCGGAAATTCGTTTTCCAAATGTTTATGGTATTGATATACCAAATGCTAAAGAACTCATTGCTCACGGAAGAAATATAGAAGAAATTCGTCAGTTAATCGGTGCTGATGCATTGATTTTTCAAGACCTAAAAGATTTAATCGAAGCTGTTCGAGAAGGTAATCTTGAAATTAAACGATTTGAGTGCTCTGTATTTGATGGTATTTACATTACTCAAGATATTGATAAGGAGTATCTTGAGTATCTACAAGTACTACGTAATGATGATGCCAAAACATTACAGCGTCAAAATGATATGGAAAGTTTGGAAATATATAATGAAACATAAAATAGAGTCATGATAACTATAGTATAGCAGTGCTATATATGATTATATTTTTACAGTTAATAACGGAGAATTGGTTAATTTTTACGGAAATTCTATTTTGTTTACAATGAACATTGTAGATAATAAAATTATTATTTTAATCTTTTTTGTCACAGATCTACTTGATAGATCTAATCTTGATTATTAGATTATTAGATAAAATTTGATTTTTTTATCCGTGATTAATCTAATATTACAGTCTTATTGTATAAGTATAGTATTAATATAATATATTCTATATATAACATAATGAATATTTATAATAACTATTTATTAAATATGAATCTTTTATGTGTCATTAAACTTAAATATTACCTGAAATAAATATATATTTTTTCTAAAATTTTTTTATTTTAGTTTTTGTTTACATTATCAACCTAAAATTAGTTTTTATAAAAATGGATAAAAATAGATAAAAATAGTCTGATTGTCAGAATAGTATTTATAACGTAGGTTTTTGACTATTTAGTTTTTACAAGAAATCATTCATTGATCTATAAATAGATCAACTCTTTAGAAAAAATGCTCTAACAAGTATTTTGAAATAAAAATTATTTAATTCAAGTATGGCAGTTTTTAAGAACTCGTACTCCTTTTAAAAGCTATATCAAGATTAATAAAGCATTCATTTGGCAGACTTAATATATACGGGTTGATTAATAAGACATTATTGTATCTGATGCCTTATGTTATTAGTCATGTTGTATAGGAGAATACGATATGAAAAGACTCATTCTTGGAATTTCTGGTGCCAGTGGAGTAATTTATGGTGTACGAGCTTTACAAGTTTTACAGAAGGTTGATGATATTGAAACACATATTATAATAACTGAATCAGCATCTAAAACTCTCCTTCTAGAGAGTGATTACTCAGTACAGGATATATATGAAATGGCTGATGTAGTGCATGATGTCAGTGATATCGCGGCTAGCATTTCTTCTGGTTCTTTTAAAACGATTGGCATGGTAGTTTTACCATGCTCCATAAAAACTTTATCTGGTATTGTTTATAGCTCGCAGGATGGATTGTTGATCCGTGCGGCCGATGTGGTATTAAAAGAAAAGCGTCGATTGGTTTTAGGTGTTCGGGAAACCCCCTTACATCTTGGGCATCTACGTATGATGACTGCGGCAGCTGAAATGGGAGCGATTATTATGCCCCCAGTAGCAGCATTTTATCATCGCCCTAATAATTTAATGCATGTTATTAACCAAACGGTAAACCGTATATTAGATCAGTTTGATATTCAATTAGAAAATGATCTTTTTATGCGCTGGAATTAGGTTTGATATCTGTGTATCATATTATGTGATACACACTACATATATAGATATTATAGAAATGCGTTGCATAAAATTCTAAGTTAACTTAATAGCATATAATTATTTATTTTTAAAAGAGTGTTAGATCTATCTCTAAACTCTTTTTGGATTATTCATTATATTATATATAATATATTTAATATCAGACAGATTAGATAGAAAGCAATATTGTAATGTATATCAATAGATATTACAGTGCTATTTTAGATATTATAAAAAAATAATTTATGATGGCTCTAGTGCAAGTTGCCTCTCTAATAAAATATATAATATAATATATAATAATATAATATATAATATATAATATATATATTAGTTTCAACCTGTTTTATATAAAGCAGTATTGATAAAATATATGACCGTATCAATTTTTTTATAGGTTTAGTAAGTAGAATCTAATTAGAGCTATAAAATAATCTATAAGAATACACTTCTCTTAAGAGAGAATGCAAAATGATTTTCTTTCTAACAATCTTTAAAGGAAATATATCATCACCATAATTCATTGTTTAATTATGGTGCTGTGAAAGAAATACATATGTTTAGTGCACTCTCTATAATCTTAATCATTTATATGATAATAGTAAGTTACTGATTAGTATAAATTACCAATATTAATTTTTAGTGTCCTAGTGAAGTATCTGTAGTAATCTAGATAATTTTTATAAATAATTTATATAGAATATATAGATTATACAATTTTTAGATGTATTATCAATAATAATAAAACTATACTGTAACAGTATTCTAATATTGATTCTTTATCAATGGATGCTGATTGGATATTTAAACAGATTCAAATTGATTTTATATATTAGTAATATATTCATTGCATAGAATTGTATTGACTCTTAAGAGAGTGATTCCAAAAGAAATGTTTGATAAGAACTTTCTACAATATCAATTCATTCATTATTCTATTATAATTTTCATTAATAATCTTTTAAGAATTTTTTTGTTATGTAACATTGATATATATGGAAATAGTTACCAAAATAGAAAAATTATTATACTGATATAATACATCAAGCATTTACGTATGATAGTGTGATTAAAAATCGTTTTTAACCTGTATATCTGATTGATAATAGATTTAATGATGCATTTATAAAAGAGAAAAAGAAGGTATGCAATGAAAAATATTCTATTACTATTATTAGCTACTATGTTCACTTTTCATGCCAGCGCCTCTTTATCAAGATATAGTCAAAAGTATATTAGCCTCGATCAACCCGTGATTAGTATGCCTCATGTTCTTGAATTTTTTTCATTTTATTGTCCTCATTGTTATGAATTTGAAAAAGAATGGTGTGCTAATCAGACTGTTCAGAAAAATTTTCCGATACATAGCAAATTAATTAAGTATCACATTATTAATTTTGGCGGGGATATGGGTCGTTCCCTAACTCGAGCATGGGCTATTGCCATGATGATGGGGCTAGAAGAGAAAGCAATCTTGCCTATTTTTGAAGGAATTCTTATTACAAAGAGCATTGTTGATCGAGCTTCCTTAAAAAAAGTGTTTGTTCAATCAACTGGAATACAGGCAGAACAATATGACACTGCATGGAATAGCCCAGTAATCGATGCATTATGTGAACAACAAGGTAGAGTTGCACAAAATATTCACCTTAAAGGAGTACCAACAATCATTATACATGGAAAATATATGGTTAATGGTGAGGAGCTAGATACGAGCTCTATAACTACCTATGTTCAGCAATATGCTGATGTGGTTCAATTTTTGCTGAATAAGAAGTAATAAATGTTGATACTAATGGATTATAATAATTATTATAATATTTATTATTTGAATTAGAGTTTGCTAAATATTTTTAATATTTAATTAATAGAAATGATTATTCATAATCTATTTTATCCTTTCATAGGATGCCCAGAAGAAACACAATCCGTTAAGATTATTTTTAGTAGGGTTGTTATATAAGTCCTTTTCTTTCAGATAGATACGGATCTTTAATAAATCAAGCATGAATTCTTTTGCAACAAACATGATAAATTTATATGAGTTAGCTTATAGTTATAGAAAGCTGATATACCTGATTTTGTGTGTAAAAAGAGATATTTTAGAAAATTCTTAGAAAGATCATTTTTTACATCAAGAGTGTAAGAATTTAATTTCATTATCAATAAGCTTCAAAGTTCGGATAGTCTGGTCGGTACATTATATATTTAGCTATCATATGTGTACGATATCTATTATTAAGGTATAGATGTTGATTTTATTTAAATTTTACAGATAAATATTTTTATTATCTTAAAAAAATTTAATGATAGCATCACTGGTAGATTAAGGCGGGTATTGAAAGATCATCAAGGGGCATATTTTTACTCTTATATATACGGATAGCTATTTGTCAGTGATATCCTAATAAATATAGAGTCTTGGGTTGGTTTATGGTTGAAGTTTTATCATGATTCATAAAATATTAGATTTTTCTGATATCTTTTATTGCATTATAATCTAGATTATTTAGGATGGATGATAATTTTTGGCCATTTGGTAAACAAATTTTTGGAGCAATCTCAAGGAGAGGTATTATCATAAAAGCACGATTATGCATATCATAGTGTGGTATAGTTAATTGAGGTGTCTTGAGTGTTATATTATCGAAGAGCATAATATCAATATCTATTATACGAGCCCCCCATTTTTCTACTGATCGAATACGTCCTTGTTTTTTTTCAATATCTTGAATATTACTTAATAGTGCTTCAGGATCTAGATGTGTATCAAGAGACACAGCTACATTAAAGAAATTAGGTTGATTTATTGGACCATAAGATGGAGTTTCATAGAATAGAGATGTGGAAACAATGTAAGATTTTTGAATAGATGCCACCCTTTTCAAAGCATTATTAATCTGTCGTGGTGGGCTGTCAAGATTACTACCTAATGATAGATATGCGCGATGCATTTTAATAATCACTATTTTTAGTTATTTTCGCATGATGTAAATCAGTGAGTGAATATGCATATATCGCCTGTTTTTTATATGAACGAATTAGGTGATGATCAAGTATTTGAAGCATTATCTTTTGTTTTGGTAGTTCAGATATTTGGAATTCAAGCCACCATGTGCTTAGATTCTGCAAATCATGATTTTTTTCTACTTGAGCTCTCATTTTGAGAAGATCATATGCGGCGCGAAATATTGGATCTGCCATAATTGTGAATGCTCGTTTACCTTGTCGGCGAGTTAAACGAAATTGTAGTTGCCAAATTTCTCGCACTAATGTGGTAATACGCTTTGGTATAGCCAAAGCTTGATTGGCTTTTTCTAAAACATTATTCATAGATAATATAAAAGCATCGTAATAGTTAAGGTTGTTTTCTTTGGCAAGTGTTGTGGATATTATTAGTTGTGGGTACCAGTACATAGCGGCAAATAAAAACGCTGGATTAACACGCATGTGATTATGGATGCGTGTGTCAGTATTTGTTAATACCAACAGAATCATTTGTTCCATATGACTATTGCCACTCTTAGTAAAGTATTGTGTAATAATTGGAAAAAGAGGTTGGAATAATTGATATTTGCACAGTTCAAGATATGTACTATAGGCATAACCAGTCTGAAAAAGCTTTAATATTTCTTCAAAAAGACGAGCAGGAGGAATATCATATAGTAGCGTAGCTAGACGCGGGATTGGTTCTTGAGTTTCATAGGCAATATCCATTCCTAATTTAGCCGAAAATCTTACAACCCGTAGCATGCGAACCGGATCTTCACGATAACGAGTTTCTGCATTTCCAATTATGCGAATAATTCCTGTCTTAAGATCGTTTAGTCCACCCATATAGTCACGGACTGTATAATCAGCTATATTATAATATAAACTATTAATTGTAAGATCGCGACGCTGAGCGTCGTCTTCAATAGAGCCAAAAATATTATCACGTAATAGCATACCATTTTTGGCACATTGTGCATGATGATTAATATGTTTTGATTCTACTTTGTGGTGTCCGCGAAAGGTGGCTACCTCAATAATTTCATCTCCAAACATGATATGGGCAAGACGGAATCTACGGCCAACTAAACGACAATTACGAAATAATTTCCGCATCTGATCTGGTGTCGCATTAGTAGTTATATCAAAATCTTTAGGTTGTTTACCAAGCAACAAATCACGCACTCCACCACCTACGAGATAAGCTTCGTATCCAAATTTATGCAGACGGTATAATACTTTAAGAGCATTATCGCTAATATTCTTATGTGAGATATTATGATGATTTTTGGTAACAATAGCCACTTGACAGTTTTCTGTTATTTTAGTTGCTCTAACTTCTTCGCAACCACGGACTTTTCGATAAAAATTAGCCACTCTGGTAAAAATAGGGCACCTCTATACTAAAAATTATCTGATCTATTGAAAGCTAACTATAGTTCAGATGCAAGCCATCAATCACGTTAAAGATTTTGATTACCGCGTGTTGATAAATTTATGCAGATAGTCATAAAATCTTTTATGTTTATTTATAATTTCTACTTTGAAATGTGATTTTTCGTAATATATATTGAAACCAATAGGACTATTTATTTAATTCTATTAGCACCATGGTAATCTTTCTCTAATAGAGTATCCAGATATTGTAGAATGCAGTGAGATAATTTTAAGATAAAAATAGATATGTGACTCAATATTAAATTCTTCTATGCAGTTCTTTATTGTATTATTATACAATAGATAATATCAATTACATAGTTGATATCTTTTATATTTGTGTATGAGTAAGTAAGATTTAGCATCTTTAATATCTATATCGCAGATGATTTATATATTACAGATATTTTTAAGTATAATTTTCATTGCTCATGGCGGGAATTGCATGTTATTTTGTATAAATTTTATGTGTCTGTATATTATTGATTAGTTTTTTGTGAATATATATAAAGAATTTTTATATTAGCAATAACTATAAAAAAATAGATTAGCTGATTGTATACAGGATTTTGGTATTTTTGTTTATTATTTTATTAATTATTATATCACTACTAGTAATGTGTTCTATGTATGAAAAATACACATTTTTACTGTAGAGTACAATAGTGTTACAGCACTTTCTGATGCTTAAAAAGCATAACTAAATTTTTGATATTATTCTGAACAGTGCTAGTGGGTCAGAAAATCTATTTTAGTATCTCTGATAAAATAATTAAATTAAGGCAGCTGGAATTTCTTCATATAATTTTATATTTTTATTGTGTATGCAAATATAAAATATAAGAGAATTAAATATTTTATATTTAAGCAAATTATAGATATATAGTGATTGATTTTTTTACAAAATTGTTTTAATTAGATTAAGCATATACAATCCATAGTTGGATGCTAAATTGTACCTAGAATAATTTAAGATATATAATTAAACATTATTTATACATCTTTATTTTCAATAATGTTTTATTTTAAAGAAAAAGTGATCAATGCAGCTAGAGAAGTTAGCATGTGGTAAGATGTATAAAATTATATTTGACGATATTACAAAAATTTTTATCTAAATAAAAGTCTATGAGTAATATTCAGGAAGAGATTCAAAGATCATTAAGTAAAGATTATAAAGTTTATTGCATTTTATCAGTTTAAGTCTTCTTGTACATTGTTGAGAAATGATTTTTCGATGTACACCATCACTAATGATGTAGTAATATTTTTATAAAAAGTATCATATAGAAAAATTCTATATAAGGTTTCTATATTTAAGGCTTCTATATTTTAGCAAGTCGTGCGGGTTCTTTGAAGATTGAAGATTATTAATTTTTATATTTTAATTTTTACAACATATATTTTACAACATATAAAGATATATTTAACGATGCGACTAACGATGCGACGAGATAATACATTATTTGTATATTTTTCAGTGTTCTTTTATAAACTATGCATGTTAGATATTTTATTATAATGAATTATAAAAAAAATCATACTTTTATATTACATCATTATATTTTTATAATTATATTTTGATTTTAGTTATATAATCAATTATTCAGTGGAATAAAGATTATCGATAATTTTCCTATTGATGATTGTAATTTAATTATTATATTAATTTGTTAATTTTATAATGACTGATTTAAAAAGATATTTTTATTTGATTAATTTTTTTTTGTATGTTTGATCTTTCTACCGATCATAGAGTTTGATTTTGATGATTTACATTTTCGGTTTTGATTATTTACACTTAAGTAATATACAGTTCTGTAATTATTTCACTAAAAAATTTTAAGAATGTTGGAGATTATTATTTTATTGGTGTTTATAGTGATAATAGTGTTTTTTGAGTATCTCAAGATATTTATGATAAAATGAAATAATTAGTATATAAAAACATCTAGAAATGTCGATTATAGAGTATTTCTATATATTCTATAACATCTATATTTAAACAGAAAAGTAAGCTTTATTTTCTGTCTTAATTAAATTCTCAGTGCAATCTTTTTTATATATTTGATAAGCATTGTTTATAGAAAAATTTATGACTGATGATGCTATGGTTTTTACCATAAATATACTAACTCATTTTTGATTATTGATTAAACTATCTATTTTTAGATCATATAAAACTAGTAAATTATATTATCTATAAATTATATATATCATCTAACTCATGGTTATATTATCAAACATATTAGGAATGTAACACCTAAAAAGTGCTAGAAATAGTAAAGAATGTATAATAAAATATATGTGAATTTTTAAGATTTTGCTACTCTGTTTTGAGAAATCGATAATGAATAAAATCCGTATTTTGTCAGAATAGTTTTTCGCATTATGCCTTTGTAACAGTAACATTATGCCTTTGTAACAGTAAGACGTGATATGTTAAGTGGCAATGGGAGATGTATGAATAGCATAAAACTTTACATCTCAGTAAGATATACAAAGTAAGATAAGTAAGATAAAGAGCACTAGATGATATGCAACTCAGTGGTCTAGATATATTTTTTATTATATTATATGTTTTTTTAAATAGTTTCTACTGCCGCAAACATTATTGCTCTGATTTTTGAGCGTGTTTTGGATATTTCTTTGTAGTTTTTAAAATTTTTTCAAGAATATGTTATATATGTGATTTATATAGAGTATGGTGGTAAGATTAGATGGCGCAATGAGTTATTGTTAATCATGCCGATTGTGTTTAAGGGCGTAGAAAATTAAAAAAAATAAAAAAGAAAATACTCTATGTTTGCTATACGCTCTTCATCTAATAGAATCTTTCTGATTTTAGATTGGATGAAAAGTATTTATCATTTTACTATAGGTTATAAATATAACTTGTATAAAATAATGTATAGTATAAAAAATCTTTATTTTTGCACATAGATGTCAGAGATATTAATGTTTTTAACATGTTTTTAACAGAATACCCTAATAACTGTAAATATTAGACAAAATATAAAAAATTATTCAATAAAGGTCTAGATGTCTTGGACTATAGACAGATTTAAGTAATACAATAATAATTAAAAGATATTTTTGAAAGATTTTTTAGTTAAAAATAAGTGAATTTTCTCTATATATGCATACACTTCAATAATTTTAATGCGTAGTTGGTGCTAAAATAATACGTTGACAAAGGGGGTAATTGTTATCTATTTAATAGTGGATATTATTTTATCTAAAAATAAAATATTTTTAGATAAAAATATTATATATATGAATCGAATAACTCCAAAATTGAGGTGAGATACAATATTAATAGTAGAGAATTTTCATTAATTTGATTAATATAAAGTAACATCTAACACAATATGTTCTTGAAAAATCTTGCTTAATAAGCATTACATAATTTCTGTTTAATTTACTAGAAATTTACTCAACATTAGCGTATAAATGCGCAATAGTTAAACACTATCTATGATGATTTTTCAAATTTTTATAAAAATTTGAAATTTAAAGTGTTCAAAAAATCTCGAACAATAAGAGATATACTGGCATACAAAGAGATAAATTATTCTGATATATTAAAATAATAATTAAAATATTTTCTATTCAAAAAAATCTATTGATAGTAATTGAACTTAAGTTTACCTAAAATCTTTGATTTGTTGATTTCTTGGTATCAGGTCTTTAAAAAAATTAAAGCTAAGGGTTGAAGTCTTTTTATTTTTTAAGACTATAAAATATGAATTTTTATACTAAACAACGATTGTCGTTAACCATCCTGATTATGAAAGAGCGTTAAATATGTCATGAGTAATAAAGTGATAGCTTAAGATTAAGACAATCATTGATATAATATTTCGTTATTCTTATCTATGTCTATGAGAATTCTTATCTATGAGAACGATGCCTCGTGATTTATACCTAATAGCAGAATAGTTATTCTTAATACAAAATATCATTTAATTTTAATAATTTTATTAACAGTATTTTTATTAAAATATTTTATTCATACTTATATGAAGCTTTTAAATAAAAATTAAATAAAAATATATAATAATAAATTATCAATTAATAAAATTTTATGTAAAAAGATAATAATCTTGTATAATATTGTGATCTATTAATGTAATAAATATTAATATACAACTAATTATTGTTATCTTAAAATAATAGAATATTTCTTCTGTTATCTGAAAATTTAAAAGAATAACTTACTATTTATTAAAATTTTTAATCATGAACTTTTCATCATGAACTATAGTAAATAAATATAACCAATATTGATATTATAGTAGACAATAATCCTATTTTGAACTTAGCGCGCTAATAATGTAATTAATTTATATTAAATCAGAAAATTAGTGATCTTTAAATTAATAGATAATAGATAATAGATAATAGATCAAAAATTTATTTTAGCTTATAATATTATTTTTTTATTCTATAATAAAAACAAATTAGCTAAAATTATTATCTTTGGAAAGATTTTTATTTTATATTTTGCCTTATATCCTATCATATTTAAGATGTTTATCTTAAAATCAATAATTTTTAATGTTGTGGTAATATGCTACATATCTTGTTATTTAATGAAATTAAATGTATGGTTGTTATTTTATAATGAATAGTTTTATCTAATTTTGATCCACAATATAAATATATTATCTATATTTTATAAAATTAGATCGTCATGAAGATATTAATAATCTATTCTTCTATAGAATCACATGAAGATATTAATAATCTATTCTTCTATAGAATCAGAATCTTTTTTTCATCTACACTACTAGTTTATCTTGATTTTTAAAAATCTTAAAATCATTTATTTTGTAAAATACAATAGTTATTAATGAGGATCATTATTTTTGATAAGCTCTGATTTTAATAAATATAGCTTTACCTGAGATGTAATACCGATTTTTAGGTTGAGCCTCAAAGTGATAATTTTAAAAAAATTTATCTTATATTTTTGTTATCTGGTCGATATTACATTCTCAATGTATGTTTAATTCTCAATGTATGTTTAAAATTATCATTTTTATTTTTAGATGAAATTTGATAATGATAAATAATTATAATTAAATTTATTATATTTGCAATAATCATTAACAAATCAGTTTAAAAAGTATTATCAGATTGAGTATTAATATATTTTAAAATGTTGTTTACTGATATCTTTCTAGCAATGAGAAAGATGAAAATCTTATATGTTTGTTATTATTTGTTGTATTATACGATCCTATCGTATATTTACTATGGAGCTAAGTTTTGTGTAATTTCTAATTTAGACAGTGGACATGCTTTATAGTTACATAAAATATTATTTTGTTAAACATAGGCAGAATTATTGCTATTTTAGTGAATTATTGTTAGGTGCTAATATTTAGTAGATTGTCTTAAGTTTAAGAGCACTGAGAGGAAGAATCTATCAATATAGATTTATATGTGTTATATCTTTTATAAGAGATAGAATGGATTATTTATATATGTAGTAAAGAATAATATAATATATGTTGTTTTTATTATTAGGTCTAAAACTTAAAAGAAAGTTGACTAGTATTAGGGTGATGTCTCTCTAATGTTCCATGTTTCCAATAAAGTATTACAATTAGTAAGATTAATGTCTAGATAGTATGATGCCTTAGCTAAATTATTTAGAAAATATAGACCACATGAACAGATCTTTATCATCTCCGATTATAACTATAATCAAGTCCGATTATAACTATAATCAAGCGATACTTTTAAGTGAGATTTTTTATAACTTAAAGTATAGTGATGATTCTGTATTTTTACATATAGAACGATTTAAATATCTAATTTAACATGATTATGATCATTTAATTTAAAAATCTAAAAATTAAAAATCTAAAAACTAAAAGGTTTTAATTACTATGAGTTACATGATCTTAATATGTATTTCTATTATCTTTGCTATTGAGTAATAACTAAATATATTCTGATTTATTACTATATAGTGGCATATAGATATTTTTATCTTATTTGATAGATTAAATATGAACATGAGGTATGGTATGAGGTATGGTGTGTGGTGTAGAGTAAATAGGAAGATAGTAAATTAGCAAAATAAGAAATAAATTAGCAAAATAAGAAATTAAGATAGTTAAATCAGATAATACCGAATTCAGGGTATTGTAGAGCAATCTACACCATATGATGTGGTTATTTAGCATAATTTATGAGAGCATGACAATGCTTTTGCTATATCTATATAATAAGTGTTTTTTGTATAATAGCATCTGCTTTATTAAAGATATAAGTTTTACATGCCTACCCATAGAGTAAACATAGTTTAGCCCCATATAAAGTCTTACCGTTTCTTCGTTGCCACGTTGAATAAATAATTAGCCGAGATATTTATGTTCGACCATTCTATAAGCGCAGTAATTCTTGCTGCTGGCAAAGGTACTCGTATGCACTCTCATATACCAAAAGTGCTACATTTGCTTGCAGGTAAACCTATTGTTCAGTACGTTATAGATAGTGCTAAAGCAATTAATGCAAGAAACATCCATCTAGTTTACGGATATGGCGGTGATCTTCTAAAAACCACTCTCAAGGATGAATCTTTAAATTGGATTTTTCAAGAAGAACAACTTGGTACAGGCCACGCCATGCAGAAATCTTCATCATATTTTGATGATAATGAAGATATTTTAATGTTATATGGTGACGTTCCTTTAATTTCAAGTTCAACATTGTGTCGTCTCCAGATGGCAAAGATAGAAGGTGGTATTGTTTTACTTACGCGAAACTTGGATAACCCAACGGGTTATGGTCGCATTCTCCGTAAAAACGGGAGAGTAGTTGGCATTATAGAACAACAAGATGCTACACCAGAACAACTACAAATCAATGAGATTAATACAGGTATCCTCTTGGCAGGTGCTGCAGATTTAAAGCGTTGGCTAAGCCAGCTTACTATTCACAAAGCAATCGGTGAGTACTATATAACTGATATTATCGCGATAGCTCACAAGCAAGATTGCCCCATTGTTTCAGTGCATCCTGTGAACAATATCGAGGCAGGTGGAATAAACACCCACCTTCAGCTTGCTCAGTTAGAACGTCTCTACCAAATTGAACAGGCAAAACAATTGCTTCTAGAAGGTGTTACGCTGCAAGACCTAAATCGTTTCGATTTACGTGGCACGCTTAAACATGGTTGTGATATCGTTATTGATTCTAATGTAATTATTGAAGGACATGTAGTTGTTGGAAATGGAGTTACTATTGGTAGTGGATGTTTAATTAAAAATAGCATTATATCTGATAATAGTATGATTTATCCTTATAGCGTTATTGAAGATTCTTACTTAGGACCAAGGTCTATCATTGGCCCATTTGCTCATTTACGTCCAGGAAGTAAATTAGAAGAGGGCTCCTATGTCGGTAATTTTGTAGAATTGAAAAATTCACATCTTGGGATAGGTTCCAAAGCAGGGCATCTAAGTTATATTGGTGATGCAGAGATCGGAAAAAATGTTAATATTGGAGCAGGAACTATTACTTGTAATTATGATGGTGTTAAAAAATCAAAGACTATAATCGGTGATGATGTTTTTATTGGTTCCGGGTCTAGTTTTGTTGCTCCGGTTCAGGTATCATCTGGCGTTACTATTGCCGCTGGTACTACCATTATGAGAGATATTTCCGATATTGGGTTGGTGTATGATCAAAAAAAGCAGATCTTTAATTCTAATTGGAATCGGTTGAAGAAGAAAGAAGAATAATTTTAAGATTGCACGTTTCATATCTAGAGAATATCTACTAAATATATTACTATCATGATCATTTATTATAATATTGAGGGTGCAATTAAATCTCCTGAGAATATCAGGTTAAAAATATCTGGTTACTTAATAATACTATCAGGAACTCATAACTATGTGTGGAATTATTGGTGCTGTTTCCCAGCGGGATATTGCAAAAATTCTTCTTGAAGGGCTTCGTTATCTTGAATATCGTGGTTATGATTCTGCTGGTCTCATGGTAGTTAATTCTACCGGAAAGGCAAACCGTTTACGCTGCGTTGGAAAAGTAAACAATTTAGTCTGCGCAGCAGAACATGCTGTACTTTTAGGAGAGACTGGTATTGCACATACACGCTGGGCTACGCATGGAAAACCAGAGGAAAGTAATGCTCACCCACATATATCTACTAATATTGCAGTAGTGCATAATGGAATTATTGAGAATTATGAGCTATTACGTGACCAATTACGGGATCGGGGTTATACTTTTTTTTCAGAGACTGACACGGAAGTAGTAGCTCATTTAGTGCATTGGGAGCAACAAAGAGGGGGTTCATTACTTGCAGTAGTGCAGCGTATTATTCCAGATCTTTGTGGTACTTATGGGATGGTAATATTAGACACTTGCTCTCCTGATAGATTGATTGCTGCTCGTTCTGGTAGTCCTTTAGTGATTGGTTGTGGTGTTGGTGAAAATTTTATTGTTTCGGACCCTATGGCGTTATTGTCAGTGACGCGTCGGTTTATATATTTAGAAGAAGGAGATATTGCGCAAATTAGCTCTTATGGTATTAAAATTATGGATCGTTGCAATAATATTGCACAGCGGCGCGAAATAGAATTAGACACGCATTATGATTCAGGAAATAAAGGTTTATATAGTCATTATATGCAGAAAGAGATTTATGAGCAACCTTTGGTTCTGAAAAATACGCTAAGTGGTCGTCATAATAATAGTTTTGTTGAGTTTTCGGAGTTTAATGATCAGACCTATGCTCTTCTAGAAAAAGTTGAGCATATACAGATTGTGGCATGCGGTACTTCTTATCATTCTGGTATGGTTGCTCGTTATTGGTTTGAGTCGCTAGCGAATATGCCTTGTGATGTTGAGATTGCTTCTGAATTTCGTTATCGAAAATTAGTAGTACGAGAAAATAGTTTATTTATTACTTTGTCTCAGTCTGGTGAGACGGCTGATACATTAGCAGCATTACGTTTATCTAAGAATTTAGGATATTTAGGATCTTTATCTATCTGCAATGTATCTTCTTCTTCTTTAGTGCGTGAATCTGATTTTTCTCTCATGACGAAAGCGGGAATAGAAGTGGGGGTAGCATCAACTAAATCTTTTACTACTCAATTAGTGGTTTTGTTGATTTTAGTAGCAAAAATTAGCAGTTTAAAAGGTGCGACTTCAAAAGTAGAAAGAGAGATCGTTAATGCTCTACAAATACTTCCAGGTTGTATTGAAAAGGTATTATTGCAAGATCAACTCATTTCTAAATTAGCACAGAATTTTTCTAATAAAAACCATGCTTTATTTCTTGGGCGGGGGGAACAGTATCCAATAGCTATGGAGGGTGCTCTAAAATTAAAAGAAATCTCTTATATTCATGCTGAGGCTTATGCTGCTGGTGAGTTAAAACACGGACCATTAGCATTAATTGATTCTGAGATGCCAGTTATTGTAGTTGCACCACAGAATACACTATTAGATAAACTTAAATCTAATATTGAAGAGGTGCGTGCTAGAGGTGGGCTGCTATATATTTTTACTGATTCTATCTCTAATTTTTCAAGTAGTAATAACATACATATTGTTCCTTTACCTCATATTCCAGCAGTACTTGAACCTATTGTCTATATTGTGCCATTACAGTTATTAAGTTATTATATTGCTCTTATACGAGGCACTGATTTAGATAAGCCGCGTAACTTAGCCAAATCAGTAACAGTGGAATAATACTTCATCTTTTCTAAAATTAAAGAAAATCATAGTATCACTAGATAATTATTCGATACTCATCATTTAACACAGTGAGCTGTTTTATTATTCGAAACATTTCAATTTATTTTTTGTATAAAAGTAATATAGTTATATTTGATAGTAAGCACTCTAAACACCTACCATTTTTTCAGGTTTAACCCAGGTATCAAATTGAGCTTCTGTTAAAAAGCCAAGTTTTACTGCAGATTCTTTTAATGTTAATCCCTCTTGATTAGCTTTTTGAGCAATTTTTGCTGATTTATCATAACCGATATGCGCGCTAAGAGCTGTTACAAGCATTAATGATTCATCAAGTAATTTACTAATGCGATGATGATTAGGTTGGATACCTAGTGCACAATGCTGATTTAAGCTATTTATACCATCAGATAATATTCGTAAGGATTGTAAAAAATTATATATCACCATTGGTCTATAGACATTTAATTCAAAGTTACCTGATGCCCCGCCTATGTTAATCGCTACGTCATTTCCCATCACTTGACAACATATCATGGTTACCGCTTCACACTGAGTGGGATTTATCTTACCTGGCATAATAGAGCTGCCGGGTTCATTTTCAGGAATACTAATCTCACCAATGCCACATCTTGGACCAGAAGCCAACCATCGAATGTCGTTAGCAATCTTCATTAAAGAAGCCGCTAGACTTTTTAAGGCACCATGAGCATGGACTATAGCGTCACAAGTTGCTAATGCCTCAAACTTATTTGGTGCTGTAATAAATTTTGTTTTGGTTAGCGCGATAATTTCATTGACCATACGAAAGGTATATTCAGGGTGAGTATTGAGACCGTTACCTACAGCTGTGCCTCCTATTGCCAGTTCTGATAAATGAGGTATACTTTTATGAATGTGGACTAGATTGTGCTTAAGCATTGATTTCCAGCCTGAAATTTCCTGCCCAAGAGTTAATGGGGTAGCATCTTGTAAATGAGTGCGACCGATTTTTACAATATCTTTAAAGGCTTTAGATTTATGGTATAGTGTCGTATGGAGGGCCTTTATTGCTGGGATTAGATTTTTTTTTATAGCTAGCACCGCTGAAATATGCATGGCAGTCGGAAAGACATCATTAGAACTCTGACTGTTATTTACTTCATCATTCGGATGAATCAAGCGAGAAATGCCACGCCCACCCCCAAGGAGCTCACTGGCGCGATTAGCGAGCACTTCATTCATGTTCATATTTGTTTGAGTACCAGATCCGGTTTGCCAAATAGAGAGCGGAAAAGCCTGATAATGTTTTTTGGCCAGTACTTCATCAGCTGCTAATATAATAGCTTCTGCGTGATCAGACCTTATTAAACCGAGTTCTTGATTAACTTTTGCAGCTGCACGTTTGGTAAGTGCTATGGCATATAAAAGCTCTTCTGGCATTTTTTCTGTGGAGATGCAAAAATATTTTAGAGAGCGCTGTGTTTGTGCACCCCATAGCTGATTTATAGGAACCTCGATAGTACCCATAGAGTCCTGTTCAATGCGGGTTTTATACATTTTTATCCTCACATAGGTAGGAAAAATATAGTAATTACGGTAGACGATTAGAATTATATGTATGTTATGCTTACTAGATAGTAATTACTTAAAATAGGTCTATCAGCATGATATGTTGTATATTTATGTATACTACCATCTAAAAATGATATTTTTATGATACTTTCATTGTATTTCGATTTTTAGATAAGTGTTGATTTATATTGACTGAAATAAATACCAGGATGTATAAATTTTTCTATTTAGTAGTTATTTTTTGTTATGAATAATTAATTTGCATAAAAATTTTATTGAATTATAAAAAAATTATTATAGATGATTGATATCACAAGAGATAAGCGATCAAGGTAGTACGCTTTGTTTTCCATGAAAAATATCTAGATATGCTATGATAAAAATATATTATTTATATAATATTTAATTATAGCTATATAATATTTAATTATAGCGTATAATATAAAAAATATAAACATACAAATGCTCTTATTAAAGAACCATTTATAGAAGCATGATTTATAGTTATGATTTTTATTTTTGATTTTGTTTAAATTTTTTTTAATCTTATATTTAATATGGTAAGATTAGTTCATCATTTTTATAAATTATCTGGATTTCTTTTAGTTTTTGTATTTTCAATGCATTTAGGGAAATATAGATCTATTATTATTGATTTTTTATTTAGATGATATTTTTAAGAACGCAAAAGTAATAAAAAACTTATTAGAATAGAAACTGAAAGCTTGCTTGATCTAATGGAATGAGCTAAGAATTCTAATTCTAAGGATAGATATTATTTAGCAGAATAAGTTTCAAGAATGATAGGCTAAGCAAGATTTTTATTGACAGTCTCGGATAAATTCATGAAAAATATAGTATATAAAATAAAACATATTTTATTTATCAGTATGATTGATTATTAGTTAAGGCTGGACCTTAAAATATAGAATCTGTGCATAATTTATCATGATGTAATCATGATAAATTATAATATGCTGTTAAGTAGTGTCTTGTGAGAAGATTGATCTATAACTAATTTAAAAAGATCTTTATGCTTATTTTTATGATTTATAAATATAATATCAAACTAAGACCATATGTAAGATCTATCGCATTATAATACGAGTATTTGTTTTTATACTACGAAGTTTCTATATCACTTAAATGTTAATTTTTATACTGTTTTGAACATTATTTATTTGGTTTGAGTGTGTAGATTTTAGAAGAAAATTATTTTTTTCAGTAAGATATATCACAAAATGGTTGGTATTTGCTATCTAATTCTTTCTAATGCTCTATGTTAGAGTAGAGTAATTATATTAAAAGTATCATAAAAATTTGAGTTACTATTTCAAATCATTGCAAACATTGCTCTATAATAAGCTCTGTTTTATAATGATTTATATCATTAACCACTACACATTAAATACTAGGTACAAGTGCCAGACATTTATATTTCATACTGAACATTAAATAGAGCTGTAAGTGTTGTTTTGAGTAAAGTAAAATGAGTTTGATATAGTTGATGCTTTTAATTTTAACTGATTAATTATAATTAATCAGGCATATAATTTATAACTCGCAGAATTGACACGGTTTGCAAGATGATTGTAACTGTTCATGAGATGTTAATGAGATATTTTACCTCTGAGTTCTCAGAATTTTATTTAGGAGTTAATCATGGTTTTAGTGACACATCCAGCCCCTGATTTTACTGCTGCTGCTGTTTTGGGAAACGGTAATATCATAGAGAGATTTAACTTTATAGAACACATTCATGGAAAAATGTGTGTACTTTTCTTTTGGCCAATGGATTTTACATTTGTATGTCCATCTGAGCTTATTGCATTTGATAAAAGGTATCAAGAATTTCAGAAACGTGATGTAGAGGTTATTGGTGTATCTGCCGACTCACAATTTGTTCATGATGCATGGCGCAAAACACCAATTAATCGTGGTGGAGTTGGTGATATTCAGTATATTATGGTTGCCGATATCAAGCGTGAAATCCAAAAATCTTGGGGTATTGAGCATCCTAAAATCGGTGTAGCATTGCGCGCCTCTTTCTTAATTGATCAGGTTGGTATAGTTCGACATCAAGTGGTAAATGATTTACCATTAGGTCGTAATATTAATGAAATGTTACGTATGGTTGATTCACTTAATTTTCATGAAAAGAATGGAGAAGTGTGCCCAGCGCAATGGGAAAAAGGTAAAGATGGGATCTTACCATCACCTGATGGGATTTCTCAATATTTAACTACGCATATAGATCAATTATAATACACGCATAATGTTGTCATTAAAGTACTAGAACAATTATATATTAGTGCTTATGATATTTTTCTGATAAAAAGTCAATTTTATCGGTGAAGTATTAGCATTTAAAATATTTTATTGCTGAGTATTAATACTTAAGAATAATAATTTTTTATATTTTATTATGTAATCCTAGAAGTTACTAGCTGTATTTTTTCTTGAAAGCTAGTAACTCATTTGATATTTCTCAGTTAATTTAAATTTCTTTTTTTTGCCTGATAAAAGTTCACATAATAAAAGCTTTCATCTTGTTCAAGTTAGTAATAAGACAATAGCCTGTCAAGTTTCTATAGAATGATCATTTTTTTCTATTTTTCTGCATTATTTGAGATAATTATGCGGTTGATACGTGGTATACATAATTTAAGGGCAGAAGAGCGTGGTTGTGCGTTAACTATTGGTAACTTTGATGGTGTACATCGAGGGCATCAGGCACTACTGGCACAGTTGTGCAGAAAAGGACGTCAATGTAATGTTCCGGTAATGGTTATGTTGTTTGAGCCTCATCCATTAGAAAGATTTTCCTTGGAGGCAGCACCTCCCCGTTTAACTAGATTACATGAAAAGTTATGTTATCTGAAAAATTCTGGAGTAAATTTAGTATTATGTACTCGTTTTAGTCATAATTTTGCCTTAAAAAGTGCGCATAATTTTATTATCGATTTATTAATAAATAGACTGGGTATAACATTACTAGCGGTAGGGGATGATTTTCGCTTTGGGTCAGGACGAAGCGGTGATTTTTTTTTATTAAAGAATGCTTCTATACGCTATGGTTTTGAGATTTTTGTCGCACAGACGTTATTGAACAATAAGCAACGTATAAGTAGTACCGCAATACGTCAAGCGTTAGCTACAAATAACTTATCTTTAGCTACAATATTACTAGGGCGCCCGTTTAGTATGTGTGGCAGGGTAGTGTCTGGAGATTCAATTGGTCGTGTTCTTGGGTTTCCTACTGCTAATATACCATTATTTCGTACCATATCGCCGATAATGGGAGTATATGTTGTATGTGTTAAAACATTGAATCATCAAGTGTTTCGTGGTGTGGCAAATATTGGAATGCGTCCAACATTAAAGCAACCGTATACACAATTAGAAGTGCATATATTAGATGCATCCATTGATCTGTATGGTCAATACATTGAGGTAATTTTTCTTTATAAAATAAGAGATGAAAAGCGTTTTGATTCGTTGTCTGCGTTAAAAAAACAAATTCAAAATGATGTAATAGTTGCTAGAAATTTTTTTGATCAGAAATAGTTTACATTTATTAAAGTTATATTATATTAAATTTTTTATATAATCAATGTTAGTAAAGTAATCATTTTTATTTTAAAAACAAGATCTTTATCAACAATTTTGATAAAAAAAATAAAAGCGCTTCAAAAGATTTTTTCGGAACATCTTTTATATATAAAGATAAAGCTATATCAAATATTAACTGATATTATTCTTTGTAAGAATAGTATAAAGAGTATAAAGTATTGTATGATACAAATTAAAATACATATATAGAGTTTTTTGAAAAAGTAGAAAGTAATTTTTTATTTTAAATAAAATCTTATTTATTTTTAGTATAAAAATACTATTTGAATTGAATAACATTAATTTTTTCACAGAAAAAATTAATGGCGGGATATAAATTTTTTAGTGAAATTCAGAATAAAGATATATGATATTTATCTGATTGGTAATCGCACTATGTCATTAAGAATTGTTCTTAAATAACATTTTAATTCTTAGAAAAGAAAAAAAAATTTTACTTTTATTAGAGATTATCCAATCATCCAATCAGAGCAACTCTCAAGCATATATTTTTAATATAAAGTTTATAGACAAGATTGATATGCGTTATTAACGGAAACGTAATATTGTGAGATAGTGTTATAAAGTTTGCAGTAAATAAAAAATTTTCAATGCTAAATGTTGTATGCATAAACTAAGGTAGTAATTTAGAATCTACTCTATTTATTTTATGATATTAGATAGTGATATAGCGTTTTTAAAATAGTTTAAAATATTTTTATGTATTGCATATGAGATATGATTTAGTTAATGTTAAAAATCTATTTTTATAGATACATAGATACCTAAATACCTAGAGAGTAGTACTGCTGATATTATCTAAAGAAGAAAAGTTGGTATGTGCACTTATTTAAGATTTCTAAAGGTATTGGTCTGCATAGACCCCCAGTATTTTAGATATGTATATAAGATTTACATACTCCAACAAAGGAGTAATTATGCGTTTTTGCCTTATGGTTACAGGGCCGGCTTATGGAACTCAAAATGCTAGCAGTGCTTGGTTATTTGCTAATGCAATTATAGCTAACAATCATACTCTTGATAGTATTTTTTTTTATAGCGAGGGTGTTATGAATGCCAACGCATTGCATTGCCCTGCTAGCGACGAAGTTAACTTGACTAATTTGTGGCAAAAATTACATCAGAAACATGGTGTTCTTCTGAATATTTGTGTTTCTGCGGCATTACGGCGTGGTGTTTGTAATCAACAAGAATCATTAGCGCTTGGCCTAGGAAAAGATAATTTAGCTACAGGTTTTCAATTGACCGGTTTAGTCTCATTAGTAGAAGCAGTGCTCACTTCTGATCGAATAGTAAAATTTTAATGAATGATATTGCTTTTATTTTTACACAGTGTCCGCATGGCTCTAGTTCCGGACGTGAAGGTTTAGATGCAGTTTTAGCGGCATTAACGCTAACTAAAAAAATTGGCTTATTTTTTGTTAGTGATGGCGTCTTACAATTATTGCCAGGACAAAATAGCGATGTTATTCTAGCACGTAATTACAGTGTTACATTCGGCGTCCTTCCTTTATATGACATAACACAGTTTTATGTCTGTGCAGCAGCGCTAGAAGAGCGTGGCATACTAGCTAAGAACCAGTTTCTTATAAAAGTGGACATATTACTTCCAAGAGATTTACGTATTATATTAAATCACTATAATCAAGTGATTACTTTCTAGGATTATCATGTTACATACCATCTCTCGCTCACCTTCTTATTGTGATTTTCCAGCTATTTTACGCCTTATTTCAGCAGGGGATGACGTTTTATTATTAGAGGATGGTGTTCTTTCTGGTATGCAGGGGTCTGATACTCTTCAAGAGCTTTTAAGCATGAAGATAACCTTATACATTTTAAGGGAGGATCTTATTGCTCGTGGTCTGCTAATATATATCTCCTCGCGGGCACGAGTTGTTAATTATGATGGATTTATACAACTAAGAATAAAAAATCTTCAGCAAATAGCATGGTAAATAACATATGGTGGTTCTTTTGTTATTTCTTGACTTTTGATAGTATTAAGTGTTAAATTTTAACTTAGTATAATTTTTCCAGTCATAAGGAAAAATTGCTGGTATTAGAAAAATCCAGAAGTCTAGGAGTGAGTTATGGCAACAGTTAACCAGTTAGTGCGAAAACCACGTGTACGAAAAGTTGTAAAAAGTAATGTGCCTGCGTTGGAGGGATGTCCTCAGAAACGTGGCGTATGTACTCGTGTTTATACCACTACCCCTAAAAAACCAAATTCAGCTTTGCGTAAAGTATGCCGTGTTCGTTTAACTAACGGGTTTGAAGTGACTTCTTATATTGGGGGGGAAGGTCATAATCTTCAAGAACATTCTGTGATCTTAATTCGTGGTGGTCGTGTAAAAGATTTACCAGGTGTGCGGTATCATACTGTACGTGGTTCATTAGATTGCTCTGGCGTTAAAGATTGTAAGCAGGCACGCTCTAAATATGGCGTAAAAAAACCAAAATCTTAATTTTTAAATAATTTTTTGTGAGAGTTTAGAAAGTCTAAATTTTATTAATAATGTAAATGGTTACTTAATTCATATAGTTTTTAAAGAACCTAAGAGTTTTTCAGTGTTATGAATGAATAATGGAGCATCTTATGCCACGTCGTCGCATTATAGGTCAGCGTAAAATTTTACCTGATCCAAAATTTGGCTCTGAGCTACTAGCTAAGTTTGTCAATATTCTTATGGTTGATGGTAAAAAATCTATTGCTGAAACCATTGTCTATCGTGCGATAGAGACTGTGATCCAGCGTTCTGGTAGGCAGGGGCTAGAAATATTTGAAGATGCCTTAGATCATGTTCGTCCGATCGTAGAGGTAAAATCTAGACGTGTTGGTGGGTCTACATATCAGGTACCTGTAGAAGTTCGCCCTGTACGTCGGAATGCGCTTGCAATGCGTTGGATTGTTGAGGCGGCTCGTAAACGCAGTGATAAATCTATGGCGCTACGTTTAGCAAATGAATTGGCTGATGCTGCAGATAATAAAGGAAATTCAGTAAAAAAACGTGAAGATGTTCATCGTATGGCTGAAGCTAATAAGGCATTTGCTCATTATCGTTGGTAAAATTACATAAACGTGATCAAAGAGATTAAATAATTTAATAAATAATTGAATAAATAGCTGATTTGTTTACCGTGTTGACTAAAACAACAGAGACTCAGAGGAATCATATGGCTCGTAATACACCTATAATGTGTTACCGTAATATCGGTATTAGTGCGCACATCGATGCAGGTAAAACGACAACCACTGAACGTATTTTGTTCTACACTGGTGTGAACCATAAAATTGGTGAAGTTCATGACGGTGCAGCTACTATGGATTGGATGGCGCAAGAGCAAGAACGTGGTATTACTATTACCTCTGCAGCTACAACTGCTTTTTGGTCTGGCATGGCTAAGCAATTTTCGTCTCATCGCATTAACATTATTGATACTCCAGGGCATGTTGACTTCACTATTGAAGTAGAACGTTCAATGCGTGTTCTAGATGGTGCAGTTATGATTTATTGTGCGGTAGGAGGTGTGCAACCACAATCTGAAACGGTTTGGCGTCAAGCTAATAAATATATAGTGCCACGTATTGCATTTATTAATAAAATGGATCGTATGGGTGCGAATTTTTTAAAAGTTGTCAATCAAATTAAAGTACGGCTTTCAGCAAATCCAGTACCAATCCAGTTAGCTATTGGTGCAGAAGAAACATTTATTGGTGTTATTGACTTAGTAAAAATGAAAGCTATTCATTGGAATGATACTGATCAGGGCGTGACTTTTACATATGAGACAATTCCTCTGGACATGAAAGAACTGGCGGAAGAGTGGCATCAAAAACTACTTGAGTCTGCAGCTGAAGCTTCCGAAGAATTAATGGATAAATATCTCAGTGGTCAAAAATTAACTGAAAAAGAAATCAAGGATGCTCTGCGTCAACGTGTCCTTAATAATGAAGTAATTCCTGTAACATGTGGATCAGCTTTTAAAAACAAAGGTGTTCAGGCAATGTTAGATGCTGTTATTGAGTATCTCCCAGCACCCACTAATGTGCCTGCAATTAAAGGCGTTTTAGATGATGGACGGAACACCGCAGTGGCACGTTACTCAGATGATAATGAGCCATTTTCAGCATTGGCTTTTAAAATTGCTACGGATCCATTTGTAGGTAATTTAACTTTTTTTCGTGTGTATTCCGGTGTTGTTAGGTCCGGTGATACAGTAATGAATCCAGTAAAATTACAGCGCGAACGTTTAGGTCGTATTGTTCAAATGCATGCCAATAAGCGCGAAGAGGTAAAAGAAGTATATGCGGGTGATATTGCTGCCGCTATCGGTTTGAAAGATGTTACGACCGGTGATACTTTATGTGATGTGAATAATGTGATTATTTTAGAGCGTATGGAGTTTCCTGATCCAGTTATCTCTGTAGCGGTTGAGCCAAAAACTAAAGCTGATCAGGAAAAAATGGGTATAGCTTTAGGTCGTTTAGCAAAAGAAGACCCTTCATTTCGTGTATGGACCGACGAAGAATCATCTCAGACTATTATTGCTGGTATGGGAGAGTTACATTTAGAGATATTAGTTGATCGGATGAAGCGTGAATTTAATGTTTCAGCTAATATTGGTAAACCTCAAGTAGCTTATCGTGAAACCATTTGTCAAACAGTGACTGATATCGAGAGTAAGTATATTAAGCAATCAGGTGGTCGTGGTCAATTTGCCCATATCGTAATTGATATGGGCCCTCTAGAAAAGGGTGGTCTAGGTTATGAGTTTGTCAATGATATTGTTGGTGGCTCTATCCCTAAAGAATTTATCCCAGCTGTAGATAAGGGTATTCAAGAACAACTAAAATCTGGTCCATTAGCTGGATATCCAGTGGTGAATATTAAAGTACGCCTTCATTACGGTTCATATCATGATGTTGATTCTTCTGAGCTAGCTTTTAAATTAGCTGCTTCTTTAGCTTTTAAATCTGCATTTAATCAAGCAAAACCTGTTTTATTAGAGCCAGTAATGAGAGTTGAAGTAGAAACTCCGATAGAATATATGGGTGATGTTATTGGTGATTTAAATCGTCGACGAGGTCTTATTGAGGGCATGGAAGATACTAATACTGGTAAGACTATTCGCGCTCAGGTACCTTTATCTGTAATGTTTGGTTATGCAACCGATCTACGCTCACAAACTCAAGGGCGTGCTTCGTACTCTATGGAGTTTTTAAAGTACTCTGAAGCCCCAAATTATGTTGCTCAAGCTGTTATCGAAGCTCGTGGTAAATAAATTTCTGGGTTTATATTATTGAATATTATTTAATTATCCCCACCAAGTATCGTGATGGTACAGAAAGTAAGGAATATTGTTGTGGCTAAAGAAAAATTTGAACGCTCTAAACCGCATGTAAATGTTGGAACTATTGGTCATGTTGATCACGGTAAAACCACCTTAACTGCAGCCATTACAACTGTGTTAGCTAAAACGTATGGTGGTACTGCGCGTGCATTTGATCAGATAGATAACGCACCAGAAGAAAAAGCGCGTGGTATTACTATCAATACTTCGCATGTGGAATATGATACCACCAAAAGACATTATGCGCATGTGGATTGTCCTGGGCACGCTGACTATATCAAGAATATGATTACTGGTGCTGCTCAAATGGATGGGGCGATTTTAGTCGTTGCCGCAACGGATGGCCCAATGCCTCAAACTCGTGAACATATTCTGCTTGGTCGTCAGGTGGGGGTGCCATATATTATTGTTTTTCTGAATAAATGTGATATGGTTGATGATGACGAATTATTAGAGCTGGTCGAAATGGAAGTTCGTGATCTTTTATCTCAGTATGATTTTCCTGGTGATATTACCCCAATTATTTATGGTTCTGCGTTAAAGGCTCTAGAAGGTGATGCCGTATGGGAAGCTAAAATTATCGAATTAGCTAATCATTTAGATAATTATATTCCTCAACCTCAGCGTGCGATTGATCAAGATTTTTTACTTCCCATTGAAGATGTCTTTTCCATTTCTGGTCGTGGTACAGTAGTTACTGGTCGTGTAGAACGTGGAGTCATTAAAGTTGGAGATGAAGTAGAGATCGTTGGCATTAAAGATACTGTAAAATCAATTTGCACGGGTGTGGAAATGTTTCGTAAGCTTCTAGATGAGGGCCGGGCAGGAGAAAATTGCGGCATTTTATTGCGTGGTATTAAGAGAGAAGATATTCAGAGAGGGCAAGTTTTGTCTAAGCCTGGAACTATTAAACCTCATACTCAATTTGAATCAGAAGTTTATGTTTTATCTAAGGAAGAAGGCGGACGTCATACTCCATTTTTTCAAGGTTATCGACCGCAGTTTTATTTTCGAACCACTGATGTAACAGGCACCATAGATCTTCCAGATGGGGTTGAAATGGTTATGCCAGGCGATAATATCAAGATAAAAGCAACCTTAATTCATCCAATCGCTATGGATGAAGGATTGCGTTTTGCTATCCGTGAAGGGGGTCGTACTGTTGGAGCTGGAATTGTCTCTAAAGTAATCTGTTGAATTTTGTTTCTAATTAGTTTTTTAAAATTTAATCAGAGATCTGTAGAGAATAAATATAATCCACTGATCTCTGATGTGTTGCTTTATAAATTAGAGTGAATATATAGATAAGAAATATTGCAGTTGCTTTGTATGTATACATCATATAATATGTTAATATTAAGAATATTGTACTGATTAATATTAAAAATGGTGTTAAAAGAAATATATCACTACTAATACATATCACTTATAACCTGTATTTTTATAACTAAAGATTACATGTACATACTAATCAAACAAAAGATTAGTCATAGTGTTTTTTTATAGATAATTGGAGTTCTGGTATAATGCAGAACCAAAGAATTCGTATCCGTCTGAAAGCTTTTGATCATCGTTTAATAGATAGATCTACATTAGAGATCGTAGAGACGGCTAAAAGAACCGGCGCACAAGTACATGGTCCTATTCCATTACCAACGCGTAAGGAGCGTTTTACTGTCCTGATTTCCCCTCATGTTAATAAAGATGCGAGAGATCAGTATGAGATTCGCACGCATAAACGCTTAGTTGATATTGTCGAGCCTACTGAAAAAACAGTAGATGCATTGATGAGACTAGATCTAGCTGCCGGTGTAGATGTGCAGATTAGTCTAGGTTAGTTTGCATATCCAGCAGGAAGAGGGTCAAAATGATTGGTTTCGTTGGAAAAAAAATTGGGATGACCCGAATCTTTACAGAAGAGGGCCTTTCTATACCTATTACTGTAATTCAGTTAGAAGAAAATCGTGTCACTCAAGTGAAGAAAATTGAAACAGATGGTTACACTGCTATTCAAGTAACTACTGGTATAAAAAAAATAAATCGGATTACTAAACCTCAAGCAGGTCATTTTGCGAAATCTGGTATCTTAGCTGGACGTGGTTTGTGGGAATTAAAAACTTCTAAAGTGGAATCATTTAATATAGGGCAGAGCATTAATATTCAGATTTTGTCTAATTCTGGTGTAAAAAAAGTTGATGTGTCTGGTTTTTCTAAAGGTAGAGGTTTTACTGGTACTGTTAAACGTTGGAATTTTCGCACGCAAGATGCGACGCATGGTAATTCATTATCCCATCGTGTTCCTGGATCTATAGGGCAAAATCAGACTCCAGGAAAAGTATTTAAAGGCAAAAAAATGGCAGGCCATATGGGAAATCAACGTGTAACTATTCAAAGCTTGAAAGTGATTCGTATTGACATTGATCGAAATCTGCTTCTAGTGAAAGGAGCTGTTCCTGGTGCCACTGGCAGTAATCTAATCATTAAACCAGCTGTAAAGGGGTAAAGAGGTATAGAAATGGAATTAGTATTAAACGATGCACAAGAGGTGCTAACTGTTTCTGATACTGCCTTTAATTGTAATTTTAACGAAGCATTAGTGCACCAGGTAGTTGTTGCATATGCAGCGGGTTCTCGTCAGGGTACTCGCTCACAGAAAACTCGAGCCGAGGTAACTGGATCAGGAAAAAAACCATGGCGCCAGAAAGGAACGGGTCGTGCTCGTGCTGGTTCCATTAAAAGTCCGATTTGGCGTTCTGGTGGTATAACTTTTGCTGCTAAATCTAAAGATTATAGCCAAAAAATTAACAAAAAGATGTATCGTGGTGCAATGAAAAGTATCTTGTCCGAGCTTATACGTCAAGATCGTTTACTTCTTGTTAAGAAATTTTTAATCGAAGAACCTAAAACTAGACTGCTTCTTGATAAGCTTCAAAAGATGAGTTTAAGCAATGTATTAATTGTTCTCTATTCTATAGAGGTGAATTTACTTCTTGCTTCACGTAATTTACATACAGTTAAGGTATGTCATGCGGCAGGTATTGATCCAATTAGCTTAATTTCTTACAAAAAAGTTATAATTACCGCTGATGCAATGAAGAAGATAGAGGAGATGTTTATATGAATTTGGAAGAACGCTTGTTAAAAATATTGCGTACTCCTCATATTTCTGAGAAAGCTTCTACTGCAATGGAAAAAAATAATACTATTGTTCTTAAGGTTTCCACAGATGCTAGTAAATTAGAAATTAAATCGGCTATACAGAAGATTTTTTCAGTAGAAGTAAAATGTGTAAATACATTATTAGTAAAAGGTAAATGTAAACGTCATAAACAGCGTATTGGTCATCGTAAAAACTGGAAAAAGGCTTATATCACTATTAAATCAGGTCAAAATGTAGCCTTGGTAGGTGGAACTGAATAAAGAAGGAGTGGCAGAATAATAATGACAATTGTGCAATGTAAACCGACATCTCCTGGTCGTCGTCATATGGTTAAGGTAATCAACTCGGAGCTACATAAAGGAAAACCATTCGCCTCTCTTGTAAAAAAACATACCAAAACTGGTGGTCGTAACAATACCGGCCGTATTACCACTAGACATATTGGTGGCGGACACAAGCAGGCGTATCGCGTAATTGATTTTAAACGGAACAAAGATGGAATTCCAGCACTTGTTGAGCGTCTTGAGTATGATCCAAACCGGTCCTCTAACATTGCGTTAGTGCTTTATCAAGATGGTATTCGTCGTTATATTTTAGCACCTAAAGGGGTAACATCTGGCGATCAAATACAATCTGGTATTGGAGCTATGATTAAAGTTGGTAACACATTACCTATGCGTTGTATCCCAGTTGGATCTACTGTGCATAATGTAGAAATGAAACCCGGGAAAGGTGGGCAGATTGCACGATCAGCTGGGTCTTATGTGCAAATCGTTGCCCGTGAAGGTTCTTATGTGACGTTACGTTTGCGTTCTGGTGAAATGCGCAAAGTGGAGATAGATTGTCGCGCTACTTTAGGTGAAGTCGGTAATTCTGAACATATGCTTCGTGTTTTAGGTAAATCAGGCGCTGCTCGCTGGAGAGGTATTCGTCCAACTGTTCGTGGTACAGCCATGAATCCCGTTGATCATCCGCACGGTGGTGGTGAAGGTCGCAACTTTGGTAAGCATCCCGTCTCTCCTTGGGGTTGGCAAACTAAGGGTAAAAAGACTAGAAGAAATAAACGTACTGATAAATTTATCGTGCGTCGCCGTAGTAAATAAATTTAAAGGATAAACCATGCCACGTTCTCTTAAGAAAGGTCCATTCATTGACCTACATTTACTAAAGAAGGTAGAAAAAGCTTTAGTAACCGGAGAAAGAAAGCCTGTGCGCACTTGGTCACGTCGTTCGACAATTTTTCCAAAAATGATTGGTTTAACCATTGCAATTCATAATGGTCGTCAACATATTCCTGTATTTGTGTCTGATGAGATGGTTGGTCACAAATTAGGTGAGTTTTCTCCTACTCGTACCTATCGCGGTCACATTTCTGATAAAAAAATCAAAAAACGCTAAAATAGGAGGATAAAGATGGAATGTATTGCACAACAACGACACGCTAGATCTTCTGCGCAAAAGATTCGTTTAATTGCCGATATTATACGAGGTAAAAAAGTTTCAAAAGCTTTGGACTTTTTAACCTATACAAATAAAAAGGCCGCGATTTTAGTTAAGAAAGTTTTAGAATCTGCCATTGCTAATGCAGAACATAACGAGGGTGCTGATATTGATAATTTAATTATTACAAAAATATTTATTAATGAAGGTCCCAGTATGAAACGTATTATGCCTCGTGCAAAAGGTCGTGCGGACCGCATTTTAAAGCGAACTAGCCATATTACTTTGGCCGTATCCGATCGATAAGACTCTGGAGAGTAGGAAATGGGTCAAAAAGTACATCCTCATGGTATGCGATTGGGTATCGTGAAATCTTGGAATTCTACTTGGTTCGCTAACACCAAGGAATTTGCTGATAATTTAGATAGCGACTTTAAAGTTCGTCAGTTTCTTATGAAAGAACTAGTGAAAGCATCAGTCTCTCGTGTTGTAATTGAGAGACCGACTAAAAGTATCCGCGTAACTATTCATACCGCTCGTCCTGGTATTGTTATAGGTAAAAAAGGTGAAGACGTAGAAAAAATTCGCCAAGTTATCGCAAATATTGCTGGTGTTCCTGCACAGATTAATATTTCTGAAGTGCGTAAGCCAGAACTAGATGCTAAGTTAGTTTCTGACAATATTGCGGCACAATTAGAGCGTCGTGTAATATTTCGTCGTGCTATGAAACGAGCTGTGCAGAATGCAATGCGTTTAGGTGCAAAGGGGATCAAAGTTAAGGTAAGTGGTCGTCTAGGTGGTGCTGAAATTGCACGCACTGAGTGGTATCGCGAAGGTCGCGTACCATTACATACTTTACGGGCGGATATTGATTATAATACCTCCGAGGCTCACACTACTTATGGTGTTATTGGGGTTAAGGTATGGATTTTTAAAGGTGAGATTCTAGGTGGTATGACCGCGATTGAACAACCGGAACAAGCTACCCCGCCTAAAAAGAAACAGCGTAAAATCCGTAAGTAAGGAGAATCGCCGATGTTGCAACCAAGGCGCACAAAATTCCGTAAGATGCAAAAAGGTCGAAATCGTGGTTTAGCGCAAGGTAGAGATATTAGCTTCGGTGTTTTTGGTCTAAAAGCTGTTGATCGTGGTCGTTTAACTGCCCGTCAGATCGAAGCGGCACGTCGCGCAATGACTCGTGCTATGAAGCGTCAGGGAAAAATTTGGATCCGTATTTTTCCAGATAAGCCAATTACTGAAAAGCCACTAGAAGTTCGTATGGGCAAAGGTAAAGGAAATGTAGAATATTGGGTAGCGCTGATTCAACCAGGCAAGGTTTTATATGAAATGAGTGGTGTTTCAGAAGAACTTGCTCGTGAGGCTTTCAAATTAGCAGCATCAAAATTATCCATTAAAACCACCTTTGTAACTAAAACGGTGATGTAATGAAAGCTATAGATCTATGTGAAAAAAGCATTGAAGATCTGCATATCCAACTTGTGATCCTTTTACGTCGACAGTTTAATCTACGTATGCAATCAGGGTCCAGTCAGTTTAAAAAAACTCATGTTTTTAAGCAGGTTCGCCGCGATATTGCACGCGTAAAGACTGAGCTGACTCACAAGGCGAAATTATCATGACTGAAAAAATGCGTACCTTGCAAGGTAGAGTGATGAGTAACAAAATGGAAAAATCAATTGTCGTGGTTATTGAGCGGTTTGTAAGACACCCGATATATGGTAAATTCATAAAGCGTACAACTAAATTACATGTGCATGATGAGCATAATGAATGTGAGATTGGCGATGTTGTGAGTATTCGTGAATGTCGTCCATTATCAAAAACCAAGTCATGGACTCTCGTTCGCGTTGTAGAGAAAGCAATTATTTAATAGGAAGCCACCATATACCTCATATTTAAAGAGAAACGGCTCCGATAGAGAGCCGTTTATTATTTCTATATATATAATAGAAGCAGTGTTATACTATTCTGGTATTTTATAAAAAACTTAATAAAATCTGAGTTCGGTGGTTATGTAAGTATATAGTTGAAATTAGCGGAGTATTAAAATGATCCAAGAACAGAGTATGTTGCACGTTGCCGATAATTCTGGCGCGCGTTGTGTAATGTGTATCAAGGTTCTGGGTGGTTCTCGCCGACGCTATGCAGGTATAGGCGATATTATTAAAATTACCATTAAAGAAGCTATTCCGCGTGGTAAGGTTAAGAAAGGTGACGTGCTGAAAGCAGTAGTTGTTCGCACCAAAAAAGGTGTGCGCCGCCCAGACGGTTCTATCATTCGATTCGACGGAAATGCATGTGTGATCTTGAATAATCACAATGAGCAACCAGTTGGGACGCGAATCTTTGGACCCGTAACTCGTGAATTGCGCAGTGAAAAATTCATGAAGATTATCTCTTTAGCACCAGAGGTGCTCTAAGGAACCAAAAATGGCCGCTAAAATTCGGCGTAATGATCAAGTAATTGTATTAAGTGGAAAGGATAAAGGAAAGCGTGGTAGAGTAAAAAATGTATTAGTCTGTGGTAAAATTCTTGTCGAGGGTATTAATTTAGTTATTAAGCACCAAAAGCCGATTCCAGCTATTAATAATCCAGGTGGTATTGTTAAAAAAGAAGCGGCAATACAGATATCTAATGTTGCACTTTTTAACTCAGACACTGGCAAAGCTGATCGAGTAGGTTTTAGATTTGAGGGAGGAAAAAAGGTTCGTTTCTTTAAATCTAACAGCAAAACCATAAATAATATGGAGTAGTTCAATGGCAAGATTATATGCTTTTTACAAAAAGGAAGTGGTGAAAAAACTTATGACTGATTTTGGGTATCACTCTGTCATGCGTGTGCCACGAATTGAAAAAATTACTCTAAATATGGGTGTAGGTCAAGCAAGTTCAGATAAAAAATTATTAGATCATGCAGTGATTAACTTGGCAGCTATATCTGGACAAAAACCTTTGATTACTAAAGCACGTAAGTCTATTGCCAGTTTTAAAATTCGCCAGGGTTATCCTATTGGTTGTAAAGTAACTCTGCGTGGTAAACGTATGTGGGAATTTTTTGAACGTCTAGTTTCTATTGCTATTCCACGCATTCGTGATTTTAGAGGTTTATCAATTAAATCTTTTGACGGAAATGGTAATTACAATATAGGTATTCGAGAGCAGATTATTTTTCCAGAAATTAATTATGATCAAATCGATCGAATTCGTGGTATGGATATCAGTATTACTACCACTGCACAATCTGATGCTGAAGGGGAAGCGCTCTTATCTGCATTTAACTTTCCATTTCGCAAGTAATAAGGGGCGCTCTTGTGGCTAAAAAAGCATTAAAAGCACGCGAAGTTGTTCGCGTAAAAATGGCCAAAAAATATCGCTCTAAGCGTAAAATATTAAAAGATATTATTTCTAGTGTTCACGCATCTGCGGAAGAGCGTTGGGATGCTATGTTAAAATTACAAAATATACCTCGTGATTCCAGTCCTTCTCGTCAGCGTAATCGTTGTCGTCAGACTGGTCGGCCTCATGGTTATGTTGGTAAATTTGGTTTAAGTCGTATAAAATTGCGCGAAGCGGCTATGCGCGGTGAAGTGCCTGGTTTAAAAAAGGCTAGCTGGTAAGTATTGGTTATATATTAGGAGTAAAAAAGATGAGCATGCAGGATCCAATTGCAGATATGTTAACCCGTATCCGTAACGGCCAAGCAGCGAATAAAATTTCGGTTAGAATGCCTTCTTCTAAATTAAAATTAGCTATTGCTGGTGTCCTAAAAGAGGAAGGATATATTTTAACATATTCTATCATAAATGATATTAAGGTAGAGCTAGAGTTAACTTTAAAGTATTTTCAAGGAAAGTCTGTTATTGAAAGCATTCAGCGCGTGAGTCGTCCAGGATTAAGGATTTACAAACGAAAACATCAATTGCCAAAAGTTATGGCAGGGTTAGGTGTTTCTGTTATTTCTACTTCTCAAGGGGTGATGACAGATCGTTCAGCTCGTCAAGCAGGCCTCGGCGGTGAAATTGTCTGCTACATAGCTTAATTGCATGTAGCGTAAGCTTAGTTGGAGGGACTGAAAATGTCTCGTATTGCTAAAGCACCTGTAAGTATTCCTATTCATGTACAGGTAAAACTTGACGATCAGGTCATTACTATTACAGGAAAAAATGATGAGTTAACGCATACGTTAAATAAAGCTGTATTGGTAAAAGAGGTTAACAATACCCTAATTTTTTCGCCACAGCCAGGTTTTATTAATGGCTGGACCCAAGCAGGTACTGCTCGTGCTCTAGTGAACGCGATGGTCATAGGTGTGACTCAAGGTTTTACTAAACAGTTACAGCTTGTTGGTGTGGGTTATCGCGCTACCTTAAAAGGAAATCGATTAAATTTATCACTAGGTTTATCTCATTCTATCGATCATGTGCTTCCAAAGGGTATTGTCGCTACATGTGTTGGTCAAACTGACATTATACTAAAAAGCGCAAATAAACAGTTACTTGGTCAAGTTGCCGCCGATCTGCGTGCTTATCGTCCTCCTGAACCTTATAAGGGTAAGGGGATTCGTTATACGCATGAGATTGTGCGTCGCAAAGAGGCTAAGAAGAAATAAGGTAATACTATGGATAAAAAATCTGCTCGTCTCCGACGAGCAACTCGTGCACGTTATCAATTAAAAAAGCTTAGTATTACTCGCTTGGTGGTACACCGTACCTCGCGTCACATTTATGCACAAGTTATTTCTCCTAATGGTTCTGAAATTTTAGTAGCCGCTTCTACAGTAGAAAAATCAGTTGGTAAAAAATTAAAATACACTGGAAACAAGGACGCTGCAGTCACCGTTGGCGCACTGGTTGCCGAGCGTGCAATTCAGAAGGGTGTAACACGTGTAGCTTTTGATCGTTCTGGTTTTCAATATCATGGTCGTGTTCAGGCGTTAGCAGACGCTGCTCGCGAAGCTGGTTTACAGTTTTAAGGCATAAGGTGTAAGATGGCACATATCGAAAAACAATCTAGTGAACTACAGGAAAAACTAATCTCGGTAAATCGTGTTTCTAAAACTGTTCAAGGTGGGCGTATTTTTTCTTTTACAGCCCTTACTGTTGTTGGAGATGGTAATGGACGAATGGGGTTTGGTTATGGTAAGGCGCGTGAGGTACCGGCCGCAATTCAAAAAGCAATGGAAAAAGCTCGACGAAATATGAGTTATTTTGCATTATGCCATGGCACGTTACAACATCCTGTTAAAGGTTCTCACACGGGGTCTCGTGTATTTATGAAACCAGCATCAGAAGGAACTGGTATTATTGCTGGTGGTGCAATGCGTGCTGTTCTAGAGGTGGCTGGTATTCATAATGTGTTAGCTAAAGCTTATGGTTCCACAAATCCAATTAACGTAGTACGTGCTACTTTAGATGGCTTGATGAGAATGAGATCTCCAGAAATAGTTGCTGCTAAACGTGGTAAATCTATTGAAAGTATTCTTGGAGATAGTTCTCATGGCGATTAAAATGATAAAAATTACTCAAACGCGTAGCGCGATTGGTTGTTTGCCTAAACATAAGGCTACTTTACTTGGTTTAGGTCTGCGGAGAATTCGTCACACTGTATATCGTGAAGATACGGTAGCTATCCGAGGTATGATTCGAGCTATTTCCTACATGATTAAAGTGGTGGAGGGGGGGTAAATGTATTTAAATACCTTATCACCAGCTAAAGGTTCTAAACATGTAGCAAAACGTTTAGGGCGAGGTATTGGATCTGGGTTTGGCAAAACTGCTGGACGAGGTCATAAGGGGCAAAAATCACGTGCTGGTAGTGGCGCGCATCGCGGATTTGAGGGTGGTCAGACTCCTTTATACCGGCGTTTGCCAAAATTTGGTTTTATATCTCGTAAAGCTAGATTTACCGCGCAAGTACGTCTATCTGATTTAAATAGGATCAAAAGTACCATTATTGACCTTCATACTTTAAAAGAAGCGCGTTTAATTAGTATGCAAACTAAATTTGCAAAAGTGATACTTTTTGGTAGCATTGAGACGGCTATTACAATTCGCGGGTTACGTGTAACCCAGGGTGCTCGTTCGTTAATTTTTGCTGCTGGCGGAAAAATTGAGGCATAACTCATCGATGGTTAAGCAATCACGACTTGGTTTTCAAAGTACAAAAGGTGGCTTGAGTGAGCTAAAGATTAGATTAGCTTTTCTTATAAGTTCGCTGATTGTTTTTCGTATTGGTTCTTTTATTCCAATCCCAGGAATTGATGTGACTATTATCTCCAATCTTCTTGAGAGGCAGCGTGGAACTATTATTGACATGTTTAATATGTTTTCTGGAGGTTCGTTAAGTCGCGCTTCCATCTTTGCTTTAGGGATAATGCCATACATCTCTGCATCGATTATTGTTCAGATATTAACAATAGTTAACCCTACTTTATCTGAACTAAAAAAAGAAGGAGAGGTTGGTCGTCGGAAAATTAGTCAGTATACCCGTTACGCTACTTTAGCGCTCGGTATACTTCAATCAATTGGCATTGCTATAGGTTTGCCGAATATGCCAGGAATGAAGGGTTTAGTGCTGCATCCAGGACTTGGATTTTTTATTACTGCTGTGATTAGTTTAGTAACTGGAACTATGTTTCTTATGTGGTTAGGTGAGCAAATTACAGAAAGAGGCATAGGTAATGGTATTTCTATGATAATTTTTGCAGGTATCGTAGCTGGTTTGCCATCTGCGCTTGGGCATACTCTTGAAGAAGTTAGACAAGGTGAGTTACATATTCTTGGTTTAATATTATTGGCAATTTTAGTGTTTTCTATTACCTTATTTGTTGTATTTATTGAGCGCGGTCAACGACGAATTGTTGTGCATTATGCGCAGCGTCAGCAAGGTCGAAAAATTTACGCTGCACATAACACACATTTGCCCTTAAAAGTTAATATGTCTGGAGTTATTCCTGCTATTTTTGCCTCTAGCCTGATTTTGCTTCCAGCAACGTTGATATCGTGGTTTGGTGATGGTATTGGGTCTGGTTTATTGATGAAAATTTCACTTTTTTTGCAACCTGGACAGCCGCTTTATGTGTTGCTGTATGCAACATTAATTATTTTTTTCTCTTTTTTTTACACAGAGCTAGTTTTCAATCCACGTGAAACAGCAGATAATTTAAAAAAATGTGGTGCATTTATTTTAGGGATTCGTCCAGGAGAGCATACTGGAAAGTATATTCAAAAGGTTATGAGTCGATTAACATTAATAGGTTCTTTATATATTACATTTATTTGTTTAATTCCAGAGTTTTTACGTAACTCAATGAAAGTTCCATTTTATTTTGGTGGTACGTCTTTACTAATTGTAGTAGTTGTAATCATGGATTTCATGGTGCAAGTACAAACTCTATTAATGTCCAATCAATACGAGTCTGTATTAAAAAAAGCAAACTTAAAAGGTTATAGTCGTTAAGAGGGTAAAATGAAAGTATGTGCTTCTGTTAGAAAATTATGTCGTAATTGTAAGATTGTTCGTCGCAATGGAGTGATCCGTGTGATTTGTAGCACTGATCCTAAACATAAACAGCGACAAGGGTAATTAATTTTTATAATGTTTTAATTGGATTAAACTGATTTAGATACTTGTATGTTGACTATATGTTCTAATAGAAGTATTCTAAAATGGGCTTTTGGATAAAATACACTAGTTCGTAATATATAGGAGTGCATAGTGGCCCGTATAGCAGGGATTAACATTCCTGATCAAAAACATACCGTAATTGCATTAACTGCGATATTTGGCATTGGCAAAAACCGTTCGCAGTTTATTTGCAGATCAACGGGTATTGCCGAACATGTTAAGATCAGTGATCTAACCGAAGAGAAACTTGACATGCTTCGTGATGCAGTATCAAAATTTATTGTTGAAGGCGATCTGCGTCGAGAAGTTACCATCAGTATTAAGCGTCTTATGGATCTTGGGTGTTATCGTGGATTGCGTCATCGTCGTGGTCTTCCAGTTCGTGGTCAACGAACCAAGACTAACGCTAGGACGAGAAAGGGTCCGCGTAAACCAATCAAGAAATAATCTGGATAATTAAATAATGACTAAGGTACCAATTCGTTCACGTAAGCGAGCAAAAAAACAACTCTCTGATGGTGTGGCTCATATTCATGCCTCATTTAACAATACTATTGTTACTATTACAGATCGTCAGGGTAATGCACTAGGTTGGGCAACAGCTGGTGGGTCTGGTTTTCGTGGTTCTCGTAAATCCACGCCATTTGCTGCACAAGTTGCTGCAGAACACTGTGCAGAATCTGTAAAAGATTATGGTATTAAAAATCTAGAGGTAATGGTTAAAGGCCCTGGTCCAGGTCGCGAATCAACTATTCGTGCTTTGAATGCCGCTGGTTTCCGTATTACAAATATTACCGATGTAACCCCAATCCCACATAATGGTTGTCGTCCACCCAAGAAACGTCGAGTATAAAATTTCTTTTTAAGAAAGATTGGAGAAAGAAAATGGCAAGATATTTGGGTCCGACACTAAAGATTAGTCGTCGTGAGGGCACAGACCTATTTCTTAAGTCTGGTGTGCGTGCAATTGATACAAAATGTAATTTAGAGAAAGCCCCGGGTCAGCATGGGGCCCATAAAACACGTCTATCGGACTACGGAATTCAATTACGCGAAAAACAAAAAGTTCGTCGTATGTATGGAATATTAGAACGTCAATTTCGCAATTATTATAAAGAAGCCGCTCGATTGCGAGGTAACACTGGAGATAATTTGTTATCGCTTTTAGAAGGTCGCTTAGATAATGTAGTGTATCGCATGGGTTTTGGTGCTACACGATCTGAAGCGCGACAATTAGTTAGCCATAAAGCAATTATGGTAAATCACCGAGTAGTAAATATTTCTTCTTATCAGGTATCATTAAATGATGTTATTGGTATTCGAGATAAAGCAAAAAAACAATCTCGCATCAAAGCTGCGCTAGAGCTATCAAATCAGCGTGAAAAACCAACGTGGTTAGCGGTTGATATTACAAAAATGGAAGGGGTATTTAAACATATTCCGGAACGTACTGATCTTACTGCAGACATCAACGAACACCTTATTGTAGAACTTTACTCTAAGTAAGGTAGTATTTAAGAGAGGACATAATGCAGGGTTCTGTAACTAAATTTTTAAAACCGCGACTAGTAGATATTGAGCAAGTTAGCTTAACACGCGCTAAAGTTACCCTCGAACCATTAGAGCGTGGCTTTGGTCATACATTAGGTAATGCACTTCGCCGTATTTTATTATCATCAATGCCTGGTTGCGCGGTTACAGAGGTTGAAATTGACGGTGTATTGCATGAATATAGTACAAAAGAAGGCGTCAAAGAAGATATTCTTGAGGTTCTTTTAAATTTAAAAGAATTAGCAATTATACTATATGGAAAAGATGAGGTTATTCTTACGTTGTGTAAATCTGGTATTGGTCCGGTCACGGCTGACGATATTACTCATCACGAAGATTTTAAAATTGTGCACTTGACACATTTAATTTGTAACTTAACTCATGAGAACGCTAGTATTAATATGCGCATGAAAGTACAGCGTGGTCGTGGTTATGTTCCTGCTTCTTCTCGTATAAATGTTGAAGAAAATGGGCGCACATTTGGTAAACTATTAGTTGATGCTTGTTATAGTCCAGTGGATCGTATAGCCTATAATGTTGAATCAGCACGTGTAGAGCAGAGAACGGATTTGGATAAATTAGTAATAGATATTGAAACAAATGGAACTATTGATCCAGAAGAGGCGATTCGACGAGCAGCTACTATTTTGTCAGAACAACTAGAAGCCTTCATTGATTTGCGTGACGTACGTCATCCTGAAATCCAAGAAGAAAAACCAGAATTTGATCCAATCTTATTAAGGCCAGTGGATGATTTAGAGTTAACAGTTCGCTCAGCTAATTGCTTAAAGGCGGAAGCTATTCATTATATTGGTGATCTAGTGCAGCGTACAGAGGTAGAGCTTTTGAAGACTCCTAATCTTGGTAAGAAGTCTTTGACGGAAATTAAAGATGTGTTAGCAACCCGTAATTTATCCCTAGGTATGCGATTAGAAAATTGGCCCCCAGAATTAATAATAAATAACCTAATTAAAAATTAAGCTCTTATTGAGAAGGAGAAGTTATGCGACACCGTAAGAGTGGTCGTCAACTGAATCGTGACAGAAGCCATCGTAAGGCTATGTTTCGAAATATTGCTATCTCTTTGATACAGTATGAGTTTATTAAAACAACTGTTCCAAAAGCAAAAGAGCTTCGCCGTATGCTCGAACCTTTGATTACTCTCTCTAAGAGAGATAGCGTTTTTAATCGTCGTTTAGCATTTTCTCGTATTCGAAATCATGAGATAGTTGCAAAATTATTCACTAAAATTGGTCCACGTTTTATAAATAGATCAGGTGGGTATATAAGAATTTTAAAGTGTGGTTTTCGATTAAGTGACAATGCCTCAATGGCATATATTGAGCTTCTGGATCGTCCTAAAAGAGCAGACTGAATTATTTTTTATATTATGGATAATATTTTTAAGATAATAGTTTTTGATACAAAATTATTCTAATTTTACCAAAAGTATAACATAAACTATTAATGTAAATGTAAATAATTGAGCATTTATAATGAAGCATGGTCAGCTAAAAAATACTAGAATCAAAGTTTTGCGTGACGAATCTGGTTACTTAATATCTGTAAAAGATTGGAATAAAGATCTTGCAGAAGAGTTAGCACAAGAGGAAAGAATTGAGCTTAGTTCTACCCATTGGGAAATTATTGATTTTGTGCGAAGATTTTATTTAGAATTTAATATATCTCCAACAGTACGTATGTTAGTTCAGGCTTTATCTAAACAGTATGGGCAAGAATACGGAAATAGTCGTTATCTTTTTCGGCTATTTCCGAAAGGTCCAGCAAAACAAGCAACCAAAATTGCTGGACTTCCTAAACCTGTAAGGTGTATATAATGATTAATCAAATTTCTAATAATTGAAAGTTTTTTGTGTTCTAATAGAGCATAAAGAACATTAGACAATTTTATATTTTTAGTTAGCGTATAAAGCTAACAATATTTTTATCTGAATAAATAGAAAATTTTACAATACATATTAGAATTGATAGTAATCAAATCTTATTCTGATGATAAATCATGACTAATAAAATTAAATATTGTATTTATAGATATAAAATTTTTTCTAAAGATTTTGATTTTTTTATTTTTAGGTATTAGTGAAGATACTAGATCGATTAGATGTTCAATTTTTTCTAATTATTCTAACAGAGATAAAGTAATCTAAAGCATACAACATAAAACAAGTTAAGGTTTATTAATATAGTGGTTAAGTATATTAATTTCGACTCATTTTGAGAATAATATCTACCAGATCGTGTAAACCATTTAATAGCTGTATCTGAAAGAATTACTAGGTATCACTTAATTTTAATATTCCGACATAGATTAATAATTTGAATAATAATTTAGTGAGCCATTAAATTATTCTTATTTTTTAAAAAATTATCAGATAGGCATAAAATTGATAAATTTTATGTAGTGTTAATTTATATAGTCTTATTGGACTCAGTAATTCATTTGTTTATAGGTGTGCATAAAAGTCCACTCTCAATATAACTAGTATCTTGATAAATTTCATTCTATTGTGTTTTTATGAATAGACTGAAAGCTATCATGGTTTTAGTTCTTTATGTTTTAAATAAATATCAAATTTTACAGGATTTTTAGATTCTTTTCAAAATAATAAAAATGAATAGAATTATAAATTCTAGGGATTTGCCAGATATATCAATTAAAATTTAGATAATGATTCACTTAGATTTTAAAATTTTTTTATATTTTAATAACAGTGTTGTTTATTATACTCTATCCTTAAATTTTATAAAGGTAGATTGTTGATGGGTGATATTTTAAGTAGTTCTTATCGCTGATGGGTTATGGCTATATTTTTCTATTTTGTTGAAAAGCACTTAGTTGGCTCACAGTTACTTTGTTTATTGAGATGCAATTAAGCTGAATCTAGCGTGGAGTTTCTAAATGAAAAATACTTTGCTTGACTTTAATGATTCAAGCATATTAGTCGTTGGGGATGTAATGTTAGATCGTTATTGGTATGGTTCAACTTATCGAATTTCTCCTGAAGCACCGGTTCCAGTAGTCAAAGTCAGTAATGTGAAAGAGTTTCCAGGTGGTGCCGCGAATGTTGCTATGAATATAGCAACTCTTGGTGCTAAATCTTATCTGATTGGTTTAATTGGAGAAGATGATGCAGCTCAAGTTCTTATGGAATCTTTAGCAAATAGAAATGTATATTGCAATCTAATCTCTCATTCCAATTGTTCTACAATGATTAAATTACGCATACTCTCACGTAATCAGCAATTAATTCGTATAGACTTTGAAGAAGAATTTAAAGAAATTGATCATTCTCTTATTGATGATCGCATTAAGGTTTGTTTACCACAGGTAAATGTATTAGTTTTATCTGACTACTCTAAAGGGGCGCTGACTAATGTCAAAAGCATTATTAATCTAGCACGTCAATTAAATATTCTGATTTTAGTAGATCCTAAAGGTAAAGATTTTTCCCGTTATTACGGCGCTACTCTTCTCACTCCTACTTTGCATGAATTTGAACAAGTGGTTGGAAAATGCTCAAATGAAGGCGATATTATTAAGCGAGGTATGACATTATTAAAACAGTATTCTATCTCCGCGTTATTAATTACTCGTTCAGAACATGGCATGACTTTATTACAACCTGAAAAATCACCTTGTTATATGCCCACTAAAGCGCAGGAAGTTTTTGATGTAACTGGTGCTGGAGATACAGTTATTGCTGTTATAGCAAGTGCTTTATCGGTTGGTAGAACTCTTGAAGAGAGTTGTTTTCTTGCTAATGAGGCAGCAGGCGTAGTAGTCGGTAAAATTGGTACATCAACGGTTTCTCCAGAAGAGCTTAATAGAGCAATGGTAAACAGATCCGAAAGGAGTTGTAGAATAGTAAATGAAGCGCAGTTGATTACTGCAGTGAATCAAGCTAGGCAATGTGGTGAAAAAATAGTAATGACTAATGGTGTTTTTGATATTTTACATGCCGGACATATTTCTTATCTTGTTAGTGCCAAAAAGCTAGGTAATCGACTCATTGTTGCAGTTAATAGTGATGCATCAACTAGTCGTCTTAAAGGAATATCTCGACCAGTGAATACATTAGTGAATCGAATGAGTGTCTTAAGCGCCCTTGAAATGGTAGATTGGGTGGTTAGTTTTGAAGAGGATACTCCTCGGAGAATTATTAAAAGAATATTACCTGATTTTTTAGTTAAAGGCGGGGATTACCAACACAAACTGAAGGACATTGCGGGTAGTCAAGAGGTTCTGGCTAATGGCGGAGATGTGCGAATTTTAAATTTAAAAGATGGCATTACTACAAGTAATATTATTAAAAAAATTATTTCACAATCTATATAGATAGATGTAGTGTTATTTTAAAAAAATCTTATTAACTAGAACTTTTCTATAGTTCCAACATATTATGCAGAGTTTTGGAGTTTAGAGTATAGAGATTATATTCGAATAAGTGAGTGTATTTTTCTTAATCTATACAAATCAGTTTTGTAGTTACTTAACATGTTTGTGCTTATTAGTTATATAAGTTTAACCATGAAAAAGTTTATTAATAAATTGTCAGCATGTTTGTTTAATATTTAAAATATTAAAATTTTTATTGCTATGATATATAGAAATGTTTTTTATTTATAGATAGTATCTTGAAACTATCAAATACACTGTCCTGGTTTAATTTAAATATTTTTGGCTACATAGAAAATATGTGTACGTTTTTATAATTTATTTTATTATCTATAATATATTAGTTGAGTTATCGCCTAAATGCACCATAGGGTATTAAATATTTGTATAGGGGAATTAATACGATAAAAGTAAGTTCGTTTTCTTGAAGATAAAAAATTTGTACTGTATATTATAGATGTGTATGCATATTAAATATTTAAATATTATATTAAGAATTTAAAATGCTAATGTATTATCATACATGTCATGCAAAAATTTACACTAGGTATTGGGATAGCACTTCTTATTTTAGAAGAGACTTTATTGAGAACATTGGTTAAATTCATTATTTAATGAAGTTAGGGTATCTATAAATTACAATGTAGATTAAACAGATCATATTTATAGAAAAATAAAAACAAAATTGCATCTAATATAGATATATTATAAAGTATATTTAGCTGTAATTTTTCTATTATCTATTATATAGATTCTTAGAATATGTAATTAAAATAGACGACTATTTAATAGGAATATTATCAGATAACAAAGTTAAAACATCGTTAACAAAATATTTAACCTGAGATGATACAGCTAAAAATCTATTTTTATAACTGCAGAAATTTTATTGACAAAAATAAAATTTATTTATATTAAATTTATGAAGTGGATTATGCAGAAAAATTAATAGATTAATATTTATCAAATTATTATAAATAGTAGTATAAATGCTTTATTTGTATAAAACAATAAAAATATGTACAGTACAAGAGCTTTCAAAGATCTTTTTTAAAGCTCTAGCTGCAACTTTTATCTAAATAATATTAATTATAATACTATCATGTATTGTTGAATGATAAATTATGAATGATTTTCCTAATATCAGGGTTGTATAATGACTAATCCTTTACTTACTTCTTTTGTTTTGCCTCCTTTTTGTTCTATTAAAGCTGAACATATAATTCCAGCGATCAAGTGTGTTTTATACCAGTGTCGAGAAGTAGTAAAAAAAATAGTAGGTCAACGCGGTCCGTATGATTGGGATAATTTAGCGCAGCCTTTAATGGAAGCAGATGATTATCTCAGTCGTGTATTTTCCCCCATTAGCCATTTAAATTTAGTAAAAAATAATCCAGAATTACGCTCAGCTTATGAGCAAGTTTTATGCATGTTATCTGAATACAATTCTTGGGTTGGCCAAAATGAAGCGCTATACACAGCATATTCTACACTGAGAGATAATACTTCTATTTATCAATCGTTAAATATCGAACAAAAACAATTTATAGATAACACTCTTCGAGATTTTCAGCTTTGTGGAGTAGGTTTGTCTAAAACTAAAAAGAGTCGCTATAAGGAAATCTTCACGCGTTTGTCGGTGCTTTCTGCAACTTACAGCAACAATGTTCTCGATGCTACTATGGGGTGGAGTAAGGTCATTACAGATAAGAATGAGCTTACCGGTATACCAGATAGCATTTTAAAAACTATGCAGTTAAAAGAAAAAGCTATAAACCAGCATGGATGGCGTTTAACATTAGATGCAACTAGCTATGTACCCGTGATCACTTACTGTGATAATAGAGCGTTGCGTGAAGAGATTTATTGCGCTTACTTAACTCGTGCTTCTGATCAGGGCCCAAATGCTGGTAAGTGGGATAATACATCAATTATGTATGAAATATTAACTTTGCGCCATGAATTATCCAAAATACTTGGATTTTCTTCTTATGCTGAGAAGTCATTGGTTACGAAAATGGCAGAAAATTCAGATCAAGTTATTCTTTTTCTTAATGATTTAGCGCAATGCGTACGTTCAAAAGCAGAACAAGAATTGGAGCAATTGCGAATATTTTCAAAAAAAGAATATAACATTAACGATTTACAACCATGGGATATAGCTTTTTTCAGTGAAAAACAAAAGCAGAGTTTGTATGATATTTCTGATGAACAATTACGCCCTTATTTTCCAGAAAATTTGGTTCTTAATGGACTTTTTAAAATAGTTGAGAATGTCTATGGTATTACGACCATAGAGCGCTATGATGTTGAGGTATATCATAGGGATGTTCGATTCTTTGAGTTATTTGATGAAAATCAAATTATGCGCGGTAGTTTTTTTCTCGATCTGTATGTGAGAGATCATAAATGCAGTGGTGCATGGATGGATGACTGTGTTAGCCAGATGCGTAAATTAGATGGTACTTTACAAAAACCAATAGCTTACATAACTTGTAATTTTAATCGTCCATATGACGGGGAAGTGGCGCTTTTTACTCATCAAGAAGTAATTACGCTATTTCACGAGTATGGTCATGGTTTGCATCACATGTTAACACAAATTGAGACACGTGGTGTTTCTGGTATTCATGGTGTACCATGGGATGCAGTTGAAATGCCCAGTCAATTAATGGAAAATTGGTGCTGGAGACCAGAATCTTTAGCGTTAATTTCTGGCCATTATAGAACTGGTGAAGCATTACCAAAAATATTTTTAAATAAATTATTAGCAGTAAAAAACTATCAAATAGCGTTATTTTTGCAAAAACAAATAGTGTTTTCTTTATTTGATTTTCATTTACATATGCAATGTGATCAAGATAAAGGTGTAAAAATTATAGAGTTATTTCGAGATATAAAATATCAGATATCTGGAGTGTTGGAACCAAAATGGAGTCGTTTTCCTAATGCATTTAATCATATTTTTTCTGGTAGTTATGCGGCAGGTTACTATAGTTATTTATGGGCGAATGTTTTAGCGTCAGATGCTTGGTCTCGTTTTGAGAGAGAGGGCGTTTTAAATCGCGATACTGGAAACTCACTGTTAGATAATGTTTTAACACGTGGTGGGTCTGAAAATCCAATAACTTTGTTTTATCGTTTTCGTGGCCGCAAACCAACAATAGATGCAATGCTAAAGCAATATGGAATAACATCTATAGATAGAACAATATAAGTTATTTATGCGTATTTGCTTATTAGATGAATCAGGTGTAATAAATAAAAATAATCTGTCTACCTTAGCCGCTCGATGGAATCTAGAGCATGATAACAATACACTAATGGCTTTAGTAAAGAAACCATTTCATCTTGAACTACAAAAGAGAAATGAACCTTTACTTGGTGGTATATTAGTGAATTTTTCCTCTAGAACGCAATCATATAGACGTAATTTTGGTGGAGGAGTTGAAGAAGCTATATCAAAAGCTGTAGGTATAAAGAGAGATTATTATCCAAGTATATTAGATGCTACCGCAGGATTGGCGCGCGATGCTTTTGTATTAGCAGCATGTGGCTGTCAAGTTCAGATGTTAGAACGTCATCCAGTGATTGCACTGTTATTAGAAGATGGTTTAAGGCGTGGTTATGCTGATTTAGAGATTGGATCATGGTTACGTAAGCGTTTGATTTTATTAAATTTTTCTAATTTATCAGTTTTTAGCACGATCCATCCAAAACCAGATGTAGTATACATTGATCCAATGTATCCTAAAAAAAAGAAAAGTGCTTTAGTAAAAAAAGAAATGCGCATTTTGCAACACCTAGTAGGTTTAGATGAAGACGCAGATAGTCTATTAAAACCTGCGCTTGCTCTTGCAAAAGATCGTGTAGTGGTGAAGCGTCCACATTATGCACAGTCATTAGCAGGAATGATAAGTGATAAATCTATAAAAACTAAAAAACATCGTTTTGACATTTATTTTTCTAGCAGTTTATAATCAAGTATTTGATAAGTTCATTGTTGTGTATCCACCAGTACATTTATTGTAGATTATCTTTTATTAAAAATTAATCTTTGCTTTATATATCCATATATGTTGATGTATATACATTAATATAATTATATGATTTTTCTAATATCTTCGTTTTGATAAAAAATTTTAGTGTAATAGTGCATCTATGGATTTTCTGGATAATGACACAAGAAACACATCTGAATCTATAAGATGCAGATGTGTTTCTTGTGTAAGAGAAAGATCTCTATATAAAGATAGATCATCGAAGATTTTTTGAAAATATATAAAGCATAGTAATTTATTTTATGAGATGTAATAAGATCACTAAAAGTGTGTTGTCTAATAACACTTGATCTATGTTCTGTGTATGTTCTGTTTATTTATTTTATTTAGTTTTTATAGATTATATATCCACAAATATTAGATATTTTCATGAGTTGGAAGAGTTTTCTTTATAGGGAGCTCTATAGCCATAGTATGATTAAAAAATGTTTTTTGGAACAAAAACAATCTATACAGAACAATAAATTACTAAATTATGATTTATTTTTTTCAGTTTTTAACATTTTTCAGAGATAGTTTCACATGATTTATTTGTAGTATATTGATCAATAAGTATCTTTTTTAAAGAATATATATGTATCATCTATTTAAATAATTAACATGCTTAATCAGAGTGCTTATAATTTTGAATATTAATAACTTAATATGGATTGATCTGGAAATGACTGGTTTAAATCCAGAAAGAGATCGCATTCTTGAAGTTGCCATACTTGTAACAAATTCGGACCTACAAGTTCTTTCTGAAGGATTGGTTTGTACGATATATCAATCAATGGAGTTTCTTAGCTTAATGGACAAATGGAATATAAAGACGCACACTGCTAGTGGTTTAATTTCTAGGGTACAGAATAGCCAGGAAAGCGAACGTTCTGCTGAAATTTCAATTTTAAAGTTTTTAAAAACATTGATACCAGCTAAATGTTCACCTATGTGTGGTAATAGTATAGCTCAAGATCGTCGTTTTTTGTTTAAATATATGCCAGATTTAGAGAATTATTTTCATTATCGTTATTTGGATGTCAGCACTCTTAAAGAATTAGCGCGTCTTTGGAAACCAGAAATTCTATTAGGATTTAAAAAACAAGGTATGCATAGAGCACTAGATGATATTTATGACTCTATCGCAGAGTTAGTCTATTATCGTCAGAATTTTATACAGCTCTAAAGATTTGATCCTTATCATAATTTTAATAAATATATCTAATTAGTATTAGTAAATTTTTAGATTTTTTATATGACGTAGAAAATTGATTTACTTATGATAGGATAGATTTAAATATAAAATCGCTGATACTTTGTAAGTTTCTATATAAGAATAGAGATCATTAGATTGAATATTGTGGATAAAATTTAGTATTTCATGTTATCATCAATCCAAAATAGTTAATATAATACTATCGAGAGTTAATTAAGCGCTATATATTTTCTTGTGGTTATACAGTGATAGTGTCACTATATATAAAATTATATTTTAAGATATAATGTTAAGATATTATATCTTAAAATATTTTGATATTACTAAGTGAACATTTTTAAAATAAATTACAATTGTAGATTATAGATAAATAATCTTTTGTATAGCTTTTACCGTAATAGTCTTATTCGTTTTAGATTGAATGGATTTTTACTATATTAAAAGAATTTTTTAAGTAAGAAAAATATTAATGATATTATCATGCATAAAAGTCATTACGTGATTATCGTCTTAAAAATTTCTCCAAGATCTGGGTCATACTATGGTATATACTATGATTAAAACGGTCTAAAATTCCTTTTTGTTGAATATAACAAAGATTTAGAATGTTATATTCTGAGATTTTATCCATGATCCAATCATCGCTAGTAGTAATTCGGTCTACTAACCCTTTTTCTAGTGCCTGGCTACCATACCAGTGTTCTCCGGTTGATACGATATCTATATTTAATTGTGGCCGCATTTGATGCACAAACTGCTTAAACAATAAATGCGTTTGATTTAAATTATCACAGAATTTTTCTCTCCCTTCTTTGCTATTTTCACCGAATAACGTTAAAGTGCGCTTATGCTCTCCAGCGGTATGAAGTTCCATGTCAATTTTGTTTCTTTTTAAAAGACGGTGAAAATTAGGGATCTGTGCTACCACACCAATCGAGCCAATTAATGCAAATGGCGCGGCAATAATATGGTTGGCGACACATGCCATCATATAACCTCCGCTAGTAGCAATTTTATCTACAGAAATTGTTAGTGGAATAGATTTTTGTCGTAATCGTTGAAGTTGTGATGCAGCTAAACCATAGCCATGTACTACTCCGCCAGGACTTTCAAGACGTAATAATACTTCATCGCCTGTCTCAATAACAGATATAATTGCAGAGATTTCTTGTCGTAATGAGGATACTTCTTTAGCATTTATACTACCTATAAAATCAAGTATATATAATGTTGGTTTTTTTTTGTTTGCAGCATGTCCTGCTTTATTTTTTTGTTTTAGTTCTTTCTGTTTCTTTTTTTCTTTCTTTTTATATTCTTTTTTCCATAATTTTTTTTCTAAAGGCATCATTTTTTCTAAATTTATTCTATTTTGTATCTCAAGATAATATGTATCTAATCGAGTTAGTATTAGTTTTCCGGCTCTAGTATTACCACGCTTAGTAAGATTAGGAATCATGACTAATAATATTATTAATGTTATCACTACAGTAATAATTTTAGCAAGAAAGAGTCCATAAAAAGAAAGTAAATCCACTTGATCCGCCTCAAAATAAGATGTGAAAGGTCTATCGAGTTTATTGTATATTTGATAGTAAGTTGTTTTTTTTACAGTTTCTTTAAAAGATATAAAAATATTTTAGATTATAGTCAGTACATAACATAATAGGTATCTTTATATCTATATTTTTATTTGAAACCTTTATTTAATAATATATTAATTTATCATGTTTAATATATAATTTTTTGTAGTTATAGACATCTGATCTGTATATAGGAAATTTTTTGAAATTTTCATAATTAGGGTTGGGTCTATTGTTTCGTTTAGGTTAATATTTATCACATTAAATATTAATTATATGACGATACTTTTAGTTATAAGTCAATAGGTTTTAGGTTTTGTATTTTACCACGTAAGAGATACGGGTGTTAATATAAAATTTAATGAGAGTATTATTTTTTATACACAGATGATTTTATTAGATTTTTGCAAAATAATTCAGTAATTTATATTATATTAAGCTGATTACATGATATTTATATATGATATATATTTGCACATATTATAAAATGATTTATGGTAATTATGGTCTTTATGTTAAAAAGTTAAGATACTAGTTATATGGTATAATTAGCTATTATATACACTGATTATAAAAATTTTTACATATCTTCACGTAGATATAACAATTAGATATTGTGTTTTAATTTTATTAAAAAATAAAATTTTAAAAGAACTTTTATAAAAACAGCTGTAAAAAGAGTGTTTGCATCATCTATATTATTGAGAGTAGCTTACTAAGCATTTAAGATTTACTCAGCATTAATTAAGTATAGATAATGTTGATTATGACACCAGATATATTGCAGAGATAAAAACAAATAAAGAAGCATATAGGTAGATAGTTTCATAAGCTACTCATAATTTTTATTTTAGAGGTAGTTTTTATAAGATTATTTATGTGATCATTCCAGAAATTTCAGATTATATGTAGAATATAAATTACTTATTTCTCTGTTGAAATCTTCATTTCGTAAAAGAAAAATTCTGAACGTTATTAAATTAATAAAGTTCTTATGAATTTAGTTAAATTATTCTATGAATAATTAATTTTATCTTTTTGGAGCAGGAGAATGGAAATATATCTAGTTGGTGGTGCTGTTCGTGATGCACTATTAGATTTACCAGTGAAGGATAAGGATTGGGTAGTGGTAGGAGGCTCCCCTGATCAAATGCTTCAATTAGGCTATAAAAAAGTTGGCCGTCATTTTCCAGTTTTTCTACATCCAATTAGTCGTGAAGAATATGCATTAGCTCGTACTGAGAAAAAATCAGGAAGAGGATATGTTGGGTTTGTTTGTTATTCGAAACCTGATGTTACCCTAAAGGAAGATTTAGCTCGTCGTGATCTGACTATTAATGCTATTGCAAAGGATAAATATGGTGTATATTATGACCCATATGGTGGATGTATTGATCTTCAGAATCGAAAACTACGTCATATTTCTTCCGCTTTCTGTGAAGATCCATTACGTGTATTACGTGTAGCTCGTTTTTCTGCGTATTTTACTAATTTACAATTTCGAATTGCTCAAAAGACATGGACTTTAATGAAGAAGGTGGTACATAGCGGAGAATTATCTTCTCTTTCTCGAGAGCGTATATGGAGAGAGATGGATCTTGCCTTTAAGACGCATCATCCTCAGGTTTTTTTGCAGGTTTTAAAGGATTGCGGTGCTCTAAATGAACTATTCCCTGAATTAAATTCTGCATACTGCTCTCTTTTTACTAAAAAAAAACAAGATTCTTTGATTACCACTAATAAAAAAAATGTTTTTTTGACATTATCTATAGTGGCACAAAATCGCTCAGAAGTTGATATCCGATTTGCTGCTTTATGCTATGATTTAAAAAAATCTATAATCATACCAGATAATGCCTCTAATGATAGCAAAGGTGATAAAATAGGTACTAGGATAATTTCAATTTTTTGTAACAGTCTAAAGCTTCCAAAAGAACATCGTGATCTTGCATTATTAGTATCTGAATTTTATAGTGCATTTAATAAAATTCATCTTTCCTCTCCTGAGGAATTGATAACACTGTTTAATCGTATAGATGCTTGGAGAAAACCATGTCGCGTGGAAAAGATCGCGTGCATTGTCGATGCTGATTCTAGTAAATATGGGGCATGTTTAGATAATCTTTCTTCTAAGGGAGAGCATTTTTATAATGCATGGAAAGTTGCCCAAAATGTATCTACTCAGGCCGTGATCTCTGCGGGATTTATAGGACAAAAAATATGTGAAGAGCTTTACAGACGTCGGATTTCTGCTTTAACTATCTGGCAAAATTCTTATAAAAGTATTTTAAAAACTTTACTAAATTCAGCAGTGCATGTTAATAAATAACATATGATGTTAGTTTGTAATTTATGGATATATACTCTTGACAAGATACTTTAAACTCTTTAATAAACTCTTTGATAATTATTTATTGAATAAATACAATAAAGCGACTTGAAATTTAAGATTTTATGTTATTATGTTTTTATACGATAAAATAAAATTTTTTTGATTACTCACACAGGACGAATAAATCTAGAATAATGCAAACTAGATAAGTTACTTGTGGTAAGTTAAAAACTAAATAAAGGTTACTATTGAAAATAGTAAATAGAATTTTAAAAGATTAGAATAAAATTTAATGATTTGAATTTGTGTCTTTTTGTAAAAAGTTTTTGATTTTGTCTCAATTAAACTTAATTTTTATTGTGCTTATTGGATTTTTTAGAAGAGTTGTTTATATATCAATATATTTAATGATTTTTATAAAATGTTACGTTTAACATATTAAACATTCCTACTTACTTTAGTTAGTAAGTGTAGCGCTTAAATTATGGTAATTCTTTCAATTTTAGTAACCTGTCAGATGATTAAAGTTTTTACATATAGTGTATGTATGTTTGTCTCAAAGAGACATCTTTGTCATCGTGATCTAATAAAGGTTCCGCCTCTATTTTTAGATCGTCTTATAGTTGCTCGAATATATTCGTAATATATACTATAAATATGATATATGGAAATATAATATATTAACTTTAATATGTATTAGTTTCATACACTAAAACATTTTATATTTTTGTGCATATATTTTATGTGTAATTTTTAATAAAATTATTGAAATAATATAATCTATGTATTATGTATTAGATGAATATCTTCTTATAGAAGATCATTATAGAATATTTACGTGAATTAGTGACTCTATTCATAGCTTAGCGCATACATGTATTTATATAATTTTAAAAATTATAACCGAAGAATTATTCTAGAATTTAGTCAATTGTTACTATATGTCTCTGCATGAATGTTTATGGAGTCTATAGTTATTCAGATGTTTATTTTCTAGATAGTTCAAATTAGATAAGTTATATTTTATGTATATATATAAGGTCTCATATACTTATGAGATTAAGAAAGATTCTTAATTTTATTAATTTAATATTATTTGTGATAATAAAAACCAATTTATTTTATGTGAAAAACCATAAGTGCATTATATGATATGATAAGATATTTTAGAAACCTTCTAATATTAAAGAGTAGAGAGGTAGATAATAGAGAACCTAATGATTTAGATCATTGAGTTCTGTAATTATGCTAAAATTTTTAGTTCTGATAAATAATCTGGCAACTGATAATTATCGAAGTCTTATTTCGGGAGAAAATAACGAACATTAGGTAATTATATTAGATATAAGTTTTTGTCTAAATTAGAACTATAATTGTAATTAATGTGATTGCAAAAACATAATTATTTGAGAATGAGCTCTTGTATGTAGATGCGCTTGTGCAAATAAAGTGTTTAGATTAAGTGATTTAATTATTTTTTATAGCACTATAAACTTTGAAATATTTGTTATATATAATCACTTTATGATGACCGAATACTTTATTCAACATATGATGGTAAGGAAGAAAAGAGTTAGCAACAATTCTTAATTCACCTCCTTTATATAAAAAATTAGGTGCATCTTTAATTAATGTTTGCGCAATATCTAATGTTACTTTTGATCCATCATGGAACGGCGGATTGGCTACAATCATATTGAAGCATCCTGTGATTTTAGAATAAACATTACTAGCTAAGACGGTTCCTTTCAGGTTATTGCATAATAGTGTAGCCTTGCTGGCGGCAAGGGCTGCCGCATTTACATCAGTTAAGATAATATCAGCTGATGGGGAACGGCTAGCTATAATGGCAGAAATTACACCTGTACCGCAGCCAATATCTAGAATTTTCCCTTCTATGTCTTCTCTAAAAGTGGATAGTAAAAGCTCAGTTCCGTTATCTAGACCATTATATCCGAATACCCCCGGTAAACTTTTAAGCGTTATTCCTTCTACTAAATGTTCATGCCAAAATTCAGATGGATTAAAATATGAATTTCTTGCAAGAGAGCCATAATATAAACCACAACGATGAGCGCTATCAATTTTGATCATATTGACCCAATTTTTAACCATGCCGTGAGCGCTGCGTATGCCACTAGAATACCCCCCAACTATAAAAATATCACTTCCACATCTTAGTAAAGATAATAGATTTTGTAACTGAAATTGCGCTTTTTTTTTATTATTTGGCCAATAATAGATGAGAGTATCACAATTATCTAAGATGCTTGATATGGGTAATAGGCTAAAATAAACCTTGGTTTGTAATATTTGATTAAGAGTTTCCCATTGATGATATTGTTGGGTGTGTATATAACTACTCTCTGTTTCTAGTTGAACAGATAAAGTGTCTTGTAGATTGCCAGAAAACACTATACGTCGTTTAGTAAATTTATTATGATGTCGTAATAGCATCATGCTAGCTGAACTAAGAATAGACATTAATGCGTTCTAGTGCCTCATAGCTGTAATTATATAATTTTATATTTTACAGACTGGTTAATAGATTGATCGTTATTATATGCATAATATTATATAATAAGATATTATTTTAATCCTCTTTAATACTGAATTTAATTTATCACTTTACTAATCATTAATACAAGCTTGGTATTTTTCTAGAGGAAACTATGGTATATTTATTGTATTTTTAAAGTTTTACAAAATCGTCATAAATAAAATTTTTATCTTCATTCATTGTGTAATATGCTTAATGAATAGCGTTAGGATTGAGTTACTAGATAGGTAATCAGTATGTTTATAAAACGTCGCGATGAGTTGCTACAAAAAATAGGTATTACTCAGTATACATTGAAGCGCCTGTATGTCTTGGCAGGGGATATAGTGATTAAACTTCCTGTAGAAACTCGTTTAGTTATCGTTTCAGATAGACCGCCTGTTTTAACAGATTCACTAGTAGTAGATGTATTACGAACTTTACATCTAAAATTCATACAAGTGCAGATTTTAACTAAAAATCAGTTATTATTTTTACCAAAAGATTCTAATCACCATAGATGGCTTCTAGGCGTAAAATCTTCTAAACTTTTTACCGGAGTTCAAATTACCTCACCTATATTATCAGAGCTGCGTTATAATCCAAGCGCTAAACGAGCGCTTTGGAAGCAAATATATCAATATCAGTTAGATCTTTAGAGTTTTATTTAAAATAATGCATAGAAGATAATGTCATTATATAGATTGAATATAACTTGGATTGTTTACTAAAACATAAAAGAGTGGCTGCTCTGCTAGTAAAAATAAAGACCCCCTGCAGTTTATTTGTATATACTGATAGAGTAGTGGGTATTTTAAATCAAAATATACTTTCTACAGAGAAGAATGCTAATTTATTAATAGATATCTTTTTACAAGATTATATAAATCTAATAGATTTTTATATGATCTAATTTAGGTATTCTTAATCAATGTCTTATGTATGAATATACAAATGTTTATATTATTATCATAAGGCTATATTGTACACCTGCGTATAATATATTTCCTAGTTCTCAGATATATCCGTAGCATTTTTACTAAACTGTGAGTGTTTATGTGACTGCAAGATATATACATACTTATTTAATGATTTTCAATATTAGAAAACTATTTCTTGTTTATCTCCTGATATAATTAAATAAATAGTTATACACATAATGTTGATTTGCTTTATAGTAATTAAGGTTTATTTTTAAGTATCTATAAAAGATTATTAATGGGATTTTTTTATTTTTTTATTTAAAGACTGTAGTTGTATAGAAATAGTTACTATTAAATGCAAATCATGGCATATATTTCATAGGTAAAATTAATATAATTATATATTTTGTTTATTTTTATTATTAGTTCATTTATATATATGAAATATTACATATATTATTATTACATATATTACATGTAATATTTACTGAAATAAATATATTAAATATAGATACTGTATAAATTTTTTATAAAAAAACACTTTATTTTAAATAACTCTCAAATTGTTTTATTTTATATTTTATGATAGAAAAAATTAAGTATATCATATTTAGAATGTATATATTTTATTTTTATTGATTATTTTTAGATTGCATATCTATCTTGTAGATAGTATAGGACTTTTATCTATTTTCTTATATAGACAAAATGCATGGTATGTTGCACAGTAGAGTTATACTAGTAAAGTATACAAGATCAACTCAGACCAATACTATGTTTAATTATATCGTATAAATAAGTTATATTATATATTTTTGTACATAAAACTACAGAAAGCAAAAGAAAGTCCTGAATGTACTCTCTTAATACTAGTATATTTAAGTAGTATATTTAAGATTTTTATTATTTAGGTTACTATATCTGATATTTTAGAGTAACGCTTCAAAACGGGACAGGCCGGAATAACTATAATGTTCGTGCTGTATCAGAGATGTAGATATGCTTACTGAATAGTAAAGTGCATGCATCAAAACTAAGAATTAAATCAAGTGGTTTACAATCATTCCATGTAGTAAAGCTACTCTTAAAATAGACTGTTTAACTTTATACAATGGTATACATAACTTCATAAAGTTATCATTGGGCGAAAATGACTATGGGTAAAGCTTTAGTAATAGTTGAGTCTCCGGCAAAAGCAAAAACGATTAATCAATATCTTGGCGGCGACTACATAGTGAAGTCCAGTGTGGGACATATTCGTGATTTGCCTATTAATGGCTCGTCATTTTACAAAAGTACTGATTTCATAACTGGTGGCAACCATACAAAGATAAAAAAAAATAAAATAACGTCTTTAGTTAGTCGTATGGGGGTAAATCCTTTTGATAACTGGGAGGCTAATTATTACATTTTGCCAGGTAAGGAAAAGGTTGTATCAGAGCTTAAAGAAATTGCTAAAAAGGTGGATCATATCTATCTTGCAACTGATTTGGATCGTGAAGGAGAGGCTATTGCATGGCATCTGAAAGAAATTATTGGCGGTGAGCAATCACGTTATAGTCGTGTGGTGTTTAATGAAATAACTCAATCTTCTATTTCTCAAGCTTTTAGTCGGCCAGGCGTCGTAAACATGTGTCGTGTAAACGCGCAGCAGGCGCGTCGTTTTATGGATCGCGTGGTTGGTTATATGATCTCACCGATTCTTTGGAAAAAAATTTCACGAGGACTGTCTGCTGGTCGTGTTCAGTCGGTAGCAGTGCGTCTAGTTGTTGAGCGTGAGCGTGAGATTAAAGCTTTTATCCCTACGGTATATTGGACGCTTCATGCCTTTTTAAAAACCTCCGATGATATCATTTTTCAAATGAAGGTAACGCAATATCTAAAAAAATCTTTTTGCCCTATAAATCTTTCTGAGATTGATAATGCTAGCATTCTATTATCTCAATCTAGCTTTATTGTTAAAGATTGTATAGAGAAATTGATTACCTTGAAACCAGGAGCCCCATTTACTACTTCCACACTACAACAGACTGCTAGTACACGTCTTGGTTTTAGCGTAAAACGTACAATGATGATGGCACAAAGATTATATGAAGCGGGGTATATTACATACATACGAACTGACTCGACCAATCTCAGTCAGGATGCACTTGTTATGGCTCGAAGTTATATTAAAGAGAAATTTGGTATAAAATATCTTCCAAAAATAGAGAGAGTATACCGTATTCAAGGAAATGGGAATGAAGCTCATGAAGCTATTCGCCCATCAGATGTAAAAGTTCTGAGCATGCAATTACAAAATATGTCAGCTGATGCAAAAAAGTTATATCAGCTTATTTGGCGTCAGTTTGTTACTTGTCAAATGGTCTCTGCACAATATAATTCTCGAACTTTAATTGTAGAAGCGAAAGATTTTAAATTGAGCCTCAATGGACGCATTCTATTCTTTGATGGTTGGATGAAAGTAATACCCTCTCTGAGAAAGGATCATGAAGCAAAGATTGTTCCGAAATTAGTAGTCGGCAGTGAATTAAGCTTAAAGAAACTTTTGCCTAATCAACATTTTACGCAGTCTCCCGCTCGATTTAATGAAGCGTTGCTTGTACGTGAACTAGAAAAACGTGGAATTGGTCGTCCTTCAACTTATGCATCTATCATTGCCACTATTCAGGAGCGTGGATATGTGAAACTCGATTCTCGTCGTTTTTACGCTAACAAAATAGGTGAGATAGTCACTGATCGGCTAATAGAAAATTTTCCTGACTTAATGAATTATAACTTTACTGCGCACATGGAAGACAACTTAGATCAGGTGGCAAATAATACAGCAGAATGGAAGATGGTTTTGGATGATTTTTTTATAAAATTTCGAGAGCAGTTAACAGTAGCGCAAAGAGATCCTACGCAGGGTGGGATGAGGCCTAATAAAATAGTAAATACTTCTATTGAATGCCCGTCATGCAGACGACAGATGAATATTCGTACCGCTAAAACTGGCGTCTTTCTTGGATGCTGTGCATATACTTTAGAACCAAAATTACGCTGCAAACAGACTATTCATCTTATTCAGGATAATTCTGCATTACTAAATATGTCAAGTGACAATAATAATGACACAGATATATTATGTGCAAGACGTCGTTGTAAGTTGTGTGGTGTAGCTATGGACGTATACTTTATAGATCATGAGCGCAAACTGCATATTTGCGGAGACAATCCTGAATGTGATGGTTATGAAATCGAATGCGGTAAATTTAACATAAAAAGTTATGTTAAGTCTGTTATGCAATGTGAAAAGTGTAACGCTGATATGTTTATCAAATTAGGTCGTTTTGGGGAATATGTCGCTTGTGTTAATCATGATTGCAAAAATACACGAAAAATAATGCGTAATGGTGATATCGCCCCACCAAAAACAGACCCAGTGCCTTTACCAGGGTTAATGTGTACAAAGTCAGATGCTTTTTTTGTTTTACGTGACGGGGCTTCTGGAATGTTCTTAGCGGCTAATACGTTTCCTAAATCACGTGAGACCAGAGCCCCTCAAGTGGTAGAGCTTCAACGTTATCGTGATATTTTACCAGAAAAATGGTTATATTTAGCTAATGCACCTACGATGGATCCAGATGGTAATATAGCAACAATACATTTTAGTAGAAAAACTAAAAAACAGTACGTGAGCACCAAAAAAGATGGTAAAAGTACTGGCTGGTTTGCATATTTTATTAATGGTCAATGGGAAGAGTTTCAAAGATAGTTACGTATCTTATGCAGACTTTATTCATTATGAAAAAACACTTTTAGTATATTATCAGCAATCAACTTATTCTAGAGCAGAATAAGATCAGATCTAATGAAATTTTAAAAATGCAAACGATTAGATTACTACCTGACGGATATCTTTATAGATTTATTAAGCGTTATATTAGGTAATGTATAATGAACCTAATAACCTATAATGATTGTCAGTATTTTGTATATAAGTTATGAGGTTTTGGGTAGATAGTAGCTTCACAATGAAGAATTTCTTGATAGAATAAAACGTTCTAACAGTTTTTTACATAGAGATATTTTTTAGTACATCTATCCGCGGGGGGGATAGGGTTAATATATGAGTAAATAATACAGGTTATATGTACGGTGACTTTATGATAAATAGTAATTAATCTTATATCTATTAATGAATAGAAGATTAAATCTTTTCATGATGTATTAATTTTAACATATCATTTCTATAAGTAATGCACTACATGATAAATATAATCAGAGAACTAATATAGGCGTGTGAACATCGTATTAAGTGTGATAAATTCACAGAGTGATATACTTAAGCAATCTAAGGGTGATCATGATAAAATATCGTGCTAGATTAAACACTGATAATAAGAATAAAACGTTTTATAGTTAGATATTAGCTAGATCTAGATAGACAAAGATTTTTAAAATATAAATAATTAAAATGTAATCAATGTATGGAGAGATATAAAATTAGCGATTTTGTTAAGATTCTGAGTAAACACTAAAATTATTATCAAAAATTTTTCAATAATAGCTCAGAAGAATATTTAATATAGATAATATCTATTATGGATGTTATCAGATGATATAGTATGTAATACGCAACAGGTATCTTATAGATATTATATTTAATAGAAATTTCATCAGCGATTAGAATCAAAGCATTTGAGATAATAAATTTAAGAAATCACCTTACATTATTTAGATAGTTTTTATGTAGATACTAGATTAGGATCGATCATTAATTATATCGGAAAATTAATTTTTACAAAAAAGATTAACAAATAAAATTATATGATATCTATACTATGTCAGTAAAATATGTGTTGATAAAGGTTTTCTGAAATATTGCTACATACCTAGATGATGTACGCAAGTTGATATCAACATCATAAATTTCTTAATGACGCTATCATATAGTAATAATAACATACTAAATGTTTTATACTATGATAAGTATATCTACCATTTGGATTTCTGTATATTATTTTTGAATGATGTTGAAAAATAACTTGATATTTTCTTAAAAATTTTACTCTACCAGAGCAACAGTAGAGTGTAGATTTATGCAATATTTTTTATTTTTTAGTAGATATGTATTTTGCAAAAATAGGATATAATTTAAATTTTTCAGAATTATAGATAAGCATGAATTAGTATGTTGTTACTAATAATACATCAAAAAAGATACAGTAAATCGTTCAATAACGATCTGTTTAAAAAATATTTTCAATAAAACATAAGCATATTTATTTTGTGAATTTTTTTATTATTCATTTTTGTTTTGTGATTGATTATGCATCTTATTTTACATGATCCGTTGATTATTATTTTAGAGTCAGTGCATGGAGAATAAAAAACAAAGTCACGTTCAGTTTATTCCTGTTTTTCACAAATCATTTTTACTACCAAGATACTGGGGTATTTGGCTAGGTATCGTTGTGTTATCTATTTTCACTTTAATACCAGTATGTTTTCGTGATCCAATTTTAGGTACATTAGGGCGGATAACAGGTAGGTTAGCTATAGGTGCTAGACGTCGGGCATTGATTAATTTGCTTTATTGTCTTCCGGAAAAATCTGAATCAGAACGTGAAAAAATTGTAGATTCTATGTTTTCTACCATGTCACAGGCAATGGCTATGATGGCTGAGTTGGCGCTTAGACCAAATGCAGCAAAATCTCGTATTCATTGGCATAGAAGGCATATTATTGATGATTTACGTCAAACTGGAAAAAATGTTATACTACTTGTACCTCATAGCTGGGCAGTAGATTTGCCAGCAATGCTATTGGCAGCTGAAGGTCAAAGAATAGCAGCCATGTTTCATCATCAAAGTAATGTAGTTATTGATTATATTTGGAATTTAGTGCGATGCAGATGCGGTGCACGTATGCATGCTCGTAATGATGGGATACGACCTTTTATTAACTCTATTCGTCAGGGGTATTGGGGTTATTATCTTCCAGATCAGGATCATGGAGAGGCAAAGAGTGAATTTGTAGATTTTTTTGCAACATATAAAGCTACCCTGCCCATTGTGGGTCGCATGATGAAAGTTTGTCACGCGACAGTTGTACCGCTTTTCCCAGTATATGATAGTAAGACTCATTCTCTAGATATTTATCTAAGAGCTCCCTTAATAAAAGATTTTCTTGTTATTGATAATATTGAACAGGCGCGGCGATTAAATGAAGAAGTTGAAGTATTAGTACGTCCTAATCCAGAGCAGTACACCTGGATATTAAAATTATTAAAAACACGTAAACCAGGTGATCAAGAGCCATATGAGCGTCCAGATCTGTATCCTAAGAAATAAATTTTAATTTTTAAGATACAAAAAAGCGCTATATTAGTATATAGTAATGGTTTTTTATTTCTATTGCTTTAATTATAAATAATATTTGGTTCTAGAAATAGATAGAGTATAAATTTGACCATTTATGTACTGCTTAATACAGAGAAATTAGGTGAATAATTATGAATATAGTCTTAAGAGATAAATATTAAGGATATTCTTGGTAGATATCTAAAAAAACTGTATTTCCATGAATCCTATCAGGATTAATTTATTATTAAGCATTTTTAATGTTAGAGAGTTTTTTCTAGGAAAATATTAATAAAGCCTATATGAGGAAGAACTAATATATGTTGAATACAATTAAACAATAATTAAGAGGTTTCTCTAAGTATCATGAATAGTGCATCAAACATAAGCTGTATTGTTTTATATGATGAAGTATATCTTACACTACACTTTATTATGTGCATATTATTCATTAATTTATTCACGTTTTAGATAAATTCACTAGTTAAATTACTGTTTAGGGCATTTTATATATGATTAGCTGTCCAATTGTTGAGTTAACAAAACAATTGATTTCCTGTCCATCTATTAGCCCGGATGATGCTGGTTGTCAGGCGATTTTAATTTCTCGTCTCAAGAGGATAGGTTTTGTAATTGAATCAATGAATATTGGGGATACAAAAAATTTCTGGGCATGGCGTGGTCATGGTAAAAGTTTAGCTTTTTCAGGTCATACTGATGTAGTACCAACTGGTGATTTACAATATTGGATACACCCTCCATTTGAGCTTTCCATGCAGAATGGTATATTATTTGGTCGCGGGGTTGCTGATATGAAGGGTGCTCTGGCAGCCATGATTATTGCGGCTGAACGTTTTTTAACGATATACCCAATGCACAAGGGGCGGCTAGTATTTGTGATCACTTCAGATGAAGAAGGTAGTGGTAAAAATGGTACAGTGAAGGTGGTTGAAGAATTAATAGCACGTCATGAAACTTTAGATTATTGTTTGCTTGGGGAGCCAACGAGCACTCAAACAGTAGGTGATGTAATAAAAAATGGTCGTCGTGGATCAATTACTGCAAATATTCATATACAAGGCCTCCAAGGGCATATTGCTTATCCACATCTTGCTGATAACCCAATACATCATACTATCCCAATTCTTCATGAGTTGCTCGCAACCCAATGGGACACAGGAAGTGAATTTTTTCCACCAACTTGCATGCAAATTTCTAATATAAAGGCTGGAACTGGTGCAAGTAATATTATTCCAGGAGATTGTTTTATTAAATTGAATTTTCGATTTAGCCCAAAACTTACAGAAATATTAATTCAACAACGCGTTCAAGATTTGTGTAACCGATACGATTGTCGTTATAATATTACGTGGCAGAGTATTCGAAAACCATTTTTAACCCTCAACGGTGACTTGATAGATGTAGTTGTTAAAACAGTTGAGTATTATACAAATAGCGCTCCAAAAATATTAACAACTGGTGGAACTTCCGATGGATATTTTTTTAAAAAAATGGGAGCTCAGGTTGTAGAGTTAGGGTTGGTAAATGCGACTATCCATCAAAGTAATGAATGTGTTAAAGCATCAGACTTGCAAGTGTTAAGTAAAATGTATCAGCGTATTATGGAGCAACTTATTATTTAATAGAGAGTATAATGGCGTTAATAAAACAATATAGATAGTTTTAGTGATGCTATCAATGATTAGTTTTTTTATTACTTGCAGATATTGGAAAAGGCTTGGCTAAAAAATATTAAAAGCGCTAGATTTATGCATCTATAGATTATTGTTAAGATGATGATCTTTTAAAATACTTCATTTTATAAAAATACTATTTATATAGTATTTTAATTTTTTTATTACTTACTTCTTTTGATGAAAGATTGTTTTTAGCATATTTACGTTAATTGTACTATGTATCATTAGTTGTCTTTTGAGTATGGATAAATACATAAAAAATCGTGTAGGAAAGTGGAAAATAAAGTAATTAACTAAAATTATTGTGTGTATACTGATAGTTAATTTTTTTTCAAATGGTTTTCGAGACAGATTTTCAAAACTTAAATAAGTATAAATTCTTTCTATACTCAATGAGAGTATGTATTAAAAAATTTTTTTGCACAGTGGAATTACCTTTCCATCCATGATTATTATATCATTTTTAAAAATAAAAGTATTCACAAATTATTTTATAGTTTATTAACAGATTATCTTAATGGGGTATCTGGACAAATATTAATTATCTGTCTTGTTAAGATTAAATCTATAATAATCTCAGTGTCAGACTGAGTGTCTAATTTTTTTAGAGTAGTTAATTTTTACTAATGTTTTATTTTTTATAAGCTTTATCTTAATTAATAAAAATTTTTATAGCATTTTTTGTTATACTTTTAAGTATCATTTTTTATAAAAATAACTTATTCATCTAATAATTATAGTGAGTTTACATTAATATGTAATGGATGACGAAATCCACATAATACCATTGTTAAAATTTCTATTTCTAACCATACTGCTTGGTTAAAATTTTTTTTTAATTTTAGTTCTATTTTACTCATCAGATGATATATACATAAAAAATCTATATTGGCAAGACGTTGGACAGCAAGAATTAAATAAGTACGGTGCTGTTGATATATTCGATGCTGATTTAATATAGTATGTAATGGAGTATTTGTTATTTTTCTTTTTATAATTAGAAGTAATATTAGATCACGCTGTAGTATACGTAACAGAATTATTGGCTCAGTATTTTCCGAACTTATTTTATGCAGGACATAAATTGCTCGCTTACCATCTCCTGCAAGAACGGAGTGTAACCAATGAAATATAGTAAAATGCGCTGAGTTATGAATGATTTTTTTAATATGTTTTGTAGTGATTTGGATATTAGGCCATAATATTAAGGCTTGCTCTAATACTTTTGATAATTCTAGCAAATTACCTTCATAGGAATAGCATAATAGTTGTTGCACTTCGTCATTTATTTTTAAATTTAAATTTTTTGCTCTAGATGATACCCAAAGAGATAATTTTTCGCACTCCATTGTGTGACATGAAACTTCTACTGCATTTACAGATAAATTATTGTACCATATAGTATTTTTTTGTTTTTTAGAGAACGAGGAAGCTTGAAGTATTAGCAAGATATCAGTATGCATGCAGTGAGAAAGTTGTACTAGTTGCGTGTTTATAAAAGAATTTAGATCGCAATCTGGAAATATAAGTAAAAATATTTGACGGGTTTTAAATAAACTAAATGATTGACAAATCGTAAAAATATTCTGCCAATCTGTCTTGTTATTTAATTCAATCTTGAGATAGGCTGTAAATCCTTGTTTTTGAGCGGCTGCGTGAATGATATTTTTCGTTTCTTCTAACAAAAAAGGTTCATTTCCAACTAACATATAGCACGTTTTTAAGCTTTTAGTAAGTTGAGCGTCAAGTTGTTCGGGGTAAATTTTTTGCATGGGTTGTGATTTTTCTGTGTTGATGATACCCAATAGGCATAAAATAAATATTTTTAATAATTAGCTATCATGTAAGTTAATAGCAGTATGATCTGCCGTATAGTAGGTCTGTGAAAATTGATGTATTAAGTTTTCTACTGCCTGCATTCTCATGTCACTAATCATAATACTTTGCTCAGTGTCTTTTGCTAAAGGAGCATATGGATGATCAAAAAACGAGCGAGATACCGTTGATGTTATTGGATATATGCCTCTATTAGGTATAATTATCTGTATGAAAATAGTCATAATAATTGAATATTCAGATGTTTTTCCATCTGAAAAAATCGAAAGCGTATTGCGAGTAATCTCCTCTTTTTGTAATCGTATGGAGGATATTTTTGTATTTTTTCTTTCTCTTTTAATTACATGTATACCATGTAGTTGAAGTGCTTCATGCAATGTCATAGCCAGAGGACCGTATGGATCCTCGGTGTCTAAAACAAGTGTTTTCATTTCAGATGGCATTGCAGTAGCGTGATATGGATGATATCCACATCCATTTACACTCCATAAAAAAATACAAAAAAACAAAGAAACTAGTAATTTTTGCAAAATACCTCTCTAATTTAAGTAAGTACAAAATTGAGTATTTTTCCTGGTACATAAATAATTTTCTTAATTTGAGCGCCATGGAGATATTTTAGAACTACAGGGTCTTTTTTAGCACGTTCTTGTATTTCTTTCTGTTTTAAGTTTTTTTCTAGTATCATCTTACTACGCATTCTACCATTAATCTGGATAACCACTAATTGGTTCTCTTCAATTGTAGCAATTTTGTCCTCTTGAGGCCATGGCGCATAATCTATATCTTCTTTTTCTCCAAGGGCTTTCCATAGTATAAAGGTAATATGAGGAGTAAAAGGATGTAGCATGCGAACTATAGCGATAAGCGCTTCGTGCATTAACATGCGATCTGTTTCCGTTTTTTGTGGTGCAATTATCATTTTTTTTGTTATTTTCATAATAGCAGAAATAGCTGTATTAAATGCTTGACGCTGTCCTATATCCCTTGATACTTTTCTAATTGTTTGATGCAAATGACGACGCAAGATTTTCTGTTCATAATGATATACAGGATGATCAAGAATCGGTGGAATACCTAGCATAGTATGCTGCCAAACTAGTTTCCATATCCGTTTTAAAAATCTTTGCATTCCTTCAACCCCTGTAATTTTCCATTCTAAGCTCATATCTGGCGGTGCTGCAAACATAATAAATAATCGAATAGTATCAGCGCCGTAACGGTCTACCATTGTTTTTACGTCAATACCGTTTTTTTTAGATTTTGACATTTTAGTCATACCAGCATAAACTAATTTATTACCATTTGTATCTATAGCATGTAGGATTTTTCCGTTATGATCACGCTCAATAATGATATTGGAAGAGGATACCCAACGACGATCTCCTCGGTTACTGGTAAAATAAAAAGAATCAGATAGAACCATGCCTTGGCACAGAAGACGTTTTACAGGTTCATTAGAATTTACTAGTCCGGCATCACGCAAAAGTTTATGAAAAAAACGGAAATAAAGAAGGTGCATAGTAGCATGTTCAATTCCTCCTATATAGCAATCTACCGGTAACCAATAGTTAGCAGAGGCTGGGTCTAACATTCCTTTTTCATAGTTAGCAGAAGTATAGCGCGCATAGTACCAGGAGGATTCCATAAAGGTATCAAAAGTATCAGTCTCGCGAAAGGCTTTTTTACCATTTACGATGGTTTTAGCCCATGTTTCATTAATTTTTATAGAATTAGTAACATAATTAGAGAGATTTTTTTTTGGTAAAAGAATTGGCAGTTGATTATTTGAAACAGGTAAAATCTCACCATCTTCTAGAGTAATCATTGGGATTGGCACGCCCCAATATCTTTGACGTGATACACTCCAATCTTTTAGGCGATAGTTTATTTTTCGCCTTCCTATGCTTTTTTGAGTTATTGTATTAACTATCATAATACTAGCTTTTTCATATGATAGACCATTAAATTCACCAGAGTTAAATAGCGTGCCTTTTTCTGTCATTGCACACTGAGTAAGATCTGGAATGCTATTATCAGTAGATAGAATAACAGATTGAATAGGTATATTATATTTTTGAGCAAACTCCCAGTCATTTTGACTATGGGCTGGTACTCCCATGATAGCACCTGTGCCGTACTCCATTATTACATAATTTGATATCCATACCGGTAATAGGTCTCCCGTGAGAGGATGTTTTACTACCAGTTTTGTCAACACGCCAATTTTATCAATTTTTGCACTATCCGCTTTAGATATTTTAGTTTTACAATATTTATTCACAAAGTTTGCTATGGATTGATCATGAATAGTAGCTAAATTAGCTATTGAGTGATTTGCTGCTAAGGCAATATATGTCACCCCCATTAAAGTATCTGGTCGCGTAGTATATATCTTGATTATTTCAGTGTTATCTACAACCTTAAAATCAATCTCTACCCCTTCAGAGCGCCCAATCCAATTTTTTTGCATAGTTTTAACATTTTCAGGCCATTCCTTTAAAGTCTCAAGACTATTTAGTAATTCCTCAGCATAATTTGTGATTCTCATAAACCACTGTGGGACATTTTTATTCTCAACAAGAGAATGACAGCGCCAACAACAACCATCAATAACTTGCTCATTAGCCAATACTGTCATATGGTGAGGGCACCAATTAACTGGTTCAGTTTTTTTATAAACTAAACCTTTCTTATAAAGTTGAATAAAAAACCATTGTTCCCAACGATAATAATCTGGTTGACAGGTGGTAATCTCACGACTCCAATCATAACTTAAACCAAGTGATTTTAATTGATGTTTCATATGGTTAATGTTGGAATAAGTCCAAGATGATGGTTGTGTATGATTCTCAAGTGCTGCAGATTCGGCTGGAAGTCCAAAAGCATCCCACCCAATTGGATGTAATACGTTTTTACCTAGCATGCGATGATAACGTGATAAAACATCACCAATAGTATAATTTCGTACGTGCCCCATGTGTAAAGCGCCAGAAGGATAAGGAATCATGGAGAGACAGTAATATTTTTCTTTATTTTCAATCTCGGTTGCCTTAAATGTTTCTTGTTGATCCCAGTATTTTTGAACATAGGCCTCTATTTCTTGGGGGTGATATTGCTCTTTCATGGAGCTAGTGATCCTTTATTATGAAAATAATTGTTATTGTGCGATATAGATAATAAATCTTATTGATCTAAAAATTAGCGCGACTGATGTTTGTGAGTGGTTAAAGTAACATTTTAATGAGGCATATTATCAGTAGATAAAGGTTGCTTGAGTGTATTAGAACTTAGTGGATATTTTATTGTTAGACAAGTATTTATTGTGATTGTTAATATTTTTTCTTTATGAGTGGTTTTTATATTTCTTGTATCTTATTTTATAATTATTTATTCAGCAAAATGAGATTTCCATATTAGAACTATCAGTAGATTAATAAATCTATTATAGTATGACCAATTAATAAAATAATTCAAGTATATTAAAATTCCATTTAAACTATCTTGTTTTTTATATAATTTTTAGGAAATAAAATGATATCATGTAATATTTAGTATCTTGCGTTGACTAATAAGTTATGATTTTGTGTTTATACAACGTATAAATTAGATAATAGAGTAGTGATATATGTTACAATTCGTATATCATGCTAGTATGGGTGATAATGATATATTCATTAGGTATGAAATAATAGTTAGGTTATGGCATTATAAAATATAGCCTCTGTATAATAAATAATTATCAAAATTGTATGATTAGTATAAATATTTTTTATTTTATTTTAACATATGAATTGGTATCTTTTAGGATGCTATTGTATGGAATCTGTACAAAAAACTATTACTTATCTTAAAACTCTTCTCAGAAATTATCAATATCAATATTATGTGATAAATGAACCCGAAATACCTGATGTAGAATATGATCGTCTGATGGAGACTCTTCGTAAATTAGAGACCGAAAATCCTAATCTTCTCACTCAGGATTCCCCAACCCAATGTGTGGGTGGAGCTTCTTTAAGTGGTATTTTCAAACAAGTTAATCATAAAATTCCGATGTTATCTCTAGATACTGTATCAGATGAGAACGGTTATCTCGCTTTTCATCAGCGGTTGAAAAAAAGATTGAACCTTAGTAGGGACATTACATTATGCTGTGAGCTTAAGCTAGATGGTTTAGCAGTCAGCTTATTGTATATCAATGGCAGCCTGGTTCGGGCATCTACTCGCGGTGATGGGCTGATTGGAGAAGATATTACTGCTAATATTAGAACTATTGGCATTATTCCAAAATATCTCATAGGTAATAATATCCCAGCTTATCTAGAAGTGCGCGGAGAGGTATTTATGTCACATTCAGGATTTAAAAAAATCAATCAAGCAGCCTATAGAGATGGAAATAAAATCTTCTCTAATCCGCGTAACGCTGCTTCTGGTTCTTTGCGTAATTTAGATCCTTGCATTACAGCCAAACGTCCTCTAACCTTTATGTGTTATGGATTGGGCTTTTTTAAAGGTAGATCAATGCCGTGTAGTCATATAGCTTGTTTGCAATATTTTAAGGCTTGGGGATTACCGGTGAGTGATTATACGCGTCTTTGTTATTCTTCTGAAGAAGTAATTAAATTTTATCATAATACGGAAATAAATCGTCCATTTTTTGGTTTTGATATTGATGGGATAGTAATTAAGGTAGATGATTTAGAACTACAAAGGAAAATAGGTTCTTCTGCGCATGCTCCAAGGTGGGCAGTAGCTTTTAAATTTTTAGCACAAGAAGCTATTACTAGATTAAATAATGTAGAATTTCAAGTTGGTCGTACCGGAGTTATTACGCCGGTTGCACAATTAGAACCCATCCGAATTGCAGGAGTGCTTGTAAGTAGAGCAACCTTGCATAATATGTATGAAATTGATCGACTTGGATTAAAAATTGGAGATAACGTGGTTATTCGTAGGGCTGGTGATGTCATCCCACAAATAATTAGTGTTGTAAAATCTAACATTAATAGTAATTTAGTTTTAAAAAGTATTACTGTTCCAAAAAAGTGCCCAGGATGTGGTTCTGAGATAAAGTTTATATCAGGTGAAGCAGCTACACGCTGTACAGGTGGTTTATCTTGCCCTGCACAGCGTAAAAGTGCTATAAGGCATTTTACCTCTCGAAAAGCGTTAAATATTAATGGCATTGGTAAGACAATAATTGATCAGTTAGTGGATAAAGGGTATATAAATAATCCAGCTGATCTTTTTATGCTTACAATAGATCAACTTACTAGTTTAGAGGGTATTGGACAAAAGTCAGCACAGAATATAATAGATGCACTGAGTATCTCGAAAAAAACTACTTTTACACGTTTTATATACGCTTTAGGGATAAGTAAAATTGGATTAGTGACAGCAGAAAATCTTGCATCTCACTTTGTTACATTAAATTCTCTTCTTTCAGCTGATTTAAATACATTAAGTTCAGTGCGCGGTATTGGTCGAGCAGCTGCACATTATTTAAAAGAGTTTCTTAATGACGTAAATAATCGTGAGATTATTCGTGTTTTAGTGGTAGAAGTTGGGATTTACTGGTAGTAATTATCTATAAAATATAGAAAATACAGAAAAAATAATATAAAATTTTGCTATTAAACTATAATAGTTGGCATATTATTTATGACTTGTTTAGAATGTATTTTTCTATCGCAATTGCTAGATAAGCATCATAAGATCTTTGTATACAATTTATCCGTGTTTTAAAAAAAATACACAAGATTAGAAAGCAATAAGTCTAGTTTTGATTTATAATTATCTATTAATGTTTAATGAACTATCAGAATTATGAGTATATTTCTAATTATAGAGATATTATCTCTAGCTACCTAGTATAGATAAATCTTATTTGAGTATTGCATGTTCAAATAAATTTTGTATTTTCTAAAAAACTAGAATGCATGAAAAATGTACTGCATGCACATATATATGGAGATCTATTCTGATCTGCTAGAGATTTATCAATAAAGCTAAAATATTATAGCTATTTGATATTAAATGTTTTCTTTAAAAGAATATATAGCTTTAGTATTTATTAAAAATAAATTAACTTATTAAGTTACTTAACAATATTATATTTGCTCTGTATGTACATGTTATGAGAATAGCATGAATAATATATAGTGATTTACTGTTTATCTTCCAAGCTTCTAATGGGATTAGATCCTAATAATAAGTTTTGATTTGTGATTTTGTAATTTAAGAGAGGTTTCATTTATCATAGTTTAGATTTTATTTTTAAACTTATAAGTATCCTTTTTTGTTGTTATTTAATTTTATGCCATTTTAAGAGATATAAGTAAAATAAGTGTTCATAGAGTCATATTATCAATCAAAATCATTAAAGCTCTTATATTAATACTTTTATATATTCAAGAATATTATTCTCACTGTGATATTAAAAAAATCAAGCAACTTAAATCTAAATATTTTTAGAGTGATTGACATATTGTATTAATAATTTTAATTTTAATGTAAATTTATTCTGATTAAGAAATATTAATAATTTCTATTAAATTTATTATGGCAGTAATAAGCATATAAATGATTATTTATATAATAAGTTCTCATTAATATTCTAATAAAATCCTCTTTTTAGAGTATTAATGAAATTTAATCTTGTTATTATTATGTTTTATTTTTAGCTTTGCATATTACAGAGAATTATTTAAAAATTCACTAGTTATTTCAAAATAAAAAATTACAACATAAACAATCAAGAATATAATGACATTGATAAAAAAATCATAGTATCTGGTAAAAGGATTACTGTTTGATTGTCTAATAAATCGTATTATTTATTATAAATAACATTTAATATTTTATTTATAAATCAATATAAAGAATTGAATCTGATTTAAATCATTTTTATAAATAACTTTAGATTAGTATAGATTTTTATATTTTTACTATGTAAGTAATTTATTAGCTTTATGTGTTTACAAGTCCACTTTATTTACAAGTTATTATACGAAGCACAAGAAAGCGCATTATCCTAAAAAAATAATTTTTTAAAAATTTAAATTTAATGCTTAAAGAGCCAGATTTTATGGTCCCTTATATTTTATGCGATACATGAACATATTATTTTTATATAATCGAAGGGTATATATTGGTTTTTCTTCTAAAGAAGAAGCATGGATTACTTACATGTGCAAACTGGAACTACATGCTTTCTTTAATATAACTTGATAGAATATAGTTGCCATTGAATAGTGTAAGCTTAAGCTAGTGGTTAGTTTTTATACAAAAACCCATAAAATAAAAAATGACATAAAATTACTACTCAATATCTAACTATATATCTAACTATATTAAAACAAAGTTTTTCATGTTGACTATAGTAGAATAGATTTATAGCTTTCATGTTTTAGTAAAAAATAATAATAATTACACATGTGATAGAAGTATTGTTGTTTGATTTTTCTAAAAAGAAAATATTATTTGCAATTTATTTTTTGTAATTTATTTTGATGATATGTGTTATTGTAGTCTATATTATGATATATAATATTAAAATTATCATTTTCTAAAATATAGAAGCATTTAAAATATAGAATCATTCTATCAGATTTTATTATGCATGGATCGTATAGAAGAAAAATGATAGAAATACATAGCATATAAATAATATTCAATCAGATTAATATTATTAAAAGTAAAATAATTTTTCTCAATTATTTATTTTACACAAAAATATAATTTTATAAAAATATCTGCATGATGACTGTAAATGACTTTTGGAATATTATGTCTTCTACATAAAAATTACGCTATGTATTTATTTTGATATACATATATATTTATATATTATTTATTTTTATTATCACAAGTAACTTACTATTTTATTCCACAATATTTATTGAAAATTATGAGGCCTGATTCACCTTGGCCAAAATGAAAATAAGAGAGAGCTTTATGAATCCTGAGTGTTCTGAATTCATCGAAATCCCTGTCTTACCGTTACGAGATGCAGTGGTTTATCCTCATATGGTTATTCCCTTATTTGTAGGACGTGAAAAAGCCATTTGCTGTATAGAAACCGCCATCAATCAAGACAAAAAGATTATTCTCGTTGCTCAAAAAGAATCTGTAACGGATGAACCTAGCATTCAGGACCTTTTTTTAGTTGGAACCGTTTCCTCTATTTTACAGATACTAAAATTACCAGATGGTACTGTAAAAGTTTTAGTTGAAGGATTACAACGCGTTCAGATTACCACTTTATGTGATCACGGTGATTATTTTACAGCCAAAGCTAAGTATTTAGTATCTTCAGTAATGGAAGCGCAAGAACAAGAAGCGCTAGTACGTTCCGCAATTGATCAATTTGCGGGGTACATAAAACTTAATAAAAAAATTCCACTTGAAGTATTAACGTCACTTAATAATATTGATGATGCTGCGCGTCTTTCTGATACTGTTGCCGCTCATATGACATTAAAGCTCTCTGAAAAACAGTCTATTCTTGAGATGTCAGACGTTAGTAAACGCTTAGAATACTTAATGGCTATGATGGAATCAGGGATGGAATTACTGCAAGTTGAAAAACGTATTCGCGCTCGTGTAAAAAAACAAATGGAAAAAAGTCAGCGAGAGTATTACTTAAATGAACAGATAAAAGCAATTCAAAAAGAACTTGGTGATATAGAGGATACACCTGACGAAAATGAAGCCTGGAGACGCAAGATTGACCGAGCTAGAATGCCACAAGAAGCGCGAGAAAAAACTGAAGCCGAGTTGAACAAGTTAAAAATGATGTCACCTATGTCGGCAGAATCCACTGTCGTTCGTAGCTATATTGATTGGATGATACAAGTTCCATGGTACAATCGTAGCAAGATGAAAAAAGATTTGCAAAAAGCACAAGAAACATTAGATATTGATCATTTTGGGTTAACTGTTGTGAAAGACAGAATACTGGAGTATTTAGCTGTTCAGAGTCGGGCTAGTAAAATAAAAGGACCAATCCTTTGCTTAGTCGGTCCTCCAGGAGTAGGTAAAACTTCTCTAGGTCAGTCTGTTGCTAAAGCAACTGGAAGAAAATATGTACGAATGGCATTAGGCGGGATGCGTGATGAAGCGGAAATTCGCGGTCATCGTCGCACTTATATTGGTTCTATGCCTGGAAAAATTATTCAAAAGATCACTAAAACAGGAGTAAAAAATCCATTATTTTTACTAGATGAGATTGATAAAATGTCATCGGATATGCGTGGTGACCCGTCTTCAGCGCTTCTTGAAGTACTAGATCCAGAACAAAATGTTGCTTTTAATGATCATTATCTAGAGGTTGATTATGATCTTTCGGATGTCATGTTTCTCGCAACCTCTAATTCAACGAATATTCCAGCAGCACTATTAGATCGTATGGAAGTAATTTGGTTATCTGGTTATACAGAAGATGAAAAACTGAATATTGCTAGGCAGCATTTGTTATCTAAGCAATTCGAAAGAAATGCATTAAAAAAAGATGAATTAATTGTTGATGAAAGCGCACTCATTAGTATTATTCGGTACTATACACGTGAAGCTGGTGTGCGAAATCTAGAAAGAGAACTATCAAAATTATGTCGTAAGGCGGTTAAGACGCTTCTTATAGATAAAACTATCAAAAAGATTTCAATCAACCCTGATAATTTAAAAGATTATCTTGGTGTCCAGCGTTATGATTATACTCGTGTTGATTCTCATAATCGCGTAGGGCAGGTAACAGGGTTAGCATGGACTACATTTGGCGGCGGTGACTTACTAACGATTGAGGCAGCTTGCGTACCTGGTAAAGGGAAACTCACTTATACAGGATCATTAGGTGAAGTTATGCAAGAGTCGATTCAAGCTGCGTTAACAGTAGTTCGTGCTCGGGCGTCAAAATTAGGTATTAAAAATGATTTTTATGAAACAAAAGATATTCATGTACATGTTCCAACTGGAGCAACACCTAAAGATGGTCCTAGCGCAGGTATTGCAATGTGTACTTCGCTTGTTTCATGTTTAACTGGTAATCCAGTACGTTCTGATGTTGCTATGACTGGTGAGATCACTTTACGTGGTCAAGTATTACCTATTGGTGGCTTAAAAGACAAACTATTAGCGGCCCGTCGCGGTGGTATTACAACAGTTTTAATTCCAGAGGAAAATAAACGTGATCTGGAGGATATCCCAGATAATATTGTTTCTAATTTAGCTATTCATCCTGTCACATGTATTGAAGAAGTACTAGATTTGTCACTACAGTTTAAAATACCTATTCCTTTATCTACATAATAGATACGGTATATTGTTATTTAACTATATTTTTTTGATGACTTTGTAGTTTTTAATGCAGTAATAGGTTATATTTTTACTCAATAGATAAGTCTATTAGGAATGATCTCTGATCTTGTGCAGGACTAGAATTAGGATTTTTTTGTTCTGTCCTAATTCTAGTCTTTTTATAAGATTATTAAATAGTATAGATCAAATTATATATAACGCATTTCATCTCAGAATTATATATATAAATTACTATTCTAGATGATAACAATATATTACATATACTGTAATAAAAACATCATAAGCCTAATCGTCTAAAAAACTTTTCAAAACTTCCGATCGACTTGGATGACGTAACTTACGTAATGCTTTTGCTTCAATTTGACGAATACGTTCTCGAGTGACGTCAAATTGTTTTCCAACTTCTTCTAATGTGTGATCAGTATTCATATCGATTCCAAAACGCATGCGTAAAACTTTTGCTTCACGTGCAGTGAGCCCTTCTAATACATCATATGTTGCAGCACGCAGACTCTCAGAAGTTGCGGAATCCAGAGGAAGCTCTAAAGCAGTGTCTTCAATAAAATCACCAAGGTGTGAGTCTTCATCATCCCCAACTGGGGTTTCCATAGATATTGGTTCTTTAGCAATTTTCATCACTTTTCGGATTTTATCTTCAGGTATAAGCATTCTCTCAGCTAATTCTTCCGGTGTTGGTTCGCGACCTATTTCTTGTAGCATCTGTCGTGAAATACGGTTTAATTTATTAATGGTCTCAATCATATGTACTGGAATACGAATTGTACGTGCCTGATCGGCAATAGATCGAGTAATCGCCTGACGAATCCACCATGTAGCATAGGTTGAAAATTTATAACCGCGACGATATTCAAATTTGTCCACTGCTTTCATTAAACCAATATTACCTTCTTGAATCAGGTCTAAAAATTGTAGACCGCGATTAGTGTATTTTTTAGCAATAGAAATTACTAGTCTTAAATTTGCCTCCACCATCTCTTTTTTAGCTCGTCGTGCTTTTAATTCACCAATAGACATTCGACGGTTAATATCCTTTACTTGCTCAATAGTCAAGCCAGTTTCCTGTTCAATTTCTTGAAGTTTTTTAAGACTATATGCTACGTCATTTGAAACGTCTTTGAGTTTTTCTGACCATCGTTTATTCATGGTTATTGCGGTTTGTAGCCAATTATCATTTGTTTCATTACCGGTAAATAGAGCAATAAAGCTTTTTTTAGGCATTTTACACCATTCTACACATAGTTTCATAATAAGACGCTCTTGTGTTCGTACGCGTTCCATCATGATGCGCATATTATTTACTAGTAATTCAAATTGCTTTGGGACTAGTCGAAACTGTTTAAATACATCAGAGAGATTTTTTATTTCTTCAAGAGCATTAATATGACTGCGGCTTCTAGATTTAATAACAGTACGAGTTATTTCATATTGATTTCTCAGAGCGTTAAATTTTTCATGTGCTAATTCAGCATCAATGTTATTTTCATCATCTGAGGTTTCATCATCAGAGTCATCATCATCATCATCATCTTCATTCTCACTGACCTCTTCTGCAGGGAGATCCGTGCTAATATGAGTGGTAGTAGGTGGTACATCTATTTCTGCATTTGGGTCAACAAATCCAGTAATTAAATCAGAGAGTCGGGCTTCGTCTAATTGAACTTTTTCATACTGTTCTAAAAGATATGTAATTGCTTCTGGATATTCAGCAACAGAACATTGCACTTGATTAATTCCATCTTCAATGCGTTTTGCAATATCAATTTCACCCTCACGTGTCAACAGTTCAACTGTGCCCATTTCACGCATGTACATACGCACCGGATCAGTTGTACGTCCAATTTCAGACTCAACACTAGATAGAACTTGAGCGGCTGCTTCCACAGCATCTTCGTCAGTATCGTTGTTGTTTTCGTTTAGTATTAATTCATCGGCATCAGGTGCTTCTTCTACAACCTGAATTCCCATGTTATTAATCATTTGAATGATATCTTCGAGCTGATCGGAGTCTACGATATCATCAGGCAGATGATCATTGATCTCAGAATAGGTTAGATATCCTTGTTCTTTACCACGTGTAACCAGTAATTTAAGCTGAGACTGTGGGTTTTGCTCCATAAGGTTGTATCCATACTTCTAAAAATTAGATTGATCTTGGACGGCTATCTGCCAAGAGTAATAGTGTTAGGGTTGTAATTATGATAGTAAGACCCTGTTAAAGAGATTATACATTTTTAATTTAATTGGTAAAAATACTAACGTTTTATGTGAGTAATGGCTAAATTACTCTCTGTGTTATCAAGAGAACGAATATAAAGTAGTGCCATTATGAATCATTTGTGGAATGTTTCTCTTTTCTATTATAGAAAAGTATTTGACAAATTAGTTATGTAGTAAGCTTAATAGCTTGACTTAATGCCCATAGTGAACGACGCTCCTGGCTATTTAAACCATTGACACGATCAAGAGCAATAAGCTTTTCCAGTTTTAGTTGCTGAGATCGTTGATAAAGATTATAAAAAGCGTCTAAAAACATAGTTTTTATTTGTTCATCAACAATCATGTGGTTCCAGATTGCCAGTCTTTCAAGGTGTTTGATAAATTTTGTATTGCGGTATACTTCTAACAGTTGCCCCGTTGTTAAGGAAGGACAACTAAGGCAAGTATTTAATAGGTGAAGAAAAAGCTTTAAACCTGGTATTTTTGCTTTTTCTAGTCCATCTACTGGTGGTATGATATTAGATAGAGTAGGATTTTGGACTAATAAACCGATTAATATGCGCATAGTAGTGTTTTTTTCAAAAAATGAGCGTGTAAAAATAGGTTGTGTATTCTTACTTTTTTGTGATAAAAATTTATTTAACTGACCTTCATCAATTATTCCTAACTTATTACCTAGCTCTTGCAGTAGATATATGCGTAAAAGCTCTCCTGGTATCATTTGAATGAGAGGTAACACCAAAGTACTAAGTCTGGCTCGTCCTTCTGGATCGCATAGATTAATTTGTGAAATTAATGTGGTAAAAATTAATGTTGACATAGGAACGGAATTCTGAACACGCATTTCAAATAATTTTTGACCTTCTTTACGTATGATTGTATCAGGGTCTTCTTTGTCAGGTAAAAACATAAACCGTAATTGATAACCGTCGTGCATATAAGGTAGTGCGGTTTTTAGCATGCGCCATGCGGCATGACGTCCAGCATCATCTCCATCATAGCAACAGATCACTGTATGTGTTACACGAAATAATGTCTGAATGTGTTTATCTGTAATAGAAGTACCTAAGGATGCTACCGCATAATCTACTCCAAACTGAGATAACGCCAGAACATCCATATATCCTTCTACAACTAATAATTTTGAAGGTTGAGAATTCTTCCTTAGTGTTTCGTATAAACCATATAATTGATTGCCTTTATGAAAGATTACAGTTTCTGGTGAATTGAGGTATTTTGGTGTTCCATTATCAAGAACTCGTCCTCCAAAACCAATTACCCGACCTAGTTTGTCATGAATAGGAAACATAATTCGTTCGCGAAATCGATCATAAGAATGTCCTTGAAGATTTTTTATAAGCATTCCAGTCTCAAGCAATAATTGACGATATAATGCGTTACTTCCAAAATATTTTAATAAATTATTCCATCCAGGTGGGGCGTATCCAATAGAAAAACGTTGAATAACTATCTGACTAACTTCGCGTGCTTCAAGATAATTTTTTGCTACTGATGATAATGTCTGTTCTAAGATTTTTTGATAAAAAAGACATAAATCCTGCATAAATTTATATAAATGCTTGTGGTGAGTATATGAAAAAACTTTTACACTATTATTTTTATCATATGGTATTGGTAGATTACAATTAGCTGCTAGTTCTTCAATGCTTTCAATAAATGTTAAATGATCATATTTCATGAGAAAATCAATTATATTTCCATGCGCACCACAACCAAAACAATGATAGAATTGTTTCTCTTCATTCACAATAAAAGAAGGGTTTTTTTCTTTATGAAATGGACAGTGTGTATAGTAATTCTTACCTTGTTTTTTTAATGTAAGACGAGTATTGAAAAGATCAACAATATCTGTACGTCCTAGAAGGTCCCTTATAAATTCAGGTGGAATACGTTGTAACATGATATCCTATTAATGTTTATGATGTTCTCATTTGACTTATGAAATAAGTTGCAACTTCCGGAGTATAAAACCAATAAAAATAAGCCGCGTTTCTAATAGGAAAACACGGCCACATTAATAAGTAACTATTTTATCAAACTGGTATAATCATTTTAGCTGTCAATAAAGACGAGTGTGGCGTGCATTTTCTCGTACTAATTTTTTTGCATGGCGTTTAACAGCAGATGCTTTAGCACGTTTTCGTTCAGTTGTTGGTTTTTCATAAAATTCACGACGACGAACTTCAGCTAAAACCCCTGCTTTCTCACAGGAGCGTTTAAAACGACGTAGTGCTACGTCGAATGGCTCATTTTCACGTACTTTTATTACTGGCATGCAACCCTCACGTTAAAGCATGTAGTTTTTCGTTGGCTTTTTGGCCAATTAAAATATGTTTTATAATAAAATATTTAAATTTACCCTAGTGTTACCTGTATTGTAAAGAAGTATAACATGAAATGAATAATAAATAGACTGGGTTTTAATCAAACAGCTAGGTGAGATTCTATACTATTCATTAATTTTTAGCGATAATAGATTAAAGAATTTAAGGTATTTTTTTAATATGATTAATTATTAATTAATCTAATAATCTTATATAGTAGCATACTTTTAAGTTATTGGCAGCATGTTCTAATTAACATCATGTTTACAGGAAAATCATTTGTACTATTATATATTGTCAGTATAAGGTGGAATTAATGCGCGTGCTTGGTATTGAAACATCCTGTGATGAAACGGGGATTGCTATTTATGACTCTCATGCAGGTTTAATAGCAAATCAATTGCATACTCAATCGAAGGCTCATGAGACTTATGGTGGTGTAGTTCCTGAGCTAGCTGCCCGCCATCATCTTCAACAAACTGTGCCACTTATAAAGGCTACGTTACAAGAATCTAAATTAACAGTAAAGGATATTGATGCAGTTGCTTATACCGCAGGCCCTGGTTTAGTTAGTTCTTTACTAATAGGGGCATGCATTGGGCGATCGTTAGCATTTTCTTTAAATATTCCTTCTATTGCTATTAATCACATGGAAGGACATCTTCTTTCGCCAATGTTGGAAACAAATCCCCCAGATTTTCCGTTTATTGCTTTATTAGTATCTGGTGGTCATACGCAGTTGATTAGTGTCACTGCAATGGGTTGTTATGAGTTACTAGGAGAGTCTCTTGATGACGCAGCAGGTGAAGCGTTTGATAAAATCGCTAAATTATTAGGATTAGGCTATCCTGGTGGTCGCGAACTATCTAAAATTTCTCAACATGGTGTACGTGGACGTTTTATTTTTCCAAGACCGATGACCAATCGACCTGGATTAGATTTTAGTTTTTCTGGTTTAAAAACCTTTGCAGCTCAGACTATTTATAATAATGCCAATACGCGGCAAGTCCGTGCTGATATTGCTTGTGCTTTTGAAGATGCGGTAGTCGATACATTACTTATTAAATGTCAGCGCGCTTTAGATCAAAGTGGCTTTAAAAGATTAGTCGTTGCTGGAGGGGTTAGTGCCAACTTTTTATTACGAAAAAAATTAGCAGATATGATGAAAAGACGTAATGGAGAGGTCTTTTATGCTCGCCCTGAATTTTGTACAGACAATGGAGCAATGATTGCATATGCTGGTTCGATTCGTCTTAAGAGAGCAAAACATGCTTCACTTGATATTGCAGTGTATCCTCGCTGGCCATTATCCTAACTATTTTAGTATATAATGACACTTCTTTAGAGGTTTTTTTATTTTGGTGATATTTTTTAAAAATAGCCTGTATAATAAGCTTTTATTAAAAATCGCTGATTTTTAATCTTATATATTATAATAGAAAGAAATAAGCTTATGTTATTTTATGATTTTCCTAACTACTTTGGAATACTTACAGATTGATGATTATATCATAGAATGATATATGATATTAAAATAAGATGTTTTTAAAATTAACTTTTTAAAATAAATCAAGATATGAAGGAATAGGAGTGGTAATAAATAGATAAGATTTTATCTTAAATACATTAAAGCAGTAGGTTTCATAAGAATATAGTGAAATTGCTTATTTAAATATTTAAAATATGAACAGTTTGCTTTGATCCTTAATGATAAAGATGAAATTTTCATTTAAATAGAATTTTAATATTTATTATATTCTTTTGTATAGAACTATATATATTATTGTTAATAGATGTTTGTGTTTATTTCTTGAGAATTTTAGCAATTCTTGTAGTATGTACCTGCGTTCTAATTTTATCTAACCGCTCATAGTTATTTAAATCCTTGTATATTAAAATATATCAAAGTAACGGATAGTATCGTTTCTATATTTATGCATGCTATTTTTGAAGACATACTAAACTTAATATAATTGGTTACTATACAATGAAAGAGAAATATTATGGATATAATATTTATTGATAAACTCAGTGTGATCGCCACTATTGGGATTTATGATTGGGAAAAAGTTGTCCCGCAAAAATTGTTGCTTGATCTTCAAATAGGATTAGATGTCAGTAAAGCAGGTATTAGTGATAACATAAAAGATTGTTTAAATTATGCTAGTGTAGCAGAGGCTGTCATAACTTTTGTGAGTAGTGGGCAATTTTTACTAATTGAGCGTGTAGCAGAGGAAGTGGCGACCTTATTACTTAATACATTTTCGTCTTTATGGGTTCGTGTTAAAGTTAGCAAACCAAGCGCAGTAGAACAGGCAGAACAAGTTGGTGTTGTGATTGAGCGTGGATTTATTACAAAGCCTATCACATGCATTCATTGCAGTAATAGAAAATTTAATACAGGTGTATAATGATCAGTGTAGAATTTTTATTCTACATCTTATAGAATTGGGCAGCTGACCATATTAGGTTATATCTTTGAAAAGATTAGACATGCGAATCATAGATATGCTATTGCAACGATCAGAGACTTAACAGGCACTCTTGTTGTAGAGTCTAATTATGATTGATTATTAATAAGTGCTTTGGATTATTAATGAACCTATATTAAATTAAAACAAAAACTGACTATATTTGTTGATTGAGTTATTTATTTACATGTGATCTACAGTTTTAATACCTAAAAGAGTTAATCCTTGTTTTAAAGTTTTTGCTGTTAACTGTGCTAATTTTAAATAGCTTTGTTTAATTTTTTTATCTTTTTCTTCAAGAATTTGACAAGTTTCATAAAACTGTGAAAATTTAGAAGATAAAGTATATAAGTAAGCGCACATTATGTGAGGCATTCCATCGCGAGCAACTTTTTTTACTGTTTCATCAAATCGTAATAGATTAAGAGCTAATTCTACTGAATGATTACTTGAAAGATATAGAGATCCGTTTAGTTGTTTTTTTAGATTGATGTTTGCTTTACGAAATATTGATAATACTCTAATATAAGCATATTGTATATATGGAGCAGTATTACCTTTTAAAGATAGCATACTATCCCAATCAAAAATATAATTTGTGGTGCGATTTTTTGCTAAATCGGCATATTTCATTGATCCAATACCAATAATCTCCGCTGTGGTTTGTAATTCTTGTTTTGTTTTTTCTGGGTTTTTATCTAATACTAATCTAGTAGCACGATTTATAGCTTCATCTAGTAAATAAGATAACTTAATAGTATTACCGGTTCTAGTTTTGAAAGGTTTTCCGTTTTTACCTAGCATCATCCCAAACATATGGTGTTCTAGTTGGACGCTTTCTGGAACATAACCAGCTTTTCGAGCGATCTGCCACGCTTGAGCTAAATGTTGCTTTTGACGCGAATCAATATAATAAAGGATGCGGTCTGCGTGTAGAGTTTCGCAACGATATTTAACGCAAGCAATATCAGTTGTAGTGTATAAATAAGCGCCATCCTTTTTTTGAATAATGACCCCTGTCGGCTCACTAGACTTATCGCGCTCTGCATTTAGAAAGACTACTACTGCATCTTGACTTTGTACTGCAAGTTTCTTAGACCTGAGGTCAGATACAATATCTGACATCATATTTTGATATAAACTTTCACCCATTATATTTTGAGATGTTAGTGTAACATTCATGCGATCATAGAGGGCCTGATTTTGTGTCATGGTTATATGTACTAATTGTTTCCACAATTTGCGGCAATAATCATCGCCATTTTGTAGTTTTACAACATACTCGCGAGCACGTTCAGCAAATTTTACATCCTCATCATATGCATGTTTGGCTTTACAGTATAGAATCTCTAAATAACTTAAAGTAATTTTTTCGTAATTTTTAATTTTTTTTTCTTCTAAAAAAGCAATTAACATGCCAAACTGAGTACCCCAATCTCCAATATGATTGGCACGTATTACATGATGCCCAAGAAACTCCAGTGTACGCACCATGGCATCACCAATAATAGTGGAGCGTAAGTGACCCACATGCATTTCTTTGGCTACATTTGGTGAGGAGTAATCTACAACAATAGTCTGTTTTTTGATAGGTGTAATACCAAGTTTATCTTTTTCTAATACATCATCAATTTGTAGGGCTAACCATTTTGGTTCAAGAAAAATGTTCAAAAACCCTGGGCTTATGATTTCAACTTTTTGGGCGATCCCGTGGAGATCTAACTTTTCTAAAACTTGTTTTGCTAGTTTTATTGGTGATAGATGCAACTTTTTTGCTAATGCCATCATGCTATTTACTTGGTAATGACCAAACTTTACTTGTTCCGACTGATAAACCTGAGGTTTATAATTTTCTGGTAAACCTGATAAAAGCATAGCCTGACTAACTTTTTGTGAAAGAAAACTCTGAATGTTCACTATTTTACCTTAAGATATTGATCGGTTATAGTAGTTTTAATGTCTCTATTATAGATAGAGACTATAAAAAATATCATTGCATGCTCCTATTATAGGTCTTTTATAAAATAAATTTCTAAAATGCTATTAGATCAACAGATATACAAGATAAATTATATAAGAGCTTCTACAATAAACAATAAAAATCTTTCCCCGCAACTATCATATTAGCCTGTCTATATATGCATATAGACAGGGTTTTTTAAAACTTGTAATAGTATATTACATATCTTGTTTTAGTATGTTGCAAAGTTAAGAAGAATTATTTAGACATTTTAAGTTAGTCGATGTTAATGACTAGAGAAGTAGATATTTAAAATGATTCACTGTGCATGTTTTGATATCGATTGTAAATAATATTTGTATAGGTTATAACTCGTGAAAATAAAAAAGTAATATGGTTTATAACCATTATTCTTATGATTATATATCATATAATATAATATGCATACATTAGTAACTAATGTAAAATAATAACAGTTTACAGAAATTAGTGACTATAATATTTTTAATAAATTAGAGAATCTTTATGCATTATTGAAATGGATCCTCGACCTAAAAAAATTAAAACTCTGGTCACGTAATGAGTTTTATGTTATCTCATCCAGATAACGCTCAGCGTCACGTGCTGCCATACATCCGCTTCCTGCTGCGGTAATAGCTTGTCTATAAATATGATCTACCACATCACCAGCAGCAAATACGCCAGGCACACTGCTTTGTGTGGCATTGCCATACATGCCTGATTGCACTTGAATATAACCGTCATGCAAGGATAGTTGATTATCAAATATTTTTGTATTTGGGGTATGACCGATAGCAATAAATACACCGGAAACTTTTAAATTTTTTGTTAAAGTCCCTTGAGTTGAGCGCAATCGTAATAAATTAACGCCATTTTGGTCACCTGATATCAAGTCTAAAGTATAATTAACATGCAGAAAAATATTTTTTTGATTAATTTTTTTGTAGAGACGGTCTACAAGAATTTTTTCCGCACGAAAAGTGCTTCGACGATGAATAAGATGAACTTCAGAGGCAATATTAGTCAAATATAATGCTTCTTCTATCGCGGTATTACCGCCACCAATGACTGCAACTTTTTTATCGCGATAAAAAAAACCATCACAAACTGCGCAAGCAGATACACCTCGTCCTTTAAATGCCTCTTCTGAAGGTAACCCGAGATAACGAGCGGAAGAACCAGTCGCAATAATTAGTGCATTAGCGCTATATCGATTTTTCTCACCATGTAATAAAAAAGGTTTTTTATGGAGGTTAACGCTCATAATTTGGTCATTAATTATCTGAGTATTAAATTTTAGTGCATGCTCATGCATTCTATCCATTAAGGCTGGCCCCGTCAAATCATAAGCATGACCCGGCCAGTTTTCGACATCGGTTGTAGTGGTTAATTGCCCACCCTTTTCTATACCTGTGATTAATACTGGATGTAAGTTAGCGCGTGCTGCATATATAGCCGCAGTATAACCAGCTGGACCTGAGCCCAAAATTAATAATTGACTATGCGTGAGATCACTCATATCATTTATCCTCGTTATTTTACTAGTGCAATACTTGGGTTCATGAACAATCATTAAAAGTGTAAGTATTCTGGAAACTTAATGTATTATTCAGCTGAATATAGCTAAAAATGTATGGCATTTTAGGAAAATTATGCTATATAAAAACTTTTCTGGTATGATAAGCTCATAATTTATAATAGCTCACTACGTTAGTGTCATTAACTAAAGTTTTGTACTGCATTTCAGGTTCAGGATATCAGTGATACTACCTTCAAATACTTGCGCTGTGAGACCAATTGACTCATGCAGAGTGGGATGTGCATGAATGGTTAGTGCGATATCTGCTGCATCGCATCCCATTTCGATAGCCAAACCAATTTCACCTAAGAGTTCACCGCCATTGCTTCCAATAATTGCACCACCAATAACACGATGCGTTTTTTTATCAAAGATTAGTTTCGTGATACCATTTGTACAATTAGATGCAAGAGCTCGACCTGAAGCGGACCAGGGGAAGGTTGAGACTTCATAAGAAATGTTTTTTTCTTTAGCATCTTTTTCAGTTACACCAACCCAAGCTATTTCTGGATCAGTATAGGCAATACATGGAATAACTTTTGGATCAAAATAATATTTTTTTCCAAAAATAACTTCAGCTGCAATATGACCTTCATGCATTCCTTTATGTGCTAGCATTGGTTGTCCAACTACATCACCAACAGAAAAAATATGTGGAATATTAGTGCGCATTTGATTGTTAACAGAAATAAAACCGACTTTATCTACTTGAATGCCAACCTTCTCTGCTCCACAGTTTCTACCATTTGGTGAGCGACCAACTGCTATTAAAACCGCATCATAACGCTGTGTGTCTATAGGTGCTTGCTTGCCTGTCATGGTTACATATATACCATCTTTTTCCGCTGTAACAGATGTCACTTGACTTTCTAACATGATCTTAAATTGTTTAGAAATATGTCGAGTAAAGAACTGTATGACATCTGTATCTACAGGAGAAATTAATTGCGCGGACATTTCAATAATTTCAATTATTGATCCAAGAGCATAATAAATTGAAGCAATTTCAAGACCTATAATTCCACCACCTATTATAAGAAGTCTCTCTGGTATTGAATTTAATTCAAGTGCAGAGGTAGAGTCCCAAATCCGTTCGTCATCATATGGAACACCTGATATTTTAATAGGCGATGAACCTGTCGCGATAATTGCATGATTAAAAGTAATAGTAGTACACGAACCATCTTGTGCAATAACTTCTAGTGTATTAGCGCTACTAAATTTACCAACACCTTGTATTATAGGTACTTTACGCTTGATTGCAACACTAGATAAGCCTCTACTTAATTTGTGGATAACCTTTTGCTTCCAGTTACGCATTGCCTCAAGATTTATTTTTGGATCACTAATAACTATATTATTATTTTTAAGTTCTTTTATTTCCTTGAGTACTTTTACAACATGCAATAAAGCTTTAGAGGGAATACAACCTACATTCAGGCAAACTCCACCTAAATTTTTTTGATGTTCTATTATAGTTGTCTGAAAACCTAAATCTGCCGCACGAAATGCCGCAGAATAACCTGCAGGACCACCCCCGATAACAACAACTTGAGTTTGAATGTGATCAGTCATTATAACCTCCTAATATTCTTGGATAATCTGATTATGATATGATTATAAATAATTATGTTTTTATTATGCTTAAAAATTATGATCTGTTATTCAGTGATTACATAATGCAGTGTACAAACAATGTATATTAATGATGGATACATATCTAATTATAGATTTACATTGCTAGATAGCGAATATCAGATATTGTCTTATTGAGTATAGTAATAAATCGTGCGCCATCGGCCCCATCAATTACACGGTGATCAAAAGATAAAGAAATTGGCATAATTAAACGTGGTATAAATTTATTGTCATTCCAGACAGGCTCTGTTACAAATTTAGAAATGCCCAGGATAGCTACTTCTGGTGCATTGATAATAGGTGTAAAATGAGTTGTTCCTAAACGACCAATACTAGAAATAGTAAAACAACCTCCTTGCATTTCTTTTGCAGTTAACTGATTATTACGTGCTTTTGTAGAAATATTGCTTAACTCATGAGACAGCTCGATAATACCTTTTTTATTGACATCTTTAAGGACCGGGACTACTAAGCCATCTATGGTATCGATAGCTATGCTGACATGGGTGTATTCTTTTAGGATCAGTTTCTGTTCATCTAAAGATAATGAACTATTAAAGCGTGGCATTTTTTTGAGCGCCACAGCAACAGCTTTTATAATAAATACTAGGGGGGTAAGTTTTATGTTTAGATTTTCTTTAAGTGCTATACTGTTTTGTTTTTTTCGGAATTCTTCTAAATCAGTGATATCTACTTTGTCAAAATGGGTAACATGTGGAATCATGAGCCAATTTCTTTTTAGATTTGCACCAGTTTTTTTTTGGATACGACTCATGGATATTTCATTAGTTTTGCCAAATGATGTATAATCAATTATGGGCCATGGCGCTATATTTTGTGCTATATTATTAACTGTGATGATTTTATTAGCATTTGAAGTATTATGTGTTGTATGTTGTATATGTTGCATTAAGTCTTCTTGTAAAATTCTTGATTTATATCCAGTGCCTTTTATATAATCAAGATTAACATTAAATACCCTAGCTAAACGTCGAATAAAAGGTGTGGCATGAATGTATGCTTGATTTTTGATAAATGTGGTTTTATGTATAGAGTGAGTTAATCCTTTTTCTGATGAAGAAGATTCTTTTATATTTTCAATATTAACGATCATCATAAGCATACCAATTGAAATTATCTCCCCATGTTTGATTTTTATCTCGTATACTCTTCCTGAAATAGGGGATTGGATTTCTATTAACTCTTTCTGATTGTCCTCTACTAGAAGTATTGATTCTCTGGCGCTAATATTATGATCGACGGTAACTAAGATTTTAATAACTTTAACTGCATTATCATGAAGTTCTGGTAAATGCAGACCTGTATAGGAGCTTGTCGTCGGTAAGATCTTTGTTTTTGTGGAATGATTTTTTAAAAATTCCCCGGCGCTGGCTTCCTCTGTAACCTCAAAGATCATTATGATCTCTCCGGTATGTATTTTATCTCCTAGGTTGACTTGAATCTCTTTTACTACACCAGATTGTGGAGAGGGTATTTCCATAGAAGCTTTTTCGCCTTCGATAACTAATAGCGGTTGCTCATATTCAATTACATCACCAATCTTTACTAAGATCTCAGTTACTTCAACTAAATCAGCCCCAATATCAGGAACAGAAATTGCAATAGTCATTTTGTATTACCTCTTAAATTAAAGCAAATATGGATTCCTTTTATCAGCGTCAATATTGAACTTTGTAATAGCTACTGATATCTCTTTTTTATTAATGGTATTATTTTTAGCCAATGCAGTTAACGCAGCAATTACTATATAAGTACTATCAATTTCAAAATGATAACGTAGGTTTTTGCGACTATCTGATAAACCAAACCCATCTGTACCCAGTACCCGATAATTATCAGTTGGAATAAAATTTCGAACTTGTTCAGCAAATAACTTCATATAGTCAGTTGATGCTATAGCAGGTGCATTATTCATGATTTGAGTGATATATGGGATTCGTGGTGTTTTAGATGGATGTAACATATTCCATCGTTCACAACACTGACCATCACGAGCCAGTTCGGTAAATGAGGTAACACTATAAACATCAGATCCTATATTATAGTCTCTCTTGAGAATATCTGCTGCTTGACATACGTATTGTAACATAGAACCTGATCCTAATAACTGCACTTTTCCTGCAGATCCTTCTTTGCTATTTAGTTTATATATACCCTTGCAGATGCCATATTCAACTTCTGATGGCATGCTAGGCATATGGTAATTTTCATTTATAGTAGTAATATAATAGTAAATGTTTTCCTGTGCACTGCCATACATACGCAGTAAGCCATGATGAATGATCACCGCTACTTCATAAGCATATGCTGGATCCCAGGATATGCAGTTTGGAATGGTCAGAGCATAGATATGACTATGACCATCTGCATGCTGTAATCCTTCACCATTGAGAGTTGTACGACCTGAAGTGCCACCAATCAGAAATCCACGGGCTTGTTGGTCACCTGCTGCCCACAATAAGTCTCCAATACGCTGAAAGCCGAACATAGAATAATAGATATAGAATGGGATCATGGGCATATTATTTGTACTATAAGATGTCGCTGCCGCTAACCATGAGCAAGCTGCACCTATTTCGTTAATTCCTTCTTGAAGGATCTGCCCTTTTTTATCCTCTCTGTAGTAAGCTACTTGTTCTCGATCTGATGGATTATACTGTTGTCCATGCGGGTTATAGATCCCAATTTTTCTAAACAAGCCTTCCATTCCGAAAGTACGTGCTTCATCCGCAATAATAGGCACTATTTGTTCTTTAAAACTTGCATGCTTTAATAAAATATTTAAGATGCGCACAAATGCTATAGTAGTGGATATTTCTTTGTTTTGCTCAATGAATAACGAGCGAAATTCTTCTAATGGTGGTATTTCTAATTCTTTATAAGCAGTGGCTTGACGCATAGGTAGATATCCACCTAGTTTTTTTCGTTGCTCGTGGAGGTATTTATATTCATCGGAGTCATTTTTAAAGGTTATATAAGGTAAATATTTAATACTTTCATCATCTACTGGAATTTGAAAACGATCTCTAATATAACGCAGTCTGTCTATACTCATTTTTTTTACTTGGTGGGCAATATTTTTCCCCTCAGCTGTTTCACCCATTCCATAACCTTTCACTGTATGAGCAAGAATAACAACTGGTTTATCTTTGTTTTCTTGTGCTTTTTTGAGTGCCGCATAAATTTTTTTTGGATCATGACCACCTCGGTTAAGATTCCAGATTTCATCATCTGTCATATCTTCTACAAGTTTTTTGGTTTCAGGATACTTTCCAAAGAAATGTTTACGTATATAAGAACCATTTTTAGATTTTAAAGTTTGATAATCACCGTCAATAGTTTCATTCATCAAATGGATTAATGTACCACTAGCATCTTTATGCAATAGCTGATCCCAGCCCCCTCCCCAAATAACTTTAATGACTTCCCAGCCAGCTCCAGCAAAAACCCCTTCAAGTTCATTAATAATTTTGCTATTCCCCGTTACTGGTCCATCCAAGCGTTGTAAATTACAATTAATAATAAATACTAGGTTATTTAATTTTTCCCGGCTTGCAATGGTAATAGCACCTTTGGATTCTGGTTCATCCATCTCACCGTCTCCTAAGAACGCATAAACAGTTTGAAACGATGTATCCTTCAGGTTACGGTGGTGAAGATATTTTAAAAATTTAGCCTGATATATCGCTGCCACAGGACCTAGACCCATTGAAACAGTTGGAAATTGCCAAAAATTTGGCATAAGTTTAGGATGGGGATAAGATGGCAACCCCTCTCCATTAACTTCTTGCCTAAAGTTATCCATTTGTTTTTCAGTGATCCGACCTTCTAAAAAAGCACGGGCATATATTCCTGGAGATATGTGACCTTGAAAATAAACTAGATCACCTCCATCTTTTGTGCTGCATGCACGAAAGAAATGATTAAAACAAACTTCGTATATAGTGGCTGCAGATTGGAAGGATGCAATATGACCGCCTAATTCTAAGTTTTTTTTTGACGCGCGTAGCACGGTTATGATTGCATTCCAACGAATAGCAGAACAAATACGATCCTCTAAAATCGTATTACCTGGGTATTCTGGTTCATCCTCTGGAGCAATAGAATTAATATAATTTTTTTCACATGCATGAGCATTGGTTTGAATTCCGTTCTTACTGGCAGCCTTTAGCACTTCATTGATTAGGTATTTAGCACGTTCTGTGCCTTCTTCATGAATCACAGACTCAATTGAATCTATCCATTCTTGGGTTTCAATTGGATCTAAATCATAATTTAGATGTTTTGACATAGATGTATTTCCTGTTATACCTCATCTGTTAAATAGTTAAACATTATAGTTTGATTTTAACTTAGATTAACGCATGAAGATAGGATGGATCCTGTGTGATGATATTTAAGCAAACCATTTTTAGAAAAAATAGATAATAAAATATTACTAGCGCTACTTTTGCCATAATTCGTTGTGATCTTTAGTAGGACCGAACTTAAAATGGAATTATCTTTATCTTATTTCATATGGGGCTCTTTGGTGTTTATATAGTGTCTCTATACGCTTTAACAGGCACATTATTAAAGATATAGTCCATTTCATGATGTTAGTCGTCATTGTAATATAGTATATTGACGTAATATGGTAAAATTACTAAGAAGATTATAGAATTGAAAAATAATCTGTTCATCTAAAAATATTAGTTAATTACTCACCCTTGATCTATACAAATAAATAATTTTATTTAAATAAATACTTATTTATTTTCTTATTTGTGATGCATTGAAATATTTAATTGGTTTTGTGCTATCTATTCTAAATATCTTAGTAGCGTAGGTTTTATTTAAAAGCGCAAGCATTCCTCGCATTTTGACGTAAAAAATAATAGTAATAGCATTAAAAAAAGAAAATCTTTATAGATTTCTCTAGGTTATATAAAATTTTTGTATTAATACTCTCATGTATCATTGTGCCTATATCCGCGTACTTCATAAAGGTATTAGTAATATAAGTTACTATTAGCTTGAATATACTCTCTGAGTATCTTCTTAATGTATGATGCATTTCCTATGTGCCTATTATAGATGAGTGGTAGGTGTCCTTCATGGTTATAAATAATACAATATGTATTTATCTATATTTCATTAAGCTTGGTTTAGTGCTTTGTACCTCAGTTATCGTGTAAACTGTATATTTTTGTTCAATAGTTTTTCTACATGCCATAACTAAAATTTAGTAATAAAGATTATATCAGTTTATATGCATTGCGTACTTTATTAAATCTTTGTGTTCTTTATAGATATTTTTACAGTTTTTAATTTTATTAAAGAGCAATGTTTTCTAACGATATTCTTTAGATGATAGTAGTTTTATAATTAGAAAAATTTTGTTTAGATTTTTTTACATTAGTTATCTATTCTCGATTATTTAAAATTTTAAAGATATATTTGTATATTAAGAAGGTTTAGTATAATTTTAAATTATTATCTATTTTTAATTTTTTATTTTATGATTTATCGATTACATGTGTTCATTATAATTATTTAGTTAGTTACAGTAATATGGGTTATTTTAAAAAAACCAGTATTATGATATTGTATCATTAATAAGCAATCTATGATATTAGAGAGTAGTTTATAAAAGATTACAGCTCTTTCAAATTAAAAAATGTACTATTATAGTACTATTATAGGTATAGGATTACAGGCATGTAATTACCTAATAAATTTAAGTATATATTGATGTATAAAATTTTTTAAGGGATGGGATTTTTAATTACTTTTAATATGAAAACTTTATAAATTTTATAAATACCTTATGTATTTTGTGGTGGATACTTTAATTTATCACTGTTTACCAAGTAGTATTTTATTGGAAAATTATGAAATATAAAGATTTAAGAAGTTTTCTTTTTCTACTGGAAGAACGTGGAGAATTAAAACGTATTCAACAAGAAATTGATCCTAATCTCGAAATGACTGAGATTTCTGACCGCACCTTACGTATGCATGGTCCGGCATTGCTTTTTGAAAACCCGAAAGGATATACCATGCCAGTGCTGTGTAATTTATTTGGGACATTAGGTCGCGTGGCATTGGGAATGGGGCAGGTTGATCAGTATTCTTTACGCGATATCGGAAAGCTTATGGCTTTTCTTAAAGAACCGGAGCCGCCACAAGGGTTGGGTGATTTTTTAAAGAACATACCACAGTGGAAGCAAGTTCTTAATATGCCAACTAAACGCGTTCAGACTGCGCTTTGTCAACAACAGATTTTGCAAAATGAAGAAGTTGACTTAAGATGTCTGCCTGTTATGAGATGTTGGCCAAATGATGTCGCGCCATTAGTAACTTGGGGGTTAACGGTAACACGTGGTCCACATAAAACAAGGCAAAATCTAGCTATTTATCGCCAACAGGTTCTTGAAAAAAATAAGTTAATTATGCGATGGTTACCACATCGTAGCGGTGCATTAGACTTTCAAGCATGGTGTCATGTTCATGCTAAAAAACGATTTCCAGTTTCTGTAGTATTAGGCGCTGATCCGGCAACAATGCTAGGTGCTGTTATTCCAGTGCCGGATAAATTATCAGAATATGCTTTTGCTGGTTTGCTGCGTGGTAATAAAACTGAAGTTGTAAAGTGTATTTCAAATGATTTAGAAGTTCCAGCCAGATCAGAAATTATATTAGAAGGATATATTCAACCAGGAGAGGTGGCTCTAGAAGGACCTCATGGAGATCATACTGGATACTATAATGAAGTGGATAGTTTTCCAGTATTTACCGTTACTCATGTAACGCAACGCTATAAAGCCATTTATCATTCTACTTACACTGGCCGCCCTCCGGATGAGCCTGCTATTTTAGCTATAGCTTTCAATGAAATATTTATACCGCTGCTTCAGCAACAGTTTCCAGAAATTATTGATTTTTATATGCCATCAGAAGGATGTTCTTATAGATTAGCTGTAGTGACTATTAAAAAGCAATATCCTGGACATGCAAAATTTGTAATGATGGGCATTTGGTCATGCCTGCGCCAATTTATATATACTAAATGTATTATTGTATGTGATAATGATATTAATCCTCGAGATTGGAATGATGTTATTTGGGCAATAACCACTCGTATGGATCCAGCTCGCGATGTAGTTATTATAAATAACACACCAATTGATTATCTTGATTTTTCTTCGCCTGTATCAGGTCTTGGATCAAAAATAGGAATAGATGCTACTAATAAATTAACGGGGGAAACTCAACGTAAATGGGGGTCTCCTATTAAACAAGATCCTGTTGTAACTTCTCGCATTGATGCACTGTGGAATGAATTAAATATATTAAAAAATACTAATCTCTATTACAATTAATAGTCATAATATTATCATTACTTGACAGAGGAATTAGTGCCAACTTTAAGTTGTAAAATTGCCTCAGTAGAGGCAATAACTAATACTATATATCGCGTTCGATTAACTCCAGAGTCTTATGTTGTTTTTCGTGCAGGTCAGTATTTAACACTGAAAATAAAAGATCATGCTCACTTATCATTCTCTATTGCCTCAACACCAATGGAAAAAGATGTCATTGAATTGCATATCGGAGGTACTGAGCTGAATTCTTCTATTATATCAGCGATAGAGTATATACAGAATAATAAAAAGATTATTGTTGACATGCCCCATGGTCGTGCTTGGTTGAGGGAGGAAGATGATTTTCCATTGATATTGATTGCAGGTGGGACAGGTTTTTCTTATATCCGATCTATTTTATTTACAGCACTTGCACGTAAATCGGATAGGTGTATTTCTGTGTACTGGGGCGGACGTGAGATCCAGCACCTTTATGAGCTAAACAGTCTCAATAAATTACTGCTCGAGTATTCTCATTTAAAGATTTTCCCTGTCCTTGAGAGACCTACATATGGCTTTTGTGGTCGAGAGGGTACTGTTATAAGTGCTGTCATGAAGGATTATAGTTTTTTATATGGACATGCTATATATATTGCGGGGCCTGTGAATATGGTCAAAAAAGCGTATATATGCCTTTGCGCAGAACGAGGAGCTAATTCATCACTTATTTTTGGAGATGCTTTGGCATTTATTTAATACGCAAAGCAAAAAATCTATATTTTTAAGTTAACCTATTAAATAGGTGCTCTGTAATACTTTAATGAATAACACAAATTTTTATATAAAGAAAATTATCCTATATTTAGAAATATTTGGTGCATAACTAGATGTATAGCTTATATAATAAAATCAGAATTATTTGTAAAGTCATGTTATATGTTATTTTTAATATGGTATGTAAAACACTTTCATAAGTATCTCAAGCATGTCATGTGTATATAGAAAAAGATGATATTAGCCATAAAACTAGATTAATTTAGAGGCAATTGACAAATAAGGCTATTGTCACCAAAGATCGCAAGAATATATTGATCTCAACTAATAAGGATAGATTAATCTATTTCTAATAGATTGTCGTTAATAAGATAGAGAGAACTTTCTCTACATCTCTACGTATTAAGATCATAACATGTAATAATGGTACGACATCTAATTTTATCAAGAGTTTTGGATTGAGCTATGGATTAATAATAGATGTATCTTTTTATACCGATTATCAATCTGTATAAATAGAATACTATTGATGACCGATGATTTAAAAATTTATTCAGATCTATGTTGAGTAGATAATTTTTGAATATAAAATATGGTGTATTTGTATATTCTGTAAATTTTTACAAAATTTTATTATTTTAATTTTTGTTTTTCTGAATTATAATTACCATCCTAAATTTTGGATGGGTATGTTATATACTTGGTATATCGAATAATAAAAATTATTTCCAAGACTCATTATAAGATATCATAGAGATGTAATACTAATAAAAATATTACTGCGTTTAATTTTAGATTAGTTAAACTTATTCTATAAGATGATACTCTTCAGTTTAGTTAGATTCAGTAAACTAAAATAGTGATATGTATCTGCATAGACATCAGAGGGATTCACATTTTTACTTATCATAAATAAAAATTAGTTAGCATACCAATAAAAAGTGGAAAAAGCAAAATATTTTTAATAATTTCTTGTGATACTACAATCTTATATGTATGCAGGTGGTGTAAGTTATTGCAATAATAGAAACGGTAACGTTAGTTCTGTTAGTAAAGTTCTGAATTCATTGGGGATGCTGGATATAAAATATTTTCAATACTACCTGCAGATGATATGTAATTGGAAGTACGTAGAAATAATATTTTCAGTGAAAAGTATTTTTTTTAATTATAACAAATGAAGCTATTATATACTGATGATCTAAGGGTTGGCTAAATAATGGTTCGCATGTTAGCTAGGAGTATTTTGTTATTATAAATAACCAATCTTTAATACAATATCGAGAACAAATTCACCATAGCAGAGTGGTGATGGTTAGATGAAATTAGAAATGAATAAAGACTTTTTTAAAATACTATATGTAAATAATAAAATATAGTATAATATTAGATTTATAGTTTTTTTGTATATTAATTTTTTCATTAACATACTGTAATAGTAATCATTTGAATGAGTTTTAATATAAAAATATACAAATAATTTTGTTATTTTTAACATAAAGTATAGTGTCAGCATAAAAGTAAAAGCTGCGGTATTTCTAAAAAATTATACATAGAGGCTCTTGGATAGGGATATTGACTTCATAATAGTTAAGACCTGTATAGAATTACAGTAATACTATTAATGATTCTAAATAAGAGATAATAAAATTATATTTTACTAAAAATTTTATCTTAGTTAAGATAAAAGTATTTTTTATACAGCGTATATAGTGAAAAATTCTAGTTAGTACGTTTTAAATACTAGAGTAAAATAAATTGATTCATCGAAGTCTATTTAGGTGCTTCACTGAATACGTTCAAAATTAAGTAGTTTTAGCCGAAAATACAATGGGGTAAATACCTGATCTTCATGAAAGCATAACTAAATATTCTGGACTTTTATTTTTTCTATTAATTTCAATAGGCTTATATATCACATGAAAGCATTTGGATAAGGTGTTATCTAAAAATTATACGAAAACTATTAGATTTTTTGCACGGGTCAATCATCTAAAAATTTTACAATTGTTTATAGCAAATGAGATAATTTGGTTAAGTTAACGATTGTTATATTTATTCTAAAATATTATATTTTTATAGTTTTTTATTTTCTCAACTCTTTTTTTAGAAAATTTATAGAACATTTTAAGAAAGATTTAATTTTATTTTTTTACATAGATGCATTTATTTAGGTTAATTAATACCTAAACAATTAGGCAAGTGTCTAAGACAAACAAAATGATTTGTGAGACGAGGTGTTCGAAAACTTATTTGATAAGGTCTTATCATAGCTTAATATTATGCAGCTTGTTTTAAGCAATCTATATAAAAAGATGATATATTAATAATAATTTATTTATTTAGATTGAAGCATGTCATCAGTAATAGTGTGTAACACTATTACTGATGACATGCTTCATTATGATATTCATTTTTACTAATATTAATAGCATTACTAGGATTCACTTTTCTCAACAAAAATATATATTTTTATTGATTATATATTTTGATATTTATGGTAAAAGTGTTAATAAATAACACTATTCTATAATAGAACACTAGACTATATACAGATATTTTATGTATAGATTAATATAACGATTAAAATAAATAAGGATCGCATTAATCAAAAGAGCACTACTAAAAACATATATAATTTTATTTAATATTATACCTTATGGTTATATAAGGGTAAGAATCGATATTCATATAAAATTTTTTTAGCTATACTAAGGGATAATTTAATATAAGTTATTGATTTTTAAACATGTATTTGGTACTTCTAAGTTTTTTCTTAGTAATTTATACTCAGTAATTCTCTATTTTTAATAGAAATTACTTTTCGTGAGTTATTGTTAGAGCATATAAGGATAGTATGTGTATGTGAATATAAATAGAAATATAAAGTATTTTCATGTATATTAGATATAATAGGTATTAAGTAAAATAAATTTAATGGTTTAGATAAGTAAAAATTTAAAATAATGTATTGATAATAGTGATCTTAAATGGTTCAAATATTGAATTATTGATATAATTGATACATAATTCCTTTTTTTTAAAATTGATATTATAATTACATTGTGGTATTTGTAATAAATGTTTAGATTAGTTACAGTTAGCCTTCTAAATTAAATAAAATGTATTCTGATGTTAGTGATAAGTAAATGTACTATTCAGTGCGAATAATAAAAATCTATAAATATTTTTATAAAAATATTTATAGATTTTTAAAACTTTTAAGAGACCTTCAATAAGTATAAGTCAAAATAAAGTTTAATAATGTATTATTATCTGAGCCATGAGAAACATAAATGTCTTTCCATCCGAGTATCTTAGCTAAGATCTTTAAGCGTTCACTGACAACTATCAGTCGACATTTTAGTAACCATTCTTTTCTATCTGTATCTGTAAATAAACAGTGTAATTGCATTAACATTTCACCACTAGTTACTATTAGTGTATCTATTCCCTTTTGACGCCAGCGTTTTCCTTCTTTTTCACCATGATAGAATTTCTCACAACGTCGGTAGCATTCAATTAGTTCCACTTGTGCGCCATAGCCTAGCAAAGTATTTTGAAGTAAATTTCTTCCGCCATTACCACGTAAAATCAAAATATTTTTACCTTTTATAGCTTGTGCAGATAAAGCCTGGATAAGTGTTTCGCTAGTTTCTTGTTGATTTGGGCAGAAAATTTTATATCCAGTGGCAGCATGAAATGCTATGGCTGTACTACGTCCAATGGCATAATAGTTTAATATTTTAGGCCATGATATATCTTTACTTGTTAAAATAAGTTCAGCATAATGAATAGCATTTCGCGAAAGAATCAAGACTAGATCTCCTTTGCCCAGTGCTTGAAGTCGCATAGGAAGTGTTCTGAGCTGAGATCCAGGAAAAAATTCTATAAGTGGGAAAGCCCAAGCTTCTCTTCCTAGCCTTCGAAGATATCCAACCAGCTCATTTGCTGATGGTGTTGGGCGAGTAACTAAGATATTCATGCTAATAAGGTTCCACGAGTTATAGAATCAAGGATTTCGCGAGCTCCACTATTTAATAAATTCTCTGCTAATAATGTACCAATTTTTTCAGCATCTACTCGAGATCCTCGATATTCTCCGCGTATTATCTGTGTCCCATCCAATGAACTTACCAGCCCGCGTAACCAGAGTGTATCACCTTCTAATACAGCATAGCTACCTATAGGTACATGACAACCGCCTGCTAGCCGAGCATTCATGGCTCTCTCTGCTTTTACACGATCTTCTGTATCAGGATGATTTAAAGCGGTAAGTAAATTTATTGTGCTCAAATCATCTAGTCGGCACTCGATTCCTATTGCCCCCTGACCAACGGCAGGTAGAGACTCTTCTATCGGTATGGCTTGTCGAATACGGTGAGTTAGGTTTAGTCTTTTTAATCCAGCTACAGCTAAAATAATAGCATCATATTGGCCAGCATCTAGTTTACTTAGACGGGTTCCTACATTTCCTCGCGCTATTTGTATTAATAGATCTGGACGCCGCGAATGTAGTTGACACTGACGCCTCAAGCTTGATGTGCCAATAATTGCATTGGGTGGCAGTAAATTTATAGATGAATATTTATTTGATACAAATGCATCATGCGCTGCTTCACGCTCACAGATGCTGACTAAGCCTAATCCTTTCGGAAAAGTCATCGGGATATCTTTAATTGAGTGCACAGCTATATCAGCATGGCCTAATAATATAGCGCGTTCTAATTCTTTTACAAATATTGCTTTACCACCCATCCTGGTGAGCGCGGTTTCAAGCATGAGATCCCCGCGTGTCATAACCGGAACCTGTTCTACGCAAAGACCTGGATGATGTAAAAGTAAATTCTCTTGAACATGTTGCGCTTGCCATAAGGCTAACGGACTCTGTCTTGTAATAATTTTAAAAATTTTATCTGACATGTTTGATACCATTAAAATCAAATACTTATGACATCACCAATTTTTAACAGGACTACTAGTCGATAAGAGAGTAGAATATGTGTATTCAATAAATTTGAAAGTGCCGATATTTAGCAAACAAAATTTATTTCATAAATAGCGTATATATTCTTCAATAACTTTATATTAATATGAAAAGTTCAATCAACTATTACAGCCACATTAAAATCTAAAGTAAAAGAGAGGTGAAATAATCTGAGTTAATAGAGATTGGCTCGTTATTTTTAAAACCAATCAAATGAGTTTAAGTTTGATTTTTATTTATAACATATAGAATTTTTATAAAAATAGCAAAGAATCTACTCTATCTAATCTGGTGTTAATGAAAATCACAATCATTATAAATTATAATGTAGGTATATATTATCATTTACATATTATATTTCTATTGTATCGTGAAATGGGATGATAGTTAGATGTGTATCTATTAGGTATTTTATTGGTTATTTTATCTGGCATGAGATTATTAATCTATCCTCTTATGCTCATGTAGTATTTTACTTAAAAAATAATATAATTAATATATTTTTAGAATAAGGTAAAATAGTAGTAAGTATTACTATACTGAATAAGTTTGATTTTCTTTCAATATTTTTTATCTTTATTCTATATAGAAATGAAACATTGATTAAGAATTTCATTAAATAGGTACTTTTCTATGTTCTATATTAAGAAGAGATAATTTGTTATTTTGTTTTAGATTTTTTAATTTTTATAATTTTTCTTAATTAATACTAAGAATAGTAACTCAAAGTTATCTAATCTATTTATTTTATATAAAAATTATATTTTAAGATTCTTGTAGAATATATTGCCACAATTAATATTCGATAGTTTAGGATGTAATCCTCTATTATATATAGGATATAATCCACTACTCTGAAACGATTAATTATAAAATAAAAAGTTGTTATTTTATGATCTTTAATTATTTTATAATTATTATTAACTATATATTCTTCAATGATATTATCAATCACTTCTATAAGTTATTTTAATGCGAATTTTTATTCTGTACGGTTAATAATAGTTAGGTTTTATATTTAGATATAGATAATAATGTGAGTATATGAAATATATATTTGCAGTACACTTTACGTTGAACTAAAAGATTGAAAACGAATTAAATGTTGATACTGTAATTTGAGTTATTTAATTAGCGCAAGCTCATCTATAATGCATAAGAAATTAATAGAACAAAAGGTGCTTTCTAAATTTCTTTGATGTTTAACTTAACTAGAATGTTATGTATCCTGTATATTAATATAATTAAAACCTTTATGCTAAAAGTAATATTAGTTGTTTATTAGAGGTAAATTTATATTGAACTTAATCTTTATAATTTCTTATGTTATAATGATTACTTCTAGATATATATATTAAGAATAATGGGAATCTTTTAAATCTTTAGAGAAAGCTTTTATGTTATATTTTATAATGCATAATATGTGGTAATTAGACGATCTTTCTTTCTGTAGCGCTATTAATGCGTCTATTATAACTACTATGGTAAAATTCAGCTTGATGTTTTAGGTATATATTATAATTATAATGTAAGTTACTTGAACATATTAAAATTTTTATTATTTCTCAGGATTAAAACATTAATTTCATTAGAATTATATTCATACGTTTAAATATTAGCAATTATTTTCTGTATTCTTGAAAATAAAATACGTACAATATGTATTTATATTAGTTTTTTGTAGAAAATTTTTACAAAATTATACATAGTATTTTTTCTAAAAATTTTATATTGTATTTTTTATTGTAAAACATGCATTTAGTCTTTTTTGTTACAGGATTTTATTATCAATTTTATTAAGTTCTAAATGTAACTTAAGAGTATGCAAATAATCTAAATATTAGACAGGGGAAAAATCAATTAGATTATGGCAATAAAAATAATTAAAATACTATTTTTTTTTATTATAGTTACTGGTTTTATTGGGTGCGGTCTCAAAGGTTCGCCTGATGTTTCTAATAAATTTATACAAAACTATTTTTATAGTTGGATAAATTATTGAATTTATGTATCACTATCAGTGATAGTGTGATTTTAATTTCTCTAACAAGAAAGATTCAGTGCTTACTGATTAAGTCATAAAGATTTTGAATATATTGAAAATTTATTTTTAAAAATACATAGTATTGGAAATGATTTTATGTTTGTTAAAATGATCGTACTAAATATTTATTTTTCCAGACTTACTTCGCCGCTTTTTTAATCGCCATTCTAGAATAGATTTTGATTAGTTACTAATCATTAATCCGTCCGTCGATTCTGATGTGGAGTTTTATTGATAAATCTTGAGTGCTAATGGTGATAAAGTACTAAAATATAGTAATTAATTTCGTTTTTTATCAGCTTGATTAAGTTTCACGGTCTAACAAATAAACAGAATAGCTGTGTTAGTAGCTAAATAGATTGCATGCTGTTACATATAATTTTAGATAAAATAATATCTGTGTGTATTAGAAGAGAAATGGTTCGTCAAAAAATATCTCCTTTTATGTCAAGAAGAAAAAATGTATATGTCATTTATATTTCTGAGATTAGTGTTTTATATGGGGTGGTATTGATTAGTAATCTATATTATATAATATCAGTGGATAATATAAAACAGCTTTTATTAATGAGTTAAACGGAGTTCAATTGTAAGCCATTAGTTTTTGCAATATAAGCGCATATTATTTTTTATGGCAGTGATCCTATTTTAAGTATGTTTTTTGCGTGTTTTTAAGCCTCGATTAGATAAAACCTTATCATCTTGTCATAGAGTCTTATGTAGTAGGTTTTGTTGGTATTTAATAAGAAATTTTAAAAGACACGGTTCGAGTGAACTTACTTACCCAATCATTAAAAATTTTTTAGACAGGAAAATGGATACCCTTCGTATATGAATGGATCTGTTACGTAAGCGTTGGTATAATAAGTATATTTTTATCTAAAAAGTATCCTATGTAAGATTTAAAAAGATTTAAAATAATTTTTATTATGTAAGAAAATGATTTCCAAAAATATATTATAATAAAAAATATATTTTGAATATCAAGTAATTCATTTAAGGTCTATATCACATGATTGAGTATTTTGCTTATAAATTTACATTTTAAAATATGCTTGATGGAAATATAACTTATACTTATATTTTTTCATTAATATATGAAACAAATTTGTATAATATTGCTAATTTTAATATTTTTCTAGGTAATTTTCTAAGTTATATCAGTATATCACTGGTCGTATAATACAAGATATATGAAAGTTATTTATAAAATATGAAATGAATCCTAGATAAAGTTTTTAGCATTTTTTTAGATTATATTTATAATCGACATTACGCTTAATTTGAGTTTGATAATACATCATACACATATAATAGAATTAGTGCTTAGTATTTAGATACGATTTTATAGATAGATTTTGTTTTGCAAGGTATTCTTAGTGCATATATACCAAATACGATTATGTTAATAAAGGTTTAACTATTTTATAATAAAAGCTTATAATTATTAACCTAGATTGATTGTAGTTTACTAAAGGCGTAAATTGATAACATGTAATGTTATCTAATAATATAGTATGTTATACGCCAAACTAGTTAAATTTTATTTTAAATATAGTTAGTAAAATAATTTTAATATATACGGTTTCCTAATATTTAGCTTTGTATTGTTAATATCAGTAATATCAGATTAGATGATCTCTAATTGTTGTTAGAGATTTAAGGATAAAAATTTTTATTATTTTTGTTGTTACCTTATCGTGAAATATATCAGATGAAGAGGTTTTATATGCCCATCTTTTTAAGATGAACATCGATATTATGTAAATTGTTTTTATTTGATATGTTTATAGTTTTATCAAGATTATAGAAATAATGATTTATTTTTATGATTATTAAGTGTATTTTAATTGGATGTTTCGAATCAAAATTCTAGAATATCAGATTCAAATGATTCTGTATTTTAAATATTAAGAATATAATAAAATCTAATTTTTTTATTTAAGTGGCATTGTTTTTGTCTATATGTGTTTTAGTAACAGTATGTGTTACGCACTTAGCTTTTATCTAAAATATGTATGTAGTTTTATAGATGCAGTATGTGATCGATATGTAATATGCTGTTCATAGCAGTGTTGCATCAATAACGAATGCTTGAAAGGCTTTCATAGAAAAAGCCATAAAAACTGTATGTTTTATAAACATAGAGTTATTGTATTACAAATACTAAATTATATTGAGAGATTTTTTGAACATGAATTCATCTAATACTCTAGATATAGTTAATTGTTATACGTATATATTTTATACGTGTTCATTTTGTAAAATATTTTAAATCAAGAACTATATTTATTTCATAATATAGAAATATATACGTACTGTTTTGATTAATAATTAAGTTATTTATAGTACGTTGATAGAATTTACATCTTTAAATGTTTGCTCTAGTCTACTAATTACAGAAGTTTGTGAAGCACGTAACCATTTTCGTGGATCATAAAATTTTTTATTCGGTTGATCATTTCCTTCAGGATTTCCAAGTTGTTTGTTTAAGTAATCTTTATTATTAGTATAATACTGAAGAACACCTTGCCAAGACGCCCACTGCGCATCTGTGTCGATATTTATTTTTACTACCCCAAACCGGATAGATTCTTGAATATCAATAACAGACGATCCAGAACCACCATGAAATACAAAATTTAGTGGATTATGTTGTAAATTGTATTTTTTCTGAATGAATTCTTGGGAATCGCGAAGAATTATTGGTTTTAATTTTACATTACCAGGTTTATAAACACCATGGGTATTACCAAATGAAGCCGCTATGGTAAAATGTGTGCTGATTTTGCTGAGCGCATTATAGGCATACTCAACATCTTCTGGATGGGTGTACAATGTAGAGTTATCTATATCAGTATGATCAACTCCATCTTCTTCACCGCCAGTACATCCTAGCTCAATTTCTAAGGTCATAGAAATTTTTGACATACGTTTTAAATATTTACTAGAAATATCAATATTTTTTTCTAAAGATTCTTCAGATAAATCAATCATATGAGAAGAAAACAAGGGTTTGCCAGTGCGATTGAAATGGTTCTCACCCGCGTCTAAAAGCCCATCTACCCATGGTAATAATTTTTTAGCACAATGGTCAGTATGTAAAATCACCGGTATACCGTAGTGTTGAGCCATTAAGTGTACATGATTTGCACCTGCAATGGCACCTAAAATAGCTGAACTGTGCGCGTTTTTCGATAATAATCCTGTTCCGGAAATAAATTTCGCGCCATTATAAGAAAACTGAATAATTACGGGAGCGTTTACTTTTGCAGCTGTTTCTAAAACTGCATTGATAGAGCATGTATCTATACAGTTAACAGCAGGCAATGCAAAGTTATTTTTTTTTGCTATTTGAAAAACTGTTTGTACGTCGTGACTATTGAGAACACCTGGTTTTACAAAATCCAAAATTTTATACATATTGATTTCTCCTAATGCATATCTTTTCTAGGCGTTAATAATATATTATTACCATAATAAAAATTAAAATAAATGTTCAAGTATATGTACTACCTATGAGAGAGATTATTTGCACGTTCTTTTAAAATAGAAACTGCGGGTAGTTCTTTACCGGCCACAACTTGTAAAAATGCACCACCACCAGTTGATATGTATGAAATTTTATCTTGAATTTTAAATAAATCGATCGCTGCTAGTGTATCACCTCCACCTGCAATAGAAAATGCATTACTATCTGCAATAGTATGTGCAATTATTTCTGTTCCGTGACGAAAATCAGGATGCTCAAATAAACCAACAGGACCATTCCAGAGAATAGTTTTTGCACTTTTTAATAATTTAACCATTAACAGTTCGGTTTGATTCCCAAGATCTAAAATTTCTTCATTTTTTTTCACTTCAGAGATTTTTTTTATGACAGATATAGAAGTTTTAGAGGATCCTGTTTTAACACGAACGTCTATAGGTATTGATATAGAAAAATTATTACGCAGTGTTCTAGCAATCGGTAAATAGTCTGGTTCATAGAGTGATTTCCCTACCTGATTATCTATAGCAATAAAAGTATTAGCGATACCCCCGCCAACAATGACAGTGTCTGAAATTTTAGCTAGTACGCGTAATATATCAAACTTCGTAGATATTTTAGATCCGCCAATTACAGCTACCATTGGACGTGCAGGATTTGTGAGGACTTTTTCTAACGCTTCTAGTTCTGCTAATAATAGTGGTCCCGCGCAAGATGTTAATGCAAACTGACTAACCCCGCATGTTGATGCTTCTGTTCGGTGCGCTGTACCAAAAGCATCCATTACAAATATATCGCATAGCGCGGCATATTTACGTGACAGATGCGGATCATTATTTTTTTCTCCTTTATTAAATCGAACATTTTCTAAAACAATAATAGTTTTTTTCTCTGAGTGGATACCATTCAAATAGTCTGCGTTCAATGTGACCTGATCTTTTCCGAATTCTGACTTCAGATAGTTTACTACTGGTAGTAGAGAGAAATGTTTATCATATTTTCCTTCAGTAGGGCGACCAAGATGAGAGGCAATTATAACGCTAGCGCCTTTTTTTAATGCTAGTTGAATTGTTGGCAGTACTGCGCGAATGCGCGCAGCAGATGTTACAATGCCTGACTGGATTGGTACATTCAAGTCGGCACGTATTAAAACGCGCTTGCCTATCAGATTTAGCTCATTCATAGTAATAATGGACATAAAAACCTCCTTACAATGTTAATTACATAATTATACATAACTATATTTGGTCAAAAAAAAATCATTATAATTATTATGCACCATTATATATAAGAAATATGACTAATCATTGTGTAAAGCAGTGATGAAAATTAGATATAAAGAGACTTGATTATTTTTAATAGATACTTAGATACTGATTTTTTTATTTTTACTATTTTTACGCGAATCCATATTTTGGTTAACAATAGGTCATCTGACTATGTTATTTTTGAGTAAATATTATAAATTTTTTAAAATAATTTTTTATCAATAGCATTGAAACTATTTTTTATGATTTTAGTCAATAAAATATTACATCAATACAATTTCAGTCTTAACTATTACATGATAAAATATCAATGTGTAACATAATTGCTCTAATTTACGATCAAGATAACTACTAATTTATACTCTATAAATAATTGATTATAATAAGTTATGTATAATACATCTAGTAAGTAGATAGAACTAAGAGATGGATTATATTTGTCGATGCATTGCTGTAGCTCAAGAAAAACAAATATTTGTAAAAATAATCCATATTATTGATTATTTCTTAAGAAGGGCGCTGGATTTTCCTATTTCTGGCAGAATTAAACTAATGATATATACCGATATAGAAGTTGAAAATTTTTAATAAATCTATAAAGATATTAATCTCTTTTAAGTATATCTACTCTTATAGAGAAGATTTAGATCATCTTAAAGTTATAAGAGTATTTTTTTAAAAAAACTAAGAATATTATTCATACTTTTAGTGTTAGCCTTACTATGGATAAGATGCAATATACAGAGATATCTATCAGGTATTTTTTGATTATAACAGAAATAGTTTTATTTTAAAAATAATATAAAACAGCACTATTAACATTTATTAAATTTGTACTATGGAATAAGATAATATTAAGTAACATCCGTAGAATCTGTCACTTCGTTAGGAGTGAGTTATAAAATTTTACATAGTAGTTTATTATAGCATTTAAGTTTTAGCATATTTAAAATATTGGCGTTACTGTACATTCTTGAAAAGAAAATAGAGAAAAAATCAAGAAAAATTTATATTTAGAGATGTATTGAGATTAAGAATATTCTGATTGATTTTATGCTTAAGAGAGTGACAATAATTTTTTAGTTTTCGTGATTATATTTTGAATATTAAAACCAAATAATGAAAATAATTCTACGGCTGGTCCTGATATACCAAATGTAGTCATAGCAATAATGATACCATCAAGTCCAGTGTATTTTGACCAAAAGCCTTCAATACCTGCTTCAATTGCTATACGTGCCGTAATATGTTTTGGTAATACCAATTCACGATAATCAGATTCTTGCATATCAAAGGTGTCAGTAGATGGCATGGATACGACACGTACTTTATATCCTTCCTCTGTTAACTGTTTATGTGCAATTACCGCTAACTCCACCTCAGATCCAGTAGCTATAAAAATTATTTGCGGAGAACCAAGGCAATCTTTTAGTATATAACCACCGCGAAAAACATTAGATAACTGTGCAGTTGTTCGCGTTTGCTGTGGTAAATTTTGGCGTGATAAAATTAATGCTGTCGGTCCGTTATTACGCTCTACTGCATATTTCCATGCAATTGCACATTCTACTTGATCACAAGGGCGCCAGGTGCTCAGATTCGGTGTGAAACGTAAGCTTGCTAATTGTTCAATGGGTTGGTGCGTTGGACCATCTTCACCTACTCCAATGGAGTCATGGGTATAAATCATAATATGTTGGATTTTCATCAATGCCGCCATGCGTACAGCGTTTCGAGCGTATTCAACAAACATAAGAAATGTAGCAGTATATGGTAAAAATCCACCATGTAAAGAGATTCCGTTAGCAATAGCAGTCATTCCAAATTCACGCACTCCAAAATGTATGTAATTACCTGTTATATATTTATTAATAGATTTTGATCCAGACCACATTGTGAGGTTACTAGGTGTGAGATCAGCAGAGCCGCCGAGATATTCTGGTAATAATGTTCCAAAAGCTTCAATAGTTTTTTGAGAAGCTGTGCGACCAGAAATATTGCTTGGGTTATTTTGTAAGTTTTTAATAAATTCTTGTGATTTACAATTCCAATTTAATGGTAACTTCTTATTTACTCGTCTTTGAAATTCTTTCGCTAATTCAGGAAAAGCATCTGAATAAGCTAAAAATTTTTCATTCCATAAATCCTCTTTTTTTTGACCAGACTCTTTTGCATCCCAGGATTCATACATATATTGTGGTATTTTAAATGGTTCATATTTCCAATTTAATTGTTTACGAGTCAGCGCAATTTCTTTCTCTCCGATCGGTGATCCGTGAACATAGTGCGTGTTACTTTTATTTGGAGAGCCAAACCCAATAATAGTTTTGCACATTAAAAGGGACGGTTGATTATCAATTTCTTTAGCTTCTTTAAGTGCTTGATGAATTATATTGGGATCGTGACCATCTATATTAGGCAGTACATGCCAATCATAAGATTTAAAGCGTTGCGCTGTATCATCAGTAAACCAACCTGTGATTTTTCCATCAATAGAAATATTATTTTGATCATAAATTACTATTAATTTTCCTAATTTTAAAGTACCTGCTAATGAACAAGATTCATGAGAAATACCTTCCATCATGCAACCATCACCCATAAAGACATAGGTATAATGGTCTACTATGTTATAACCAGGACGATTAAATTGAGCTCTTAGTGTATGTTCTGCAATTGCCATACCTACAGCGTTAGCTATTCCTTGACCAAGGGGCCCAGTAGTGGTTTCCACACCTATGGTGTGCCCATATTCAGGATGACCAGGAGTTTTTGAATGTACTTGACGAAAATTAGCTATCTCGCTCATTGGTAAGTTATAGCCAGTAAGATGCAGTAGACTATAAAGTAACATAGAAGCGTGTCCGTTAGAAAGAATAAAGCGATCACGATTAACCCAAGATGGGTTCATGGGGTTATGATTTAAAAAATCACGCCATAAAACTTCTGCAATGTCAGCCATACCCATCGGTGCGCCTGGATGACCAGATCTAGCTTTTTGTATTGCATCTATACTTAATATACGAATAGCATTGGCCATTTCTTTACGAGAATACATTCTTACTCCAAATTACATTGAATGTTACTTAGCACTTAAATTGATTTTTCATGTTACACAGATTCAAGTAAGTTAATAAAGAGAATTATTAAACCAGGAACATATAAAACATATAAAATATTAAGAATATAACAGATTTAGTGATATTACAATCTACCATTAATAGTATAAGCAAATTATTGTCAAATAAATAAATTTAGGATGTATTATTATTTATAATATGTCTTTTTATTCGCGAATACTGAAGTATTATACATATAATAGATAAGCATTTTAAATCAAAAAGAAAAATCTATTTTATCTAAAAGATTATCTAAAAGAGTAATTACTAAATAATATCTATGTTGTCTTGAAATAGGTTTCTTAATGTATTTAATTAGATTGTTTAATATTATTGTTTGTTTTTGTAAAATAATCTGACACAAACGTAGATATTTTTAGAAACATCCGTGTATTTACTTCTGATATATTATAATTATCTTTTGTTAATATTTTGCTTCTAGTAATTGTAGGATGGAAAAATTATAAGATAGGATTTTTCCTATATCAGAAGCTTTTCTTAAGATGATCGATGAGAACTAGCGTGTTACATAGTAATAATATTTTTTCTATACAAAATATTTGAAAATTTTATATATTTATGTTTGTTTGTATGTGTATAACAAATATTGATATCTTTAATGTAGGCACTGTGATGTATAACAAAAAATGTAATTAATTAATCCTTATATTATTAGTGATATTATATACAGTATATTGCTAATACAGTAATATTACTAATATATTGTTACAAGTTAATTATCTTGAAAAGAATAGCGTTATCACTTTTTTTAAAAGCGCATTTTCTCTATTAGTTTAATTACAGAAAGGTTTGGCATGTTTTTTCAAAGAGCTTCACTAAAACCCTGGAATACATTTGGTATTGATGTTTATGCTAATCACGTGACTATTGTGCATAACGTAAGTTCTTTCTTTTGTAATAGTCGGGACAATAACATTAGACAAAATGAACCTGTATTGCTTTTAGGTGAAGGGAGTAATGTGCTTTTTTTACAAGATTTTCAGGGAAAAGTTTTCATTAACCGTATAAAAGGTATCCGTTTTACAGAAACAACTCATACATGGTTGCTGCATGTAGGGGCTGGAGAAAACTGGCACCAGTTAGTTAAAACAACATTATATAAAGGTTTAGCTGGGTTAGAAAATTTAGCACTGATTCCCGGTTGTGTAGGTTCGGCTCCAATTCAAAATATCGGCGCCTATGGTGTTGAATTAAAACAAGTTTGTGAGTATGTAGATATTATTTTTTTAAATGACGGATCACATCAACGACTTAAAGCTACTGAGTGCTGTTTTGGATATCGTGACAGTGTTTTTAAGCATCGCTACAAAAATCATTATGCTATTACTGCTGTTGGTTTTAAATTAATAAAACAGTGGCAGCCTGTATTAAGTTATGGTGCATTAAAAATGCTTAACCCGAAAACAGTTACACCGATGCAGGTTTTTCATGCTGTTTGTAAAATACGCCGCAGTAAGATACCTAATCCAAAATACCTTGGTAATGCTGGTAGTTTTTTTAAAAATCCTCTAGTGACATCGCCGACTGCATTTGATTTATTAACACTATATCCAAAAATACCATACCACTTAAGAAGTAATGGCGATGTAGTTTTATCAGCCGCTGGATTAATTGATCAATGTGAACTCAAAGGGTATCGCATTGGTGGTGCAGCTGTTCATGATCAACAAGCGCTAGTTCTCATTAATACTGGCGCTGCCAGTAGTCAAGATATCGTAAATTTAGCTCGTATTATTCGCCGACGTGTAGGGGAAAAATTTAATATTTGGTTAGAGCCAGAGGTTTGTTTCATCTCTGCTCAAGGAAAAATAGATTCTGTAGAGGTGATTGCATGAAAGATTGCACTTTACGAATCAAGCTAATTAAAATTTTATCAGATGGTAAAGTGTACTCAAAAATCCAGCTTGCCTATTATATGGGTATAAGCTGCTCGGAGGTTCCTTATCTTATATCAATGTTAAGAGAATGGAATATTAATATTTGTATATTAGATAATGAGTATTATAGATTTGCATGCTCAATGCAACTTTTAAATGAACAAAAAATTAATAAAGAGTTACTGGGTGCTCGTTTATCAGTCATACCGGTTATTAACTCAACTAATCAATATTTATTGGATACTGTATCTGATTTAAAATCAGGTGATACTTGTGCAGCTGAATATCAAAAGAATGGTCGAGGAAAACACGGAGCGCAATGGTTTTCACCTTTTGGATCTAATTTATATTTTTCAATGTACTGGCGTTTAGATCAGAGTTTAATGGTACCTACAATAGGTTTAAGTCGATTGATTAGCATTGTTATCGCAAAGATTCTTAAGCAAAAAGGTGTTTTAGATATTAAGGTAAAATGGCCTAATGATATTTATTTGTATGATCGTAAATTAGCTGGGATTTTAGTAGAAACTAAAACTAAAACTGAAAATGTATTAGATGTAGTAATAGGTGCTGGTATTAATTTGTCAATGAAAAAACTAGCAAATAGCATTTTAATTGCAAATAGTTGGATAGATTTACAAGAAACAGGAATGTCTATAGATAAAAATTCCTTATTAGTGAGTATTCTGAATATAATGTATATAGCGTTAACAAAATTTGAGCGATATGGGATGACTATAGGTCATGAATCTACTGTGTATATGGATAATTTTATTAATGATTTTCTAGCGCATACTAAAATTGATCACTAGATGCATGATGCATAATATTATCTACCGATTACATAAAATAAGTTAGATAAAAATATTGTTATTTAACTTTAGCGAAATCATATAGATATTTTACGGGAAGCTTTAGACTGAATTTTGTTTAGCTCTTTATTTAAAACAGAACTTAGGGCTTTGATAACTATCTTATACGTTACATATTAAAAATTTAGTTTATATAAAAGAATAAAGAAGTGACTAATAAAATTTTTATTTTGTGTTGAATGCCGTGTTCCTATATATATAATATAGAGTCTTTTGTCTTTATTTACATCAAGGATTATTTTTGCTTTTCTATAGTATTTAAATTTTCATTTTTACTAATTATTTTATTATTAAACTGATCATGTTACTTAAAAGTGTTTGATATATTGTATGCTACATATACCTTTTAGTTATCATACCCCAATATAACAAGAAGATGCATAATTAATATATGGAAAATAAAAATAATTTCATGATTATCATTTACAGAATTTTATTTATAATAAACTTTTTTCGAAAATATATAGGTTTTAATAAATAAACTGATACTGACGTATCTGGATTAGAATCAGATCGTCGTTGATTATCCCTATTTTAGAATAATTTTTATAAGAAAATTAAAAATGCAAACTTAATTATTATATCCAGATGTGAATATACGATAAAGCATAAAATAATTGAAATTGCATGTTGTCACATAAATCATAATCAATGATTGTGATTTATAATCATTGGTGTTTAGTATTTTACATAATAATAAAATGGATTATTTATCCATTACTTGTGAATACAATTAAGTATAATATTGTGAAGTATTTATTTATATATTCTTAATATAACTGTATATATGAGACATACTTGTTCATTTACTCTGAAAAACATTAGTGTTAGTTGAAAACTATCATTATAAATTATAATTATAATTATAATTTATAAAATAAGACTTATAGGATTATAGTGGCGAAAGCTAATAATAAAATACTTTTATTATTTAAAGAACAGAAAAAACATAATCGATTTTTCTTATAAGAAAGCAAAACCATGGCCAAACTATACCATTTATTAGGTCACTCTAAATACATTCTAAAAATGCTAGACAAATTTTAAAAACTCTATTGAAAAAATTTTGTATATCCATAGTTCAGGTAATCGTCATCACTAATATGGATTTTTGATATAGTTTTATGTTTTAAATTGATAAAAAATTTAAGTCATTATATAGGTTATTATGCTTTAAGCTTAAGATCGGACTCCGAGACTGGATCTGTAAAGAGTATTGATTTAAAATCATCGCAAATCCTATTTCAACATTAATTCGGTATGGAAGTAATACAATTCGTTTAATTATCATCAATAATAACCATGATGGTTAAAATAACAATCAGTTCTTATGTCAAGGAAAAATCTGTAATAATATGGCGGAAAAAAGACAGAAAGATTACTATATAGCCAGGACTTTAATAGTATTACAAGATAGACCTCTTCTGTTTGACTTATCTTACAACTGAAATATTTGTAATATTTTTTATAATTTTCATATTTAAGATATTTTTTCTTTATCTGAAGCTATGACATATGCTATCGCTTCGTTTTTTTATTTATTGTGTAGATATCAAGAGCCTCAAATATCTGCAGTGATTGTGATAAGTTATATTTTATATATTTTAAGATGTTATATTATGACTTTTTGGAGAGCAATAAAAGATACTGTAAATATTCCAGCTTTAAGAGTGAATGTGTGAAAAAATTGTAGAAGAATAATTCTATCTTCTACAACAGAAAATACTAAGGTGACGGGATACATTTCAGGAAAGCGATCAGCTATGCAATATGTTACTACTATACCAACACACTGGATATCAGATATAATTTTGAAAAATGCTTTATTTGAAGATTTTGTTCAGTAGCTATCACCAGAAGAAATGGCGTAAAATCTATTACGCAATACTTTAACAAGTATTATGTTTAATGGATCGCGTAGATTAACATAACTTAATTATTTTAGCTGACTAATAAGCTAAGACTTTCCTAATATCTCCCTGCTTATTGATTACTACCTGCTCTTCATGCGCATTATTTATACTGTCTTTGTTAATTCTTATTTAATTACTACAAGGGTCAATAGTAGTCGAAAGAATTCTAATTAACATCTTATTCGCGTTCTGGATCGGATAAGATTTGAAAAGTTTCTTTAGGCATAATATTTTCTTTTATTTGATCAAGCATTAAGAAATATGACTTAATATCAATAATTTGATATTATATAGCTTGATTCTCTAAGTATAACTTTTTGTGAGATGTTAAGACTAAAGAAATCCAATCTAAAATTTTTTTAGGCTATTTTTTAAAAAATATAATGGATTCACTGCAATATCCATATAGATATAGACTTTTAAAAAAAAATTAAGTTATGATCAGATATAATAATTATTATTATTCTATAATAATAGAAAGTAAGAACTCTAATTTTAGAGACGGATTTTTAGTGAACATTGGTTTATAAATTCAGAACGTCCTTGATCAGTATTATATTCAATGTTTTAGAGTGCTCAAAAAAAGATATATTTTAGTATATATTAATAATAATCAAGAAATAAGATTTTATATATTATATATGACCTTCCTGTGTTAGAATAATCAGGAGAGCATTCTATTAAAAATTAGTTGTTATAATTATACTTTGTCTTATTTAAATCAAAAAGATATGCTTATTTCTTGTGTATTATAAAGCTCGTTAAATAGTATAAATTCTTATTAATTCTTAACTTTTTAAAAATACTCAATATTAATATTTTTGAAAATTATCTATTTAATGACACATAGTTCTCTATATCATACCAATATGAAGAGGTTTTTAGTTACACCGCTATAATCACTTATAGTGGTTTAAATCTGTGTTGGTATATTAATATTAACTAAATAAGTCTCCGCTATAAATATTAATAATTTTTAAAGTTTTTAAGGCACCCGTACTACATAAGCTAGCAGATTTTCTGAAATTATTATTGGAATTCTAGTTGCCTTTATTAACAAGTAATTAAAGTTACACAAATAAAAATCTCCACCAGTTAGAGGACCACGCCTTATTCAGAAATGTAAAATGCTAGTTTAGCTGAGTACTGTTCTAGGGAAATCATAATGAAGCTAACAATATCAATTAACGGATTTTGCATGGCTTCTAAAATCTCTCGAGAGCGTAAAGTGAAATTATCTGAAATATCTCAGCTAGATTTCGTCCACGCACTGCAATTTCTAATGCACTATCTCCTGGGCAGGCTTAGCCAATGCAGTGCTTAATAGGTTCTGCAATAGCTTAGTCAATTAAGGAACCATAATGACATCTAAAATAGTTAATTATCGTTTGATCAAATTAATCATCACCAATACGAACAGAAGAGGAATATACCACACCATTCAGTGAGATGACTGTGTAACTTTAGCAGCCCCTCATTGGTATCAATTACCATAAAGCTAGTTGTCTCGGAAACTGCTAGTCCTGCACCAATAGCCCCCGATGATATGGGCTTTTCCATCAAGAGCGCCTCGCGTGCATTAGAGCCTTAGGTATATAGATTCACGAATTGTGCATGATGCTTTATCTGCTTTGCTCCTGCTGGAACGCAGACAAGCGCTTTTTGGATAGAGCGTAAAAACTGTTACTATATACTTTTTTAATAAAATATTAGAAAATTGTTTTTTTGGTAATAAAAAAATTAACATTACTTTATCTTTTATGAGGCGAATAACGCTGATATTACTAGGAGTGTAATTTAATATTTTTCGTCATAACTAATTACTTACCATGCTTTTAGGTGATCCAGCGCAATTATGACGAATAGTAACGACAGAAGATTTATTAAGTCAAATTCCTTCTTTCTTTATGTATAGTAGAATATTAACAGTAACCAAATTAATGGATAAATTATTAGAAAATGTGCCATGAAATTTTTGAGCATACGATAAGGATTCTCCTTTAAACTAAAGGTAAAATCTAACTCAATCGTATTGAGCTAGGTTTTTGAATAAGCTTTTAGCTGACATAAACTAATCTTTACGATAAGATTTTTCTTATATTAGAAGTAAATTCTATCCCTTGATAAGTGACGATTTATGTAAAAATTTATACTCTAGTAGTATTAGTTGGTTAATTGAAATTATGGTAGAATATTTTATTAATTAGATGTCATCAAGTTAAAAAAGTGTCAATAATTCTGATTTAATAAAAATTACATACGATGTAACTATTGTATTAATAGATAGAGATATCATAGCATGGTGTTTTAGTGTTATTCCAAGGGCTGTAGTTTGATTGTATTGAATCAAAGAATATTGGTATTATACAAAAAAATTTTTTATAGAATTAAAAATCTAGAATAATCATGAAGATCTATGTTCTATATATTATATTGAAAATTTTAGTTTGAAATATAGTTAGGTAGATAGCGTATATTATATATAATATATTGTGTGTGAATATAATGCATATTACTTTAATATCATCAACATAGATGAGTTGTTTTCTGTAAACTACAGTAGGATACATTTTAGGATAGATGGTTTGTGTAGATGTATTATTTTCTATTCCGCTCAAGAGTTTTATGTAATGAGGATTTTTGTATAAAATTTTTCTATACAAGCAATTTATATAAACGATTAATAATTGATTATAAATTTTTACTGTAATTAGAAGATACTTATAAAGTATATTGTTTAAAATTATATCTAAATAAGATTTCCCTTTAATAATCTTATTTAGATACATAGCTTTATCTGAGTTTTTTATTATTTTATTAGGAATAGAATCTTTCTTGCGGTAGTATGATTGATTAATATAACTAATATTAGTAATATGATACATAAAATGAATGATATTTAATATAACTTTAATTAGTTTTAGTTTTTTGGTAAAAATTATATTCCATTATACATATAAAACAAGATCTTAATTTAGTATAAAGTAGTACTTAGGCGTAGAATTAATTCTGTAGATTTTTATAATCTATAAATAATCCGGTATATTTTATAAAAAATATTTATAGTACAATGAATATTGTAGTATTTATCAGATATAATACTTAAGACTAACATGTAACTAACGTTATAATAACGTTATTATGAAAATTTTTTAAGTATGTGATTTTTATTTAATGCGTCCGTAGCTCAGTTGGTTAGAGCACCACCTTGACATGGTGGGGGTCAGTGGTTCGAGTCTGCTCGGACGCACCAAAATAATTATATTAATATATGATACAATCAATAATTTGTATAATAATATTATGTTTTTCATAATTAATGACAGAATTTAATTGGTATCTTTATAACATAGCAGGTATGACTGAGATATACATAGCTTTTTTATATACCAATAAGAGCAGTGCTTGACATGTATAGTGAAAATCAAATATTTTGTGCAAACAAGCACAAAATATTTTAGGTTGAATAAGGTATTAGCTATTCATTTTTAATAATAGTTATTATATAGTAGAAGAATCTTAAGTATTCATTTAAAAATATCATGAAGATTGTAAGTAAATCATCTTATATTCGATGAGAGATTAAATAATTTACGAGCATTGAAAGTTGTTGTATTAGATAAATGTGAGATATTTACGCCACGTAACATAGCAACTTTTTGCATAATATGAGGTAAAAAGCTAGGTTCGTTTCGTCTAGAGGATGGCATAGGGAAAATATCTTTTGGTATTAACCAAGGTGAATCTGTTTCTATTACTAAACGATTAGATGGTATTAGGGGTATTAATTTACATAAGTCTTCCCCTCTTTTTTTATCACATATCCAACCTGTAATGCCAATATAAAAATCATGCTCTAAATAAACCTCCAGTTCTGATTGCGTTCCTGTAAAGCAATGCACTAAAGTTGCTTTGAGACTAGAAATCCAGGGTGCAAGAATGGACATAAAATCTTTATGAGCATTGCGACAGTGTAGAAAGACTGGCATATAAAGCTCTGTTGCTAGCTCAATCTGAGCTTGGAATGCATACCTTTGTTCTTTTTTTGTAGAAAAATTACGATAAAAATCTAGCCCACATTCTCCTATAGCTACAATACGCGGATCAACTGCTAATTTACGCATCTCAGAGTGAATTTTTTTTGACCATGTGCTAGCATAATGAGGGTGAATACCAATCGTAGACCAGAAATATTCTACATCTTTTTCAGCTAGTATAATCGCTTGACGACTATTTAACATAGTCGTTCCAATAATGATCATCCCAGTCACTCCAGCTTCACGTGCGCGTTTTACCACTTTATCATAATCCTTGATAAATTCCTGACTTGTTAAATTAACTCCAATATCAAACATTATTATATCCTGTTTTTAAATATCACATACAAAAATTAATGGTGAATGTATATAATAGAATTAATGATTATTTAACAACATGTTATTCTTGTGTGTTTAGATAGATTGTAGGATAAATAAGTAGATTATATATCTAATTTAGAATTATAATAAAAGATAAGTGTTATGAGGAACTAAAAATTTATATTAATCACTCTTATATTTTCTTGTTATATAGTTAATTAGTTTATTGTAAAATGATATTTATCATAATCTTAACATTATTTTTCTGAATCGTTATATAACAAAAATTAGTTTATAATTGTAGGAAATAATAATAGATATTAAACTTACCATTTTGTATTATATAAGACAAGCTAATATATTTTCAACTACCAATGAGGATTTTTGTGCGGCTTCTTTTAAAAAACGATGAAAGTTGCTAGGTGAGTTTTTATTGGAAAAATCAGAAATAGAACGTATAATAATGAAAGGAATATTAGATTGATGGCATACATGACCAATAGCAGCAGCTTCCATGTCGACTGCAATTGCTTTAGGAAAATAATATCGAATACGTTGAAGTGGCTCGTTTCCTTGAATAAAGGTATCCCCAGTAACTATAATGCCTCGAATCGAAAAAAGACTCAGCTTCTGAATGCAGGATTCTGCTATAGTAATTAAATTATGATCAGCTTGAAATGTAAATGGACAATTTGGAACTTGTCCTAATTGGCAACCATAAGTTGTGACATCTACATCATGATATTGGACTGCACTGGAAATAACAATATCTCCTATTTTCAATTCAGGATGAAGTCCTCCTGCTGAACCAATGTTGATAAGTATATTGATTTTATACAGGTTAATTAGTAATGTAGTGCTTAATGCTGCTAAAACTTTGCCGATACCTGATTTTATAAGAAGAATTTCTACTCCACCTAATAGCCCACTATCAATTTCTGCACCAGATAAATACATCTTGCTTCTTTTTTTTATCTGATCACGAAGTATATTAACTTCTTCTTCCATAGCTCCAATTATTCCAACTTTCATAGCGATGTTTTGCTCCGGCTTATTATTATAATGTGAAGATATCATAAAGATTTTTATATTTTATTTTAACATGAGCACTGATAGGTTTTTTTATTTGGTATCTGTCCGTTAGGTTTCTTTAAAATTACTAAGTTTAATATTAAAGGTAATTTTTATTACCTAGATAATTTTAATTTTCTGTTTTTATAGATATTGTGAATTAATAAATTCATTAATTGGTCGGCGAGAGAGGATTTGAACCTCCGACCCACTGGTCCCAAACCAGTTGCGCTACCAAGCTGCGCTACTCGCCGTGTTATTGATGCTAATAAAGTCATCATCATAGAATAAAATACGATTTAGTTTAGGTGGTGCGAAGAGAGGGACTTGAACCCTCACGTCTTTAAAGACGCTAACACCTGAAGCTAGTGCGTCTACCAATTTCGCCACCTTCGCATCAGATATAAATCTGGGGTGGCCAATGGGATTCGAACCCATGACAACTGGAATCACAATCCAGGACTCTACCAACTGAGCTATAGCCACCAAATAACTGGATTATTTTTAGCCTTACTAGTATATAATGTTTATCTGGTTATCTTAAGTGCTTAAGAATAATTTTGATGGTGCGCCCGACAGGATTTGAACCTGTAACCTTTGCCTCCGGAGGGCAGTGCTCTATCCAATTGAGCTACGAGTGCAAAATATACAAAATAATATTCTACTTGCTAGAAGTTATTTTGTCTACTTTTTTATAAAATTTCGTAATGTAGATTTTTGATAAATAATAAAAATGTTTTCTATTATAAAATATATATATTTTTTCTAGGCATGATGAAAATCAAAATCGCAACAGAAAGCCTAAACATAAGAAATCGTAACTAAAGATTTTTTTTTGTATCTGTTTCAGGAAATGTAATATTTAATTCAAGAATAGAGATATCTTCATATTTTTGATCTAACTTTACATTTAACATATTCGGATTAATTACAAAGTATTTATCAATTACTTTTAATAAGTCTATTTTTAATTGAGGCAAGTAATGTGGTTCGCTCTCTCCTTTTCTTCTCTCTGCTACAATAATTTGCAAACGCTGTTTTGCTATACTAGCGGTATTTTTTTTACGAGATATAAAATAATTGAGAAAGGCCATGGTTTACTCTCCAAACCAGCGCTTTAGAAAACTTTTTTTTTCTTCTGTAATAAATCGAAATGGACGTGATTCTCCAAGTAAGCGAGCAACAGTGTCAGTATATGCCTGGCCTGCATTAGATTTAGGATCAAGTATTACCGACTTACCTTGATTTGAGGCGCGTAATACTGATTTATCTTCAGGAATCACTCCAGTTAATGGAATTCGTAGGATATCTAGAACATCTTCTATACTGAGCATATCACCACAGTTAACTCGTCTTGGGTTGTAGCGTGTTATCAGCAAATGTTCTTTAATTGGTTCTATATTATTTTCTGCTCTCCTAGACTTAGACGAGAGAATGCCGAGGATTCGATCAGAATCACGCACAGAAGATACTTCTGGATTGGTAGTAATGATAGCTTCATCAGCAAAGTATAGCGCCATTAGGGCACCAGTTTCAATGCCAGCTGGCGAGTCGCAGATAATAAAGTCAAAGGCCATATTGTGCAGATCCTCTAGAACTTTTGCTACACCAGAACGACTTAGTACATCTTTATCACGGGTTTGTGAGGCAGGCAAAATAAAAAGATTTTTAGTGTTTTTATCTTTAATTAAAGCTTGATTTAAGGAGATATCACCGTGTATAACGTTTATAAAATCGTATACCACACGTCGCTCGCACCCCATGATTACATCAAGGTTACGTAAACCAATATCAAAATCAATGACTATAATTTTTTTACCTTTCTTCGCTAAACCGGTTGCAATAGCAGCGCTAGATGTAGTTTTTCCTACACCGCCCTTGCCAGACGTAACAACAATTATGCGTGACATATATAAGTTTTCCTTACAATCTTAAAGACAAGGTAACTAAGAGTTGCTTAGTTGAGTTTTTGAATAGTCAAGATACCATCTTGTAGATATAGGCGTGAGGCGCAACCAATAGAATCATTTGGTATCTGTTCCATTATCCAGTAATGACCGGAAATAGATACTAATTCTGCAAATAAACTAGTACAAAAAATCTGACAACTGTCATCTCCACTTGCCCCAGCCAGTGCGCGACCGCGCATCATCCCATAAACATGAATATTACCATCCGCAAGCACTTCCGCTCCCTCGCTGACACTATTAATAACAACTAAATCAGCATTTTCAGCATATACTTGTTGACCAGAGCGCACTGGAGATAAAATGATTCGGGTTTTTGTAGATGACCCAGCAGGAATCACGCTCTCTTTAATAGATGTATGTACTTGAGTAGAATTTAATACAGGAAGACCAGAGCGTATAATAATGTTTTTTAACTGCTCATTTTGACAACCGCTAATACCAACAATAAAAAGACCGGTTGATAAAATGGCCTTTTGTATTTCATGCCAATTTACTTCTTTAGTCAAGATTGAAACATTTACTATCACTGCTGCATTGTTAAAAAAATTAGGAGCACGACTAACTTTCTCCCTAAGTGCTTTTTGTATAGTAGAAGGGTCGGTGTGATGTAAATGCAATACGGGCAATGTAAAACTGCTACCTTTTAAATCAATTGGTAATTGCGACATCTGAACTTTTGCTCTCATCATGATTATAATATAATAATCTTTAATATAAAAGAAATGGCAAATATATTTTGTTGCATCTAATTATGATGGCTAGTATTTATTATAATGTTTAATATTATATAAATATAGACTCGAAAAATAGAAAAGAAAATTTTATAAAATTAACTTTTCTTATGTAGTTTCGTTGATATTTTTTGTTTAATGTGTCTATAATTTTATTATAAAATCATTAATTTTCTTGGTTAACTTTTATTGTTGTATAATCGTTAAGAATTATGTATTAATAAAAATTATAGATAATATTAATTTTATTAATATTAGAGATTTTATGTTCCTTTTATCAAAATTTTATTATGATTTTAGCTAGAATTTTTAAAGGTAATAACATGAGAAAATGTAGGCCTTGTAGTTTTTTTCAAGCTCTAATAATTATGTTTATGTTGTATCCTTAATTAAGACCAGCTATATGGAATAATAAAATAATATTTTGTATTATGCTAATAAATTGACAATCATCTTAATTTATTTAAATTATAGTAATTTCTAATCACAAGCAACAACTCTGTAGTTTTAGGAACTTCATTTTTAAAGGTTTTTATTTTAAATATATTACAAGATTTATAGCCCTGATGTATTCAGTTGAACTCGGTGTATCGTAATGAAATATTTATTACATTATATATTTCTCATAAGAGATTACTATCTAATCAGTAAATTGGATAATTGTAGATAAAATTTCATACGACCATTACGACTATATAGTATGGTATGCTAATATTAGTGTTAATTATGACCTCAGATGTTAAAAGAGGAGCCACAACTACAAGTGATTTTTGCGTTTGGGTTGCTTACTACAAAGCGGGATCCTTCTAGATTCTCTATATAGTCCACTAGACCCCCAATTAGATATTGGAGGCTCATATGGTCAACTATCAATATTACTCCAAATTTTTCCACTATGATATCATTATCATGAACTTTATCATCTAGAGTAAACCCATACTGAAAGCCACTACATCCACCTCCAGTAATATACACGCGTAGTTTTAAATTTGAATTATTTTGATGAAGAAGCAGATCTTTGACTTTATTTGCTGCGGCATCAGAAAAACGCAAAGGTATGACTTGATCATTTATCATTGTTAAATCCAATATTACCTAAGATCTTTGATATTAAAGATAATGACTTTTTATAATAACTTAACCTATAGAATAGTAAAAGCTTAGAGTATTTCTTTGCTAGCTGATATAAGCCTGATGGTTTAGTTGAAAGAATACATCAGAAGGACTGGTTAACTTTATTATGCAATGATCTTTGATATCTTTATCGCATTATATATAATAGATAAGATCTATCTTTTATTATATTTATAACATATTTGATATGATATTATCAATTTCAACTGTTTTTGTCTACGTTACATATACTTATATATCAAGAATGATCGATATCAATTGGTTGATAATAAACTATTAGTTTATTTTATCAGAAAGATATTCAGCATTTTACTTAGATTTTATATTTTACTGAAATTAGTATTTTTTATATTTATCCGTAATACTTTTAGGGGCAAGGTATATATCTTTTTATCAGTTATTTTTTAGATATTGTGGTGTAGAATAATAATGTCAGAATTAATATAGTGTTAGTTTAATAATCGTAAAATGACCTAACGCCATTACAGGTATTGTTCTGTAATTACATTTATTAGAAATGTTTTTAAGATAAAAAGGCATGGCTGTTAATATTTACTTATAACTTGTATCCTAATTTAGGTGTTTAGATATTCAGGTTAAATATTAAACTTTATATTGTTAATTTTTAATATGTTTTTCATATTTATTTTAAAGTGATTATGATTTTTCATAATTTATAGATGTATACATATTACATGTAAGCACAGATATCTTATATGATGATAGAATTTTACGGAACATTAAGATCTTTAATTTAAATACTAGGAGATTGTATTTATTATAAAGATTCGCTTATTAGTAAAAATTCATGATTAAGATCATCTCATGGACAATTAGACAATTAGACAATTGATTAATAGATAGAAAAATGCATAGGAATCAAACTATATCGGTTTTAGTGTTGATGCTTTTTAATTTGCATTTTGTGATGTATCTATCTATGTGCTAGATAGTGTAATTTGCAATATATTAAATATTAATTTTGTACTTTTTAGTAAAAATTGATTTTTCTTATTTCTATCATTTTAAATTAGTTTTGATATAAAAGTTAAATAATAGATTATATAATTTATTGAGTATATTCTAGAATATAGAAAGCAATGGTTGCGAAAATGTTTACTAAAACTGTATATAAAATTTTGAGATAGATATCTCAAAATAGAAAACACTAATGATAAAATTATTATAAGATTAACATATAAATTTCTTCTGATCATAAATTGTGTTTAGATATAAATCTATTTTTGAGATAGTTTATTTTGTGCCCAGATAATATGGTTAGCATATTCTATCGGTAAGGTTGGTAGAAGTGAATTTAGTATTTGGTCAAGTACAACCAGACTAGCATCCACTAGATTAATGTGACCAACTTTACGGTCATGACAAACAGTTTTGTTATACCAATGCAAATGAAGTCGTGGTTCAGAAAGCCACGACATGCGAGAATTAATACCAATAAGATTCAACATAACGGCTGGCATATATGTTATCGGTGTAGGTAAAGGAAGATTAAGAATAGCTCTTAAATGTAATTCAAATTGACTAATGGAGGCAGCATCTTGTGTCCAGTGCCCACTATTATGAACGCGTGCTGATAATTCATTAATGAGTAGACCTTCTGATGACACAAAGCATTCCATAGTCATGACGCCAATATAATCTAATTTATGCATTATCATAGATAACATATGTTCAGCTACATTCTGGTGTTTATTGTTGTTTAATAACACCACACTTGCTCGTAAAATACCGTTCTGATGGAAGTTATGAGTAAGAGGATAAAAAGCTGTATCTCCATTACGAGCTCTAGCACCAATAAGAGATAATTCATTAGAAAAGTTAATTTTTTTTTCTACGATACACTGACCATACATATTTTCTGGTACCGTTTCAGTGTTATCAGGAGATAAATGCCATTGGCCACGTCCATTATAACCACCATTACGACATTTTACAATGACATGCTGATCAAGAGCAGAAAATATTTGAGGCCATTGCGTTTTACAAGACAGTGGTTTCCATGGTGCAGTTGCTAGATTAAGATCGTTTAGTAATTTTTTTTGCCTCAGACGATCAGTTAATACTGGAAAGATATCGCGATTTACAAAATAGATACTTTTAGATAACTTTTGAGTTAACACTGTGTTTGGCCAGCATTCTATTTCCGTAGTAATCACACTATTATTAACTGAGAATATCCGGAGATCGCTATTTAATGCGATGAGATGAACGGTCACACCAAGTGGCTCACCAGCTTGACGTAACATATGACCTAATTGACCATCTCCTAAGACATAAACCAGTTTCATCTTTAATTCCTTGGGTCTGGATGTTTGAGCACTTCATCTGTCTGATGTTGTCTCCATTTTGCTATCTTCGCAGTTAATTTTGTATCATTTAATGCAAGAACTTGTGCAGCTAAAATAGCTGCATTAGTAGCTCCAGCGGTCCCAATAGCTAACGTTCCAACTGGGACGCCAGATGGCATCTGAAGAATAGAATAGAAGCTATCCATCCCGCCTAACATAGAATTATGTATTGGTACGCCAAATACTGGTATTAATGTTTTAGCCGCTAACATCCCTGGTAGATGTGCGGCCCCACCTGCACCGGCAATGATAATTTTATATCCATCATCTTGAGCTTTTTCTGCAAAGCTAAACAGCTTGTCTGGTGTTCGGTGGGCTGATATTACTTCGCAATGAAATGGCACTGCGAATTTAGTTAGGATATCTGCAGAGTATTTCATAGTAGACCAGTCACTTTTAGAACCCATAATAATTGCAATACAGTTTATATTAGATGTGTGTGGCATATGTGATCATTCCCATGATTTGAAAATATTACTATTACTGACAAGCCTAAGAGGTTGTATAATGCAAGATAGGAGAGCAGATTTATATAAGTAATAATAGTTAAGGGCGTATATCTCTATAGCTAAAGTCCGACTTACTGCACGAGAGTCTTTATCCTTATAAAGCAAAAGTAACGAGTTGTATGTCATTATGACTTACTCTAACCATGGATCCATGTTGATGCCAATCTCCTAATACTAAACGTTGAGCAGGCTGTCCATGGATTTCTAATTGATGCACTGCTGGTCGATGAGTATGACCATGTATAAGTATTGATACCCGGTATGCACGCATGATATCAATAACTAATTGAGGATGTACGTCCATGATTTCTATCTTTTTTTTATTATTAATTTTTTTACTATAAGTCCTAATAATTGATGCGATATGTTTTCGGGTGTATATTGGTATAGTAAGAAATAAATTTTTCATCCATCGACATTGTACTATTTGTCGATATAATTGATAAAATATATCGTTAGAACACAATGTGTCACCATGCATAATTAGTAATCTTTGGCCATATATCTCAAGAACATATTCGTTAGGTATCAAATTTATCCCTGCTCTGTATGCAAAATGTTTACCTAATAAAAAATCACGGTTTCCATGAAGAAAGTGACATGGAATAGATAACTGGCGAAAAAAGAAAGCCAAATAATCATACAGTGGATTCGGATCGTCATCACCAATCCAGTAATCAAATAAATCACCTAAAATATATAGCGCATCCACATATCGCGCTTCATAATTTAAAAATTTTAAAAAACCAGAAGTAATGTTTGGCGATCGGTTAGATAAATGTAAGTCAGAAATAAAAAGCGTATTTGGCATGATTAGTAAATAGTTAACAGTATTTAATGTATAAATAACTATCTTCTCTTAGAATCTAAAAGTAGAAAGCACCATGAAGAAAAATTAGTAATAATAGCACCAAGTCTTCATGTTGATATAAAATTATCTAACAATGATGATTATATATCATACAGAATCATATAACGCGATTTATTATTTTGATATCGAATATATAATGACACGGTTAGATGTAAAAATGTATGGATAGTTAGTCATGTGGTTAACCTAGATCTTTAAAATCGCTATATATAGCGTGGTGATAAATAAAAGAATTAATTGCTATAATTTAGAATTTTATAAAACTTTAATAAGTTTAAGTACTAATTTAATAATCATATTCTGTCAGTCTAACTTTATTTAGATTATAGATATTTTTAGTAGCATGAAGACTTTAATTAGATAGTGCAGGATGTGTATTGAATAATTATTGTATCTTTTTAATAAAAATAGATATTAACAATAAATAAAGTATTATTTACAGATTTGTACTTTTATATACTTTTGATCATGTCTTAGCTGTATATTGTATATATATATCTATTCATACACTATCCTGCTTTATCATGGAAATATTAATATGTTAAAAGTTTTTAATACATTAAGTCGCACTAAAGAGGAGATGCAACCGATTCATGGTGGTATGATTGGTATGTATGTTTGTGGGATGACTGTTTATGATCTCTGTCATATTGGCCATGGAAGAACCTTTGCGGCTTTTGATGTTATTGCTCGTTATCTACGATATCTTGGCTATAACCTGAATTACGTGCGCAATATTACTGATATTGATGATAAAATCATTAAACGTGCTAATCATGAAGGAAAATCGATTACATGTCTGACTCAGTCTATGATTCATGAGATGCATCAGGATTTATCAGCACTAAATATTTTAGTGCCGAATTGTGAACCACGTGCTACTGATTATATCTCAGAGATGATTTTACTAATAGAAAAACTCATAATACAAAAATATGCTTATATCGCTCATAATGGCGATATAATGTTTTCTGTTGATAAAAGCCCGGGATACGGATTGCTTTCACGGCAAAACCTGATTAACTTAAATGTTGGTGTAAGAGTTACTTCTCTTGCTAATATAAAACAAAACCCTCTGGATTTTGTTTTATGGAAAAAATCAAAAAAAGACGAACCATTTTGGGACTCTCCGTGGGGTTGTGGTCGCCCAGGTTGGCATATTGAATGTTCTGCAATGAATCATAAACAATTAGGTCATCACTTTGATATCCACGGTGGTGGATCAGATCTTATGTTTCCGCATCATGAAAATGAAATTGCTCAGTCTACTTGTGCTTATAATACGCCATACGTAAACTACTGGATGCACTCTGGTATGGTGATGATTGATTGTGAAAAAATGTCAAAATCTCTTAATAATTTCTTGACTGTACGTGAAATATTAAAACATCATGATGGAGAGACTTTGCGTTATTTTTTAATATCAAGCCACTATCGCAGTCCAATACATTACAATACAAATAGTTTAATGCAAGCGCGTTTTGCACTTGAGCGTCTTTATACAGCTTTGCTGCATACAGAGAACAACGCAAACATATGCTTAGGTGAAGAATTTGAAAAGCGTTTCTGTAAAGCAATGAATGATGATTTTAATACCCCAGTAGCTTGCGCTGTTCTCTTTGATTTAGCGCGAGAAATTAATCGTAAAAAAACAACTGATAGGAAATTAGCAAATAGCTTAGCAATGCGTCTACGTTTTCTTGGTAGTATTCTTGGTTTACTAGAGCAAGATCCAGATCAGTTTTTAAAAAAAAATAACTTAAATTGTAAGGATTATCAACTATCAACAATTGACAATCTTATCCAGATGCGCACGAATGCTCGAGAAAATAAAAACTGGAAGAAAGCTGATTTTATACGCAATTACCTTGATAGGTATATGAATATTATTCTAGAAGACAACATAGAAGGCACTCAGTGGAGAAATAAATAACCAGAATAAAATTTGAAGATCTTTTGATGTTGATGAGTCATTGCAATAAAGTTCTATATATACTTGTACCAATGAATTATTTTTTTAGTTTAATTCAGTTAATTTAATATGCCACAGTGTTTTCCAATGTGGAAATATCATTGATATGATTTATAATCATTTTTATATTTCTAATATTAGTTAAAATTTTCACTTTGTTATGAATTCTATTTATATGTTTTGATATATTACACAGTACAAATACTTAGTATAAGTTCGCATCAAACAGCAATGATCTGATAATTTGGTGATTTGGCTTTTTTATTTTTAAAAATAAAGATGTACTATCAGTGTTAATATTAGACTGTATTATTAATGATAATATCATCTTACATATTTTACTTTGTGATTTTGAATTGGATTATTTTATTTAATTACTTTGATTTGTATTAAATATGACATTATTTTAATTAGGAGTGCTTTGTACAGTGCGTTATTTTTTGGGGAGATTTGCCAATGATAAAAAAATCTTTATTAAATATTTCTATCTCTCTCTGTTGTGTCGATGTTAATCTTATAGTATTTTTTTAGTTTGAATACCTAATTCCATTAATAAAAATGGATCAGCTGTATAAGGAGCATTTGTCATCGGGCAAATGGCAGAATTAGTTTTAGGAAAAGCAATAACATCACGTATATTATCTGAGTTAGTTAATAGCATTACCAGACGATCAAGACCAAAAGCTAAACCAGCATGTGGAGGCGCGCCAAATTTTAATGCTTCAAGAAAAAAGCCAAATTTTTGATTTTGCTCATCTTCGGAAATACCCAAAAGGTCAAATATTGTTTTTTGCATTATCCACTCATTTATACGTACAGATCCGCCACAAACTTCATGACCATTAATTACCATATCATATGCATTAGCGATTGCGTTTTCTGGTGCTTTTCTTAGTTTCTCCGCTGACATTATTTTGGGGGCGGTAAAAGGATGATGCATTGATGTTAGATTACCTTTTGCGTCTGCTTCAAACATGGGGAAGTCTACTATCCATAATGGCTCCCAAGAAGAGTTGTTATTAATATTTAGCTCATGACCTAGTTTTGTACGTAAAGCACCTAGTGCATTAGTAACCAGATCTGCAAGATCTGCAGCGAAAAAAATCATATCCCCATCAATTGCTTTTGTACGATCCAAGAGCTTTTCTATTATTTCTGAATCTAGATGTTTTACTAGAGGGCCATTTATTCCAGAAAGAACATTATTTCGATGATATATTTTCATCCAAGATATTCTGCTTAAACCGTGGTGTTTAGAAAATTTTACATAGGACTCAATTTGTTTTCGCGTAAGTCTAGCGCCACCTGGGACACATAATGCTGTTATGCGATCTGTAGCGTGATTGAATGGTTTGGAAAAACCTAAAAACTCAGTTTTTTGTATAAAATCAGCTATATCTATTAACTCCATCGGGTTTCGCAAGTCTGGTTTATCTGAACCATAACGCCGCTTTGATTCAGCAAAGGTCATCACTGGAAAACTATGCAATGATACGGATTTTATTTTTAACCATAAAGTACGCACTAAACTTTCCATGATTGTCATTACCTCTTTAGCATTCATAAATGAGGTTTCGACATCAATTTGCGTAAACTCTGGTTGACGATCAGCACGCAGGTCTTCATCACGGAAACATTTTGCGATCTGATAATAACGATCAAATCCTGAGATCATTAATAACTGTTTAAATAATTGTGGTGATTGTGGCAGTGAATAGAACCTGCCGATATGACAGCGACTAGGGACTAAATAGTTTCGAGCGCCTTCTGGTGTAATCTTAGTTAGCATTGGTGTCTCTATATCAAGAAACCCTTCATTTTCCATAAACTTTCGCACTATGCCAGTAATGGTGGAACGAACTTTCAGTCGATTAGCCATTTCTGGGCGTCTTAAATCTAGATAGCGATACCTTAAGCGTGCTTCTTCACTATTATTTTTGCTAAAATCTAGAGGCACTGATTCAGAGCGATTAATGATAGATAGATTTGTTGCGCATACTTCAATATCACCAGTTAGCATAGATCTATTTTTATTTTTTTCACTACGAATACAAACCGTACCAATAACCTGAATACAAAATTCATTACGTAGTTCACTAGCAAGACAAAAAGTTTGATAATAATCTGGGCTAAAAAAAACTTGTACAATACCTTCACGGTCGCGCATATCAATAAAGATAAGGCTTCCTAAGTTACGATATCGGTGAACCCATCCACATAGTGTGATTTTTTGATCTATGTAGGTTTGATTGAGTTGTCCGCAATATACAGTACGCATGATTATACCTCTTATTTTAATGTTGTTATCTAATGCTATAAAATAGCACTGTATAATATATATTAACAGTTAACAAAAAGTTTCTACGTGCTGTAGATAATTTAATAGGTGTACTACTGATAGATTATACATCTAGTTTTATAGATTTAATTATTAATTTTTTGATACTATGGTTGGTTTTATTCATAATAGTCTATTATAGACTTTGCAATGTATTGATGTCTTATTTTAAGATATCCTGGGCATATGTATGTGTAATAATTTAAACAAGAGTTAATATATAGTAATTTTACATAAACTTATTGCTTAGACTTAATTTTTCTTTTAAAAAAGTTTGTTTTAATTTCTTAAAATTAAATTACTATCAAAGAAGTTATGATGTGAGAAGTAACTGAATATTTTGCATAGTATAGCTAGCGATACGGTAAATTGCTATTATTACTAAATAAACTAATTAGTCGAGTTTGTCTCTAGTAGAAATAGATAAAGATTCTGAGATGAATATCATTTGAATTAGGATGGCAGTAATCTTATTGGAATATTTTTATTTAAAAAAATTTATTAACTCACTGAATCTTTTTATATAGTTAATTGTAGTAACTATTCTGTATTTTTATTGCTAACAAAAATTTTTAAAAGCGATATTCATGTGGTGTCTCTTCTTTCAAAAAAGATTATAGTGAAAAATAAGGATATAGACCGAATGCTAGAGCATGCCTTAAAATATAGATTGCGCACATCGTTCTAATGATATGGGTATTACACAATATATGATTATAACTAGACTAATAGTGTACTAAAGAGTCATACCGTCACCGTATTTCTTAATTTTTAATTTTAAACATTTAATTTTATATAAAATATTTTAATGTTACTAACTACACTAGTTATTTAAAAATTCTATTTAATCAGTCAGGTTACGTATATGGTGAATAACCAAAACTTTTAGTTTTTATAAGATTTTATTATAAGTAAGATATAAAAAATCATCTTGTAATTGATTTCAAAAAGGTTTTAGCTGACAAAATTAATGACGTAAAAAGTTAAGCATAAGATAATGGATTGAGTGCTGTTTTACCGTGATAAAGACGCGCGTTTTGTAAACCTATAAACAAACATTGACCACGTTTCGGTATGATATTTTCATTTACTAGTATAACACTAAGAGAATCAGTTTTCCATCCGGTAGGTTTTAAGATTAGTTGCCAATAATGCCCGCGAGGACTAACTTCTAATATTGTTGTAGGAAAAGGTGTCTTAAAACTGCTCTGAAGACTGATATCTATCTCCCATGGACGAAGAAATAATTCAACAGCCCCTTGATATGACGTTGTATGAGTGAGAGCCCAGTTATAATTTCCTACTTGCAGATGAGCGTTATTAACCCATCCGTTTATACAGTTTACTTCTCCAAGAAATTCTAAAACAAATCTGGTTTTTGGGAAGCGCCATACTTCATCTGGCGTACCAACTTGCTCAATATTACCATGGTTCATTACAACTACCCGTCCTGCAACCTCCATGGCTTCATCTTGATCATGTGTAACAAAAACACTAGTGAATTTTAACTCTTCATGTAGTTGTTTAACCCATAGGCGTAATTCTTTTCGTACTTGAGCATCGAGAGCACCAAAAGGTTCATCTAACAATAAAATTTGGGGCTCAACTGCTAGCGCACGCGCTAAAGCAACACGCTGTTTTTGTCCACCGGATAACTGAGATGGAAAACGTTTTTCTAAGTGTCCTAATTGCACCATGTCTAGAAGAGATCTAACTTTTTGATGAATTTCACTTATAGGAGGGCGCTTATATTTTGGTAAGACCTGTAAACCAAAAGCAACGTTATTAAATACTGTCATATGTCGAAATAGCGCATAATGTTGAAATACAAAGCCTACTCGGCGATCTCGTGCGTGTACTTGACTGACATCATATCCATGAAAACTGAGGTGGCCGCTATTTTGAGTTTCTAGTCCAGCAATAATTCTAAGCAATGTTGTCTTTCCAGAACCAGAGGGTCCCAATAATGCTACAAGTTCCCCGGAAGAGACATTAAGAAAAATATCGTGTAAAACTTGTATATGCCCAAAAAATTTATTGATATTAACAATCTCAATACTCATAATGCTCCCCCTTGCTGCCTATACTGCTGAGTTCGATTTTTCTAATCGCCACTGTAGCGCGCTTTTTAGTAATAGCATTAATATGGCCATCATAGTCAATAAGGTAGCAGCGGTGAACGCGCCTACATCATTGCAATCTTGATGTAAAACTTCAACTTGTAACGGCAGGGTATAAGTTTCACCACGTATAGCTCCGGATACTACTGAAACCGCACCGAATTCACCAATTGCTCTTGCATTAGTCAGCACCACACCATATAGAATCGCCCAACGGATATTTGGCAAGGTCACGCGAAAAAACATTTTCCATCCGCAAGCCCCTAAAAGCACTGCGGCTTCATCTTCCTGTCTACCTTGACTTAGCATTACTGGTACTAATTCACGCACAACAAATGGACAAGTAATAAAAGTTGTTACTAAAGCCATACCTTGCCATGAAAACATCAATTGAATATTATGTGTATTTAGCCAGCCTCCAATTGGAGTATTTACACCCCAAAATAGTAGATACATCAATCCTGCTACTACAGGTGACACGGCAAATGGAATGTCAAATAGAGTTAAAAGAAGTTGCCTACCAGGAAAAGTAAAGCGAGTTACTAGCCAGGCTAATAAAGTACCAAATATTAAATTAATTGGTACCACAATTAAGGTAATTAATAAAGTTAGTTTAATGGCATGGAGCATATTATCATCACACAAATTTCTGAGAAATGACCATGGTCCTTCAGAAAAAGCAGTGCTAAAAATAGCTATTAGCGGCATTACTAATAACAATATAGAAATAATTACCCCTGTGCTAATTAATGTTCTCTGCCTCCATCGGTTCATGCATGAATAGTTGGCGCCATGAGCTTTTCGCGCTTTAGGCATTATTGTCCTCCAATTCTTTGGCCAAAGCGGTTTTGTAAAATATTTATTATAAATAATAAAAATAGTGAAGTTATTAAAATTACTGAAGCAATCGCAGTAGCCGCTGGATAATCATATTCTTGTAAACGAACAAAAATCATTAGGGAAGTTACCTCAGTTTTCCATGCAATATTTCCAGCTATGAAAATTACCGCACCAAATTCACCTAAGCTGCGAGTAAATGATAAAACTGCACCTGCTAGCAATGAAGGTCCGACCTCTGGTAGTACAACTCGAATAAAGCTTTGAAATTTAGAAGCTCCAAGTGTTTCTGCGGCTTCTTCATATTCTGGTCCTAGCTCTTCTAATACTGGTTGTACTGTGCGTATCACAAAAGGGGCGCTAGTAAAAGCCATCGCAATCGCAATGCCTACCCAAGTATAAGAAATTTTAATATCAAAATAGGATAGCCATTGCCCATACCAACCATTAATAGAAAATAACTTTGTCAAGGTAAGACCTGCAACAGCTGTAGGAAGGGCAAATGGTAGGTCTATAAGGCTATCTAAAAGTAGACGTCCACTAAAATTATAGCGTGTTAATATCCACGCCATCAGCATCCCAAAGAATGTATTAAAAATAGATGCAGCTCCGGCAGAAAGTAGAGTAACTTTATATGCAGTAATTACTTGTGGACTAGTAATGACCTCCCAATATTGCGATAAGGTCATTTGTGATAACTGCATCAACAAGGCACTTACAGGGAGTAATAAAATAATACAAGTAAAAAATAAGCTACTGCCTAAGCTGAGAGCAAATCCTGGTAGAACGTTTTTACTTTGTGTATCAAACATGATCACTCATGCCTCATCGCTAAGAGCTTATCTAGCTCACCACCGCTAGCAAAATGCATTCGATTGATGCGATCCCAGCCACCAAAATCCTTTTCTATCGTTAAGAATTTTGTATATGGAAAACGATCTTGATTTTTTTTCATTAACTGTACGTTATTTACACGATAATAAAAATTAGTAATAATTTTTTGGGCAGATGGTGTAAAAAGGTAACGAAGATAGTCTTTTGCTACTTGTTCAGTATGATTTTGGCTGAGGTTTTTATCAATCCATGTTACTGGAAATCTTGCCATAATATTATTTTTTGGAACAATTACTTGGTAACCCTGTTGCAGGTATCGATTACAAATAGTATTGACTTCAGATTCAAAACTAATCAATACGTCACCTATATTATGCCCGACAAAGGTTGTGGTAGCGCCTCGCCCTCCTATATCAAATACTTCTACATTGTTTAGTAATTTTTTCATAAACTGCTCAGTTTTTAATATATCTTTATTATTGATACGCTGCGCGATACCCCATGCAGCTAACCACGTATAGCGTCCGTTACCTGAAGTTTTTGGATTAGAAAAAATTAATTTTACATCTTTACGTATGAGATCGCTCCAATCTCGGATATGTTTTGGATTACCCTTTCGTACTAAAAATGCCATTGTAGAATAAAATGGTGAACTATTATTAGGTAAACGATTTTGCCAATCAGAAGGGATAAGATGACCTTTGTCGTGTAAAATTTGAATATCGGTAACTTGATTATAGGTCACTACATCTGCCTTTAATCCTTGTAAAATAGATAGTGCTTGCTTAGATGAACCTGCGTGAGATTGTTTAATAGTTAACATATCATTAGGATGTGTTTGTGCCCATTGTTTTTCAAATTCAGAATTCAAAGCTAAAAATAATTCACGTGATACATCATAAGAACTGTTAAGTAACACAGTAGCCTGCGCACTACTACCCAGCACCAACGAACATATACAAGCTATTATTTTTTTAATCGTCGGTAATGTCATTACATCTCCTAAAAATCAATTACCTGATATCGAGAAATTAGTTAAATCTATTAGTTAATCTAATAAAATATAGCGGCTTTATATATTATTTTTACACTTCTTAATGAGAACAACTCTAAGTATATAAAAAATGGATTTATAAAGTCATTATCTAGTAAAATATACTAAACATTCTCTAAAATGTTTTTTCTGTAAAACCAAAACGTTCGGTGAAATATCGCCAAATATTTTACTATGATATGTGTTCTTGCCTCAATGATATCATTTGATAGATTGTTGCTAACAATCTTATATATTACTATAATGCTATACAACCTCTTTATCTGTTATCTTTTATTATTAGTGTTCTAAATAATTTAGAATAATTTAGTATGTTGTCTCTTAAACTTATATACGATCATTTATGATTTTATCATTTTAGTAAGCTATTGCCTTATTCATCGAATAAGCCTGACTTTATTTACAAAGTCGATTTGGTAGTAACAAAAAAAAATTTCTTGATGTCAGAAGGCCTTTAAATAATTTTATATCAAAATAAGAAAAACTACATATTATGTTGACTAATACTTAAATCTCGCAACGTACATCTTCTATTATTTGATAGATATATTCAGGACAAATGCTTTTAGAAATGTTCATTTTTAATAAAATTTTATTATCTACTATAAACTACAATGTATCGCATCAATCTTATCCTGCTAAATATTATATCCCTGGTAATATGATAAGCAATACAGTCTCTTATATTATATAGCGATATTTTAAGGGGGTTCTTAAAAGTAAGAATTAGTATATTTCATTCTATATCTTAATAGTATTTTGTGTATTTCAGTTGTTTTTATAAATTTAATTTACCTTGTTTAGTAGAGATTGTGGTATGTAAGTAATACTAAGTAATACTAAGTATTACTTAGTGTGTAATAAAGTTTGGTAGATTACCATACCCTTCATATGGTATTATACTAACTTGGTATTATACTAACTAAATCTTATATAAGAATCTTATATTAGAATCTTATATTAGATGTATCATTTTTGATAAATTTTTTATAATACTTTTTGTGTTTTTTCGCAAAACATTTTAAATCTGATTTTACCAGTTTTTGAAATACAGGTATCTATGGTGTATGCTAATAATTTAGGGATTGTTAGAAAGTTAAGTAGTGATGTATAAAAAAAGTTATCTTCTTTAATGCCATAACTGTAAATTTTATCTGAAAGGATGATAAAATAGCTATAGCCATGTATTTTGTGTAATACCTAAATAATCTTAGATAATAGAAAAGCAATTATCAATAAGTTTTATATAATTATGGAAATGTCTAACATTAATCTCCAAAGTATGTATGATAAGATATGAAAAAAGTTGACCTCATCATGAGGTTTTGTGATATATCTAAAGTTACCGCATCACTGAGCTTTCTAAAATATCTCCAAGAAACCCCGGTTTAATCTAGATATAGCGTCTCTGTGCATTTTTATTTAGATAATGAGATTATAGACATAATAATAAATGATACATCGTTAAATTTATAAGAAAAATACTACATTTAAAAGATATATATGATATCTATCAATTTAGTAGTGAATATTCACGTGTTATGTGAACATTAAGGCTTACCAGCCCATATTTGATATCCAATATATATTAACTCGTCTCTAGTAATGAGATCTGTATAGTGATTATTAACAGATACTCCTAACTTAATCAAGCGTATTAAACGCTGCCACCTTCTAATTGTACTAAGTACGGAATAACATTTATGGATATTCGTAAACTTAAAAAATTAATTACATTAGTTGAAGTATCCGGCATTGCTGAATTAGAGGTCTCTGAAGGAGAAGAGTCAGTGCGTATTATTCGCACGATAAATCAAACCGGTCATTCTGTTTTACATAACACTAATACAGCGCAGACGATCCGGCAATCCGTTACAAGCACTGAAGTGCCATCAATGATTACACCAAGTCAGAAAAGATCTTATTTATCTGAAGTAGGAAGCTACATAGTTCGATCTCCTATGGTTGGTACTGTTTATCTTACTCCTAGCGCTAATGCATCAGCATTTGTAGAAGTTGGTCAGAAAATTCATTCTGGTGATACTTTATGTATTGTAGAAGCAATGAAAATGATGAATCACATTGAAGCGGAGCAATCCGGTATTGTAAAAGCGATTTTAGTTGAAAATGGTCAACCTGTTGAATTTGATGAACCACTACTCATCATTGAATAACGAGGGCAACTATGCTGGATAAAATTATTATTGCTAATCGTGGTGAAATTGCACTACGTATTTTACGTGCTTGTAAAGAGCTTGGTATTAAAACTGTAGCGGTCCACTCTACAGTAGATCGAGACTTAAAACACGTTTTACTTGCTGATGAAACTGTCTGTATTGGCCCCCCTCCGTCAGTAAAAAGTTACTTAAATATTCCAGCTTTAATTTCAGCTGCAGAAATCACTGGTGCTGTTGGGGTTCATCCTGGATATGGTTTTCTTTCTGAAAATGCTGATTTTGCTGAGCAAATGGAACGTTCAGGATTTATCTTTATTGGGCCAAAATCTGACACGATTCGTCTGATGGGTGATAAGGTATCAGCAATTGCCATCATGAAGAAAGCAGGTATTCCTACAGTTCCTGGTTCTGATGGACCTTTAACGAAGGATATGAGCAAAAATAGAGAATTCGCGAATCGTATTGGTTATCCGGTGATGATTAAGGCCTCTGGAGGCGGGGGTGGTCGAGGTATGCATGTTGTGAGAAGTGATCATGATTTAGAACAATTAATACATATGACTCAAACAGAGGCGCAAGCAGCTTTTAATAATAACATAGTTTATATGGAGAAATATTTAGAAAACCCACGTCACATTGAGATTCAGGTTTTAGCTGATAGCCATGGTAATGCTATTTATCTTGCTGAGCGAGACTGTTCTATGCAACGTCGACACCAGAAGGTAGTAGAAGAAGCCCCAGCTCCAGGTATTACTGATAAAATGCGTCGATATATAGGGGATTGCTGCTCTAAAGCATGCATCGATATCGGATATCGTGGAGCGGGGACTTTTGAGTTTTTATATGAAGATGGTGAATTCTATTTTATTGAGATGAATACACGTATTCAGGTTGAGCACACTGTTACTGAGATGATTACAGGTATTGATTTAATTAAAGAGCAATTACGTATTGCAGCTGGACATCCATTGTCAGTTAAAGAAGAAGAAGTTGTTATTCGTGGGCATTCCCTGGAATGTCGTATTAATGCTGAAGATGCTCATACTTTTGTGCCTAGTCCAGGAAAAATCACTCGTTTTCATGCCCCTGGTGGGTTTGGTGTACGCTGGGAATCACATGTATATGCTGGCTATAGCGTGCCCTTATATTATGATTCAATGATTGGTAAACTCATAACTTTTGGAGAAAGCCGTGATGTAGCCATTGCTCGCATGAAAAATGCATTAACCGAGTTAATTATTGATGGAATAAAGACTAATATTAAACTTCAGATGGATATCATGTCGGATGTTAATTTTCAATTGGGTGGAACCAACATCCATTATCTAGAGAAAAAACTTGGTCTAATGGAAACATAATAATTATTATCTATTTTAAATAGAGTAATCGAAGTACTTTCAATGAAATTTTAGAACTAGACAATGATGATTGGTCACTCAAGATATAGTCAAAAGCTATATATAATTTATTATATATAATTCATTTATAGTATAGTATCAGATCTAGAATGTTGCTTGTTCAATATCTGAACTGTTATTACTAGTATAACACTAGTAGACGACTGATCTAACATTTCTGTACTTTACCATTAGTAAAAGTGTGTCTATATAGGCGCATAGGTTTTATTTACATTCTATATAAAGCACAGTATAAGATATAGAATAAGATTCTGAATCTTAATGTTAATATTATTTAAATGCATTTTGACTTATGTATTTAAAAGAGATTGTTTGCGCTTAATAAGATTGCTGTTACGCTATGATGGCGATGATGATGAATATTTATAGTAGCTATGTATAAGAAGGTTGTTTTTATTTTTAAAAGTAGTGACTCACTTAATTTGTTATTAGTAGTTTTATATAAATTGAATAGAAATAACTGGTACAGTTACAATATTTAATATAATACATCATGTGATAGTGAAAATAGTAATTACATTAACTTCATAACAACTAACACCAGGCGATAATAATTCTTACAGGCATTTTACTTAAATAAATTATTTTTTACTTTTGATAAAAGTAAAAAATAATTTCACCTAGGACTGAATAACTCAAGAGATGCTAAAATAGTACTAAATTGGTCTCTGTATATACATTAAAATTACGAAAAAATATTTTACATTTTTAATCTCTTAATGTTTGAAAGAATTAGATAATATGATATCTGGTGTTCTATATTTATAAACTCACTAACATTATATAATATAGAATATTAATATTTTATTTTATTTTAAGATAAGAGTAATTATTAGTAAAATAATTCTCCATCAATATCTTAAAATTTAATAAAATTTAGCTAAAATTATTTATAATTAATGCATTAAAAGAAAATGGAAAAATCATAACAGTGTTTATTTATAAAAATTTTTTTATTATAACGTAAGTTCTTAAGAAGCAAAGATCTATATATTTTATATATATGATTGTCATTAATTTTATTATCATCATTGTTTTTTTTGATATCACAGGTTTTCGGTGTGTTTTTTGACTTAATTTTTGTATTATATTATATAATATAAATCTTAAAATCTTATTTGGCTGGGGCGCAGGGATTCGAACCCCGGAATACTGGCATCAGAAACCAGCGCCTTACCGCTTGGCTACACCCCAGTATAATTGGTAGCTACTACGGGAATCGAACCCGTGACCTCAGCGTTATGAGTGCTGCGCTCTGACCGTCTGAGCTAAGTAGCCAAAAATATATTTTACATTACTATAAGAAGTTACTATAGATGATATTATTGATGACTGGGGTACCTGGATTCGAACCAGGGAATGCCGGTATCAAAAACCGGTGCCTTACCGCTTGGCTATACCCCATTTGTTCTTGACTATCCCGTGAAATGGTGCGGAAGGCGAGACTTGAACTCGCAGACCTTTCGGCGCCAGAACCTAAATCTGGTGCGTTTACCAATTTCGCCACTCCCGCTGACATGAGGTTATTATAATATAGGTTGTAATTTTATGAGGTGTGATCTCAATTTATAAAAGATTAATATCTTATTTCATATTATGATAATTTATCTTTTCTACGTCAACTAATTTTTAGTATTAATAGGGGTGAAATGTAATCTAAATACCCGGCGGTTCGTCATGTAGTTGCGTAGGTGTTTGCATTCAGACTGAGTTTTTAGAAAATTTTTTATTTTTTCTTTATTATTAACATATAGCCATTGTAATTCAATTAATACTATTCCTGTATCTATCCCTATCACGATAGGGATAGATAATAAGATTTATCCTAAATCTACTGAACTTTTAGAGGACTTTTGCTGCAATTAGGATTTTATAATGATTTATTCAATAAATCCTGTAACTCTTGTAAACAAGTAATTTGCCAGTTTGGGTTAATTCCATGTGGTTTTTTTCGACCATTATGGTTCAACCAGCAAGTTGAAAACCCAGCATTGATACCTCCAATGATGTCAGATTCTAAAGTATCTCCAACCATAAGAACTCTATGGGGTACAGGATTAGACATTTTATTCAGTGCAAAATTAAAAATTTTAGGATGTGGCTTAGCATAACCAACTTGTTCAGACGCGATAAGAAGATTAAAATATTTTGAAAAACAATTACGTGTTATACGTGTTTCTTGTAATGCAGTAAAACCATTTGTAATAATACCAATTTTTACTTTTCCATACAGATAACTTAGTAGGTCTTTTGCACCAGGAAGCGGAGTGCAAATTTCTCCCATCGCTGTTAAAAAGCCATTATTTAGCTCATGAGTAGCAACACCTAACTTATTAGCCCATTCTTTAAAACGATCATGTTGTAATTTCGAGAGATTAATAGAATTATTTTGATAGTCTATCCACAGTCTTTTATTAACAGATTGATACTTATCGTAATCATTACGAGTGAAGTAGATTTCATATTTTTTAAAAAGCTTCTTTAAACCAGAAAAGGAATCAAAGTAAAATAGCGTATCATCAGCATCAAATAATATCCACTCCCATTTTACTAACATGAAACCACTCCCCGTGATATTGTAAGAGCCATAATAATAGCATCTTCTTTTCCATTAGCTACTGGGTAATAATTTGAGCGAATAGTAACCTCATTAAAATTAAGACATCTATATAGCATTATTGCAGGATAGTTTGAACACCTTACTTCGAGTCATAACGTTTTAATGTTGCGCGCCACAAGCTGACCTATCAAATGTTGTAATAAAATTTTCCCCAAACCACGTCTCTTAAAGTTGGGGTCTACAGCTATATTAAATAGATTTGCCTCATCTATTACTAGCTGAGTAATAGCAAAAGCAGCCATAACACCATCAACCATAAGACAAAAATTCAAATACCTAACTCCTTGATTTTTAAAAAATGTTTTTTTTGTTGATGGATATGTGTGGCTTCTTTGCTCAATAAGAAACGCGGTATCAAAATGATGCGGATAAAGTAAGGAAATCTGATTCATATAAGCGATCTATTAGTTATAAGATACGTGCCATTGTATATTGCAAGCGTGTTATTGTTTTTTATTTTATTAGCAGCATGTAAAGCTAGGTGAAGTCATCTAGGTATTGCCATGCGTTTTGATTCGCTTCTAATTAAAATCTGTTGTTTAGAATTTAAAAGTACTGAGAGATTAAAAATGGAACTATCCTCTATCTAATTTTTTATATTTATATATTTTTTAGAAATATTATAATTTATGTATTTCAATGTCAGAATAATTATCTCTTTTCATTCTGTTATTTTTACTAGTTATCACTATATTGTATAGATCTTTTTCAGTAGAAGTTTAAAAAAATCATAAATTGACCTATTTCTTTCAGGTGTAATCAATAAGACAAGTTATAATATAACATACATTACATGATAAACAAGAGATTGCATTTCCACTGATATGCAATACTAATCTTAATATATTCACATGGGATATTTGTCTAAATGTTTTTAATTTTTTCTATTGATAAGTTTGGTTATTTAGAAAAAAATTCTTACGTATCTTAATAGATTATTATATTCTATAAAATAGAAAAATAAATTTTTTATATTTCTTGATAAAATCTATATCCACAATATATATTGTAGAATTCTTAGATTTTTTATTTGTTATGTACTATTTATTACATGATATGATTGAAATATTTTTAAAATTTAAAAGAACTAAAAATAAAATTTAAAATTTTAATATTAAGTAATTAGTATATTTAATATGATTATTTTTTACTGATTGATTAATATATATAATATATATTAATATTATATATCTCTACATATAAGTTACTATACATTTTATTTATAATTTGTTAATTTTATTTATAATTTGTTATTTGATAGGAACAATATTCTAACATCTAAAGTGAATCTAAAAATATTTGTTATTTTTTATTAAAGAAGAATGCATGATACCAGCCTAATATTTTTAATATTAGTATAATATTTAAACATGATCTAATTTTAGGTAAAAGATATTATTTATAAATAATTTAAATTATAACATTTAAAAGATTTTTTAATTCATCTTAACTCAAAAAATTTAATTCAGATGTATTTTTATATTATGTATCTACTTAAGTTTTTATAAAAATATTCTTTTATATAAAATCCTAGTTAAGAATTAAATATGTAAAATATATATTGCTTTACTTTTAATAAGTGTCGATAGAGAATGTGTTATATTAATTGAAATATCATCTAGCGCCATAAGGATTAACACCAAAGAATACTATTATCATGTAATTAAAAATTACTGCGCGTATATTACGGTTTGATCTTATTTATAAGAGATACTATTTATAAAATAAATTTATAATAGTGTAGTATTATGTATTTAATTCTTTTATCTGTATATCAGCATGGTAAGACGATCTAACTAAGGGCCCACAAGAAACATGCAAAAACCCCATAGAAACTGCTACTGTCTTTATGTTATTAAATTCAAATGGACTGACATATCTTTTTACTGGTAAGTGTTGAGGGCTTGGCTGTAAGTATTGTCCAATAGTTAGTATTGTCACCCCATTACACCTAAGATCATGCATGACTTCTTCTATCTCAGAGTTAGTTTCACCCAAGCCAACCATTAATCCAGATTTAGTAGGAATATCTGGATGATATGTTTTAAAGATTTGAAGTAATTTTAGTGAATTTTTATAATTTGCACCAGGACGCACCAGATGGTAGATACGCGGGACGCTCTCTAAATTATGGTTGAATATATTCGGGGGCGTGACACTAAGGATCTTAAGCGCGCGGCTCATACATCCCCGAAAATCAGGGACTAGAATTTCAATTTTTATAGATGGATTTGTTTTACGAATAACACTGATACAGTTAGAAAAATGTTGAGCACCTCCGTCATGTAAGTCATCACGATTTACTGAAGTTATCACCACATGTCGCAAGTTCATTTCATGGAGGCATTTTGCTATATTATTTGGTTCATTAATATTTGGTGGCATAGGGCGTCCGTGTGTGACATCACAAAAAGGACAGCGACGAGTACAGGTTGCACCTAGAATCATAAAAGTAGCCGTGCCATTGCTAAAACATTCGGACAAATTAGGACACGAGGCTTCTTCACAAACAGAATAAAGATTATGTTTACGTATGATAGATTTTACACGCTGGACACAACTAGGATCAGCCGGTAATGTAATTTTAATCCATTTTGGTTTAGGTAAAATATTGACACGATTAGCTTGATTTTTATTAAGTGGCACTGTATTCAATATATTGACAGCGCGACATTTTAGGCTATTTTTAATCATAAGTGACAGTTCACAATTAATTAACTAGATTATAGACTCAGGTTTATGGCTTGAAGGTTGTAGTATGTAATTTTGTAAAAATTTTACTCAGTCTTTTTAATTAATCTAATCAATAAAAAATATATCATATCAAGTATGTTAACTAAGAGGAGTATTGTATCTCAAGATATTTAAATATATTTATTCATTGATTTTTAGATAAAAATTTATAATTTGACGATATTTTTGCGCTAAATACAAGTTTGTATTGCATTTTAAGATAAAATAATAGTGTCCTTTTTAGGAGATCAGAAAAACAAGAACTTTTTATTCTATCAAATATAAGAAGTATTAGGTATAAAAAATAACTATTCATGTATCTCGCAGTACAGCAAACAATAATATATAACATATTGTTCTTTAATGAACAGCATGAAATTACCATTCTGTAAACACTATATCAGTATATTTAAGTTACATAGAATACTTATGTAAATTAAAATCACAGTGATTACGCCACTAACATGACATTTTAAGGGGCGCAGACTATACTTTGAAAAATAGTTAATCTGATTGTGCTAATTTATCTTTTCTTATAGATTTGACTACATACAACTTAAAGAACACACTATATATTGTATTTAATCTAATGCATGATACTCAGATATAGTACTATTCTTATCCCAATAAATCCTGTTAACAGCTAACTGATGCGTTAAGCTACGTATCAATATTGGTTGAACTTCTAAGAGAGTTATCTCAGGTTTTTTCTGTTTTAATTGAGTCATTTCAAGTAAAGGGTCTCCGCAAGGGTCAATATATAGAAAAGGGGTTAAATCCATATTAATATTAAAAGCTAAACCATGATATGAGCAATTATTTCGTACACGTAATCCTAATGAGCATATTTTTTTGCCATCTACATATACACCTGGTGACCCAGGTTTTATATATGCATTTACAGAGAATACAGCCAAAGTCTCAATTGCTGTTTGCTCAAGAGCAACTACTAATTGATGAACTCCAATGCATCGCCGCTTTAGGTTTATCATTGCATATAACATTTGCTGGCCTGGACCGTGATAAGTAATTTGCCCGCCTCGATCACTTTTCATGATAGGAATGCCTGTAGGTAATATAAGAGGTTTTTTTTTACTTGTCTGGCCTTGTGTAAATACTGGAAAGTGCTCTACCAACCAGATTTCATCTGGTGTCATGTAATCTCTTTGGTTGGTAAATTTCCGCATGGCACACGAGATAGATAGCCAGTTATGTAAACCAAGTGATCGAATAATAAGTGTGTCTGGAGACAAAATCTGTATTCCTATTCTATAAGTTATACTAGTTTTCCAATCTTCAATAAACTTTACTGCCATTAGATATAATCAATTATGATAAATATGTATTATAAGAGAAAACATCTTCATAGATATTTTTATGTAAGTCATTATAAGACCATAAAAACTTTTTCGATATTACCTAATTTATTGTATAATGTATCCACCTGTTGAATATGAGTTACGGAAACGGTGATAGATACTGAAGAATATTTTCCTTTCTGGCTAGTTTTAAGTTCTGGAGTATACTCACCAGGAGCATAAATTTGTACTACTTTAACTATTTTCTCCACTAGGTCAGGACATGACAGAGCTATAATTTTATAAGTAAATAATGTAGGAAACTTAAGAAAATTTATAAGATTGCTTTTCATTGACACCTTCATGCTATAAGTTTAGAGTCTGGAGTGAGTAATAGATTACTTAAATTTTAATCACATAGATTATTTAATGAGATATATTAGAAATAATTACAGTAATTTGTAAAAAACCTGCTTATATTATACTGTCATTGAGCATAAAATAATGTATTGCGTTGTAGATAAATTAGGTATTTGTATTTTTATTAAATATTAAAAAAGATGTCAATTGTTCAATAATGATTGAATCTATCTTAGTTATCATTGGAGCTTAATGCTCTATTATATATATATTTTTTATATATTATGTGAATGATGATTAAGATATGCTTTGTCAGGTGTATCAACCTCTAATTCCATAGAATAAATGAGTAGTGAGCTACTATATATATCTGATGATTGCCAATAATATTAAAAATATTATCTAATTTAATATTAAAGATATTATCTAATTCTGTTTTTTAATAAGTTTATAGAGAATTAATAGTTCTTTATTTTACTTTTAGCTAGTATTCTGTATCGTGTATGAATTTTAGTTATAGTATTATTACACCTTTGCTCTGAAGGCATACAATATTATATTGATAACTTAACGAGAGAATATTATAAAGAGCGTAGATATAGATTGAGTCTGTGAAATAATTTAATATTATTTTGTAGTATGCAGTAGTATGAATTTTTTTTGCTGTGTATTCTCAAATAAGGATAAGGAATATCGTGGGATTATTAAATAACCATATAGGTGATCATTATTTTTAGAATATTTTTTTAGAATTGATTATATCATAATAACCATGTTATGAAACAGTATCATAAAAATTAAAAAAAGAGTATTGAGTTTTAGTGTGAAAATAATAGATTAGTGCCTAAAACATGAAATGTTAATATATTACAACTAATATAAGTCTCTTTTATTAGTAAGTTAACCAATGGTAGTTCATTGATTACTACTAAAATATTATTTAGATTTTGAGATCTTATGTGGATCAGAAGATTTATTTAAATATCTGATGCGACGGAGTTAAAAAGTTATCTAATAACCTAAAATCTTTTATTGCTAATTGCGAAAAATTATGCGTTAATTTTTACCCAAGTATTCCGCAAACCCACAATACGATTAAAGACTAAATTAGTTGAAGAAGAGTTGACACTATCGGTACAAAAATATCCCTCTCTTTCAAATTGGTAAGGAAATGAAATTTTTGCAGTTCGCATGCTGGGTTCAATGAAGCCATGTTGAATAACTAGTGAGTTTGGATTCAATTCTTTGATAAAATTATCTGCTGCCAATGGATTAGGTGAATTAAATAGTCTCTCGTATAAACGAAATTCCGCAACAAGTGCATATTTTGCTGATACCCAATGAATGACTCCTTTGATCTTACGACCATCACTTGGATGCTTCTTCATCGTGCTCATATCACAGGAGCAAAATAAGACAATGATATTACCTTGAGAATCTCTTTCTACACTCTCTGCTTTAATTACATAGGAATAACGTAAACGCACTTCTCCTCCTAAGATTAGGCGTTTATAATCTTTTTGCTCCTCTTCTTGAAAATCAGAACTATCAATATAAATTTCTTGTGTAAATGGAACTGAACGTGTTCCAAGTTCATGTTTGTTAGGATAATATGGTATATTGAGTATTTCTTCGTAATTTGATGGGAGATTCCTAATAAGTACTTTGATTGGATTAATTACAGCCATTACCCTTGGCGCGTGAGCATTTAACTCTTCACGAATACAACTTTCAAGCATTTCAATATTAATCATATTTTCTTGTTTTGTAACACCAATACGACGGCAAAATTCACGTATAGATGCTGCCGTATAGCCTCGTCGACGCATGCCAGCAATAGTAAGCATTCTTGGATCATCCCATCCTTCTACAATATTTTCAACAACTAGACGGTGCAGATGTCTTTTAGAGATGATAGTGTATTGAAGATTAAGACGTGAAAATTCATACTGTCGTGGATGCGCAGTAATATTGATATTATTCAAAATCCAATCATATAAACGACGATTATCTTGAAATTCTAGTGTACATAAAGAGTGAGTAATCCCCTCCAATGCGTCAGAAATACAATGGGCAAAATCATACATTGGATATATACACCATTTTTTTCCGGTTTGGTGATGTTCTTCAAATTTTATGCGATAAAGTACTGGGTCACGTAGGATAATAAAAGGCGATGTCATATTAATTTTAGCACGTAAGCAGGCATCGCCTTCAGCGATTTCACCATTACGCATTTGAGAAAATAATTGCAAATTATCGCGTATACTACGATTACGATACGGGCTGTTTTTTCCAGGTGCGGTTAAAGTTCCACGATATTCGCGAATTAAATGAGATGATAATTCATCAACATATGCTAAGTTTTTCTGAATAAGTTCAATAGCATATTGATATTGTTTTTCAAAATAATCTGAAGAATATCGAACCTTACCATCCCACTGAAATCCTAACCAGGTAATGTCACGCTTAATAGATTCAATAAATTCTGCATTTTCTTTTGTTGGATTTGTATCATCAAATCGTAGGTGACATTTTCCTTTGTAGTCCTGAGCTATGCCAAAGTTTAGACAAATGGATTTCGCATGACCAATATGCAGGTAACCATTTGGTTCTGGTGGGAAACGGGTGCGCACTATTTTATGCATGCCCTCTGCTAGATCTTTATTAATAATTTGTCGAATGAAGTTAGTTGGATAGCTTGAGATCTTACTCATTTTCATTTCCTTAGTAAAACTGATGAAATTTTATGTAAAAATATTTAAAGCATAGTGTTTTTATAGTAAAAAGTTATTATTTATGCGTTAGATATTATTTATTACTAAATTAGTAGAAGTAAGTATTGAATCTCATTATCAAAATTATTAAAATATAGTATAAAGAGATTTTATTAATAGTGCACGACTTGTTTTTGCATTATTTAGATATCTTAATTCTATGGACTTAGAGCCTATCCATAGAAGTAATGAAATCTGCATGTAGAAGAGTATTATAAACAGCGTTATCATTTTCTAAATGATTTACGCCACGTAAAAAAAGATAGATTATCCCACCAAAGTGCCTCTGATAATCATAATCTATTAAACGATGACGTAAATATCGATGTAGTGCCAATGTATATAATTGGTACTGCAAATCATAACGGTGCTCCTGCATTGCCTGAATGATTCTATTTTTGGTGTAATAATTGCCACTTTCACCGAACCAATGAGATTTATAATCTAATAGGTAATATTTACCTCTCCAGAGAAATACTAGATCAATCGAACCTTCCAGCATGCCTTTAATTTGATTAAATCTAAGTGGAGGGCAACTCGCCGATAATGGATCTTGTTGCATAATCTTGTTTAGTTTTTCTGCTGTAAGTGGTTCTGAAAATGGTAAATAAAATTTTAGTTCTACCTGTCTATTCTTCATGGGTATATTGTGCAGACTAACACCAGTTTCATTTAAAGTAGTATGAAGAATACTCTGAATCCATTCATACATTACTGGCACCCAGTCCTGGTTTAACCCATGATAGATAATCTGTTTTTCTAACCAAGAAATGCTCAATGGTGCGCTGAAATCTAGACTTGATAATAATCTATGAAGGAAGATCCCGGATTTCGCACCTCTTGGAAAAGTATGTCGTGTATATTGCATATTTTCCACTATACAACTACTGCTTGATTGATTTCCGGATACATGAATATCAAAACTTTTAAACGATAATCTATCTATACTATTAATATTACTAGTACTAGTAGCATTATGTTTTTGCAAAAGATCTGAATAACTTGTAATTTTCCACTTCTCTTGAATAGGATATGATAATGTGCGGATATGAATTTTTTCGATATCGATAGCATTACGATCAGTATCCTGCCATTGTCTCCCCTTTTGTCCTGATGCAATAGCAACGGCAGTATTTTCTCCATTAAACACTTGCAGCGCAGATTTCAAACTACTAGCGTTCATTGCTTGTCCTTTTTGAATTAAGTAGCCTATTGCACTACGATGTAAGTGACTTTTGTCGGTTTTTTTACTAGAGCTTATAAATAGTGGCGCAATACCAACACTACAGTGAAATATAGAACGTGTAAGTGCCACATACAACAAGCGTAGATCTTCTGATAATCTTTCTTGATCGGCTAAGACCATGTTTTTAGTATCTTTTTGTAAGTCAAGCACAGTCGTAAAAGTTTGATGATCATAAAAAATTGCATTTTTTGCTTCACGAAAAGTGGCAGCAAATGGTATCCATACTAACGGATATTGCAATCCTTTAGATTTATGGATTGTGATAATTTGTACTAAAGTATGATTACTCTCTAGGCGAATGTATTGATCAGGTTGACAGGAATTTGGTTTCTGAATGTTTTTTGTGAGCCAGTTTATTAAACTTTGTTCATTTGCGCATATAAACGAGGCTTCTTGTAACACTTCACCTAAGTGTATTAGATTAGTTAAGCAACGTTTTACATGCAAAGGTGATGATAAATTCTCAGCGATTTTCTCCTGAAGCATGAGTTTACGGAGCATAGATAATACACCATATTTTTTCCAACACGTTTGATAATCAAAAAATCTTCTTATTAAAGAATTCCACACCACTTCCTGACTTTGCATGGAATAAATAGTTGCTTTATCTATGCCTAAAAAGTTTGTTGACAGACTACTTCGTAAAATTGATTTTTTTTCTGGTGTTAATATTGCCTGCAAGAGATAGAGCATTTCTTTTGCTTCTAATGTAGAAAAGATGCTATCTCGATTAGAAAGGTATACCGATGGTATATTTAGTGCATATAGAGCTTTTTTTACTATTTCTGCTTCACTGCGCCTGCGTACTAATATGGTAATATCTGAAGCTCTCACTGGTTTTTTATTGTTCATATAACAAAAAAAAGCTTTACCATTTTTACTTTGATGTAACCAATGACTAATTTCTGCGGCACACTCCTGTGCCATAAATTCTTGATAATCACTAATATTAATAGTACTACCTGGCTGTAGACAAAATTTTAGAGCAGGTTGCATCTTGCAGTTTAAACTAAAATGAAAGTGATGATTAGGTGTGGCTGATTGAATGCGTGTAAAGGGTATTTCTTTAAAAACAAACGGGTTATAATGATTTAAAAATAAAAGGTTAACGGCATCGACCATATTTTTTGATGAGCGCCAATTTGTTTCTAATGTATAGCGCTCCTTAATATCCGAGCGTGCGCGCATATAGGTAAAAATATCCGCACCTCGAAATGCATAAATTGCTTGTTTAGGATCACCTATTAATAATAGCGCGCCATGAGATATGTTATGATATATAGCATGAAAAATACGATATTGTTGTATATCGGTATCTTGAAATTCATCTATTAACGCTACTGGATAATTTTTTTGAATAGTTTTAGCTAATATTTTACCATTTGGTTTATGTAATGATGAATTAAGTAGCGTTAATAGATCATGAAATCCGATTTTTGCATGTAAAGATTTTTCTTGTTGTATAGAGCATCGAATCTGTTGCAGTGCTAAAGTTATAACGCAATCATATAGGGATAGGGGGTTTGAAAGAAAACGCTCAATCTCCAGAAAAATTGGATGATGCGGTGGCTCTCCATTTGTACTTTTATTTAGTAATGTGCTTTGACTAAAATTTACTAGATATTTTATTATAAAGTAATCTACTGTTTCAGTTTTTGCCCATTGTGTAATGCTATCCAGCCAGTTTTTTAGATTTTTTCTATTATAACTACGGCGATTAATGCCAGATGTCTCAATTAATTCTTGTATATTTTGCACATTTAACCACGATGTTTTAATATTTTTAATACGTTCTATAATATTAGCATGCTGTTGTTCGATGTTTTGATAGGTTGTGTGGGTTGTTTTCAGAAAAATCTCTTCCCTATATAGCCATGGTAATAATGTTTGAAGTAACTGTTCTGGTCCAATCCAAAGTTTTCGCACGATACGAGCAATTGGTTTTGGTAATGGATAGCAATATCGCCTCCAGAAGTCAAATATTGCTTGACGTTGAAATGGGGTTTCATCTATAAGCAGCTCCTGCTTGAAAAGCACACCAGACTCAATGGGTTGCATATGTAAGATGCGTTGACAAAACCCATGTATAGTAAAAATAGCTGCTGCGTGCATGTTACGCTCGGCTATTGATAAGTGCAAGATAGCTTGAGGCAAATTTGTTATTTGAGATATGAGCTGCTTAAGGATTGGATTTGAGGTTTTTTCACGAATACAAGCAATGCGTAATTCATGTATATTACTACGAATCCGTGTACGTAATTCAGCCGCAGAAGCTTCAGTAAAGGTTACTACTAAAATTTCTTCAACTGACAATCGTCGCACAAAATCTATTTTTTTTCCTAAACCTAGCAGGAGACGTAAATAGATCAATCCAATTGTAAAGGTTTTTCCAGTCCCCGCAGAAGCTTCAATGATTATTTCACCTTTTAGGGATAATGTTAGAGGTTCTAATTTAGAATAACCTTTTTGCATAAAAATAGATCCTGGCTAAGTGATAGAACATATCAAGGATACACCTATCTTTTAGTATTATTCTATTGTATACCTTTAAAAGAGATACCGGTGCTGTGTAGAATTGTAGCATTCTATTTTTAAATATTGATTTGCTTTTAATTTTTTCAGATAGATCCATGACCTACCATTACAATATATAAGCTATTTAAATATTTTCTATTTTTATAAAAATAAGCGTTTACCTATTAATAAAATTCAAACATAAATATATTATTATTGTATTGATACTAATCTGACTTTTCATGCTAGTATTTTATTTTAATTTGTATATAATAGGAATTATTAAAAATTTTTAAATTTGATATAATATCATATTTTATATACTTTATAGTAATAGATTTAAAAATTAAAACACTAATGAATAATTTTATTTTTTTAAAAAGAACATTTTAATGTTTCTCAAAATTACTTCTTTTTATATGTAGAATTAAATTTATCATATAAAATAAATATTTTTAATAAAATTATTAGCTAATAGATAAGACTTAATACAACCATAGTATATGTAAATATTTTTGTAATAGCAGATGACATATCAAATGATAGTTGTAATGAAAACACTAAATGGTAAAATATTATTTTTATAATATTCTCCAGTGAGAAATGATCATTTTTTAAAATTTTTGTTAAATTAAAATAATTTATAGGTAAAAATCTATAATTAAAGATTATCTTTATTAAGAATCATTTAAAAAAATAAATACTTATCAATATAATATATAGTTACATAGATGTGATAATTAATAGTGTTTTAAATGCTATGCTAAAATTTTTTTATTTCTTGATATTATCAAGAATATTTTTATATCATTTATACACTATAAGAATGTTATATTAATAATATAGCTATTTTCTTGTTTTATTGATTTCAATATATGATTTTATTAAAACGCCTACATATAAAGATAAAGACATTTATATAATAATTTATATTAATATTAATATCTACTCTTTGGTAGCAGGAAAAAGAAAGAAATGTTAACTAACATGTTAGTTTTTTTAGTAGGTTAATATTTCATATGCATATTATAGAAATATAAATATACGGGTTACACTAAAATACAAAAAGATTTATCAGTTTTGCGAAAGTTAAGCTTCTGTAACTATATTAAAATAGTGAGGTTATTAAGTACATTAATACTAATTATAAGACATATATCAAGCATAAAAATTTTTATCAATTTAATAGAATATTTATCTATATAAATAGATTATAGATTTATAGATAATTTTTCTGAATATTATTTAAATTCAGGTTAATTTTTAATTAATATAGGTTGGTATAAGCATTACTCTTATTAAGAGGATTTATGAATAATATTTGTAACATTATAGAATATAAGTTATTTAAAGCGTTTGCTCCGGAGTATCTCAAGGTATATGATGAGAGCCAATATCATTTGATGTATAGAGGTTTAGAAAGTCACTTTAAAGTATTAATAGTAAGCAAGATGTTTCATGCTCAAGAAGTACTTAAAAGACATCGTGCAATTTATAAAGTGCTAGCTAAAGAAATAGTAGATAGTGTGCATGCTTTATCTTTAAAAATTTATTCCTGTTCGGAGTGGGATATGGCCCAACATGTTCTTGACTTACGTGTTGGATTTGAATCCCCGCGTTGTTTACGGTGTAATAACAAATAATCAGGATATCTATAATTTAGTATATTTTTCGTGAAGAATTATCTTCAAGATATGGGGCTTTTGAATAGATTTTAATAATTATATTTCGTGAAGTTTTATAATTGTAGGTAAAAATTCTAAAAATATTAAAGTTATTCTGTGATTTTTATAAAAACAGAATAATATGCAGCAATCATTTATAGTTTCCAGAAGATACAAATAATCATACAGATTTATATGCTTATATGTTCTTTATATCTTCTAGTCTAGAAGACGTATTAACATGATTAGATTACTAGAATCTAGTATGAACTACTTTTATTTCTGCAGGTAAAAACATTCTATAAAAATGTCAGTTAAAAATTTTATAAAAAATATTTTTTTATTACACACCTTCTATATATAATTATAGATCTGGCTTTGTCATTAGATAAAACACATAAAAAATTTTATATCTTAGCAGATAGATAAGGATTTTATATAATTTTAATGCTTATATTCTTAATATGTACGATTTATTTACTACAATAAAGGTTAACAGAACATCGTGTAATTAATCAGTATAAGTAAACTTATATGATGTTTTATATATAAAAATTCTTAAATCATAGTTAATTAACTAGTACGTTATGCTTATTTAGAATAATATGGTTATTTTGAAAAAAGATCCATTAAAGTGGAATATTTTGCAGACTTCTATAGAACGATTTCAGCATCTATTCTTAAAGAATCTAATAGTTGATACGGATTATTTTCGTATTGTACAAGCACGTCTCTATAACGGGCTGGATCTATTGTCAAAAACTATGGCGCTAGAACCGATAATGTTAATTAAAAGCCCCGAAAGTAGTATATATTTTACATTTTTACAAAAAATTCTTCTAGCAATGCAGGAAAAAACAGCAAATAAAACAAAAATACTATATGGTGGTCGTTATGAAATTAACGAGCATACAGTAGATTGGTATCCAGCAAAAACTATACAAGATAATTTTGCCACTTATGGTGGTGTGCATCAATCGGATTGGATTGAACATAATAATCTTTTTGGTTGTGTGCATATATATAAAAATCAAGTCTCCTTGTCACCAGGTTTAGTACACCATGCTAATGGAGGTTTTCTGATATTATCTCTGCGTGCTATATTAGAACAACCGTTGATGTGGCTTCGTTTAAAGAAAATACTAACTTGCAAAAAATATGAATGGTATTCCAGTGATCATTCTGCACCCCTTCCATTAGATATTCCGTCGATGCCAATGTCTTTTCGTCTTCTTCTCATGGGAGGGCAAGAAGCTCTGGAAGATTTTAAGAATTTAGAGTTTGAATTAACTAATGTGTCTTTATATGGTGAATTTGAGGATACAATTGAATTATCAGATGATATAGCGTTTATGAATTGGCGAATGTGGGTGCAAAGTGTTGCAGATGCCATGGGATGTCCTCCTACTGATTATAATTTTTGGCCAGCGTTAGTTCATGAAGGTATACGCTGGACTGGGGATCAGGGGTTGCTTCCGTTAAATTTAGATTGGATCAGATATCAGTTACAGGAAGCTTTATTGTATTGTACAGATGGTTTAATGAAAGGAAACAATCTTAAGAAAGCCATTAAAATGCGTGCATGGAGAGAAGGATTAATATTAGAAAAAATTCTAAATAATATTGAGCAGAATCAGATACAAATTGACACAAAAGGTGAGGTGATAGGGCAAATTAATGCTCTATCAGTAATAGAATTTCCGGGTCACCCAGGCGCTTTCGGAACCCCTGTTCGTGTAAGTTGCGTAGTACATATTGGTGATGGTGAGTTCATTGATGTAGAGCGTAAAGTAGATCTTGGTGGTAGTATTCATTCTAAAGGTCTAATGATTATGCAATCTTGGCTACTGTCAACCTTAAAATTAGAACAGAATATTCCATTTTCTGCGTCATTAGTGTTTGAACAATCATATTCAGAGCTGGATGGTGATAGTGCTTCGTTAGCTGCACTATGTGCACTAATTAGTGCTTTATCGTTAACGCCGATTAATCAAAAGATTGCAGTCACGGGTTCTATAGATCAGCTAGGTAGCGTGCAATCCATCGGTGGAATTAATGAAAAGATTGAAGGATTTTTTCAGATCTGCAATCAACGGATACTTGATGGTTGCCAAGGAGTTATTATACCGTCTTCCAATATTCGTCATCTTTCATTGCATCAAGATGTAATGAAAGCTATAAAAAATGGCACATTCTCTCTGTGGGCGGTATCTAATGTTGATGAAGCCTTGTTATTATTAACTGGTGTACCGTGGAAAAATAAATTAGGGCCTTCTCTTTTGTGCTTTATAAAAGAGCGCATTGCAAAAATTAATTCACAAGACATTCGGCGACGTACAGGGCCACTGCGTTGGTTTAATTGGATAAGTTCAATTTAATTTATTATGTACTATATATTTTGCTTTGTTCATTCAGTTAAAGCAATAGCTATAATTATTATTAGGTTTTTTTTAGATATAAAATGATGTCATCATCCTTAATTAACTTATTCTGTATAAATCAATATTTGATTGATTAGTCTATAATAATTATTAGTATAGATGGTATATTATTTGATTTTCTCAGGATATTATATTATTGCATATCTACCATTTTATTAAGAATTTTGTGATATATATTTTAATTATTAATAATTAATTTTATTAACAGAATTTAACGTAAATGTTTTGTTTAAAATTATAGATTATATTTTAAAATATAAGCATAAATAATAAATTTTTACTAAATAATTTTTATTTTAAATAAAAATACATATAGCGATATCTGATTAAAAAAGCACATTGTGTAATAAAATAAACAGGATGATTACACAATATATGTTTCTGTGTATATTAAAAATATTTAATAATATCAGTTATATCAAATAATAAGAAAATAAAAAATACAGAATATATTAGAAATTTTTAGATAAAAACTATACTTATACCGCGTCAGTGCTAAACATGTATATTAGTAATAAATATACTATAATTAATACCAATCAAACTATCTAAAAGCACTTATTTTAAATTCTTAAAAACTAAAATAAAATATGCTGATTTTATTTATATCCTAGCATTATATTTGTAAAAAAAGTTTATAACAGAGAAATAATCAATTAGGATAAAAAATTATTTACAATACGGAATTACCTGTAATTCCGAAGAGTAATTTTAATTTATAATATGTACTATGATCGCTCTTTTTCTGATTTTGAATAAATGCATTAAAAGAAGGATTATTAAATAGAGAGAAAGCACATTGGGTTTTATCTAAAACTCTTGCATATATTTCAGTCTATTTAGTTTTGATAGAAATTCTATAATTATGAGTACTATCAAATACAGCACGAACTGTATACCTTCGGATTTCCACATATAATTAACCAATATAAGGTTTATGGAATATGCTAAATCAATCTATTTTTTATACAAAAGAAGATCTAATTGCCTCTGGACGTGCTGAACTTTTTGGTATAGATGGTCCTCCATTACCATCTGGTAACATGTTAATGATCGATCGTATCGTACATGTTACAGAAACTAATGGAAAATATCATAAAGGTTTTGTTTTAGCAGAATTAGATATTCATCCAGATTTATGGTTCTTTTCGTGCCATTTTATTGGTGATCCGGTGATGCCGGGCTGTTTAGGATTAGATGCCATGTGGCAACTAGTTGGTTTTTATCTTGGTTGGCTGGGAGGAAAAGGTAAAGGTCGTGCACTAGGTGTTGGTTCAGTAAAATTTGCCGGACAGATTTTACCAAGTGCTAAAAAAGTGTCTTATCTTGTTCATATTAAACGCATTATTAAACGTAAACTTATTATGGGTGTAGCGGATGGTGAAGTGATAGTAGATGGTCAAATTATCTATACTGCTACTGATTTAAAAGTAGGGCTCTTTAAAGATTCTTCTTCCTTTTAATCCAGTTGAGCATGGATATATATAATTTAAAGATTGGTTAATTAAAAATTTAGTTAAAAGTATTATACGATTCTTAAATGTCTTCTAAGATAGATCTATCAAGAAAAAATATTAAGAGTTAATTTTATATGTTTCTAATATTATGCAGTAAATTTTATATTTTTATTTTATATTTTAACCATATATCTGAAAAAAATCTAGCATTTTATTTATAAGGTTATTGAATCATATAGTAATAATCCTTTATTTAAATACTATTTAAACCGGTTTCTATTCATTATAAAGATTAAATTTAATATTTTTTAATTTTATTAAAATTATGATTATTTTTATATAACTGACGTTGACTATTAATCTAATAATGATGTAAAACTTTTCAATAAACATACAATGATAGTTATATTTATACCATTTTCTTTAATCATAAATAGATATCTAGAAGCTGCATTGAACTTTTTATCAGAAATTTTTTATATAAATATTTTTGATATTGCATATAATAATGGCTAGCCAGATTAGGAAAACGGATAGATAATCTCTAATATTTTAGAGCCAAGAGAGCTTATTAATTTTTAAAATATAAATATCGCATGTTAAGATACTAAGCTAACGTGCTATACGCTTGTTATGATAATGTAGCATAAAATATGATACGTATTATTTAATAACTATATATAAAATTTTTATATTATATTAATGCGACTATACTATAGTGATATGAGTATATAAAAATCATTTAGATACTTCTCATATATCAAATAAATCTTAATTATAAATTATTAGTCTATGATAGATTAAATCAAGCGTGATAATATGAATTGTCACTTTGTATTGATATTTAGCGAGATACACAGAACGTATGGTAATTACGCAATGGATAGGTATGGTATTTAACTATAGAAACTCATGAGAATAACTAGGAAATCCTAAAAATATAAGTAAAACACTGCAGTATTAATAATTGTTCTTGCATTTATTATTTAATCTATTATAGAAATCTGATCTAATTTTATTAAATATAGCTCAGATTTTTATTCAGTGATTCTTACCAGAAATTTATAAAATTTAGTATATTTTTAGGCTAAATAAATGGTGTCTAATGCTATTAGAATTAAAATATGCTATTTTATAGTCATAATTAATACTATTAGTAATACCTTACTAGTGTTTATCAATAAACATGTTTTTTAAGATCATAATCTGCTATTATGCTATAATACTTATAGAATCAGATCTTCTACAATAGATTGTTTCTATTTTGATATGCTATCAGATCATAAAATATCTCTGATTTTAGTATCAATAGCTTTTATTATATGTTGTATATATTATTTTATAATAATATTGTATGTATATCACATGATCCAAATTTTTGATGATTTTTAAAATATGAGCCATTTTATAGATTGTGTTTATATTGGCATGTAATTCATGCATATAATACCTTGTTGTAATGATTTTTATTATTACACTTAATAACTTTTAGCAACTATTAAATCTAATCAATAATTAGTCCTCTTAGTGTTTAAATTTTTCCGTATCAGTCTGTATTGCATTAATCAATTCTATCATATCTATAGGTAGTTCAGTATGCCATTCCATAGCTATACCAGATATAGGATGATTCATGCGTAACATAGTGGCATGTAGTGCCTGACGATTAAAAGCAGATAAAGCAGCCATAAAAACCTCTGAAGACCCCTTTGGTAGGTGAGGACGGCCAGAGTATATAGGGTCACCAACAATTGGGTGTGTGATATGTGACATATGAACACGGATCTGATGTGTACGACCAGTTTCTAGTTGTAACCTAAGCCAGGTATGATTGCGAAAATTTTTTATAATACTATAATGAGTTATCGCGGGTTTTCCCATAGAATTTACTGCCATATGGGTGCGTTTCCTGATATGACGACCTATTGGTGCATCAACTTTTCCACTAGTAATTATTTGACCCGTAACTATTGCTTCATATTCACGAATAATCTCTCTTTTTCGTAAATTCTTTAAAAGATAATTGTGCGCAGAAATAGTTTTTGCTATTACCATAAGGCCAGTTGTGTCCTTATCTAAACGATGCACAATACCTGCTCTAGGAATACAAGCGCTCTCTGGAAAATGGTATAACATGGCATTCATAATGGTGTCATCATAATGACCTGGCCCAGGATGTACTACTAATTTACTAGGTTTATTAATGAGAAGAATCTCATCATCTTCATAAACAATATTTAATGGAATCTCCTTGGAGTCCCAGAAGATTCTTTCTTTGATTTCTGCATCAATACTAATTAATTCGCCACCGGATACCTTTTTTTTAGCTTTATCAACAATAACTCCGTTAACAGAAACGTATTGATTAAGAATCCATGTTTTTAAACAAGAACGTGAGTAGTTTGGAAATAATTCTTTTAATGCTTGATCTAAACGTTGGCCAAGTTGTAGTGTAGACACTTTTGCGTTAAGTTTTATTTTTTTTTGCATAAATTTGCATAAATAAGAGTGTTGTAATTTCACGTTAGACTATCATGTGGTGTTAATTTCGGCTACTATTTAGCCAAAACTAAATTACTACTACATACTGAGTGAGACGCTTCTCGCATAAACCGTCAAGGATACAATAATCTTCATGATTCGTATAAAATATTTTTCAATTATCGTACTACACAGCTTTCTGCTATATGCGTGTACTGGGTCTAGTGGTATAGCGCCAAATCAGTCGCCTGGCATGATTTTAGCACATGCCGAAAAAGAACTACAGCGCGGAGGTTTTAAAAAAGCTATTTTACAGCTCACAACTTTTAATGCCAACTATCCATTAAGTCCATATTGCGAACAGGTGCAATTAGACTTGGTCTATGCATATTACAAAAATAATAATTTTTCTTTAGCATTAGAAACCATTGATCACTTTTTACGTCTATATCCAAACCACTCAAATCTTGATTACATTATGTACATGCGTGGTTTAATATATATGGAAAAAGATAATAACCCGATACAAACTTTTTTTGGTATTGATCGATCAGATCGAGATCCGATCCATAGATTATCTGCATTTAATAGTTTCTCGCAAATGTTACACAATTATCCGAATAGTCAATATGCTATTGATGCACGTAAACGTCTTATTTTTCTAAAAGAATGTCAAGCAAAACATGAGTTATCCGTGGCTGAATTTTATGAGAAACGTGGAGCTTATATAGCAGTGGTTAATCGTGTAGATAAAATGCTAATAGATTATCCAGATTCAAAGGCAACTCATCAAGCTTTACAGTTAATGGAAAATGCTTACCGTCAATTACACTTAAATGCACAAGCGGATCGTATCGCAAAAATTATTGCTACTAATCCAGTTTAAGAACATGTAATTTTATTTTTAATAAAAATTATATATAATATAAACAAAAATATATTGCAGACAGAATCTATACTGCGTCGTCACAGTATCAATAATTTGATTTAGTGTAAATATATTAAGCTTTCTATCAATTATCAATCGATAGCATATATTAAAACTCTTTAATTTTTTTTATCTAAAAATAATAATAGAATCTATGTCATCTAATTTAAAATTAGATTGCTAAGATAGTAATAGAACTAACGTTATCTTTTCCTATATCTTTTTATTTTAATAAACTCTCTCTATTTGTCAGATTGATAAAGTAAAGTAAAGAAAGTTTTTTTGATATAAGCGTTAATAAATATTAACTTTGATAAGTTATAAGTATTTCAAACCATACATGATTATCTAAAAGAATGAAAGGCAGATGAAGAAATAGTTTTATATTTACATGGTACATATAATATAAATAATATTTATAATATTAGATATATTCAAATTGATTATAGCTATTTATCTTTATTGTTTCCTGCTTATAGTATGTAATATCTAATTAACATTAAATATAAAATGTTTAAAATGATAGATTATCTAGAATAATACAATGATTTATTATTTGACGATAGATGAATCTAAACCTGAGAGCATATAATTATAACTTTATGTATGATATCTCGAGTGTTATACATTAATGCTGATTAAGCTTGTAAAATTATTAAGTATTTAACTATAAGATCAATAGATAAATTTAGTGATTATTTCTATCTTAATATAAAAAATACATATTTTCTGTATATTTGTAGAAAATTCTTAAATTAAATTAGGTATAAATTTAAGGTTATTACCTTAAAAGTAAAAATATATTTACTTAAAGTGAGTGTTGAGCTATTACTCACTTCTATTAATTATTAGTATTATTATAACTATGGCTAAATGTCTTATTTTTCTATCTTCATTACAATGAGAAAAAACTATCTATATTACCAAGTGACTGATGATTTTTTTAAGAAAAAACAAAATCAGTTTTTAACTAAAGATGTCAAAACAAAAAAGACTAAAATATTTTATATACATTTAATATGTGACACCTATTAAATGTATTGCACATTGGTCTGTTGTCGGTATAGCTGGTCTTTATAGGAAAAAGATGTTTAGGTTATTACATATCTTATTTAGCTTAAAAGTCTTAAAAGTCACTACATAGTATTCAGACAGTTTATTTTTAATGAGATACTTAATATTCAGGAAACTATTATGTCTACGTCTAACTATTTTAATCAAAATATCTTATCAGAACAGTTTCTTGGAAAGCCTACAAAATATCATGATATTTATCAGCCTATGCTTCTGCGAGCCATCCCGCGTAATCTTAACAGGGAGTTGATAAATTTTGATCTAAATCAAACAGGGCTAACCGGAGAAGATATTTGGACATTATATGAAATATCTTGGCTCAATCAAAAAGGGTTGCCACAAGTCGCGATTGGAGAGTTGGCGTTAGATATGCGCAGTGTTAATTTAATCGAATCTAAAAGCTTAAAATTATACTTAAATAGCTTTAGTCAAACTCGATTTATAAGTTCAGAGGCAGTTCGTCAGACTATAGAATATGATCTTAGTAATTGTGCCATAGGACTTGTTACGGTTACTTTATTTCGACTTCAAGATATACGCAAGAGAACTATTGGTCATTTACCTGGTATATGTATCGATGAGCAAGATATTGATATTAATAATTACGAACTTAATTCTGATTACTTGCATAATAGCACCGCCTCGGATATTGCTCAAGAGCAATTAGTCAGTCATCTTTTTAAGTCTAATTGTTTAATTACTAGACAACCAGATTGGGCTACAATACAAATTAGCTATTATGGTTTAAGAATTCATCATGAACCTTTGTTACGTTACCTCATTTCTTACAGAAAGCATTATGAATTTCATGAACAGTGCGCCGAAAGAATTTTTCATGATATTATAACATATTGCAATCCAAAGAAATTGAGCGTGTATATTCGCTATACACGACGAGGTGGAATAGATATTAATCCCTGGCGTAGTAATGCTGAGTACGTACCATATCGTACTCGTCTAGCAAGACAGTAATATACTTTATCTTTAGAAAAAACTTTTAAAAATAATTTATAGTTTTATGAGTATTTTACACGATACGTGTAATACCAATACTGATAAAAAATAGCATATGATTTGACATCTTTTTAAGTATCACATGATTAGTCATATGTGTAGCTGGTCGTTAAATAAAAGGCGCATTATCATTTTTTACTTATTCAAAAGGATATAAAATTTTTAAGAGTATTTTTGAAAGATTTATATGTGAAATAGATACACTTATCAGTGTATAATGCAGAAAAATAAAACCTTTATTACATTTTTTACTTTTATGGTAAATATAAGCACTAGATTCTAATTTATATAAAACACTCATAAAATTCAATGGAACTGTATAGATTAATATCGTTTTCGTAATCTAGAAAAAATATCATTTATAGCTATAATTAGCTAATAACTCTTGTTTACTGTACGATAAATCTAATCAGTTCGAAACTATTAAGGTTATATAAAATTTTGATAATAGACGGAGATAATTTAAATATCTTACCATTCTAAATCATAAGATATGATGACATATTCATGATATATACACCCTTAACAAAAAATTCTTTATCTGACGAAAAGACTATGACTATATAGAGGTTATGTATATATTGAGGCAATACTTCAATTAGGATAACTATCTTTGAATAGTAAAAGATGTATAGCGCATTACCATAAATGTATCATAACATAGATGTAATCTATAATACATAGATGACCAATCTATTAAATAAATATTCCTAAAACAAATTATTAACTAAGATTGTTAACATGAATTTCATTCTAGAATATAATATTATTACAGTATGGTTTAAAAGAAAATTAATAGCTAAATATTAGTATTTCTTATTACTTTTCAATAGAATAAAAACTACAAAAGAAAAATAAAAAATATGCAAAAAATTATAGAGCACTCGAGATTAAATTTTTTATTTATATTTTTATTTAAAAATACATTTTGTTTAGTAATTATAAAAAATGCTAGAATGTTTTATAATTTATGGTGAACAATCTGCTTTATATTTCGGTGTTTGAAAAATTACAGTATTTTTTTTATTAGAATACTCTTCTATCTCATTAAAATTTAAATAACGATAGGTATCTATAGAGGTGGAGTTAATTGCTTTCATAAACATATAGTATTCAGATAAAGTAGGTAATTTACCTAAAATTGCTGAAATAGTAGCAAGTTCGACAGAAGAAAGAAAAACCTTTGTTTTATTACCAAGTCGGTTGGGGAAATTTCTCGTAGAAGTAGACACCACTGTAGTGCCATCAGATACACGAGCTTGGTTACCCATACATAGTGAACAACCCGGCATCTCAATGCGTGCACCACTGTTCTTAAAAATATTATAATAACCTTCTTGAGTCAATTGTCTTACATCCATTTTTGTAGGGGGCGCTACCCATAAACGGGCTTTTAGGGAGCCTGTCAGTTTATTTTTTAGTAATTTTCCAGCTGCACGAAAATGACCAATATTAGTCATGCAGGAGCCAATAAATACTTCGTTAACAGGAGTTCCTGAGACGTCAGATAGAACGCAGGCATCATCTGGATCATTTGGAGCACATAGAATCGGTTCTGTAATATTAGATAGATTAATATTTAGCGTTTCAGTATATGATGCATCTACATCTCTTTCCAGGAGTTGAGGAAAACTTAGCCACTCCTCCATGCGACTGATGCGACGCTTAATAGTGCATATGTTGCCATAACCCTGACGAACCATCCATTTTAATAGTATAATATTAGAATTTAAATATTCTATGACTGAATCTTTACTTAATTGAATAACACACCCTGCTGAAGAGCGTTCAGCAGACGCATCTGAGAACTCAAATGCTTGTTCTACCTTGAGATTTGGTAGGCCTTCAATTTCCATGATCCGACCAGAAAATATGTTTTTCTTGTTTGGTGTTTTCACAGTCAAAAGGCCTGCTTGAATAGCATAAAATGGGATAGAATGAACGACATCACGTAGGGTAATATGTGGCTGTATTTTTCCTATGAAACGTATCAATACTGATTCTGGCATATCTAGTGGAATTTTTCCAGTAGCAGCAGCGAAGGCAACCAAACCAGAACCAGCTGGAAAAGAAAGACCAATAGGAAAGCGGGTATGTGAATCACCGCCAGTACCAACAGTATCGGGTAATAGCATACGGTTAAGCCAGCTATGAATAATTCCATCTCCAGGTCGTAGAGAAATACCACCACGATCCATCATAAAATTTGGCAACGTATCATGAGTTAACAGGTCTATAGGCTTAGGATAAGCTGAGGTATGACAAAACGACTGCATCACTAAATCTGCAGAGAAGCTTAGACAGGCTAGATCTTGTAGTTCATCTTTAGTCATTGGTCCAGTGGTATCTTGCGAGCCAACGGAAGTTATTTTTGGTTCACAATATGTACCTGGATAAACTCCTTTAAGGCCACAGGCGCGACCTACTATCTTTTGTGCTAAAGAAAAATTTGATTGACTGTTTTCAAGAGTCTGTGTTGCTAAAAATACATCCGAAGGTGGTAGTGATAATGCAGTTCGAGCTTTTTCAGTTAAAGAACGTCCAATAATAAGCGCAATACGACCTCCGGCACGTACCTCATCTAATAAAACCTTGGTTTTAAGTGAGAACTTAGCTAATATTTCATTAGTTTGATGGCTGCGAATCTCACCTTGATATGGATAGATATCAATTATATCCCCCATTCTAAGACGCTCTACATTTACCTCAATAGGTAGTGCCCCTGCATCTTCCATGGTATTAAAAAAAATAGGAGCTATACTACCACCAAGACATATCCCCCCACTTTTCTTATTGGGAACATATGGGATATCCTCTCCTATAAACCATAGTACTGAGTTCGTAGCTGATTTACGTGATGAGCCTGTACCTACGATATCACCTACGTAAACTAAAGGAAAACCTTTCTTTTTTAAATTCTCTATTTGTTTTATCGGACCAATAATGCCTTCTTTATCTGGTTTTATGCCTTCACGAGGATATTTTAACATTGCCAGTGCATGTAATGGAATATCTGGTCGAGACCATGCATCCGTAGCAGGAGATAAATCATCAGTATTACTTTCACCTGCTACTTTAAATACCGTTAATGTAATTTTTTTAGCTAATATTGGACGCTCGAGAAACCATTCAGCATTAGCCCATGAATGCATAACTTTTTGAGCGTATATATTTCCTTTTTTTGCCTTTTTTTCTACATCATTAAAATAATCAAAGATTAGTAAAGTATGAGATAGACAATCAGCAGCAAGCATGGAGAATCTATTATTATCAAGTATTTTGAGAAGGATATCAATGTTATAACCTCCTCGCATAGTACCTAGTAGTTTTACTGCTTTTTCTGGAGTAACAAAAGGGGAGATTGTATGACCTGTTATGATAGAATCTAAGAATGATGCTTTGATATATGATGATTCATCAACACCCGGTGGTACTCGATACATTAATAAATCAAGTAGAAGTTCTTTTTCTTTTGCAAAAGGCTCTTGTAATAACTTAACTAACTGAGTTACTTGGTTCACATTTAAGGGTTTTGGTAGAATTCCTTGGTTTTTACGTTCAGCAACATGCTTCTGGTATTCTGCTAACATGATGCTCTCCTTGATAGTTAGCCTATTCTAGGTAAAGGTACTTTACCGTGTATATTGTTTTATCTATTGTTTTATAAAAAATATCAGCATGAGATAAATATTTTATTTATTCTAAAGAGAATATCTTTAGATATCATGTTAATGATCTCGGGTAAGTTAGATAGTAGAATTGCAATTAAAAACTGAAAGCATAATCTATAAAGTAATCAAAATTTATTAATTATTGCAGCTGTTGTATAGATTTTTAATTTCTAGATGTTACGAAAATTAGTAGTATGATTATACTATCTTTTATTATATAAATATATCAATTGTTTAAATTCTAATTATTTATGATTTATTTCAATCTCCAAGATCATGCAAGATAGTACAGGAGAAATATATTTTATATACTTTAACAGATATTATATTACTCGTATTAAGAATCTCTAAAATATATAGAAATTATCATATGGTAATTACAGAGTTTTTTCTTGTCATTTCTTTTTCAATTAGTAATATAAGAATATGAATAACTTTAATATGAATTTCTTGGATACGATCAGAATAACCAATATGAGGAACACGGATAATTACATCTACCATACCATTGATTGCACTGACTTTATAACCTGTTAGCATAATAACTTTCATACCTTGTAAATAAGCACATTGAACTGCTTTTATTATATTTTTTGAAGTACCTGAAGTTGATATTCCCATTAAAATATCTCCGGGTTTACCTACAGCTTCAATATAGCGAGAAAAAACATAATCATAACCAAAATCATTACTCACGCAAGAAAAATGCCCAACATCAGAAATAGAAATCGCTGGATATCCTGGACGGTTTTCGCGGTAACGACCGGTTAACTCTTCTGCAAAGTGCATTGAATCGCAATGCGATCCTCCATTACCACAAGATAAAACTTTACCTCCAGATTTAAAAGTATCAGCCAATAATATACCTGCCAACTGAATTGCTTCAAGATTTTCTTTATGACTAAGAAATGCATTTAATGTTTTTGATGCTTGCTGCAGTTCATCACGAATCATATCTTGATACATTTAACCCCCTTTCATTAGGAATAACTTCAGTAATATCAACCTATAATCACAGATATGATAATTATATTTTAATTATGCGTAGGAAATTCAATGTATATAAGAGTTTTATCATTGCTTGTCTTAATTTAAGATAATTATAAAAATTATGACATTTAGAAAAATCTATATCAAATATATAAAATGTATAAAGATTAGTGTCAGGTAATATCAAGTCCATGACTTAAGGTTTTTTCTAATATGTCTATTAAAGATCATCTTTTGATATGAGACGATGATCTATAGAAATAAACACACTGTATAATTTTTAGATAATAGATAGTGAGATTACAGGAGAATCCTTTCTCTATGTAGACATTAGATTTATTTTTTTATATTGAAGGTAATATCCAGCTTATTATTTAATATATCAGATATTTTCAATAGGTTGGTTGAAGCTTTGTTCTATTGATTGTTAAATCTGGAGTATTAATGATTATATTATGCTCTTTTAATGAAGAGCATTCATGAATTGTCTAACGTGTATATTTACAGAAAATGTTATCTAGAATATCACACTCTAATGATATCACGAGTATAATTAGAATATGTGTCATTAGATTTTAGTATTATTATGATATATAAGAATTAAGGCTTTTGATTTTATTTATTTTACAGTTTTACAAAAAATATGCTATTTAAATAATTATTTGTAGAAATCTTAGTATTTAGAATACTGATTAACAAAATTATCATAACTTCATTAAGTGAATTCAAGCATATATTCATTAAATCATAATATAATATGTTATGTTATGTTATGTTTATTAATTTTTAAACTACATGCGATAGATTCTATTTAAAAGATAGATTTTATTCAGAAAAAATCATATAAAAGTAACAGGCCATTTATGAGCTGGATTGAGCGAATTTTTTCTACAAGGAGACTCACCCCGTCGCGTAAAGCGCATATTCCTGAAGGAGTATGGACAAAATGTCATAGCTGCAGTCAGGTTCTATACCGCGCTGAATTGGAACGTAATCTTAATGTTTGCCCAAAATGCGATCATCATATGAGAATGCACGCTCGAGATCGTCTGCATAGTCTATTAGATCCAGGTTCACTATGTGAGTTGGCGATAGAACTAGAACCTAAAGACATCCTAAAATTTAGAGATTCTAAAAAATATAAAGATCGCCTGATTTCTGCTCAGAAAGCCACTAGAGAAAAGGATGCATTGATACTAATGAAGGGCGCTATACACAGTATACCAGTTATTGCAGTAGCGTTTGAGTTTTTATTTATGGGCGGATCAATGGGTTCTGTAGTTGGTGAACGTTTTGTGCGCGGAGTAGAGCAAGCTATAAGAGATCAGTGTCCAATGATTTGTTTTTCTGCCTCTGGGGGAGCGAGAATGCAGGAGGCGCTAATATCTCTTATGCAAATGGCTAAAACTAGCGCAGCTCTTGCAAAATTACAAGAGCATGGTTTACCATATATTTCGGTTCTAACAGATCCAACCATGGGTGGAGTGTCTGCTAGTCTTGCAATGCTTGGAGATCTTAATATTGCTGAACCAAAAGCATTAATTGGTTTTGCAGGTCCTCGTGTCATTAAACAAACACTTCATGAGACATTACCACCTGGATTTCAAAGAAGCGAGTTTTTACTTGAGAAAGGTGCAATTGATATGATATTGCGTCGTCCAGTGATGCGCTTTAAATTAGCATGTATCCTTGCGAAGATGATGAATCTTCCAGTGCCAGATTCTGAGAATAAGAACGCTAGTGTGACTGAATAGGGTTAAGTAATGCACTAGAGCATAAAAAAATTTATGTAATATTATGAATATAATTCAGTAATCAACATCATAAAATATCATGGATACTTTTTGAAAATTAAATCAACACTGAGTGAATGGTTGCACCACATTCAGAATTTACATGCTCAACCAATTGATCTAGGGATTGAACGTGTTAGACATGTTGCCATGGTTCTAAATCTTCTTACTCCTGCTTCTATTATATTTACTGTTGCTGGAACCAATGGAAAAGGTACTACTTGTCGGGCTATAGAGCTAATTTTATTAGCCTCAGGTTATCAGGTGGGAGTCTATAATTCTCCGCATCTTATGCATTATAATGAACGTATACGAATCCGCGGGAGGGAAGTAACAGAAGAAGAACTTATTACATCATTTTCAGTAGTTGACATGGGACGTAAAAATATTTCACTAACTTATTTTGAGTTTGGAACGTTGTCCGCTCTATGGTTATTTAGAGAGGCAAAACTAGATATTGTTATCCTAGAGGTTGGTCTTGGTGGTCGGTTAGATGCCACGAACATTGTTGATGCAGATATAGCTATAATTACAAGTATCGCACTAGATCACACGACGTGGTTAGGGTCAGATCGTGAAAGTATCGGTCGAGAGAAGGCTGGTATATTTCGCACTGGTAAGCCGGCGGTAGTTGGTGATCCAGGCATGCCTAATTCCATTAGAAAAGTAGCACAATATATAGGGGCAAAGCTACACCAAAGAAATCGTGATTGGTCCTATAGCGTCACCGGAAATAGTTGGGAATTTGAAGATGTTAATGGAAAGATTAGCTTTATTCCATTACCAAAAATACCTATAGATAATGCTGCCACTGCTATTGCAGCAGTACGCATATCACCAATAAAAGTTCATGATGCGATGATTCGTGATATTTTGCCACAAGCCGCTCTTCCTGGTCGATTTCAGATAGTATCTAAGTCGCCTTGGGTTATTTTGGATGTAGCACATAATCCTCATGCAGCGCATTATTTATCTAAACAACTTAAAAAAATAAAACAATACGCCAAAATACATGCAATAGTAGGTATGCGCCAGGATAAAGATATCTCTAATACCTTGAATTATTTGGTACCCCAGATAGATTACTGGTACTGTGCATCACTAACACAACCGCGTGGAAGTAGCGCTGTTCATATTATGTCTTATCTTAAAAAAGCAATGTGTTTTAAATCAGTCTCTAATGCATGGCATTATGCATTAGAAAACGCTAATTCACGGGATATTATCATTGTTTTTGGATCTTTTTATACTGTCTCCGAGGTAATGACTGCTCGTCTTGCTACATATACCTCAATATTTTGAATTAAATAAAAATTACGCATATGCGTAACGTGTAACGCTGTAGAGCTTATAATGAGTAATTTTTATATTATCAGTATTAAAATAAGTATATTGGATCACATCATATTTACTTGCTGTGCGAGTTTTTTAGTTCAGAATCTTATTACGATAGATTAAAAGACTGGTAATTTTGCCATATCGAATCAGGTGCTTGATGATAAGATTGTGTCTTGATAATAATAGAATGTAATATGTATTACGAATTCACGAACCATCTAATACTAAGCATAGCGTGTATAAAATAAATATTTTTCTAAAAAATTTTAACATGATAATATATCAGAGTAAAATATAACATTGATATCATCGCTGCAATACAAATTATAATAATGTAAAAGATAAAGAGCATGATTCAATTTTTAGTTACATATATGTTTAGTCACATATATGTTGATATTTAATCTTTAAATTAAGGTACCAAATATTTATTTGATACCATATAAATTAATAGAGAATGTATTTTATACATGTGCTACATCAAATTCTAGATAGCATTAAAATTTACTGAATGTTCAACTTAGAAGATAAAACTTTTCATTACATGCATGTGGTTTAAATATTTTGATGAAAATAAAAAACCTTCAAATTTGTTACTTTTAGTCAATTAATAATGTGAAAAATATCAGTGAAGAATTATTACCATCCAATATACTATTAAAGTATCTTGTTAGTTTAAGTTACTAGTATTTCACGCTATACTGCTAATATCTATTAAAACAGATTGTCTCACGACCCTTACTTGTGGTTATGATGCCGAGATGCTATCTTTTAATTATTGCAAAAAAAAGATTCATGCACTCATGCGCTCATGTACTCATGCATTCATGAATGAGGAGAGTATTATAATGCGTATTATTCTGCTTGGGCCACCTGGATCAGGAAAGGGAACTCAGGCTAATTTTATTACAAGTCAATACAGTATTCCAATTATCTCCACGGGTGAGATATTACGTACTGCTGTAAAATATAACTCAAAGCTTGGAAAACAAATTAAGAAAACTATGGATGCTGGAAAGTTGGTTACTGAAGAAACTGTTATTGCCTTAGTAAAGAAACGCCTATCTCAAGCAGATTGTTGCACAGGTTTTTTATTAGATGGTTTTCCTCGTACGATTTTTCAAGCGAATGCTATGAAAGCATTAGGTATTAAGGTTGATCATATTTTAGAATTTCAGGTTCCAGATCAATTAATTATTGAAAGACTCACTGGCCGTCAAATACACGAAAGATCAGGTCGGATTTATCACACACAATTTAATCCGCCAAAAACCCCAGGCAAAGATGACATAACTGGGGAGCCATTAATTATGCGTAACGATGATGAAAGGGAAATAGTTTACCAACGATTAACTGAATATCATCAAAGAACGGCCCCTCTGATAAAACATTATACTACAGAAATGTTAATGGATAATACGAGGTATCATCAACTTGACGGCACACTTCAAATGACTATACTTAAAAAAATAATTTCAAATATTCTTGATTAATTCTGTTAAGTATTATATTTTAATAATTTTTTATTATTATTCAATATCATCACTGTATTTAATTTAAAGTTTAAATTTCTCTATGTTATCTATCATAACTTTGCAAAAAATCTGTTTCTACTAATCATATCTTATAATCAAGTGTTATTATTTTTTGATAGAGAAATTAAAATATCTTATTTATTATCATCTTAGTATATATATTATAATAGTATTATTTACTATGTTTTTCCAGTAACCTATATCATTTATCATTCTCCATATAAGTTAATTTGTGGGATTTTTACAAAAAAATGTACATTAACCATACTATGGTACGTTACTTATTAAGTATAAGAATGTATCTAAGTTACATAAAATCCTAACTTAATAAATTTAATAAGTGAGTATTTAAATAATTTAGTACAATTGTTATTGTATAAGCAACAACAAATACTACAATAGTATTGTTAAACTATTTTTTACTATTTATATGATAAACTTTAGTTATTTATTTATATTTCCTGGATCATAAAAGAGAAACGATATTACTTATAATTATACATCCAAATTACTTATTATACATCGCTTATGTTTGCTACTTAATATTCCACTTACGTCAGTTTTTTTGTATCTTATGGTGTATATTATATGGTAAGTTGTAGTTAACAGAAGATATATAAGAATATTTTTATTATTGATTGATTACTTTTCGAGATAGGGTTAAAACTCAGGTTTAATTATCATTAGTGCTATAATGAAAGATTATAATTATCAGTTCCAATGAAAATTGGATATATAACTAATATATCAGATATCAATCATCATATCTATGTTTAGATAAAATGTTACTGATAATTGACATTTTTTTAAAATATCTGCATATCTGAACATAGTAATTAAAATCTCTATATGGAATGTATTTTGTAATTTAAATGAATTTTTATCGAGCAAGAATATTCTTCAATATCTTTAAATAAATCTTAAAAAATAAAAACCCTAAAAAATAATTATAATATATCTTGTTTTAAGATAAATGCTGAACGATTTTATATAAAAATTTTAGATGAGGATCGATTGTATTAGTTATAATTCGCAATTATTATATGTTAGGTAAAAATAAAATAAAATTTTTTATTTTATTTTTACCTAACGAAATTATCTATTTTAAATGCTATACTACAGACAAGTCAATAAACTGTATATTACATGATAAATGATTTTATCAGTTCTTATGGTAATTGTCTTCTTTTAAAAAAAGAAAATACTTTACAACATATCTATCTATATAATCACGTTAATACTAATAATGTATTTTTATTATCTTTACTAAGATAGTCATCTATTATCGTTATAAATATATTTATGTAACTTCTGTAAGTAGAATAAAGATTGTTTAAGAGTCAAAATACTATGAATATAATCTCATTTCTGCAATTATGAATTAAAATAAATTCGAAATATTATATACATAATATATGTGCATGCAATTTATATGATAGTCATTGGGTTTTCGTAGCAAAAATATTGATAGATCATAGGAGTTCTAAAAGTCATGATGATATTTATCCATGGTTTGTATTAATTGAGATAAAATAAAAAAGATCCTATTAATTTAATTAATAGTTACATTTTATAGTCTTATTTTTTAATTTGATGTTTTATTAGTGATAATTTTGTGTATTTTTAAATCAAAATTGATATATATTATGTTTTTTGCAGAATAGTTTTTTGTTTTAAATAAATATAAAACTGTCTAATAGACCGCTAGTAATCATGTCTTGTTAAAAAATTTTATTTTTTATTCTGAATAATTTATAACTATTATTTTATAGAGTTATTTGTGTTATATCATTTATAATGATTAGGACCGGTATTCAGTTGCTAAGCTATTGGGTGAAATTGTTTAAATTTCTATTAGTAGCACACATGAGAACAAAGACTCTATGCGAACCATACCTTATTGGTACTTTAATCGCACCCAATGGGCGGGATTACCTGATGCAGTACCAAGAACCTTGCAAAAGAGCGAGCTCATCCGTTTAAAACGGGTAAACGCAGATCTTTCAATGCAAGAGGTTATAGAGATTTATTTACCGCTTGCTCAATTAATACATTTCTATATAACTTCTAACGTAAAACGTGAAATGGTACTCAAGAAATGCTTTGGGGCGAATAGTAAAAAAATTCCTTATATTATTAGTATCGCTGGTGGCGTTTCAGTGGGTAAGAGCACTACAGCTCGTATATTACAGGTACTATTAAGTCGATGGCCGGTGTATCAGTACGTTGAATTAATCGCAACTGATGGATTTTTATACCCAAATTCTATTTTAACCGAACGCGGGTTAATACAAGAAAAAGGCTTTCCCTCATCTTATGATATAAATCGTTTAGTAAAATTTGTTGCAGATTTAAAATCAGGTGTTTCACAGGTTAACGCGCCGGTGTATTCTCATTTAATATATGATATTGTCCCATCCTGTCATAAAACTATCCGACATCCGGATATTCTTATATTAGAAGGTTTAAACGTTTTACAACGTAACACGAATTATTCTCACAATTATCATAAGATTTTTATATCAGATTTTGTAGATTTTTCAATTTATATTGATGCACCAAATGAGCTATTAAAAAATTGGTACACTAGTCGTTTTCTAAAATTTTGTCAAAACTCTTGCATTAATCCATCTTCCTATTTTCATGATTATGCAAAATTATCCTCTCGGGACGCTATGTTAATTGCAAGTAACATATGGAATGAGATCAACTATAGAAATTTAAGAGAAAATATTTTACCGACACGAAAATATGCCAATTTAATTATGACAAAAACTTATAATCACGCCATCTCTTTAGTAAGATTAAAAAAAGAATAAAACTAAGAAGATCAGCTTATATATTTGTCAATTTTTTATAAAAAGGTTGATATTAAAAATCAATTTTTAAGTATCATATATAAAATACATTATGTGAATCAGGATAGAATCCGTAACATAATTTTAGAGTATTAGCTAATAATAAGATATATTCGTATTTATCGTACATAAAAAGTTCTGCGTTAGCCAAGTCTTAATAATTAGATAATTTGTATTATGTTATATAAATAACAATAAGTTAATTTAGTTTACATTATAATCATTAAGGTTAATAGTTAGTACATAAACTTGTTTTTGTATAATATACATAAAAATCAGTATCTGCTGATCTATGCAATGCATTTGGTTCCCTGGGATGAGAAACTGAACTAAAATTACACTAACTACTCAACGTAGAGTGTATCAATTAATATTTAAAGCATTTTATCTAGTGATATGCGTTATCCTTAAAATGATGTGAATCATATGTGATTTTAAAAATCAGACTGATTTTTCAAAAAGACAACCTCTGCTGACTGGAGTTTTAAAAACCATAATATATTAACATTATTGATATAGATAGCTAAATAAAATTCAGTCTATAAGATTAAAAAAATCTTTTTATACTATATACATTGCCTCTAACTAGTTTCTTCTAACTAATATATGCCAGTGAAATAGTTATCTAAAAATAACAGAATTGATAATAACCTAGTCATGCTATAGATTTTCTCATAAAAATATAATCTTTTTATAATATAGGTATTCTTTTGTTTAGCGCTAGATGTTACAAATAGATTAATCATAATTAACTGCAGATTTCATTTTTTTATTAAAAGTTATTAATGTTAGTTATATCTAATGCAACTCCTGAAAAATGGTTTGAGAAAAAGAAATATTTATCTATTACTATTATTTAAGGTGCATTATGAAGATCTATAATGAATTATATAATATATCCTTATTAGATTCTATAACGCAGAATTTTTCATATTATCAACAACAGATAAATAATCAGCTTAAAGATATTCATGGCATACAGGAGTACATTCAGAAATATAACCAAATAATAGATCAAAAAAAAGACATATATGTAAATCAATATGTTATAGATTACGCTAATCGCCTACGCAAAAATATTAAAAAACTAGATACATGGGCAAGAATTCAGGGCATTGAATGTTATCGCATCTATGATCGAGACTTACCAGATTGCAAGGTTTCTGTGGATCGTTATGGTAATTGGATCGTTATTCATGAGTATGCACCGCCGACCACTATTAACACATTTAAAACGCTCCAGCATCTTTTAAATATTATCTCTACTACCTTGGAGGTACTTAAACAACCAGTCAATAGAGTAGTATTAAAAACTCGAATTAAACAAAAAGGAAAGGAACGGCAGTATAAAAAAATAGACCAGAATGACAATTATCTTTTAGTGGCTGAATTTGATGCAAAATTATTGGTTAATTTAACTGATTATATTGATACTGGACTTTTTTTAGATCAGCGCATTATACGAAAAATACTAGGGAAACTTAGTAGGGGAAAAGACTTTTTAAATCTATTCTCATATACTGGTAGCGCTAGTGTATATGCTGGGCTAGGGGGAGCCTTGAGCACAACAAGTATTGACATGTCTCACACATATCTTGCATGGGCCAAGCGGAACATGTGCCTCAACGGCCTCTCTGGAAATAAACATTACTTTGTTAGAGCTAACTGCTTACACTGGATTCGCCATGCTACAGAAAAGTTCGATATAATTTTTGTTAATCCTCCTACTTTTTCTAATTCAAAAAAAATGAACAGAAGTTTTGATGTACAACGCGATTACCTAGAATTGCTTTGGTACTTAAAACGTTTGTTACGTATGCACGGAAAAATATTTTTTTCTAACAATAAACATGGGTTTAAAATGCACTTATTTGGCTTGGAATCTATAGGGATGATAGCTACTGAGATCACTGCTAAAATCCAATCTAAAGATTTCACTCATGCTCACTCTATAATAAAATGTTGGATTATAACGCATTCTAGTAAAGATTAAAAAATTTACAATTAATGACATTAGTTTTTATGATAATCTCCAAAATCAAAAAGAATAAATTATAAGACAATTTTTAACTATATTATAATTTCTGTATGCTGCAGAACATAAGTTATAGAGATATTCTATAAACAATATCTCGAAAATCTGATGAGTCATATAAAAACATATTATTTTTAATAAACATTTTTATACAAGCATTATGCTCTTAACAGAAAATTATTTTATACTCTTAGATAAGAATAAATTAGGCGCTATAGTTTTTAGCAAAATATATTTATTGTTTATCTGCGTTAAGAATAATCAGTTTATTGGTATTCAGATAATTACAAATTATGATGATTATCAAAAGCTTTGCTCTATACTAAGTGACTATTATTAGAATATATACAATGAAATTTTATAAAATATTAAGCATTATAACGAATTTTGGATTTTAAATGCTTTTAAAGAGTTATAAATTTAAATAAGAACAAATATTGTGTTATTATTGACTATTATCAATAACTTATCTCTGATAATATCATTAATATATCTTGCATTATACTGAAAAAGTATCATTATTTACATATCCTTAATAGCTCTTAAATGTTATGCAAAACAATATTTAGAATATAAGCTCAGATGCTAAGTGACATCATATAAAAAATATCAGTAAAGAATCTCTGTATATTATTGATTAGTGAAAAGCATTGGGTATTTTATACCAACATGGTATTTAATAAAATTTGGAAGGATTGTTGTAATCCGATATTAGAAAATACATAAAATCACAACATACATAATTTATAGTTTGCAACCCAATGCAGATTCTCTCAGGATAATTATTTATTTTTTGGTAATATATATAATTTTATTAATCATTATATAGTTATTAGAATACATAACTATAAAATATTTTTTATAGATTTTTATTAATTTGACACTAAAGATATGACTAAATCACTAAAGATATGACTAAATCATATTTTGAAAAATGTAGTGATATTCAAAAATATGTAACATTTCATAATAAAGTAAGTCAGAAAGCAATACATACTACATTAATAAAAAATATTTAATATTGTATTATATTTTTATAAAAAATTATCATTGTATTGTAAAATTAGAAATATATAACAATAATTATATTTTATTTTTTTAAAATTTTAAAATATTCCTGCATCAAACCATCAAAATAGATTTTGTAGTTAAATGTTATTTAATAGAAATACTTGATAGCTGAAAAATAAATAAATACTCTTCAATGTGTTTTCTGGGTAATGCAAAGATCGCTATCAGCAATGATAATCGTAAATATAATTATATCAATTATTTTCCCTCTCATCTAACAACCTAATTAGTTTATTAAACCTTTTTAGTTGTTAGATAAGAGGGAAACTATGTAGAATTATTCATGTTGGTAGAATAATATTCTATGCTCATTAAAAAATTGTCAATATAAAGGTAATTTTTTATTTTTTGCATCAATCTAGCAAGGGATGATATAATTTATGTTATTAGTTTACCAACTCTGGCTTAAAACGCTATTTCTCTTTAAATTATAAAAATCTAATATTAAGCACTAGTTATAAACTCATAGGATATTACAATAATCTTGTAATATAAAATATGATTTTGATCATAAATATATTATGACAAAGTTATTCAGAATCAAATTCTAAATAAGGTTATATAAAATATATATTTTATATTTTATTCGTTTTTCTAGTATGTTATCTCTATAATAATTTGTGAATATTTACTGAAGCAATTATACTAAATAATAAAATTATATATTGCATCAGGGTTAAATTCAGTAGATTATGTTAACCATGCATGTTAGATTTTTTAAAAATATTAGTTACATAATTTAAATATGTAAAAAAATACACAATAACCAAATAAGAGAAAATAATAATGTTAAACCCCATGCCAAAAAGTGCCCAAATCGTACATAAGGTGTTAAACCAGAAGTTGGTGTCACCTGCGCCATTAAAACCTTTGATTCACATTGTGGAATTATATGAGAAATTTCACCGTTAGCATTAATAATGGCTGTTACACCATTATTTGTAGCATACAATAGGGGTCTTCCTAGTTCTAGCGCGCGCATTTGTGCCATTTGTAGGTGTTGCCATGGGCAAGTTGAACTTCCAAACCACGCGTCATTTGATATAGTTAGTAAAAAATCAGTATCTGTACGTATATTATCGCGCATTTTTTGTCCTAATATTACTTCATAGCATAACGCTGGGGTAATATGATAACCTGCTACTTGTAACTGAGGCTGAATATATTTTCCTTGACTAAATTCAGATGGCAAAAAATCAAAAAACGGTATAAAAAATCGTAAAATAGTTTTTAAAGGAAGATATTCGCCAAAAGGTACTAAATGGTTCTTTTGATAACGATTTTCACTCCAGTAACGATAAGGAATATCGCTACCTACTACAATAATTGTATTATAAGTAGAATAGCTGTTCATTTCAAAACGAGAATCTATAATTCCAGTGACTAAAGTAGTTCCAGACATTCGTAGAGTTTTATCACTAGATTGCAGAAAAAATTGCTGATTAGATTCAAAATCAGGTAGAGCAGATTCAGGCCATATGATAATTGCTACTTTTCCAACATAGGGCTTACTGAGTTGCATATAAATTGAGAGAATCTTTTCTATCTGCTCAGGAGACTGTATTACTGATGGAGAGATATTGCCTTGAACTAAAGCAACATTTACCATACGTTCCTTTATTGGTAAATACCAAGTTATTTTACTTAATACCACACTAATTATAAATATTAGCGGAATGAAGACTATAACAATAAATCGATTTTTTAAAAGTGCATACACAACTAATCCAGAAATCATCATTAAGAAAAAAGTTATTGATTCCACTCCCATTAATGGAGCTAGACCTTTGAGTGGGCCATTAATTTGACTATAACCAAATTGTAACCATGGAAAGCCAGTTAATACCCAACTACGAAAAAATTCAGTAATTTGCCAAATTATTGGAGCCACGATTGTTAGGCGAAGAAATAAATTTGTGGCACATAGCTTGTCTAGTAGTACAATAAATAAAAGAGGGTATAAAGCTAGATAAGAAGATAGTAAAAATAAAATAAAAATACTAAATATACAAGAAATTCCATAAAAAGTGTTAATGCTGATATAAACCCAATGCAATCCGCTACCAAAGAAACCTAAGCCCCATATAAACGAAATTGTGCTCGCCTGGCGCATAGTTCGATGCAATGTTAAACTCTGTAATCCACATAATGACGCAATGGCAGCCTGCCAAAAGTCGTATGGAGAGAAACTCAGTGTACCAAGAGCACCTGTAAAAAATGCTGCAAATAAACGTAAATACTGATTATAGGAGTTGCTTAAGAGTTCCATATGAGAAACATATTATGTTGGCTTATCATGATATTTATCTAGTTAATATATTTAGTGAATTGATTCACTATTATCTTTCTAATGTGATAATGACCATTAATGGTTTTAGATATATACAAAAATATTTTTTAACATTAATTTTTATAAAATATAATATTTTGAATAAAATTCATATAATAATTAATAAAAAATTATATTGAATATATATAAAATATTAATGATTAATAAAAATTATTATATAGTTTTTAAATATTTTTAAAACAGTTATATATAGCATTAGTGTTTGATGTTAAATATTTGAATTTATATAATAAAAGAACTATTTTTTGTATGATAAGTTTTCACTATCATTTATATATAACTATATTATAATACATATAATATGTGATAAATTTATTAGTCTTGCTAACTATATAAATCCAATTTATTTTTTTAAAATTTAAAAAAATCAAAAATAATAAATATTATAAAATCTAATAAAATATTTTAATTTTTATTATTTAAATTAACATTAAGACTTTATCATTAAACTAAATAGAAATAAAAGAGTCTTTTATTAGTTAATACTTATTAGTTAAATATATAAATATATAAACTACTACATATAGATATAGCTATATAAGAGAATCTCTGATAACTTTGAAATATATATAATAATATTATTTAATATTTTATTTTTTAAAAAAATTATTTTTTTAAAAAATTAGAATTTTTCTTTTAAGTAATTTTATAAATAAATTAAAGTTTATGTATTAATATATTATATTATAATATACATTATAATATAATATATTAATACATAAACTTCTGTTTCTTTTAGGGGCAAGGAATTAACAATAGATAAAAATATTTAATTTACAATTTTTGAGACATTATAATTTTTAATGATTAGAAACATAACTGATTACATTAGTAATTGTGTAAAATATGTGATAAATATAAAATAAAACAGTAGTAAATTGTTACTACTCGATGATCTATCTATTGGTTACTAACCTAATATTAAAAATAGATGTATATCTAAATAATTTTTATTATTATTTACTGAGTAAATGGTGATAGAAATATTTTTCTTTACTATAAAGAATAATTAATTGATTAAAATTAGAATAAAAAATCAGATCAGTAGAGTGATAACCAAAAATTTTTATTTTTATCACTATGTTAATAAACAAATTTATTCTATGTTGGCTATGTAGGGATCTGAATAACCAAGTAATAATATGATTTTAGTCTCTAATTTTTCCATTTCTTCTGCGGTAGACTGCGAGGAATGATCATAACCCAATAAATGCAGACTGCCATGAATAGTCATGTGCGCCCAATGCGCTTCAAGTGATTTATTCTGTGACAATGCTTCTAACTCGACAACTTGACGGCAAATCACTAAATCACCTAATAAAGGTATTTTTATATAAGAAGGCGCTGTAAAAGGAAAAGAAAGAATATTAGTTGGTTGATTTTTTTTACAAAACATCCAGTTTAATGCACGGCTTTCTTTTTCATCGACTAGACGAATAGTAATCTCTTTTTTTTGTTTACACTTTGGTAGAGCTGCCGACACCCATTTTAAAAAATTAGATTTTTTCGGTAAACCCTGTGGCATGCTACAGGCAATCTGAAGATTTAAAATTATAACACTCATCAATTCTCCTACAAACATATGGGTGTATTTAAGTAAGTTGAAAATTATTATCTATTAAGAATCTTTTCTTAAAATAATTACATATGAATAGCACTGAAAGTGCTCTTATGTTATCCATTTCTTTTATTTATATAATAAAATAATTAAATTATGACTGGATGTAACAACTTATGATGTATTCACTTTAGTGAAAGCTATTTATTAGGACTTTTTACAATTATTATTAAATATATAAATATATATACATACATACAATATTTAGATTTAATAACTAAAAATATAATCAATTTTTATTTAGATTTAATTTATTCAATAGTATTGAATTAATATTTTTAATCACTGATGATTAGTGCAGCACTATTTTTATAGTAAAGAAAATAATTACTATAAACATAGAAATTAAAAGATTTTTACTGGTTTTTATTATTTTTCATAATTACTTTATTAAATATTATTAAGTATATATGAATATATATAATTCAGTATTAGGAAGATGAAAATATAAAAATATACTGTTTATAACAATGTGCTATTTGTAAAATTCTATTAATTGTAAAACTAGTAAAATATTTTTTATTAAAAAATATTTTGTAATGATGATTATCATAATGATAATTATTTAACGTAGTAACTTATATTCTAACTACACTTTAATTTCTTCTAATACATTTTTATATTTCAGTGATTAATATTATTTGTCATCGTTAATTATAGTATATATAATTTGTTTCAATTATTCGTTCATAGTCCAAAGATTATATTAGTTAAAAAAATTTATTAATATAATCTCGAGACTCATAAAATAATCATAGAAACCTGTTATTTCTAGTTTATAAAATGTATTTAATTATATTAATGCATTTATATCTAATTTATATCTAAATTATTCATGACTATTTCGTCTGTTATATAATTTTATTAAAAATTAAAAATTAAAAATTAAAAATTAAAAACTTACTGAATTTATGATCTAACTTTTCTTTATGAAATAAAAGCTCAGGTTATGTTCTACTAATTATTTTTTATTTTTTATCACTATGGTTTTATTTATTATCGCATAATGCACAAAGATTTAATCAAGTCATACATAGCCAGAGTATTAATTCTGAATGTCTTATGCTAACAATCAACACTAATGCAATTTATTTAAATTTTTTAATGTGTTTTTATATTACTTTGCGTATATCTCGCCATTGATATATTATTTAATTTATATAGGGCATGCAATCTAAGCATGATTGACGAAATATACACAGTAAAATTTTTTAATTTTGAGACCTTAAAATCAATGCGATATATAAATATAATTTTTTATTATTTAGCTATCAATCTTTATAGATTAAAAAATCTAGTCTGATACTAAAAATTAGATTTCTTTATCTGTCTAAAATTAATAAATAAAAAATTTAGTAAAATAAACATTCAATTTGTGCACTGTTTATAATAAAAACTATAGTATATCGAAGATTATCATCTCCAGTAGCAGACCTGTAATCTTTTATAACTGTATGTTTTTAAACAGTAGACAGCACTCAAGATTAATATAAAATACTCTGAGAGTAATTATTATTGCTCTTTTTTAACATACTGTCTTTTTTTAATTCATGCAATTACAGACCATTGAGGTATATCATACGGGCTCTTGCAGGGAGTATACTGCTAAACTTTACATAAAGATTAAAATCTAAAAATATTTTTTAGATTTAGGAAGGGTTTTTATTTTAAAGTTTGTGAAAGTTTAAAAATTTATTAGCAAAAGAACTTACCTGTGTCCAATCAGTATATTCTATAAATGGTTTTCTGCTATCAGTTTCACCTTGCGTGATGTGCATAATAAGTTTAATCATGAAACGGTCCCAGAAGTTATAATCAGGATAACGCAATGCGCCAGAAAATACCGCACAACAATCAGGTTTCCATAGTGATTTCAACAGGAGTTTTCGAGTATATGGATTGGTTTCTGGTGTGCGTTTTTCTGGCTTACGCGCAACAAGATTGACGGAAAAAAAACCACTAATAACCTGATTTAATATATTTGCATTTTTTTTTATAAATTGTTCGAATGATGGGTGAAAATGACCATAGTAAACCGACGCGCCAATTAGAATTCGATCATATTGCAAGCAATTAATGTCACAAGCGCTTTCTATGTTTTGAGTACAGCACTCCACTTTTTTTTGTAAAATTCGAGAAATATAATATGAAATTTTTCTCGTTTGACCATGACGACTAGAAAATAAGATAAGGATTTTCATTTTATTTTAATTTGACTGTTTCTGAATATTAACACAAATTGCTTAAATTTTATTTTATCAATATAATTAGTTTAAATTAAGATCAACTACTCTAATTGTATAAAAATTTTGTATAAAAATTTTTATACAATTTAATGTCAAAAAAGATGTAATAGTAAGTTTCTGACCTCTTCAATTGATATTTGTTGATGGAAGGATGTCTGTTAAATGGAAAATAAATGACATGCTTAAGATCAAGATTAGAGATTATTTTTTATACTGCATCATGTTCATTATGCGTTGCGTTACTTATAGTAAACAATTATGCATTATGGGTACATCTAATAATAATTTTAATTAATTTTAAAATTACTTTTTCATTCATTATGTTACACTAAATAAATTAAAATTATTTGGAAATAATAAGTACTCATGGTTAATCATAATCTTTCAATTTGTATTAAGTTGTTTTCCAAAAGTAATAATGATTTTTAACTTTATTTGATCTTATGTAATATCTTTCATTAAGTATCTATCAGTCATCAGAAAATGTATTATATTCTAAAATTCTTTGTAATGACTCTGTTAGAGTTATAAGCTATTTCATAGTGCATAAATTATGTCGTAGCATTAAAAATGCAAAGTGATATATAGTAAGAAATATATATTTATCATGTTTTTAAAACATCTGTAATAAAATTAATAGTTAATGTTTTTTATATTAATATGATTAAATCAATCTCATTTAATGAGACATGAAATGATATTTTGTGATTTTGCAATCAATAACAGTGAGTATTTGGTATTCTAATGTTCATTAGATGATAAAAGATAGTATCTTTATAGAAGATTTATAAAAAACATTTAAAATATTATAATTATATAGTTTGAATTTAACGATTCTTAATGTCATGCTACTTTTATTAATAATTTAAAGATACCCCATCAATCTTCATATTATAACACTTGCGTTATGTTATCTCAAAAAAGTAAGATAATAACAAGGAAGACCAGATAAAATGATTTATATTTCGCAACAGGGAGAACTATGTTGCAGCTAGCACTTAACGCCATTACGCCAGGAGCATGGGCGAGCGACAAAAAAGATGCAATTCGTCAAGTTTCCATTGCTTTAGCTGCAGCTGGAAATGTTAGCGGTGACTATTTAGAGGCAATGCTGGAACGTGAAAAACAAACGTCTACTTACTTAGGTAACGGAATCGCTATTCCACATGGAACGATTAATTCTCGTCATTTGGTACTAAAAACTGGTATACAAGTGTTTCAATTTCCACATGGGGTAGATTGGGGAGAACAGCAGATTGCTTATATAGTAATTGGTATCGCCGCTAAATCTGATGAGCACCTTGAGTTGCTGCGACAGATAACTCATTCATTGTATGATGAAAACTTGGCCCAAAAACTTAAAAATACTCATTCAGCTAAAACTTTACGTAGTATATTAATTGGAGAGCAATATTCTACATCATTTTCATTAGATGCTTCGTTAATTACTACCGACATAGAAAACTGTAACTTGATTACGTTACAAGCAATAAATGCAGGTTTATTGAAAAAGGCTGGTTTAGTAGATAGCTCATTTCTTTCGCAGATCCTGTCAGATCCACCTCTTAATCTTGGGCAAGGTATTTGGCTTAATGAAAGCTCTCAAGGAAATTTAATTAATGGTATTGCAATTAGTCGTGCAATGCGACCATTCGATATTCAGGGTGAAAAAGTTTCACTATTAATAACTGTATCTATAATTGATGAAAAACCATTAGTGGTTCTCAACTGCTTGAGTCGTCTTCTAATAAACAATGAATGCGATCAGCTACTTAATGGAGACGCCTATTATATAATTGAATTATTAACCAATGAAACTTTAGATTCGCAAGAATTGGTGGTAACAAAAGAGTTTACAATCAATAACCAACATGGTCTACATGCACGTCCAGGTGCCGCATTGGTTAACTTAATTAAAGGATTTAACTGTAAAGTCAGTGTTATTAATCTTGATGGTAATGGACAACCCGCTAATGGCAGAAGTTTAATGAAGATGGTCTCGCTTGGTGTCAAAAAGGGTCACCGTTTGCGATTTATTGCCAGAGGTCAAGAAGCTCAAAAAATGATGTTGGCAGTTGCAGAAGCGATCTCTAGTGGTTTGGGTGAAAATAAAAATGAGTAAACGCGTAGCGACTGTTACTTTTAATCCGGCCTATGATTTAGAGGGGCGTATTTCACATCTTGTGCGTGGAGAGTTAAACTTAATCAATACAATCAGTATGCATGCTGCCGGTAAAGGGATTAATGTAGCTAAGATACTTAGAGACCTGAATATTGATGTAACAGTTTTTGGTTTCTTAGGAAAAAAAAATCAGGACGGATTTCTTGGTCTTTTTAAAAAAAAAGGCATTATTAATCACTTTAACCTAGTTAATGGATACACCCGTACAAACATCAAGCTAACTGAAGGTAATGGAGAACTGACAGAAATTAATTTTTCCGGATTTAAGGTCACTGCTCAAGAATGGGAAAATTTTTTCACTAAGTCTCACATTATTTTTAATCAGTTCGATATACTCTGTATTAGTGGTAGTCTACCAGATGGTATTGATATCTCTGCTTTTGCATATTGGATGAAACAAGCTCGTAAATATTGTCCATGCGTTGTATTTGACAGTAGTCATGAAACATTCATTGCAGGTCTCACTGCAAAACCTTATCTTATCAAACCTAATCGCCGGGAGCTGGAGACATATATAGGACACCCTTTACCAACTAAAGAAGACGTAATTAATACCGCACAAATTCTTCGTGGAAAAGGTGTTGAACATGTAGTTATCTCAATGGGGGCCGAAGGAGCAATATTGGTTAATTCTAATGGAGTATGGATATCAAAACCGCCATGCTGTGATGTAATTAGTACCGTAGGAGCAGGAGATTCTATGGTTGGTGGTTTAATCTATGGGCTACTTATGAAGCAATCAAGTGAATATATTCTGCGTCTTGCTACTGCTATCTCTGCACTTTCTGTTAACCAAAGCAGTGTTGGTATAACTGACCATACACAATTATCTACGATGATGAAGCGTGTTGATTTATATCCTTATTCAACACTATCCTCTGGAGATATATTATAATGAAAACCTTATTGATCATGGACTCTTCTTTAGGACGATGCGCACAGTATATCGCTGAACGCATTATCACCGAAGCGGCAGGTTCTATTGGTGTAACATTAACGAAAAATATAGAAGAAGCTAATCTAATAGTTGCTTTAGGCAATACACAACCAATAGATCATCGGTTTATTGGTAAATCTATTTACTTGATAGATATCAAGCGCTTTATGCGTGCCCCAAAGAAATTTTTAGCACAAGCCCTAACAGATGCTAAACTATATAGCATGCCAATTTCTCATTCACAATCTATCATAGAGTCAAAAACGCCATGCAAAAGGGTTCTAGCAATCACCGCATGTCCTACAGGCGTAGCGCATACTTTTATGGCTGCTGAAGCACTTAGTATTGAGGCAAAAAAACGAGGTTGGTGGATAAAAGTAGAAACACGGGGTTCAATAGGTACACAAAATATTATTACTAATGATGAAATTGCTTTAGCAGATTTTGTAATTGTTGCCACTGATATTGAAGTAGATTTAATAAAATTTTCCGGTAAAAAAATCTACAGAACTTCAACGTGCTTAGCACTGAAAAATACAAAACAGGAATTAGATAATGCTGTTCTTAAATCCACACCATATCATCCACTGATTAATCATGATAGGGAGAAAAAAAAGCATAATCAAGAGAAGATTAGATCATATCGTCACTTAATGACTGGTATTTCTTATATGTTGCCAATGATTATTTCTGGTGGTCTCATTACTGCTCTTTCTTTTGCAGTTGGCAATGTTGTATGTGATGATTCAGATTTTTTTGTTACAGCACTTAAGCAAATTGGAAATGGCGCTGCACTGATGCTCATAATACCAATTTTATCAGGGTTTATTTCCTTTTCTATTGCTGATCGCCCTGGGTTAACACCAGGCTTTATTGGTGGAATGTTAGCAACTAACATAAATGCAGGTTTTATTGGTGGTATAATGGCTGGCTTTATAGCTGGTTATACTGTTAAGTATCTCAACTCTTATATCCATGTACCAAGTAGCATGGAATCATTAAAACCACTCTTAATTCTTCCTGTACTGTCTAGTCTTTTAACCGGTCTTGTAATGATATACATAGTGGGCAAACCAGTTTCTGGGATAATGTCTAGCCTTACTAGTATTCTGGACAATCTTGGTACGACTAATGCTATCCTTTTAGGAAGTGTTTTAGGTGGCATGATGTGTATTGATATGGGCGGACCACTGAATAAAGTAGCATATGCCTTTGGAATAGGGCTTCTCAGTTCAAAAACTTACACACCAATGGCAGCTATTATGGCAGCTGGCATGGTTCCCCCACTTTCAATGGGGATAGCAACATTAATTGTTCGTAAAAAATTTACTAAAAAACAAAGAGTTTTAGGTAAAACAGCCTTAGTGTTAGGCATTTGTTTTATATCTGAAGGTGCTATTCCATTTGCCGCTCGAGACCCCATACGCGTACTGTCCTGCTGTGCTATTGGTGGTGCAGTGACAGGTGCTATTTCTATGGCTGTTGGAGCTCAATTAATGGTGCCACACGGTGGTTTATTTGTGCTTTTGATGCCTGGGGTAGTGACTCCAATAGTTGGTTATCTGTTTGCGATTATTATAGGCACTTTATTAACAAGTATATCTTACGCAAAGGTAAAACTACCAGATAAGGAGCTTTCTGAATGTTAATAAAAGTCATAACATTAGTTGTCTTTGAAAATAAATGTTAATTTTCTTTTTTTATAGATAAAAATAGATTACGATCTGTTTTTATCTTGTTCGGATTTTAACCAAGTAATTTCCTCTTTCCAGTAATCTTGGTTAGCTGTTTCTAAAATCATTGGTATACAATTAAATTGTTTGTTTTTCATTATCCAACTAAATACTGTAAGTCCTATAGTTCCCTTGCCTAGATTATGGTGACGATCTACCCGACTATTAAATGGACTTTTAGAATCATTAAGATGTAATCCACATAAATATTGAAATCCTACGATTTTGTCAAAGTCAGAAAATGTTTTAATACAAGCATTTTCAGTACGTAGCTCATAACCACTAGCAAAAGCATGACAAGTATCTATACATACGCCAATACGAGATTTATCTTCCACATTATGAATGATAGTGGATAAATGTTCAAATAAAAACCCCATATTACTTCCTTGTCCCGCAGTATTTTCAAGAACAATAGTAACTCCTTTAGTTTTACTAAGAACAATATTAATTGATTCAGCGATACGTTTTAAACACTGATCCTCTGTTATCATGTTTAAATGACTACCTGGATGTATATTTAGCAATGTTAAGTTTAATTGCTGACAGCGGTTAACTTCATCCAGCAAAGCAAAACGAGATTTTTCTAATTTATCTGATACAGGGTGACCTAAATTAATCAGATAGCTACCGTGTGGAATAATTTGTGCTGATGTATATTGATATGTCCTGCATGCGTGATGAAAGGCACAAATTTTCTCAGAAGTAAGAGAAGTTGCGTACCACTGGCGTTGATTTTTAGTAAAAAAAGAAAAAGCTGTAGCTCGTAATTGCACCGCGCGTTCAACTGCTTTATCTAAACCGCCAGCTATGCTAACATGGGCACCAATATATTTCATTGAACCCATCCTAATAAATTGATAAACTTTTTGATAATAATAAAACCCTACTATATTGTGAATAATACGATAAGCATCAGAGCATGAATAGTTCTTCGGACATATTATTGTTAATACTTAATCATCATAAAAAATTTTCATCATATAAACATATGACTGTAAGATATAAAAAATAGTACCTATTTATATAGATAAAATAAAAATTTTATTTAATTGAATTAACATAAAAATTTCATTGTAATTAAATTAAAATTTTTAAATATCATATATTAACACATAATATCACATATTGTTTAATAACGATAAAATATAAATAATTTTTCTTTATATGAAAATTCATATAATTATCTGTAATATAAACATCAGTTTTATATATATCAAAGTGTAAAAATTAATAATACAAGATTATAAGAGTATTTATCGTATATAATATAGATTCATAGTCTCACGCCTCAACATTGCTAGACTGTTATGTTATTGATAAATCAAAAATGCATAAACAATTCTCTTAATTTTTAAATAGACAAGTATTCATCTGATAAGTAAAATGTACTATATGTAACTACATATTTTATATGGGTCTTGTTTGACTTCAAATAAGTTCGTGTAATAATTTATTGACAAAATAATAGCGCGTATTACTTATACTCACATAGTATACAGTATATTTCTTTCATCAGTAATGATTATCCTTTTACTAATTTTAGTATATTCATACTATTACATTTTAATATTACTTTTTATGTAACTGCAGTATTATTTTTTTTGCTTTATCTAAATAATTTCGTCGATTTTTTCCAGTTAACTTCTCCATGCAGGGTAATCTAGCAGTAAGAGGGTTTACAGCTTGATTGTTTACCCAAATTTCAAAATGGACATGTGGTCCAGTAGAGCGCCCAGTATTTCCTGAAAGCGCGATATGTTCACCACGCTTTACCTTCTGACCAACCTTTACTAGTAAGGTATTCAAATGCATGTAACGTGTCATATATTGATGCCCATGTCGTATAGCTACATATTTCCCAGCTGTACTACTAAATCTAGAAACAATGATTTCCCCATCGCCTATTGCTAATACAGGGGTTCCGATAGGAACGGCGAAATCGACACCTTTATGTGGTATAATTTTACCAGTGATCGGATTAGGTCGTTTTAGATTAAACGGAGAAGAAACGCGATATTTTTTTACGGTAGGAAAACGCATAAAGCCACTTGTTAAACCAGACCCTCTATGATCATAGAACTTACCATTAGCTGCTCGAATTGCATAATAATCCCTGCCAGTATTATGCAACCTAACCCCTAACAATTCACTTTTTTGTTTTTTACCATTTAACATCGCATACATTGTTAATATTTCAAAACGATCACCATCACGAAGTTTACGAAAATCGATTTGCCATTGCAAAGATTTAATTACTGCTTGGATCTCTTTAGTGCTTAACCCTGCTAACCTAGCGCTATTAATAAAGCTAGTATTAACTCTCACTGTTGTAATTTTTCGTTGAAACGAATTCATTTTAAGCGATAAAGATACTTTAAAACCTTTTTTAGTCCGTTCATAGCATCTTATTTCACCATTTGAGCGCTCCCATGTTAAGTGTTGCAGTTGGTGTTTATTATTTAGCGTCCATGATAGTTTTTGACCAATATGTAAATTATGCAACCTTCTATCACATCTGATTAATTGAATAATATCCAGTAACTCCACATCATACTGGTTTATTATATTACTAAGTGTATCTCCGTGAGTAACGATATAATCATGGACATTCATTTCACTAGAAATAGCGTTATCCATTTCATCTTTAAGTAAATCTTCCTCAATAGATGGACTTTCTTCGTCAAGAGGTTCGCTATTTTTTGGAAGAGAAGAGCTAGTTGGATTATTTTTAGATTGAGCACGGTCAAGTAATAGATTAGCGCTACTAGCATAGCTAATTTGTAGCTTTGAACTAAAAATAGAAATAATTGATGGCACAACTGTAAATGCGCTAAATATAACAGGGTGAAGACAAAATAAACCATAAAACGCTAAACTAATAACGTTGAGTTTTTTCTGCACATACACTCCCTTAATTTAATCCTCCTGTAAACAGCTTCTATATTGAGTAGATAACTTTACAAGAAACTTTACGTAGCTGTCTTTACTTATAGATATTTCTGTACCAAGAGGATCTAATATACCAAAATGAACGTTGGTTCCTCTAGAAATGGCTTTCACTACGATTGGTTGGAACTGTGGTTCAGTAAAGACGCATTGTATTTTTTTTGAAAGCAGTTGCATTTGTATATAATGTAAATGCTGTGCACCTGGTTGAATTTCTGGGTTAATAGTGAAATAACCAGTAGGCACTAAACTATAATACTTTTCAAAATAGGTGTAAGCATCATGAAACACAAAATAGTTGCTGCCCTTTAATGGTGCAAGTTGTTGATTAATTGTTTTATTCATCGTTAAGATAGAAGCCTTGAAATACTGCAAATTCGCATTTAGTTGATCTTGATTTTCTGGCATGCACCCTAATAACTTAGAATGAATAGCCATTGCTATTTGAATAGCAATTTCTGGTGACATCCATAGGTGCATGTTATATTTATTATGATAATGATGATACTCATGATTTTTGAATTGTATGTGATTCTCGATATTTGGTAATTGATCGATATATCTGGATTCCTTATGTGATTGATCAAGTAGTAATAATGATTGCACTCCAGGCAGCTGACTTATCTCGATAGTATTTTGTGTCGGTAACTTTTCCAAAGGTTTTTTCATAAATGATTCCATTTCAGGACCAATCCAAACTACTAAATCTGCTTCTTGAAGATGCTTTATATCTGATGGACGTAGTGCATAATTATGCACAGAGGCACCTTCTGGAAGAAGAATCTTCACTAGAGTAATACCGTCAGCAATAGATGCAGCAATAAAACCTATTGGTTTTATTGATGTGACAATAGCAGCTCTAGTTGTAAATGACAGACATACTATAAATATTCCTAAAACTAGCATGAAAATTTTTCTTAAGTTTTTCCATAAAATCATGATTCATTCCATTTCAATAGGCTATATATCATATGCCAATATGTAAAATATTACATCAATTACAATGAATATATCTACCTTAATATCTATTAAGCAAATTACAGTAAAGCTTGGTCAGTGTTTAGCATTAAGTAATATCTCACTGAGTCTAGAATCAGGGCGGATACTAACGTTAGTAGGCCCAAATGGAGCTGGTAAATCAACATTGGTACGCGTAGTTCTTGGGTTAATTCGTCCTACTTTTGGCACTGTATATCGCCTTTCCAAATTGTCTGTTGGTTATGTTCCTCAAAAAATGTTACTAGATGTTACATTGCCTATAAGTGTAGGTCGATTTATGCGACTGCGACCCAATGTTACATATGTAGACATTATACCTGCCTTAAAGCGTGTTCAAGCAGAACACTTAATAGAATTCCCTCTGCAAAAATTATCCGGAGGTGAAATGCAGAAAGTGTTATTAGCACGCGCATTGCTCAACCAACCAAAACTACTAGTTCTCGATGAACCGACTCAAGGTGTTGATATTAATAGTCAAATTGCACTTTATGATTTGATCGACCAATTAAGATACGACCTTAATTGTGGTGTTTTAATGGTTTCACATGACCTACATTTTGTTATGGCTAAAACTGATGAAGTTTTATGTTTGAATCGTCATATTTGTTGCTCTGGTACGTCTGAATCTGTATCGCAACATCCAGAATTTATCTCGATGTTTGGTCCTGTTCGGGCGAAAAATCTGGCTATTTACCGACACAAAAATCATAAGAATAATCATAATCTTTAATAAGACGACCTTGTACTTTATACGTAGGAGATTCACCAGTTAATGATTGAATTATTGTTCCCGGGTTGGTTGACGGGGGTATTGCTAGCATTAATAGCTGGTCCATTGGGCTCATTTATTATCTGGCGACGGATGTCATATTTTGGTGATACTTTGGCGCATACCTCATTACTTGGAATGGCACTTGGATTATTACTCAATATTAATCCCTGTTATACAGTAATTATTGTCACATTATTTTTATCAATAATATTAGTTTGGCTTGAGCGTTATCCTCATTTGGGACTGGACACTTTGCTAGGTATTCTAGCACATAGCACATTATCATTAGGATTGATTCTGGTTAGTTTTATGTCCAATATTCGCATTGACTTAATAGCATACCTATTTGGTGATCTTCTATCGGTTATGCCTAGTGATCTATGGGTTATTTTAATTGGGGTTATACTTATTTTGTTCGTTATTCTCTGGAATTGGCGTAAATTTCTCTCTTTAACAGTGAATCCAGAACTAGCGCAGGTTGATGGAATTAATATTCAGAGCACTAAAATGATTTTAATGATCATTACAGCTTTAACAATTGGAATATCTATGAAATTTGTTGGTGCATTGATTATCACTTCATTACTAATTATGCCAGCAGCTATAGCGCGTCGATTTGCGCGCTCTCCAGAAGAAATGGCTGTATTCGCTGTATTTATTGGTATATTAGCAGTAACATTTGGGCTTGGATTTTCTGCGTGTTATGATACTCCAGCAGGACCTTCCGTAGTTTTGGTGTTAACTTTTTTATTTATTTTGAGCATTATGAAAAAACCAGATATATAAAATTCCATTCCTAACAGATCGATCCCGTTAATAATATAACCTGAGTATAAATTAAAATTATCTTCTGAAGCACTAAGGCAAATTCATATTACATAACAAGTTTAACTAGATAAGACTATAGAATGATAATGATAATGATAATGATATCAAAGTAAACATGCCTGAATTCATCATGATTATATTCTCAAATATCTTTAGAAAATGAGGTATTTTATAGAAAAATTGGTTATTTTTATCTATTATTTTGCAATAACATTAAAGGATTGATGTGTGTTAGCATATTAATCTTACATGATTAGTAAAGCTTTGGTTGGATCCAAAGAAACAGTTTTATTTTATTTATTTAGATATATATAATTCATTCATATATATACGACCAGACGTAATTTTTAATATAAAAATAATATTTTCTATAAACGCTAAAATATTACTAATACTAGAAGAATGACTCTGTATCTCTTTAATACAATGAGAGGCAATTGTGTTATTTATTTTATTTATTGAGTTTTACCTAATAGTTTAGGTTAACTCCTAACTATTATTTCATTTGTTTATCAAAATAAGTATACCCATCTATAAATGAATATTGTTTTTATTTTTTATTTTTTATTTTTTATAAAATGTATATTTTGCATAATCCATATATTAATTAATTCATTTTGAATAAATGCTTTAAATAAAATTAGTAAATTTGATTTCAAATTATTATTTACTGCTATTTATCTATGATTCTAATAAGTGAAAAATAATGAATCTAACTACTAAAATTTTCTAATGACCTTGCTATAATTATAATTTTTATATTACAAACATGAATTGATGTTTAATAGTATTAAACAGTCTTTTGTGAAGCAATCTGCTAAATAACTAGTATTCTATGATAATTTTATATTTCAAGTAAAATAGCATCACTTTAAATGTAATCGCTAAACTATATTTTTTCTTAACTTAAATAGTTTTCAGTATTATTTTAATGCTGAGAGCTATGTTATAGTAAGTGGTCTTTTCATTAGATATTTGAAAATTTCTCTAAAAATACATTATTATATAAATTAAGTGTGAAACTAGATTTATAACTCCAAGGTATCAATCTATATCTAGAAAATATCTGCTATGCTCTAATGGTTAACGTTATTTTATATCGAATATTAAGAGAGTTTAATGATAAAATAATTATAGCTATTAATTATACTCACACATATACTCAGAAATTTATGGTAAGTTATATTTTGCTCTAAATTTTTAAAAATTTATTTTTTATACGAGAACCATCGTTGTTCCTGATTAGTAAAAGATTATGCTCATCACCTGACTTTTGAATGAGCCAATTTATATTTTTATACCGTATGGATTAATATTGACATATACAGCCTGTATATAACAGAATTTTTAGTGGATAAGCTATTACCTTCTACGATTAATATCATGTGCATATAGAAAATCCTTATTATTGATGATTAAAATTTAAATAAATTTTTCTATTTATTAAAAGTGTAATATTTTACTACTAAAATCATATAGAAATGTATTTCTGGTATAATAAAGCGAAATAATGAAGAAGAATTCTATAATTATATATTATTATTAATCTATAATAATAAAACTAAATATCAGTATTTATCAAAAATCTTTTTTTATTTAGTATTCAAAATCTCTTTTTATTTAATATAATTGAATGTAATGAAATGGTTATCTTTATAAGTAAATACTGTTGTTTTTTGTATCAGATAGGTAGAAATGTATAGTACATAAATAATAAAATACTGTAAGATGTAGTGACATAATGATTTGTATATAATGCAATCACCAGATTAGTTAGATATTTTATATATTATCGATATTGAGATTTAATAAAAAATATTAAAATATTACTATAATTATAATTATAATATTTTATTTTAAATACTAAATTAGTAGTATGCTATATTACAATGTATAGGTATAGTGTTCTTGTAGAAATTTATATACCCTAATTTTGCATAACTAGATTTATTCAATAATACGAGAGTATGTAAATACGAGAGTATGTAAATACGAATGTAGTTTGTTTCTGAAGAAATATTAATTGTAATTAATACATGATCGCATAACATCGTCACCACAATATACATTTCTATGTGAATACATAGAATTGCTAAGGATATGCATGCATATATTTCAAGAAATAATAATAACCTTAAGCGTTTATCTAAAAACAGCGCCATAAGTATAACAGAACATACGTACACTATCCAGTGCATTCCATTTCTAATACTCCAATCCCATTATAATTATTTTATGAATGCATAATATAGTTTAATGAGTCACCACAATATGTCTCTTCATGACACTCCAAACGTTTATGCACTATAAAACTAAAACGTTCTATTTAATAACAGCTTAAAACGATTGTTCTCGTAATGCAGAGAAGTAGTTGACGAAATATATATTAGGCCTTCTAAGAACAACTAAACACAAGAAGAGTCTCTATAGAATTTAAACTGAATATTTAGCAGAAATCTCTAATTTTATTAGAATTAACTTAGTGTATACGCAAGTGAATTACATCATTACTGTAAGCAGGATATAACATAATTATATGTGTTTAGAAAATGATAGTTTTCAGTAAAGGTAAAGTGTACGGGATGAGAAGAGTAAAAAATATATACAATCAGAGATTAAAAAAGATAGGACCACAGAGTAGTTTTTGTTACTGGCGTTTTACTTTGTTATGTAGTTTTATTTTTTTTGGGATGATTGGTTTACTCTTTCGTTTGGCTTGGTTGCAAGTGATTTTCCCTGATAGATTAGTCCATGAAGGTGATATGCGCTCACTACGAGTACAAGTAATTCCAACAGCGCGCGGTATTATCACAGATCGCAAGGGTCGCCCTTTAGCAGTTAGTGTACCTGTTTATTCTATTTTAGCTGATTCTAAAGAACTGCATAAACAGGGTGGCATTATTCTAGATGATCATTGGAGAGCCTTAGCTAATATATTGTCCATTCCACTCAATAAGCTCATGGAACGGGTGAACGCTAGACCATCTAGCCAATTTATTTATCTAGCGCGTCAGGTGGACCCAGAAATTAGTGAGTATATTAAAAAACTACGACTGCCAGGCATATTTTTACGGAATGAGTCACGTCGCTATTATCCTTCTGGGAAAGTTACCTCACATCTGATTGGTGTTACTAATATTGATGGAGAAGGCATTGAGGGTATTGAAAAAAGCTTTAATAAATGGCTTACAGGGCAGCCTGGTTCGCGAATAGTCCGTCAAGATCGTCTTGGTCAGGTGATTGAGGATATTCCTTTAGTTGATCGTCAGGAATCTAACAACCTCACTTTGAGTATTGATGTACGTCTTCAAACACAAGTGTATCATGAGCTCCATAAAGCGGTATCTTTTCATAGAGCTGAATCCGGTACAGCGGTTCTTTTAGATATTCACACGGGAGAGGTTCTAGCAATGGTGAATAGTCCATCCTATAATCCAAATAACTTAAATGGAGCCAGTCAAGGTGCAATGCGTAATCGTGCAATTACCGATATGTTTGAACCAGGGTCAACGGTAAAACCTATGGTGATTTTAAGCGCACTTCAGGGTAGAGTAGTAAGTGAAAATAGTGTATTAAACACTGAGCCTTTACGAATTAATGGGCATATAATTCGCGATGTAACATTGTATCATGAGCTGACGCTTACTGGAGTTCTACAAAAGTCATCTAATGTTGGTGTCACTCGTTTAGCGTTAGCTATGCCATCACATGTATTAGTGGATACTTACTCGAGTTTTGGGTTAGGCAAGACCACTAGCCTTGGTTTGATTGGAGAAAGCAGGGGGCTCTTTCCTCACAAAAAGCGATGGTCTGATATAGAAAGAGCGGCATTTTCTTTTGGCTATGGTCTTATGGTAACGCCATTACAATTAGCACGAGTCTATGCGACATTCGGTAGTTATGGTATTTATCGCCCATTATCCATCATGAAAGTTTCTACTCCAATAGAAGGAAAGAGAATCTTCCCTGCTCAAACAGTGCGTACAGTATTACACATGATGGAAAGCGTATCCCTCCCAGGTGGTTGTGGCGTCAAGGCTGCTGTCAAAGATTACCGCATTGCTATTAAAACGGGTACCGTAAAAAAAGTAGGTAAAAATGGCAAATTTATTAATCGATATATTGCTTATACCGCTGGAGTAGCACCTGCCAGCAAGCCTCGTTTTGCGTTAGTTGTTGTAGTTAATGATCCTCAATCTGGACAATATTATGGTGGTGCTGTCTCAGCTCCTGTTTTTAGTAATATTATGACTGAAGTTCTCCATATCATGAAAGTTAAACCTGATACATTATCTAGTTTTAATTCACAAAAAATCCATAATCCATAAAAATGAGAAACGCACAGTGCTATATCGCAATCTGAAAAACTTGTTAGCACCATGGGTATCTAACGCACCAAATTGTCTTTTGCGGGGCATTACTTTAGATAGTCGTAAAGTAATGTCAGGAGATCTTTTTATAGCTATTAACGGACATCAAGTAGATGGACGTAATTTTATTGTACAAGCTATTTCTCAAGGTGCAGTAGCAGTTATTGCCGAATCTAAGGGTTATACTCAGCATGGGAAAATTCAATATATTTGCAATATTCCAGTGACTTACATTGAAGATCTTGCTCAGTCTCTTTCAAAGATTGCAGGAGATTTTTATCAGAATCCAGGTTCGCAATTAAAACTAATTGGTGTAACTGGTACTAATGGTAAAACTACTGTTACGCATTTATTAGCTCAATGGGCTCAGTTATTAGGTAACGTGAGTGCTATCATGGGTACACTTGGCAATGGTTTATATGGGCACTTAGCTCTAACAAATAACACGACTGATTCTGCGATAGATGTACAAAATGCTTTATCTACATTAGCAAAGCAGGATGTAAGTTTAGTAGGTATGGAAGTTTCTTCTCATGCTCTTACTCAAGGTCGCGTAGCGGCTTTACCTTTTTCTGCAGCAGTGTTTACTAATCTTAGTCGCGATCACCTAGATTATCATCATAACATGAATTGTTATGAACATAGCAAATGGCAGCTATTTTTTAAATATCAAATAAAAAAAATTATTATTAATGGTGACGATACAGTAGGTCGGAAATGGCTAAAAAGATTACCGAATGCGGTCTATGTCAGCATGGATCATAATAATCACTATGATCAACATCAACAATGGTTGATAGCTAAAAAAGTTACCTATAGCAATAGTGGGACTAGTATAGATTTTACCTCTAGCTGGGGATCTGGATATATGGAGACTCATTTAATAGGTTCGTTTAATGTTAGTAACCTTTTACTGAGTTTGGCAACCCTACTGTCGTTACAATACCCCTTAGAGGTCTTAATACGCACCGCAACGCAGCTACAACCTGTTAGTGGTCGCATGGAGATGTTTTGGGTCACTAAAAAACCTAAGGTAGTAATAGATTATGCTCACACCCCTTGTGCATTAGAGAAAGCATTAATAGAAATACGTCGATACTGTAAGGGTAGATTATGGTGTGTTTTTGGTTGTGGTGGTGATCGTGACCCAGGTAAGCGCCCTATGATGGGCGAGCTTGCTGAGCGTCTTTCTGATTTTTTAATTATTACTAACGATAATCCTCGTAATGAAGATCCTGTGATTATTATCAGAGACATATTAAGTGGATTGCTATATCCAAAAACTGCTTACGTGATCATTAATCGAGCGCAAGCAGTAACGTATGCAATAAAACAAGCAAAAATGGATGATGTTGTGCTCATTGCTGGTAAAGGCAGTGAAAATTATCAAACTTTTGGAAAAAATAATGTAAATTACTCTGATAAAAATATAGTTTTAACCCTCTTAAGGCAGGTAACATGATTCCTATAACCTTAAAACAAGTGGCAGAAATTACTGACGGGGTTCTTTATGGAGCTAATATAACCATATCTGATATTAGCACTGATACACGTCAACTACGAACAGGGAATTTCTTTGTAGCCTTACAGGGAAAATATCATGACGCTCATAATTTCGCTTCATGTGCTATAAAGGCAGGATGTTCTGGTCTTTTAGTTAGTAAACATTTACACTATAAAACTCCATGTGTAGTAGTAAAGAATACGCGTGTTGCGCTAGGTAAGTTAGCTGCATGGGTGCGTCAACAATCTAATGCTAGAGTTGTGGCAATTACAGGATCTTCAGGAAAAACATCTGTTAAAGACATGACTACTGCTATTTTACATCACTGTGGCCAGACATTGTCTACTGTTGGTACTCTTAATAATGATATTGGAGTACCAATTACACTTTTAGGCCTGCATTCTAGGCATCAGTACGTTGTCGTAGAGCTCGGCGCTAGTCATATAGGAGAGATTTCCTATACTGTTCAGTTAGCACAGCCAGAAAGCGTACTTATTAATAATCTTTCAACGGCCCATTTAGAAGGTTTTGGTTCTCTATCTGGTTTAGCTAAAGCTAAAGGAGAGATTTTAAACCATTTACCAATAAATGGCACTGCTATTATTAATAATGATAGTCATGATTTAGTGCATTGGAGACATGCCATTCAAGGAAGAGCGCTTTGGCGCTTTTCAATACATAAAAAGAGAAAAAGTGATTTTTATGCATCTGACATTTCTTATAATACATCTGGTACTTTATTTAAATTACATTCTCCTCAAGGCTCTATAGCGATTTCCCTGCCATTGCATGGAGATCATCAAATTGCTAATGCGCTTGCAGCTAGCGCATTAGCGCTTTCTATTGGCGCACCATTACATGCAATACCAAAGGGCTTATGTCATATGAAAGCAATATCAGGGCGCTTATTTTCAATATATTTTACCAAAAATAAGTTACTAATAGATGATAGTTATAATTCTAATATGGGCTCTATGATTGCTGCTATAAAAGTCTTATCCGCAAGACCTGGTTATCGCGTTATGATCGTTGGTGATATGGCAGAAATGGGAAAATATGCAATTAAATATCATTCTCAAATAGGTGAGTTGATTCATAGCTTAGGCATTAATAAAGTATTAAGTATAGGATCATTAGGAATGCTTATCGCGCGTAAAAGCGCTGTAGGCGAATGCTTTAAAGAGCATGCAGAACTAGGAAACAGGGCATATGAATTGCTGATGCAACATCAATGTATTACGTTATTAGTAAAAGGTTCGCGTAGTTCATGCATGGAAAAAATAGTAAATATTTTACAGGAGAAAGGTGTATGTTAGTCTTTCTAAAAGAATATTTAGTTATATTTTATTCTGGTTTTGATGTTATTTCTGATGTAATTTTTCGTTTTATTTGCAGTTTTTTTACTTCCCTTTGCGTATCTTTGTTGATTGGTCGGCGTATGATTATTTGTCTTAACAAACTATCATGCCGTCAAATTGTACGTATGGATGGCCCAAAGAGCCATTTTAATAAAAGTGGTACACCAACAATGGGTGGTATTATAATCTTAGTAGCTATTATCATGTCAGTATTTTTTTGGGCTGATCTATGTAATATATATATCTGGTTTGTAATGTTTGTTTTGGTAAGTTATGGTATTATTGGTTTTGTGGATGATTATAAAAAAATAGTACATAAAAACACTGTAGGATTGCCCGCGCGCTGGAAATACATTTGGCAATCGGCTATCGCCTTATTAGTTGGTATAGGGATGTATATCATAGGCAGAGAAACATACACTACTTTTTTAATTTTACCATTTATTAAAAGTATTATACCACAACTAGGTATATTCTATCTTTTAATAACATATATTGTTATCGTAGGCACTAGTAATGCGGTTAACATTACTGATGGGTTAGATGGTTTAGCAATTGTTCCTACTGTATTTATTGCCATAGGATTAGCTATAATAGCTTTTGCGACAGGGACGGTAAAATGTGCTGCCTACCTACATATTCCTTATATAGCACATACTAGTGAGTTAGCTATTATCTGTGCTGCAATTTTTGGATCTGGCTTAGGTTTTTTATGGTTTAATACCTACCCTGCGCAAATATTTATGGGTGATATTGGCTCTCTTGCCTTAGGTTCCTCGCTTGGTGTTATAGCAATATTATTGCGCCAGGAGTTTCTACTTCTTATAATGGGCGGAGTCTTTTTGATAGAAACAATATCGGTGATACTACAGATTGGATACTTTAAATGGTGCGGGCAACGTATTTTTCGCATGGCCCCTATACATCATCATTATGAGTTAAATGGCTACCCAGAGCCCCGTATTATTGTTCGGTGTTGGATTATTTCACTCATTCTACTACTGATTAGTTTAGTTACCCTTAAGATACGATGAGCTTAAATAATTATACAGGCATGAAAGTCGTTATTATTGGCCTTGGTTTTACAGGTAGTGCATGTGTAGATTTTTTCCTGACACGCGGCGTAATACCGCGTGTAATAGACACACGCATAAATCCCCCATTATTAAATCTCTTACCAAAAAATATTGAATATTGTCTGGGTGAAATCAATAATGTTTGGTTACTAAATGCTGATTTAATTATCATTAGTCCTGGCGTTTCTCCTCTTAAGCCATCTATTATAGCAGCCGAGCGAGCAGGAATTAAAATTATTAGTGATATTGAGCTGTTTTGTCGTGAAACACATATTCCAATTGTTGCTATTACCGGATCTAATGGTAAAAGCACTGTTACATCTTGGGTAGGCAAAATCGCTCAATCTATGGGATGGATAGTTGGAATAGGTGGTAACATTGGTGTTCCTGTTCTTGGGTTGCTAAAAAAACCCGCACAATTATATATTTTAGAATTATCCAGTTTTCAACTTGAAAGAACCTACAGTTTGCAAGCAGTAGCAGCAACTATTTTAAATGTAACCGAAGATCATATGGATCGATATCCACTTGGTATGCAGCAATATCATTCTGCTAAACTGCGTATTTATAAAAATGCTTCGCTTTGCCTGATGAATGCTGATGACGAAAAAACTATACCAGTAAATCATTCTCATTCATGTTATCGTAGTTTTGGTAAAAATACTGGCGATTATCATTTTAAGACTCAGAATAATAGCACTTGGTTGCATGCGTTAGGGGAAAGTGTATTGAATATTAATGAGATGCGTATCATTGGTAAGCATAATTTTACTAATGCGCTAGCTACGCTAGCTTTAGCAGATGCGTTGAATATCCCTAGAAATATCAGCTTATCTTCACTTACTAGCTTCAAAGGTCTAGAGCATCGCTTTCAGATCATACATCAAAAAAATGGTGTCCAATGGATTAATGACTCTAAGTCTACCAATGTCGGAAGTACTTCTGCAGCGCTAAATAGCGTAGAACCTGATGGGAACTTGTGGTTATTACTAGGCGGAGACAGCAAGTCATCTAATTTAAAACCACTAATCAAACCCCTTCAGAAAAAAAATCTTCATCTCTATTGTTTTGGCCGTGATAGGGCTAAATTAGCGCAATTACGCCCAGAAATTACAGTGCAGACTGAAACTATGACTGAGGCTATGATCGAAATCGCCTCTAAAGTACAGCCTGGAGATATAGTACTTTTAGCACCAGCCTGTTCTAGCCTAGATCAATTTACTAATTTTGAAGAACGTGGCGCCTTATTTACTAAAATAGCACAAGAGGTTGGCTAATGCCTATAGCGCGTATTAGATTACTTCGTTTTATAATTTTTTTTATGCACAACTTGGATAATAAGCCTCAGGAATTATAAAATGAATATACTATTACTATATGACCGCACCTTATTATGGTTAACACTTGGTTTAACAGTTATAGGTTTAATAATGGTAACATCAGCCTCAATGTCAATCAGTCAGCGCCTAGTAGAAGATCCACTGCTTTTTGCTAAACGTGATGCATTGTATTTATTGTTATCTCTTGGGTTTTCTAGAATTACGTTATGTATTCCTATGAGTTTCTGGCAACGATCTAGTAGCATTATGTTACTCACAGCAATCATACTACTACTTTTAGTTCTAGTAACAGGTAATTCAGTTAATGGTGCAATTCGCTGGCTTTCACTGGGACCTGTTAGTATGCAACCTGCAGAATTATCTAAATTATCATTATTCTGTTATTTATCTAACTATCTAGCACGAAAATCTCATGAAGTCCGGAATCATTTTTGGGGGTTTTTTAAACCTATGGGTGTTATGCTAATATTGGCAGTGTTACTATTGGCGCAACCAGATTTAGGAACTGTAGTAGTTCTCTTTGTGACTACACTTTCTATATTATTTTTAGGGGGTGCAAAAGTATGGCAATTTTTAGCGATCATCAGTTCTGGTATTACTGCTATTAGTATTTTAATTTTGACGGAACCATACCGAATACGACGAATAATTTCTGTTTGGAACCCATGGGGTGATCCGTTTGGAAGTGGTTATCAACTTACTCAATCTTTAATGGCATTCGGCCGAGGTGAATTATTAGGGCAGGGGTTGGGTAACTCAATACAAAAATTAGAATATCTCCCGGAAGCTCATACAGATTTTATATTTTCAATTATTGGTGAAGAATTAGGTTATATTGGCGTTTTTGCTGGATTAATTATGCTATTTTTTGTCTCATTTCGTGCAATGCTGATTGGCCGCGACGCATTAAAAGTTAATCAATGTTTTTCTGGTTTTCTTGCATGTGCGATTGGTATCTGGTTTAGTTTTCAAACGCTAGTGAATGTTGGAGCTACAGCTGGTATATTACCAACCAAGGGTTTAACGCTACCATTGATTAGTTATGGCGGGTCAAGCCTGCTAATTATGTCAACAGCTATTGTGTTTTTATTACGAATCGATTACGAAATACGTTTAACAAAAACTCAGGCATTTAAACGAGGATAATGAATGACTAACAAAAAACTAATGGTAATGGCTGGTGGTACCGGTGGGCATATTTTTCCAGGTTTAGCTGTAGCTAATTATCTTATACAATTAGAATGGAAAATTCTTTGGTTAGGTACCGCTGAAAGAATGGAGTCACATTTAGTTCCTAAGCATGGTATTGATATTAAGTTTATCCGAATTAGAGGGCTACGAAATCAAAGAATTCTAAGCTTACTAGCCTCGCCAGTAAAAATCTTATATGCTTGGTATCAAGCACGAAAAATTATTCAAGCATGGAAACCAGATGTAGTATTGGGTATGGGAGGTTATGTATCTGGTCCAGGTGCTTTAGCAGCCTGGAGTTGTGGTGTGCCTCTAATACTTCATGAACAAAATGGTGTTGCGGGGTTAACTAATAAATGGTTATCTAGATTGCCAGTAAAGTTATACAAGCGTTTCCAGGAGCGCTTTCTTCTGCAGAAGTTGTGGGAAATCCAATACGTGAAGATCTTTTAGCGCTACCGGAACCGTCCGTACGTTTTTCAGGGCGTAAAGGTTCAATCCGCGTACTAGTTCTGGGAGGCAGTCAAGGCGCAAGCATACTCAATCAGACCATGCCTCAAGTAGCAGCGGAGATGGGTGAAAAGATTAAGCTATGGCATCAAGTGGGGAAGGGCTCTCTAAATATAGTGAGCAAAGATTACGCTAAATTGAACTGTTTACCTTATATAGTATCGGAATTTATTGATGATATAGCAGCCGCCTATTCTTGGGCAGATGTAGTAATTTGTCGATCTGGTGCTATGACTGTTAGCGAAATTTCTGCTGTGGGTCTTCCAGCAATCTTTGTACCCTTTCAGCATAAGGATCGTCAGCAATATTGGAATGCATTACAATTAGCGAGAATTGGTGGTGCGGTTATTTATGAACAGAAGGAGTTTACTGCTGATATAGTGTCACAGACCTTAGAAGAATGGGATCGTGACAAACTTTTAATAATGGCTGAGAAATCTCGTTCCATAGCTATATTAGATGCAACCACGCGTGTGTCCTCTGCAATAAAAAATGCAGTACGTTGATATCCTAAAGTATATATAATATACACGTATAACGTATATATTATACACGTTTATATAAAATATGTTTATCTAAAAATCTAAACACGAAAGACGACTGGTAGGTACAAATGACGAACACTAAACCAGTAAGTGTACTACGTGATATCACATCTAAAATGCGTTACTTTCGGAATATTCATTTTGTTGGTATTGGTGGTTCTGGGATGGGCGGAATTGCTACAATTTTAGCACAAGATGGTTATCAAATTAGTGGTTCGGAATTAACACCTAATGCGATTACGCAATACCTAAAGACGCTTGGAGTGATAATCTTTTGTCATCATGATCCTGAAAATATAAAAAATTCTAATCTAGTAGTAATATCAAGCGCCATATCAGAAGATAACCCAGAAGTAGTATCTGCACATAAGGCAAATATTCCCGTCATTCGACGGGCAGAAATGCTATCAGAATTAATGCGATTCCGACATGGAATTATCATTTCAGGTACGCACGGAAAAACAACTACTACTGCTATGATTGCCCGTATATATGAAGAAGGAGGCTTAGACCCTACATTAATTAACGGAGGAACAGTAAAAACAATCGGCGCTAACGCTCGTCTTGGAAAAAGTTTCTATTTGGTGGCTGAAGCAGATGAGAGTGACGCGTCATTTCTTTGTTTACAGCCAATCTTAGCTGTGATCACAAATATTGAAGCTGATCATCTAGATACTTACCAGGGTAATTTTTATAAACTCAAGCAGACTTTTATCGAATTTTTACATAATCTTCCGTTTTACGGTAAGGCTATTTTATGTATTGATGATAAAGCTGTCCGTAGTATTATACCATATATAAAACGTAACATTATAACCTACGGATATAGAAAAGATGCTGATGTACAGGTTCTAAACTATCAATGTGATAGAGGAAAAGGTTACTTTACCTTGGCGCGTCAGAATAAACCCTTGATAGACATTGCCCTAAATACTCCTGGAGTGCATCATTCACTTAATGCAGCTGCTGCGGTAGCAGTAGCAACTGAAGATGGCATTTCTGATACAGATATTATCGATGGACTGAAGAATTTTCAAGGGGTTAGCCGGCGTTTTGATGTACTTGGTGAGTATCCATTAGATCAAATAAATGGCTGTGCTGGTACAGTTATACTTATTGATGATTACGGTCATCATCCAACAGAAATAGATGTTACTATCAAGACTATACGATCTATGTGGCCGGATAGAAAATTGATTATGATTTTTCAGCCACATCGTTATACCCGTACGCGTGATTTACATTTTGATTTTACTAATGTTTTATCTCAGGTGGATGAATTGATAATGCTGGAGGTGTATTCTGCTGGCGAATCTCCAATTAATGGAGCAGATAGTAATTCACTATGCTGTGCTATTCGTGACCGTAAAAAATTAAATCCAATTTTAATATCTAATCATAATAGAGTGCTGGAAAATCTTCTGCCGCGATTAACGGGAAACAATCTGATTTTAGTACAAGGTGCTGGGAATATAGACACTATTGCCTATGAGATTTCTAGAGCGCTATTATAGATGTCAGTTTTTGATTAATTCAAAAAGGAGATTATGATGGTTGGAAAAGTAGCAGTCTTAATGGGAGGTTGCTCTTCGGAGCGAGAGATCTCTCTGTTATCAGGGCAGGCGGTTTTAAATGGTCTAAGAGACATCGGATTTGATGCTCACCCTGTAGATACAAGCGCTTTTCCAATTTTTCAATTAAAACAAGAGGGATTTATTAAAGCTTTTATTGCATTACACGGACGAGGTGGTGAAGACGGCACAATTCAAGCCATATTGGAATATCTTAGTATTCCTTACACTGGAAGTGGGGTATTAGCTTCATCCTTAAGTATAGATAAAATACAGAGTAAATATCTATGGAAAGGTTATGGTCTTTCAACATGCCCTTTTATTTCATTAAATCAGTCACAAATGAATAAAAATTTATCTCACCAAGTAAAAAAAAATCTTAGTCATCTGGGGCTACCTGTATTTGTAAAACCTAATCGCGCAGGATCTAGTCTAGGTGTCTCACGTGTCAACTATATGTCAGATTTGGAGCCAGCATTAATAAAAGCTTTTCATTATGATCAAGAAATATTAATAGAGACGTTTTTAAGTGGTAATGAGTATACTATCGGCGTGATTGGTACAACAGTTCTACCATCAATTCGCATTCAATGTTCTAGAGAGTTTTATAGTTATCATGCGAAATATATTGCGAATGATACTAAATATTTTTGTCCATCAGGTCTAAGTGTAAAAAAAGAAGAGGATTTAAAATCTTTGAGTCTTGCAGCATGGAATGCGCTTGGCTGTGTAGGCTGTGGTCGTATTGATGTGATGGCAGATTCTGCTGGTCGTTTTTATTTGCTAGAGGTAAACACCTCTCCAGGAATGAGTAGTCACAGTTTAGTACCAATAGCAGCTAAAAAAGCGGGGATAAGTTTTTCAGAACTCGTAGGACGCATCTTGGATTTAGCAAATTAAAACAATAGATGAAATTTTAAGATTAATCCATAAAATGGATTAATATGCATTCAGATTGAATTGAGTAATTTTTAAACATTCATAAAGCCTAATGATACTATGTATCATGGTCAGGATAACATAAATAGTACACAAAGAATTTGTATAATAAACTTTTAACCAATTAAAGGTGAACACTTAATTGATGTTAAAAATATAACATATTTATTATTTCTGTATTATAAAAATAAATATCTAAACATGAAGCTTTTCTGATAATAAATCTGTGTAATATAACACCTATCGTTTTGTGTGAACTCAATGCAAAATTTTTCTAAAAAGTGGTATTTTATAGGTTCAGTAGATTCTTTATGTATAGACTAAATTGATCTATTATATTTAGACCTTAATTAAAGAGTAATACACTTAAGTCAAAATCTATTATAACTGTAGATTGATTCACCGCAGTAACACTTATTTGGTGTACCAAAGAAATGAGTAATTAACAGTATTTATTAAAGTATCTTTATCATTTCAAGCAACGTACAGGGCAGAAAAATTTTTGTATAGATTTCTAATTTAATTATTCTTGTAGAGTCAAAGAAATCTTTAATAAAAACATAATAGTTTAGAAATAGAACATTATTTTCTACATAATGACATAATCATTGATTAGAAATAGACACTCCACATAATAATATCGTAAAACTATAAGAATATTGAGGTGTCGTCTTTAAATATATCTATTGCAGGTAGTGCAGAAAAGCATGGAGCATAAATATGTTACGCATGTAATTTCTGGTACTATCATTCTCCCCAGAAGTGAATTGCCTCATGGTTCTCGTGATTAGGTCACTCAAGAGTTTTTGTCATATAGTGATGTATAGGTTAAAGAACAATGATCAAATTAATAGATAAAAAACTGTTAGTAGGTTTAGAGATAGGTACTACAAAAATTGTAACCATAGTAGGGGAAGTTCTACCTGATGGTATGATAAATATCATTGGAATCGGGGAATCTTTATCTCGTGGCATGGATAAAGGCGGTGTCAACAACCTTGAGTTAGTAATGCGGTGTGTAAAAACAGCAATAAATCAAGCTGAATTAATGGCAGACTGTCAGATTGAATCCGTTTATCTGGCTTTATCAGGACAACACATTAGCTGTCAGAATGAGATAGGAATCGTTCCTATTTCTGAGGAAGAGGTAACACAGGAAGACGTAGATACTGTTGTTCATACTGCCCAATCTGTTCGTGTGCGTGATGAACATCGTATCCTTCATGTTATTCCACAAGAATATGCTATTGATTATCAGGATGGAATTAAAAATCCGATTGGCCTGTCTGGTGTACGCATGAAAGCTAAGGTGCACCTCATTACATGCCATAATGACATGGCAAAGAATATTGTTAAAGTGGTTGCCCGTTGTGGCTTAAAGGTGGATCAATTAATTTTTGCTGGTCTAGCATCTAGCTTAGCAGTATTAACTACAGACGAGAGAGAATTAGGAGTTTGTGTAGTAGATATTGGCGGTGGAACGATGGATATAGCTATATATACCAATGGCGCCTTACGTTACAGTAAAGTGATCCCATATGCAGGGAATATTGTCACTAGCGATATCGCTTATGCTTTTGGAACCCCTCCAGCTGATTCAGAAGATATTAAATTAAGCAAAGGGTGCACAGTAGGATCTCTTGATATTGAAGGTGAAACTGTTGAAATACCAAGCGCAGGAGGACAATTAGCAAAAAATCTTCAACTTAAAACGCTTACGGAAATTGTTGAACTACGCTATACAGAATTACTTAATTTAGTCAATGATGAAATTTTACAATTCCAAAATAGTTTCTCTCAAAGTAATATAAAGCATCATCTTGCAGCAGGTATTGTCCTTACTGGTGGAGCATCTCAAATCAACGGTTTAGAAGCATGCGCACAGCGTGTATTTCATACGCCAGTGCGTATTGGGCATCCGATTTATATTTCTGATTCAATAAAAACTATACAAGGACCATCTTATTCGACAGTAGTTGGTTTATTGCATTACGGCAAAGAATATCGAATGAATAATCAAAAATCTATGAAACAAAGATCTTTAGTAAACACCTGGCTAACAAAAATCAATCGATGGTTAAAAAAAGAGTTTTAATTTTAATTTTTCAATAAGGATTATTTTGATCTTTTTAGTAACCTTAAAAGAATAGCATGTAATGGAGCGATATTATGTTTGAACCCTTAGAATTAACCAATGACGCTATAATTAAAGTCATTGGTGTGGGCGGAGGTGGCGGGAACGCTGTTGAACATATGATCCGAGAAAATATTGCAGGTGTTGAGTTTTTTGCGGTAAACACAGATGCACAAGCATTACGCAAAACAACTATTAGCCAGACTATCCAAATAGGTAATACCATCACCAAGGGTCTTGGAGCTGGTGCAAATCCGGAGATAGGAAGACATGCTGCAGAAGAAGATCGTGAGGTATTACGTCAGATATTAACAGATACAGACATGGTTTTTATTGCTGCAGGCATGGGTGGTGGAACAGGTACTGGCGCAGCGCCAGTAGTTGCCGAAGTGGCTAAAGAATTTGGTATCCTAACTGTTTCTGTAGTGACAAAACCCTTTAATTTTGAAGGAAAGAAACGAATGTCATTTGCAGAGCAAGGTATTTCTGAACTATCTAAGTATGTTGATTCATTAATTACTATTCCTAACGACAAATTATTAAAAGTACTAGGTCGCGGTGTTTCTTTGCTCGACGCATTTGGCGCAGCTAATGATATCTTAAAGGGGTCGGTACAAGGAATTGCCGAATTAATTACTAGACCAGGGCTCATTAATGTTGATTTTGCTGATGTTCGCACTGTAATGTCTGAGATGGGTTATGCAATGATGGGATCTGGTATTGCGTGCGGTGAAGATCGCGCTGAAGAAGCATCTGAAATGGCGGTCTCTAGTCCATTACTCGAGGATATTGATCTTTCTGGTGCACGTGGTGTCCTGGTGAATATTACCGCTGGTTTTGATCTTCGTTTAGATGAGTTTGAAACTATTGGTAACACCATTCGTGCATTTGCTTCCGATAGCGCTACAGTAGTTATCGGCACCTCTTTAGATCCTGAAATGCACGATACACTACGCGTGACAGTCGTAGCTACCGGTATTGGTGCGAGCAGATGTCAGGATGTAACATCAGTTACTAATAAACAATCCACTCATCATCCTATGAGAGATAATCGTTATCAACAACACGGACTACCTGCGATGACACCAGAATCAGAGCCTGTTGTAAGAACTACACACGAACGAGAAGCAAAATTAAATCAACCCTCTAACTATCTAGATATCCCAGCATTTCTACGAAAAAGGAAGAATCAAAAGAATGAGAATAATTAGATGTCAGATCTGGTCTTTTGTAAATAAAACATATTAGTATCTTTTTTATTTAGTGTGTATTTAAGGTAAGACCCCTCATGTTTGGGATCACAAAATGATTAAACAACGGACATTAAAGCGTACTGTGCAGACAACTGGTGTTGGTTTACATACTGGGAAAAGAATTACTTTGACCTTGCGTTGCGCGTTGGCTAATACTGGAGTGATTTATCGTCGTACCGACTTGAACCCTCCTGTGGATATTCCCGCTAAAGCGCAATTAGTACGCGATACTATGCTATGCACATGCTTAGTTAATGAGCATGAAGTTAGGATTTCAACAGTAGAGCATATTAATGCCGCTCTTGCGGGGTTAGGTGTAGATAACATCATTGTAGAGGTGAATGCGCCTGAAATTCCAATTATGGATGGCAGTGCAGCGCCATTTATCTATTTACTGATGGATGCTGGTATTGTAGAATTAAATAGTGCCAAAACATTTGTACGTATTAAGCAATCAGTAAGAGTACAAGAAGGTGAAAAATGGGCAGAATTTTCTCCATATCATGGTTTTTCATTAGATTTTACAATTGATTTTAATCATCCGGCGATTGATGAAAGCACTCAGCGTTATTATATGGATTTTTCTACTGAAACTTTTACATCTCAAATTAGCCGAGCACGTACTTTTGGGTTTATACATGATATAGAAAACCTACAATGCCGAGGTCTATGTCTCGGGGGAAGCTTTGATTGCGCTATAGTAGTGGATAAATATCGCGTGTTAAATACAGAGGGCTTACGCTTTAAAGATGAATTTGTGCGTCATAAAATACTCGATGCTATAGGTGATCTATATATGTGTGGTCATAGTATATTAGGTGCTTTTACTGCCTATAAATCAGGGCATTCATTAAATAATAAACTGTTACAAACGATGTTATCCAAGAAAGAATCATGGGAACTGGCAACTTTTGAGCATGCAGATTTATTGCCAATTACATTTTTATAACCACACCTATTTTTTATATACTCTAAAAGTTTTGGTTATTGTTAATGAGCATATCTTTTTATATAGATAACAAAGTTAATCTTTCTAATTTATTTTTGAGTGTTTCCTGGTATTTTTCTGAAATATTTAGAGAAATATGTATTTCCACGTACTCAAGTTTCTTAATGGTTTTTATGCCTAATCTATATAAAATCAATCATGATGATCTTGTGTAGTTTTTGTGGCTTCTATTGTTATCGCAGGGTCGATCTTGATATGAATAAATTTCAATGATGGTAATATCTTCTTTTGTAGTGTTTTAAGTAAGTTAATTTTCTCATAATGTAGGCACATTAAATAATTAGCATTTGCTGCATTCAGTATTAAAGTATTTTGATGTATATTAGCTATATTATACCAAGGATGCAGTGATTCAGGTATTACTTTATAGGCTAAAAGACGAACTTCATTTAGGATTGTACTTCGCTGATAAATATATTGTAGTATGCTTTTTTTTTGAGCTTTCTCTAAAAAACTTTGCACTAACTGCGGCTGGTGATCGCGCATGAATAAACTCCAAAAAAAATAATAAGTTTAAGATATGCTTTAAAGATTTATATGTGTAACGCTCTTAAATTGTACGATATTTATCGTACTAAGATATATGAGTATTATATAATATATTTAGCATGTAATAATCTATATTTTTATTATATTTTCTACATTTTAGAATGATTTTAATTTTCTTCTTTAGAAGAGTCGTAAAAATTATGGCTCAGAATTCTTGGTGTAAATTAAGTACATTATATATTACTGTGATAAACTGAAATATATATTTGATATATAGTATATACACCTGTAATTAACTCAATGTACTAGTATTTTCTTTTACCAATCCTAAAACTATATCTCCTTAATACGTATACCGATATATTAAAATAAAATATTAGTCACGTATTGTCTTGAAAAGACACTTTGAGAGCTTATTCATTATGTTTAGCAAACTCTTAACTAAATTTTTTGGTAGTAGTAATGATCGTACCTTACGACGTATGTATAAAATCGTAGATCGAATTAATCAAATGGAGCCGGATTTTATTAAGTTAACTGATAGACAACTCAGAAAAAAAACAGCTGAATTTCGTGAAAGAATTAAGGCTGGTGAGGCATTACATAGTCTTCTACCGGAATCCTTCGCTACTGTGCGTGAAGCAAGTAAACGTGTTTGTGGTCTTCGGCATTTTGATGTTCAATTGCTTGGTGGAATAGTGCTAAATAATCGATGTATTGCTGAAATGAGAACCGGTGAAGGAAAAACATTAACGGCTACACTACCTGCTTACTTAAACGCCTTATCCGGATATGGAGTACATATAGTTACAGTAAATGATTATTTGGCAAAGAGGGATGCAGAACATAATAAGCTCACATTTGAATTTCTTGATCTTAGTGTAGGAATTAATCTACCGGGTATGCCTCATTCATCCAAGTGTGCAGCTTATGCAGCTGATATCACTTATGGAACTAATCATGAGTATGGATTCGATTATTTACGAGATAATATGGTTTTTGATGTAGGCGATCGTGTGCAACGTAAGTTGCATTATGCTCTTGTGGATGAAGTGGATTCTATTCTTATTGATGAGGCACGCACTCCTCTTATTATTTCTGGCCCCACTGAAGACAACTCTGACTTATATATCAAAATTAATAAAATAATCCCACATCTTATCCGTCAGGATAAAGAAGATTCTGAAAAATTTCAGGGATCCGGTCATTTCTTTGTAGATGAAAAATCTCGTCAGGTACATCTGACTGAGCGTGGACTTATAATCGTAGAAGAATTACTTATTACTGCAGGAATACTAGCATATGGTGATTCTCTTTATTCACAAAGCAATATAATTATCATGCATCATGTTATTGCTGCTTTACGTGCTCATTGTTTATTTATTTGTAATGTTGACTATATTGTTAAAAACAGTGAAGTACTTATTGTGGATGAACATACTGGACGGACTATGCAAGGACGTCGATGGTCAGATGGTTTGCACCAAGCCATTGAAGCCAAAGAGGGCGTAGTTATTCAGAATGAAAACCAAACATTAGCATCTATCACTTTTCAAAATTATTTTCGATTATATGAGAAATTATCTGGAATGACTGGAACAGCTGACACTGAAGCTTTTGAATTTCAATCTATTTATAATTTAGATACTATTGTTATACCAACCAATCGCCCCATGATTCGTCAAGATTTACCTGATCTTGTCTATATGACCGAGAAAGAAAAAATTAAAGCAATTATTGACGATATCCATAAACGTAAAGCTAATGGTCAGCCAGTGCTAGTAGGAACTATTTCCATTGAAAAATCTGAAATGGTCTCTCATGCATTAACTAGTGCTGGGATCGAACACACTGTATTAAATGCAAAGTTTCATGCTCATGAGGCTGCTATTATATCACAAGCAGGCCAAGCAGGATCTGTAACAATTGCTACTAATATGGCTGGACGTGGAACAGATATTTCACTTGGTGGAAAATGGTATACTGAACTTTCTACTCCCTTAGAAAAGGATTCTAAGCAGATTCAACAGATTAAAAAAGAATGGAAAGATCGTCATAATCTAGTGTTAACATCAGGTGGTTTACATATTATTGGAACGGAGCGTCACGAATCCCGCAGAATTGATAATCAACTTAGAGGTCGTTCAGGACGCCAAGGTGATCCTGGTTCCTCTCGCTTTTATCTATCTATGGAAGATACACTGATGCGAATTTTTACATCAGATCGCATGATCCATTTGATGCGAAAGTTAGGCATGAAACCAGGTGAAGCGATCCAGCATCCGTGGGTAACACAAGCCATTGCTAATGCACAACGCAAAGTAGAAAGTCGTAACTTTGATATACGAAAGCAATTATTAGAATATGACGATGTAGCTAATGATCAAAGGCACGCAATCTACACCCAACGTAATAAATTACTAGATGCATCTGAAATCTCAGATATTATTTCTAATATGCAGGAAGATGTTTACAGAATTATCATTAATCGTCATATTCCACAACAATCTCTCGAAGAGACTTGGGATATTTCTGGTCTACAGATATATTTTAAAAAAAATTTTGAGCTCACCGTTCCTATTAGTCAGTGGCTGATTGAAATGCCAGATATAGAGGATGAGGCACTTTATCAGCGCATAATAGATACAGCAAAATCCCAATATCAGCAAAAAAGAGATCGAGTAAATTCTGAAGTGATCTGTAATTTAGAAAAAAACATAATGTTGCAAACAATAGATACATTATGGACAGAACATCTTTCTGCAATGGACCGCTTACGGCAAGGCATTCATCTACGTGGTTACGCTCAAAAAGATCCAAAACAAGAATATAAACGAGAATCTTTCATGATGTTTTCTCAAATGCTAGAATTACTTAAACATGAAGCTGTTAAAACTCTTAATAAAGTTGATCAACTATACATTTTGCAAGAATATGGAGATAAAAAAACTGAGTTTTATGTTCAAAAAACATTCAAAATGAAACCAGAGCAAAAGTTTGACCATCAGGTGCATGTTGATACTGTAGTAGAACAATCTCCGTCTGCAAAGCAGACTCGATACCTAATCGGACGTAACCATTTTTGTCCATGTGGCTCAGAAAAAAAATATAAAAACTGCTGCGGTCGTATAGTATAAAAGGTTTTTATGTGATTTAGTGAAACATGCAATATATTGTTATTTAATAAAGATTTTTTCTATATATGAATTGATCCATATCTTATGGCTTACGACAGTAAAAATCTATATCTAGTTAGTTTTTAGCTATTCTTAAAGTATTTTTATAATTTATTAGTTAGTTTCTATTTCATAATTTGAATATGTTTAATCAAAAGATAGCATCTTATATAGTAGTTTTTAGATATAAAACTACTATATAACAGATTATTTTGTAATAAAATTACATGTTATGTTAATCTAATAATTAAATTTTGATAAATGATCATACATAATATATTGCTTGATATCAAAGATATAGTCTTCCTAATTCCTTATGTTTATATCTAAAATAAAATTTATATATGCTATATGATTGTATTTATTAAAATTACATAGTTTTCTTGAGAGATAAAAGATTTATATTATAAATATTAGTTGATTTTATCAAATAAGTGATAATTTTATCAGGTATTCATTTTAATTTTTTAGATCAGTCAATATCTGCGATAGCAACTAATACATAAATAAACTTTAAAATATATATAATTAGGTATATAATTTTTCTATGATTTTTATGAAAAAATATAAAAGAACATCTAATATATAAATATTAGGTAATATTAATTACTTTTCTAATTATCTTTTATGGTATCTATAAATATTTTATTAAAACTATATTCTTTACTTTCGTTACTACTCATAGTATCGTGAGATGTTTACATAAAATATTTGATCGATATTTAAGTAAAGATTTTTTATTTATCACATATCTATCAGATAGATGCCACATATCTTTCCCTCTTAAAATTTTATCATATAATATCGTTACTAGTAATGTACTATAATGCTTATTATTAATTCAATTGATAATATATAAGTTAGATAATTCTTGAGATATGAAAGATTCATACATAACAGATTATAAATCTTCTTTCTAAATGCTGATGATATTTTTTTTACCTTGATGCATATTTAAATCTATTGGTATTTTGCTTAATTTCCCAGGAATTTCTCGCACTAATTTTGGAACCATATAACCTGAAACTCTCGTTATAAAATCACGAAAAATTATACGCGCACGATCATCGCTCACATAAAAATGCGCCGAACCCTGTACTTTATCTAAAAGGTGTAAATAATATGGAAGAATGCCCGCATCAAAAAGCGCATTACTTAAGGCTGCCAGTGTAACTGCATTATCGTTAACATTACGCAAAAGAACGCTTTGATTAAGGCAAGTTACACCTGAGCGTGTCAACATCAAGATACCATGGGAAAGCTGATCATTAATCTCTTGCTTGTGATTAATATGGGTCACTATTAATACTTTTAGCCGTGATTTTTCTATACGCCGGCAAAATGCTGCGGTAATACGTTGGGGGATAATCACTATAAGACGAGTATGTATTCGTATACGCTTTAGATGTGGAACTTTTTCAAGTTGCGTAAAAAGCCAGCTTAATTCATCATCTGTTGCTATCAACGGATCACCTCCAGACAAAATAATCTCATCTAGATCATTTTGTTTTTGGATATACTGCAAAGATTTTTGCCAATTAACCTTATTCCCCTTATGCTCTTTATAAGGAAAGTAACGTCGAAAACAATAACGACAATGTACCGCGCAGTGACCTTTTACTAAAAATAATGCACGATTATGATATTTATGCAATACGCCAGAGAACATATAGCTTCTCTCACTTAATGGATCAACATTATAACCAAATGTGCTAATCAACTCGTTTTCTGAGGTGGCCACTTGTAAAAGTAAAGGATCTTTAGGATTTCCTTTATGCATTCTCTCGACAAAAGAACGTGGAACTCGTAAAGAGAAAGCATCTTTTACAGTTTTCTGCGCCACGAAATCAGAATGATGAGATAATCCTAATAATTCTAATAACTCATTAAAATCAGTGATGACATTAGTGAGTTGAGATATCCAATCTTCTTGAATAGGAGTCTGAGTATGTAAGAATGGTTTCATATTTTATGATACATTAAAATAATTCAGCTTAATGCTAATTATTAATTATAGAGGACCAGTTATGCCCACTTATTCTGTTAATAATTTTCGCCCTGGCTTAAAAATTATATTTGACGGTGAACCATATTCTATTGAATCTAGTGAGTTTGTTAAACCAGGAAAAGGACAAGCTTTTGCACGAATTAAAATGCGCCGGTTATTAACAGGGGGGCGACTAGAAAAAACATTTAAAGTTACGGAGACTCTCTGTAGAGCAGATATACAAGATACAAGCTTACATTATCTATATAATGATGGTGTATTTTTTTATTTTATTCATCCAAAAAACTTTGAACAGCATGAAATTAAAGCGACTATTGTAGGCAATACAGCTAAATGGTTATTCCGTAATGCTGAATGTATTATAACTTTATGGAATAATAGACCTATACAAGTTTTGCCACCAAATTTCGTAGAACTGAAAATTATTGACACAAACCCAGGTTTAAAAGGCAATACTACCAGTACAAGTACTAAATCGGCTCTTCTTTCTACCGGCGCTATAGTAAAAGTACCACTATTTATTAAAATTGGCGAAATTATTAAAATAGACACTCGATCAGGTGAATATGTTTCACGAGTAAAATAAAATTATATTATAATACTATATAATACATTTAATTTAAACATAAAGTTTCTTAAACTTCATGGAATATATTTCGGTTCATGTAAAAATATGAATCTATTTTAACTGAAACTCTTAAAAGTTCCATCATCATACTTCTAAAATTTATTTATATATTATAGTTTATAGTTCAAAATTAAAAATAAAAAACATAGATATCTTAATTAGTTATCTGATTTAAAGAGTGTATATATATTTTATGCTACTTCAAAAACTCTTCTATCTATCTCAAATCTCCACTGTAAGTATATATGCAATATTTGATTTAACATGCGCTTTATAATAAAACCTATCTATAACAAAACGGAAATGAGAATTAACTTGATTAAGTTGATTGTTATGGTTGTAAGACATTGTGAGTTGCAGCTAATCAAGTTATCTTTTATAATTTTAATGATAGAATGCCTCTAAAGGTACTGAGTTTAATTTATTTCAGTATTAAATGTAACGCCTCTATCAGTTCAACTATACATTCCATCTACACAACTCAAGTGTTACGTACATTGAAGATATATTTGTTATTTTAAAATAAAATTAACAAAAGATCAAAAATTATTATGACTTATTTCTATCTGATTATTTTCATGCAAGCAATTGTTAATTTTAGAGTTCTGAGTCTGATTTGCCTTAGTACTGTGCATTTTTGTTAAATCATCAAGTTTAAATCAATACACAAAAATCTTTATCTTTAAGATTTACTATAGTAAATAAAGTAATGTGTATCCTCAAAATATTCCAAATCCGTTATCTACTCTTTAATTCTGAAAATTAATAGTATCATTAAATATTTTATTAGGCATATAAGTCTAACTTTATGTATTATATTTTTACGCAACTTTTGTTAAATAATTATATTTATTTTTTTAGTATTAATATGATTCTGTAAAGGCTTAAAATATGCAGTATAAGAATTTTTTTTAGAATATTTACTGATACCTTATTGCCAAGCATTAAAGAAGATTTTCTGCGAAATAAAAAATGATAACGATATCACTATAGATGTTAAGATCCTATTTTGATTTATTAAAAAATCATTCGAATATCTTTTATATACATCTTTGTTGGAGTGATTTATGAACAAAGCAAGTAACATCATAAAAGACGGATTATGGAAGAATAATTCAGCACTAGTTCAGCTATTGGGGCTCTGCCCATTACTAGCCGTTACCTCTAATGCTACTAATGCACTTGGTCTTGGTGCAGCAACCACAATAGTATTATTTCTTACTAATAGCACTATTTCTCTCTCACGACATTGGATTCCTTATGAAATTCGCATTCCAATTTATGTAATAATTATTGCAGCAGTGGTAAGCTGTATGGAAATGCTCATAAATGCTTACGCTTACAATTTATATCAATCATTAGGTATTTTTATTCCGCTTATTGTCACTAACTGTATAGTAGTTGGTCGCGCAGAAGTGATAGCGTCAAAAAATAATGTCTTTTTGTCAGCATTAGATGGGATAGTAATTGGCCTAGGTGCTACTAGCGTAATGCTATTCTTAGGATCAATGCGGGAAATTATTGGAAATGGAACTATTTTTAATGGCGCGGACCATTTATTAGGTTTATGGGCTAAATCAATTAAAATAGAGGTCATACATTTTGACTGGCCTCTATTATTAGCAATTTTACCACCCGGTGCCTTTATTGGTTTAGGATTAAGTTTGGCCTTGAAATATTTTATTGAGAAAAAAATTCACACATCACAGAAACATTTAACATAGAAAAATTTTGTTATCTTTATATCACAGTGTAAGAGGTGTAACTTGAATAATGCAAAACGTAAAAAAATTCTAACGCGATTACAGGAAAATACGCTAAAACCTATAACAGAATTAAATTATACCTCTCATTTTGAGCTATTAATTGCTACTTTACTTTCTGCGCAAACAACTGATATTAGCGTTAATAAAATTACTAAGAAGTTATATCCAATTGCAAATACTGCTTCATCGATGTTAGAACTTGGCGTAGATAAAATAAGGGAGCACATACGAACTATAGGCTTGTGGAGAACTAAGGCTAAGAATATTATAAATCTCTGTCGTATGTTAGTGGAAGATTATAATGGGAACATTCCGAATAACAGGGAGGCGCTAGAATCTTTACCTGGTGTTGGTCGAAAAACTGCTAACTTAGTTCTAAATACCGCTTTTGGTTTTCCAACGATTGCTGTTGATAGGCATGTTTTTCGTGTCTGTAACCGAACTAATTTTGCAGTAGGTCCAAATGTTAAGGCAGTGGAAAATAATCTATTAAAATTTGTACCTAAAAAGCTTCAAATACATTGTCATTATTGGTTTATCTTACACGGTCGTTATACATGCTTAGCACGTAAACCTAAATGTTTTTTATGCAAAATAAAAGATTTATGTGAATTTGAGAAAAAAATGGATCTTTAAATTCTGTACAAAAGATTGAATTGATAGATCTAATGAGTTATAATTATAAATTATTATCTCACATGCCTCTTAAAATAGTAAATATATTGAATACTATCTATTTATCATCTTCAATAATCACTATCTATAAAAATCATTGAAGTTATAAGAATAGATATAACTACATATGATCTTCTATAAGAGCTATATTCTTATAGAATTCTTCTATATAATACAGGTCAGCGCTATTTACATATGTTTAAGATAAACTCAAATAACAGATTAAAATTAAAAGAAAAGTAAAAGTTTTCAGGACACTCATCTCAATTTAAAAGATTTTAGAACTTATCAGATAAATATCTGAATACATTTTCATATTCAGTAATTAAATATAATGAATAATCTTAAGATTATTCATTAGTCAAAAATTAGGATTTTAAAAAAGATCAAATTAAAAATATATAAAATATTGTTTTATTTTTTTTATTCAAGAATAGATTCTAAATCTTATGTTGTCTTGTAGAAGCTGATTTAATAATCTCTATAAAAGAATCGAGTATTAAAGAAGCACCACCCACTAAAACTCCGTCAATATCAGGTTGAGAAAATATTTCAGCTGCATTATTTTTTGTTACAGAACCACCATATTGTATAATTAGCTGATCAGCTATCTTAGAATCTTTTTGTGCAATATGATCACGGATAAATTTATGTATAGTTTGAATTTGTTCCGCAGTGGCGGCGCATCCTGTTCCAATAGCCCAAATTGGTTCGTACGCAATAACTGTATTTTGAAATACTTCTGCTCCCTGTAGTTGCAGAATAACATCAATCTGACGGGCACATATTGTTTTAGTTTGACCTGCTATTTTTTCAGCAGCCGTTTCACCAATACATAGTACTGGAATAAGATCTGTATTTTTTAGTGCAAAAAATTTCTTTGCAACAACTTGATCATCTTCTGAATGTAAAGACCGACGCTCAGAATGACCAATAATAATATATTGTGCGCCAATATCTTTCAACATACTAGCAGAGATTTCACCAGTGAAAGCCCCTGAGCAATTAATGTCAACATTCTGAGCTCCGAGCAATAATTTACTATTACACATCGCTTGTTTAGCCTGATCAAGGTATACCACTGGGGGCGCAATCACCACTGTACAGCCTTCTATTTCATCAAGCTTATGACATAGACCAATAATAAATTTATCTATAAATTTTTTGCTTCCATTGAGTTTCCAATTGCCAATAACAAGTGGATGACGCATATTATTTATTCTCCATAACAAAATTTATATCCATGAATAAACTTACTAAGATATTTAGAGCGAAATATTTTAGATTAATCAATTTTTGATAGAGATAACCCTTTATTTTAATATGAAAATTTCATTAATGACTGACTTTAACTATATATGCAACATATACATATAATACATATAATAAACACAGCATATAAAAATATATAACACAGTGCCTCTATTAAAAGAGGATTGTGTTTAATTACAAAAGATTTCTGATAGTGTAATGCACACTATCAGAAATCTTTATTAATATACAACACCTAAACGTGGTAATTTCCTATTTATACAAAAGTGTAGAAATAAACTCTATGATAACTTGTTTAGATTTTCATTTTCTTAGAAATCACATCTGTTTTATAGATAGCTAGCTATTACAGAAAAGGTGATGTGTGATGATTTACATCATAGACAACTTATTGTTTTTGGTGTATTTATAAAAATAAATCGCACATCTATATTCATGTCTTATAATGTACTGATTGTTATATAGTTTGTATATCAAAAATATCTTACAAGAATTTTATACACAAGATACATTCTAACTAGTAATAAAAGACAATTTATATTTTATAAATAATTTTATTATTTAGTGCTTATTATTTTTCTAATTATTGAACGTCTTTTATAAAAAAAATATTATCAAAAACAAAATTTGCTAAGAAGCACTGCATTGGTAATTAATGATGATATTTTTAAATAATAACCTAAATGTTAAATCTAGTTATTTTGTCTTATGAAAACTATTTTTATCAAATATGATAGCAACAATTATAATACTTACAATAAAAATTCTATTAAACGCATTACCTCAGTCAGTGATTAACTACTGAAGTGATATAATTTTGTTTATCATATCATAATTTATCTTAGTTATTGTTCATGGTATTATAAATGATGACTTGTCTAAGTCACCTACAGATATAATATATTTAAAGCAACGCTTAATGGAAGCATGCTCTCTGAATAGAGGTTTTTTAAATTTACACCATAAATAAATATACCAATCATATTGGTAATTTTAATTGATATTAGTAAAATATTAATATGTATATATTTAATATTATGCTAATAATGTGTATATATTTAAAATTATGCGTACTTTTATTAAAAAGAGCATAATTTTAGAAATATTTACTTATCTAATAAGATTTTAATATTATGTTTGATTTTAATCTAGTTAATCATCGCATGCAGGACCTTGTTCAGCGTTACGCCGTATTAAAAAACATCTCATGTTATAACGTCAAAATAGAACGTCTTCAAGAGATACACCAAGAATTAGAAAAGTCCAACCTTTGGAGTAAACCTAATCGTGCTCAAGCGCTCGGCAAAGAACGCTCTATATTAGAAGAAATTATTAAATCACTACATCATATGCAAAAAGAATTAGAAGAGGTTTCTAGCTTATGTGAGTTAGCAATAGAAATATTTGATGAAGCAATACATGAAGAAATTTTAATTAAACTCCAAGCTCTAGAAAAAAAAATTAATGAACTAGAATTTCAAGAAATGTTTCAAGGAGAACATATCAATTCTGACTGCTATATGGATATTCAAGCTGGATCTGGAGGTACTGAGGCGCAAGATTGGGCTAAAATGCTACTTCGCATGTATTTACGCTGGGCGGAAATAAAAGGTTTTAAAACTGAAATAATAGAAGAATCTTATGGTGATATCGCTGGTACTAAATCTGCAACAATTAAGATTAGCGGAAATTATGCATATGGATGGTGTCGGACTGAAACTGGTATTCATCGACTGGTTCGAAAAAGTCCTTTTGACTCTGGCGGGCGACGTCATACATCATTTAGTTCTGTATTTATTTATCCAGAAGTTGACGACAAAATTAATTTAATAATTAATCCTGCAGATTTGCGTATAGATGTATATCGCGCTTCTGGTGCAGGTGGTCAGCATGTTAACAAAACTGAATCAGCAGTTCGGATTACTCATTTACCAACCAATATTGTTGTGCAGTGTCAAAGTGATCGTTCGCAACATAAAAACAAAGATCAAGCATTTCAGCAGCTACGAGCAAAACTATATGAATACACCATGCAACAGAAAAAAATAAATCAAAAAACGATGGAAGAAAACAAATCCAACATTACCTGGGGTAGTCAAATTCGTTCTTATATTCTAGATGATGCACGTATCAAAGATTTACGAACTAATATAGAAACACGAAATATTCAGGAGGTTCTAGACGGTAATATTGATTTTTTTATTGAGGCCAGTTTAAAAGCGGGTTTATAATTAGGAGAATACATGCTACAAAAAAAGTCACAAACTAATGAAAAAGAGCTGCATCAAAATAAAGAAATACAACAACGACGTGCAAAGCTGGCTGCTATACGTACAGTAGGTCAGGCATTTCCTAATAATTTTCGCCAAAAGCATATTTCTGATCAGCTTCATAGACAATATGATCAAGTGGATGCAAAAGAACTAGAATCACTGAACTTAATTGTAATGGTTGCTGGTCGCATTATAACGCGACGGGTCATGGGAAAAGCGTCTTTTATAACGTTACAAGATACAGGTGGTCGTATTCAGCTATATATTTCTCATAATATCTTATCAGAAGACTCGCATCAGGAAAATTTTAAAACATGGGATCTAGGTGATATTATTGGTGTACAGGGAAAATTATTTAAAACAAAAACTTGTGAACTTTCAATTCACTGTAGTGCGTTGCGTCTATTAACTAAATCTTTGCGTCCATTACCAAATAAATTTCACGGACTTGTTGATCAAGAAACTTGTTACAGGCAACGTTATCTAGATCTTATTACTAATCCAGGCTCGCGCAAGATCTTTCAAATTCGATCACAACTGATAGCTAGTATACGAAAATTTATGGTAGAGCGTGATTTTTTAGAAGTGGAAACTCCAATGATGCAAGTTATTCCAGGAGGAGCATCTGCTCGTCCATTTATCACTCACCATAATGCTTTTAATATTGATATGTATTTACGAATTGCGCCAGAACTATATCTTAAGCGTCTTTTGGTAGGAGGGTTTGAACGTATATTTGAAATTAATAGAAATTTTCGTAATGAAGGTGTATCTACACGACATAATCCAGAGTTTACTATGATGGAGATATACGCGGCATATTGTGACTATAAAGATTTAATGAAATTAATCCAAACTTTATTTTACACGCTAGCAAAGGAGATTTTAGGTAATATTATTGTACCATATGGTCAATATTATTTTAACTTTGAGAAAACTTTTGAAGAGCTTACAATGAAAGAAGCGATCGCAAGGCGTCATCCACAAATTAATATTTTAGCGCTCAATAATTTTAATGACTCATTAAAAATCGCCAATTCTTTCAATATACCCATTGAGAAAAATTGGGGCCTTGGTCGTTTAGTCACAGAAATTTTTGAAAGAACAGTAGCAGAATTTCTAATTCAACCGACTTTTATCACAGAATATCCCGCAGAAGTATCTCCATTAGCACGTTGCAATGATATTCACCCAGACATCACTGATCGTTTTGAATTGTTTATTTGTGGTCGTGAAATCGGTAATGGTTTTTCAGAACTCAATGACCCAGAGGATCAAGAAAAACGTCTTCTTAAGCAAGCTCATATAAAAAACATGTTAGGTGATGATGAAGCAATGTTCTACGATAAAGATTATATTACTGCATTAGAGCATGGATTGCCTCCATGTGCTGGATTGGGTCTTGGCATTGACCGTATGGTTATGCTTTTTACGAACAGCCAATCTATTCGGGATGTAATTCTATTTCCACTGCTTCGTCCATATAATAGATCAAGCGAAAATCTAAAGAAATAATTTTAATATAAAATTTACTTCTCAAACTATTATAATTTATAACTTCACTTCTCTCTATTAAAAAGGATTGATTTTATCTTATTTTATAACCGGTATTTTAAAGATTAATTTAAAAATTTTAATTGTTTATGAAATAAACAATACAATCTTCTTCATAAGATTAATCAAAAATATATCAAGGCAATTATTGCTTCTAAAGATTGTTCAGGATATATAGTACATAATTGATAATAAATTTATTATAGTAGTTTTTGTTTAACGGCTGGTATCTATATCATCAAAACTTTTAACTAAATCATCAATGGCTTTTATTTGTACTAAAAAAGGCTTTAGCTGATCAAGTGGTAAAGCGGAAGCCCCATCACATTTTGCTCGTGACGGGCATGGATGAGCCTCAATAAAAAGACCCGCAATGCCCACTGCTAGTCCAGCGCGAGCTAATTCACATACTTGAGATCGTCTTCCACTAGAGGTTTTACTCATGGGAGAGCGATATTGCAAGGAATGTGTAACATCAAATATCACTGGATTATTTTTAGATGCTTGTTTCATAATGTTAAAACCTAGCATATCAACCACAAGATTATCATAACCAAAACTTACACCACGCTCGCATAGAATAACATTTTCATTTCCCTTTTGAGAGAATTTATTAACAATATTTCCTACTTGATATGGGCTAAGAAATTGTGGTTTTTTAACATTTATAACTGAGCCAGTTTTTGCCATTGCACTAATCAAGTCGGTTTGACGCGCAAGGAAAGCGGGTAATTGAAGGACATCTGCTATACTAGCAACTATTTTGACTTGATCTACTTCATGTACGTCCGTCATAATTTTAACGCCAAAACTATTCTTAATATCTTGAAAAATGGTCATGCTTTCCTCGAAACCTAAACCACGATATGAAGAAATAGAAGAGCGATTAGCTTTATCAAAAGATGCTTTGAATATATATGGGATGCCAAGTTTTTCTGTTACTCTAAGAGAATGCTCACAAACATACATCGCTAAATCGCGCGATTCTAGCACGTTCATCCCACCAAATAATACACTTGGTAAGTTGTTTGCCACCTGAATATTTCCAATATTTACTATTTTGTGTTTCATCGTGCCACCTATCATATTCAGTGGGGAAAGGACGGTCATAATGCTAATTTGATGTCATTATATAAAACTAAAGTAATTATATGATACAATACTACATATAACATACGTGCTTATAAAAGCATGTATAGATATTATCTAATTATCTGTTTTGATAAATTTAAAATTTTAAAGTTTATTATATAATAATCTGTTGATGTAACTATCATTATAAGTTTAAATTAAACTTTTTACGAAACATAGGATTACATTCTAAATAATAAGAGGTTAAGGTATTTTTAAATAATTTAATGTACTGTTCATTTATTAATGATAATTTTTATTAAATACTTTTATTTGAGAAAAAACACAATTAATAAGGTTACTTAATACATGGAACGCTATGCTTATCTCTGTTTATAAACAACTTAAATATTTTATTTATAATAAAGTTGTCATCTGTATTTTCAAAATAAAATACAGATGACTATCGTATTGAGTTAATATTTACTATTAACTCAATACGATTGGAATATTAAATAAATCAGTGTTAGATTCCTTAATTAGTAAAGTAATGAAAGCACTGATTTACTATTTTGATACATTGTATAATACATTCATTTTAAATGATTTATACTTTCTGAAGCTAGATCATTACGGTATAGTATAGTTAATAACTCGCATGTAATAGTGAGATTTGTAAATAAAACTTAATCACTAAAGAATTTGAACGTGAATTAGCTTGTATTTTTTAGAACAACCATCACTACCAAGTAGTCTACATTATAAATTCCTATTTCTATAAGAAATTTAATATTTGTATTTATTACACATGTGCCATAAAAAACAAAATAAAAACAGTGTTGATATTTTATAAATAAGATAGGTCGCATATAGATTATTAAATGGAGTCTCACATGCCGAGCAGTAATCTAATAAAAAAACTAGAAGAAAGAGGCTTAATTCACCAGATCACTGATAAAAACAGTTTACAAAAACAATTAGAACAAAAAACAGTAACACTTTACTGCGGTTTAGACCCTACTGCTGATAGTTTACATGTTGGACATTTAGTACCGTTGTTGTTTTTAAAAAAATTTCAAAATGTAGGTCATAAGCCTATCATATTACTAGGAGGTGCCACTGGTCTAATTGGAGATCCGAGCTTTAAAACAAATGAACGTATGTTATGTGATGCACTAGATATAGCTCGATGGACGGAAGTCATTCATCGTCAACTTGCTCATTTTTTAGATTTTCATTGTAAAAACAACAACGCTATTGTTGTAAATAATTATGAATGGTTTCACACTATGAGCATGATAAAATTCTTACGTAATATTGGTAAATACTTTTCTATTAATCAAATGATTAACAAGGAGGCAGTAAGAAAACGATTACATCGTAATCACCAAGGTATTTCTTTTACGGAATTTTCCTATAACCTATTACAGGCGTATGATTTTACTTACTTAAATAAACATCATAATGTCATCTTACAAATTGGTGGGTCAGATCAATGGGGAAATATTATTTCAGGTATTGATCTTACTAGACGAATCAATCAGCAACAAGTTTTTGGCATAACACTCCCGCTTCTTACAAAATCTGATGGAACTAAGTTTGGCAAAACTGAAGATGAAACTATATGGTTAGATGCAAAAAAAACTAGTCCATACAAGTTTTATCAGTTCTGGATGAGCACTGCAGATTCTGATGTATATCGTTTTTTAAAAATTTTTACCTCGATGAGCATTCATGATATACAAGAATTACAAAATGAAGATAAAAGTCGAGACCACGCGCCTTCTGCTCAAAAAATACTAGCTGAACTAGTAACTGAATTAGTACATGGATATAAAGGTCTCTCTGCAGCGCGTAGGATTACGCGAAGTTTATTTTCTGGACATATAAAAGAATTAACAGAAGAGGACATCAAAAAAATACTGGAAGACGGTGTGGAAAATATTATCTTTAAAGAATCTAAAGATTTACAACAAGCGCTAGTAAGCTCCTTACTGGCAACTTCCAGGAGTCACGCGAGAAAGTTAATTGCATCAAAATCTATTAATGTTAACGGTCATCTGCAGACTAATAGTGAACATATCTTTTGTCCATCAGATAAATTATTTAATAAATATACTTTCTTGTGTCGGGGAAAGAAGCACTATGTTGTGATTACTTGGTTAAAATAAATAGTAAAGCTATTAAAACTCTAAACAATCTTAATTACTACAGAAAGATTGTTTAGTGAATTAAAAATTTCCACATAAATTTCAAGCCTAAATCTATATTTAATTATTCAATATATTGAATTTCTCCAAAAAACTTATCCTTTTAAAAAAGATTAAGTAATTATTTTATGTAAAATTACACAATCTAGCAATAAATAATATGATATTGATCATCACGTACTTATAGTATATATACTTAATAAAATCCTCCGTTCTTTTTTTATGAAAGAACAAACCATCACTACATACTGTATATACTTCATTTAGTGCATTTTTTACTATAACGTACATTAAGATTGCAGCTTATTTTCAAAAAAATTAAGCTTATCTAGATAATACTGATTCTGTCAATCAAGATTGAACGATCTATGTTTAAAAACATTTTTAATATAAAAGTATATTGTGAATACTGTAGCCAAGTAAAAATAAATTTTAAATGAAAAACTCATCAGGCCAAAACACCTAATCATGACAGAATGTGCATTAATTTGATAGATAGAATTTATTCTATATTTACTGAAAATCTATAATGTGTTTTATTTAGACTATCAGATTATTATTTATATTAGAAAAATATTTTTTAGATAAAGATGACTTTCATAAAAAATATATAATAACATGTATTTTTATAATTTTAAAAAATATTGACTGGAGCGCAAATAACATTCTACAGATGACACATATCCTTTTAGAGTTAAAGATTACATTATACAAAAAATTGAGTGAGTTTCTTTTAAAAAAAAGACCATATAGTTATTATATCGTTCAGTCTGTGTATATTTATCAATAAAATTAAATTGTAATTATGTTACGAATCAATCTCATTTGCAATATTCTGCATAACTGATTCATCTAGATGGTCTGTGGGAACTAAATTGATATCTTTGGCTAGAAAATCATGATACTGGAAATAAGATTCTCTTATAAACACATAAGGATCTTTTGTTTCTTTTATAATATCGTCATAATCTAAAAGTTGAGCGCGAGTTTCAATACCCTCTAAAAACCACTTCCCAGCAGACACCCACCATGAAAACCAATGATATGGCAGGTAGATATAATCCACAAGTCCACCCAGATCTTCTCGAGGCGTAAAACTTCCGTAAATAGGCATGACAATATAGGTTCCATAGCAAATTTTATAATGGCCTAATATGCTACCAAATGCTCGATGTTCTTCTTGTTCTAATGCTAGATTAGCCATACTTGCAACATCAATTAACCCCCCCATGCCTAATAAGGTATTTAAAAGTAATCTATTTAAATGTAATCCTGCCTTATAGGGGTTACCTTCAAGTAAGTAGTTGACTATTGAGCTAGGCTCACTAAGATTTTTGGTAACATTTCTCAAACCATGACGAATAGGAATGGGTAAGGTATCTCGCCATAACAACGCTAATGGGCGTATGATATAAGGATCTAAAATATTATAATTCCAATTAAAGATAATGCGATTAATACCCTCTAGTGGGTCTTTATGTTCTATAGGAATCCCGCTCTTTACAGGTGAACTGATGCAACCTGTCATGAGAATACCCGCAAACACTAATTTTGTGATCTGACGGCTCACAGAGTATCTTCCTTAGCTAAGGTAATCAGTTTTGATAAATCATCCAAAACTAATGATTCTAGATCATACATAAATAAATCTACTCATACTAAGCCTTATGATAATCTTATCTGTAAAAAACACATTATGCTCTCTATCTCATAACATATCGTATACATTTATGTATATCTAAAATTAAATGATAATTTTAGATCGTAAAACTTAACATGTAACTCGAAAACTAGTTGTTATGATGCATAAATATCTTTTGATAATTAAAGAAAACTCTATTTTATAAAAACATTAATAATTTTTATAGTCGCTATCACTTTGAGTATGTAATTTAGTCATAATAAAACTTCTTTAGATATTTAAAGTATAATATATATATCACATAAGTTTTTCTATGCATAGTTGATACTGTGTTTTAGCTTAAAGGAGTGATTATCGTTATATGATTAAAATCTGTGTCATATGTAGGATTTATAAAATAAAATTAATCAGTACCATTTGTATTCGGTTATGTTGTTTTTATAAGTTAATACCATTAATGATGTAAAAATTAATAAATTTTTTTAATATAACCAACATAATAATTCAGATTAATAATCAATGCACGATTTACATCAATAATATAAACAATTTTAAAAAAAATATTAATTAGATTATCTGATATGCTCTTATTAAAAATAATTTGATTATTATCAGATAGATTTTCATTCTATTAATTATGTTTTGGTTGTTTTTAATATCAAATTATGGTTTACATTAACGACATGGATAAAATAAATCTTTATTTAAAAATAAATTAATTCGAGCGATTTATAATCATAATTATTAATTTATATATAATTTATTGTACATGAATGCACTAAATTTTGTTTTTGATATGCTAAATTATACGGAAAAATAAAAAATATTAATTTAAGGATATGTATAAGTTTTAAAGAATAATATTAATTGATATATAATATGAAAAATACAAGGTTTCTATCTTTTATAGAAACTCAATATATTAGTTAGGATAACAGCCTATTAAACAAATGAAATTTTGTCAAAAATTATCATATTTAAAATAAGATCAATATAACCATGTAGGATAAATAAATATAATTTTATTATCGCTAATTATAATAGTGAAAATTAATTTAGATATTGTAAAAATTTTGGATTAAAGAGAGTTTAATTTTTATTTTTTAGTATAGCTATCAAATTCATCTGATGCTTTAAATATTGTAATACAGTCTTTGTATAAGGCATGTATAAAAGCCTATAATACTGAATACTTCTCTAAAATGATTTTCTAAATTCTACTTACAAAGTAGAATTGAGTTAGATTATTCATCATTATATCTTGCATAGAATAATACGCCCTTTACAATATAATTGATTTATATCAATCTATGCAACATATTGGACAGTGATAACATGAGGCGTATAGAAATATATTAGAAACTTTACATAGAGAGAAAATATTACACGCCGTTACAAACAATCTCATGCAAGTATATTTCAAAACATACACTTACTTAGTATTGCAATTTATTACTCATTTAGTGATAAATAATATTCCATTAATACTCAAACATAGCTGAAATTGACTCCTCATTACTAATACGACGAATCGCTTCAGCTAACATACCTGATAATGTAAGAGTACGTACAGTAGGTAGCGCGCGAATCTCTTTAGGTAATGGAATTGTATCACATACCACTACTTCATCAATCATTGAATTGCGTAAATTATTCACCGCATTACCTGAAAAAATTGGATGCGTAGTATATGCAAAAACACGTTTTGCCCCTCGATATTTAAGAGCCTCCGCCGCTTTACATAAAGTGCTACCAGTGTCAATCATATCGTCTACTAATACACAATCACGCTCCGCGACATCACCAATGATGTTCATTACCTGTGATACATTAGCACGCGGGCGACGTTTATCAATGATTGCCATATCTGTATCATTAAGTAATTTAGCCATCGCGCGTGCTCTAACTACTCCACCTATATCTGGAGAAACCACGATAGGATTTTCTAAACCAATTTGTAACATATCTTCTAGAAGAATAGGACTTCCAAAGACATTATCCACTGGTACATCGAAAAACCCTTGGATCTGTTCAGCATGTAAATCCACAGTTAATACGCGATCTACTCCAACACTAGATAAAAAGTCAGCGATCACTTTTGCAGTAATGGGAACACGTGACGATCGAACGCGACGATCTTGACGCGCATAACCAAAATATGGAATTACCGCGGTAATACGTCCAGCAGAAGCTCGACGTAAAGCATCAACCATAACCACTAATTCCATTAAATTATCATTGGTGGGGGCGCAAGTAGACTGGATAATAAAAATATCATCACCACGTACATTCTCATTAATTTGCACGCTCACTTCACCATCGCTAAAACGACCTACAGCAGCCTTACATAGTCTACTCTGAAGGCGATCCGCAACGCGTTGTGCTAATTCTGGAGTGGCATTACCAGCAAAAAGCTTCATATTAGGCACAAGAAGAACCTCAGGTTTGACATCTAGTAAAGAGACCAATCTAAGTAGAATACTGGTTTTTAAATTTTTTATACTTTAGATATAAACAGAGAATAAATATTCTGTAAACGATAAAGGTACTCACTTACTTATTTTGTCCTTATTTTTTCTATTTTCTTCTGAATCTAATAAAGAATCAATAATCAGCATTTATTACTTAGCATGGGTTATTTTTCTGTCAGCGCAAAATAGACAGCTATCATGCCATCAGCATGATGACAGAACGATAACGTAATAATTATCATTTAACTTTTTTCTCAAATCGCGGTACATTAATATTGTATAATGGAGATAAGTTGACTCCTCGAGCAATAAATCCAACCCATCTTTTAGGAACCAAGCTTAATGTCTGATGAGCTAACAATTTAGTAGAAAATTCTGCAAACACACATGACCCCGTGCCAGTTAAATGAGGGCGAGCGTGCAGTCTTACCCACGCCATAAGTTGTTCAATTTCATTACAATGATTTCTAGCAACAGTTTCACAGTCATTATGTGATTCACCTAATAATAAATCTCTAAGCTGACGATAGGGTGTGTTCCTAGTAAGGCAAGGATCATTAAAAATTTGAAAGGTATTGATACTAACATTAGGGTAAATGACTAAATACCATTTGTTAGAAAGAACTATGGGGGTCAGAAGTTCACCAATCCCTTCAGAAAAGGAAGATAAACCGTAAATAAAAACTGGTACATCAGCACTAAGCTGTAACCCTAAATCTGCTAATTGCTCTACACTAAAATTTATATTCCATAAATAATTCAGCGCTACTAATACAGTCGCTGCATTTGACGAGCCACCACCTAAACCACCACCAATCGGTAATTTTTTTTCTATTTTTAAAGTGGCCCCAGCAAGATCAGGTAATTCTCCGCATAATTTTGCCTTATCACGTAATAATTTTGCTGCACGGACAATGAGATTTTTATCGTCTAACACACCAGGTAAAGATTCTAATAATATAATTTCACCACTTCGATTACTTTCCACAAAAAGAGTATCACCATAATCAAGTAATTGAAATAAAGTTTGCAGATTATGATAACCATCAGCGCGCCGACTAATAATATGTAGAAATAAATTCAGCTTGCCTGGAGAAGGCCATTTAGTTATCATGATACTTTCCTATTGATCCAGTTTTAACTGAATGCATTGATTAGCCTGGTGTAGCTCAATATGAGAAGGCATTTCTGGTCCATCGAATGTCTTCCGATACCCTAAGTAAAAAATATGCAGTTGAGCGCGTGATGTGCCAAAACTTAATTCACGTAAATGAGATTCCGCATCAAGACTAAAATTAGTGGAATCCCCAGGTAACCCCATGATCCACTGACTAAAATTATTTAGTGAAATCATAATTCCAGTTAATTTATATATTATCTTTTCTGCATTTTTCTCGTTAACAACACATTTACCGCCTCTATTATAAATATAGACCAATTTATCTTTTTTTTCTAATTCTAACTCTGTCATACCTAATAAATTGGTCAATAAAAATTTATAGTGATAGGGTGAAATTTGTTTCCAATAGAAACGAGCCAATAGTTTTTGATTATGAGAGTAGAAGAATAATGTACCATGAGCTTGATACTGATTAAGCGCTTGGACTAATTTTTTGTGATGGTTCCATTGTGAATTGATATTAGTCACATTAACAACTTTTGTTATTAAGCAATGATCTTCGCTGCAAGCTGCTAATAATATAAACAAAATACAAATTAATCGCTTCAAGCTAAAACAGAAAAATAATAATAACATTATAGACTAGGATCCTTAAGAGAAGCCGGTTTAATGATAGTAATACGTCCCCGCTTTAATGCTGGTTGATCACACTAACCTATAAATAAATATTTTTCTTGATAAATCTCTTATTATGTTCGTTACATCCGTTCTATTAAGTGATCTAATTTTACTTATTGATTATGGTGATCTTATTTAGTTTTAAACTATATGAGAGATATATTATTTTAGTTAGCACAAGATATGCATATTCATTTCATATGAATTTTTCAAACATTAAAACTTTATATTCTAGTTTTAGAAGTATAAAAATATTATCTAGCTGACACCTAAGTGTATTATACTTTAAAGTGTTCCGAGAAGATAATTAAGATATCTGCTTTAGGTATCTTGATAGATTTTGGATTCTCTCAAAAAATATTTGTCAATTGATGCTAAAACTATAAACACGACCAAAGTGATTTTATCAAATATAAATAATTAGAGTATTAGATGTATAATATTAAATTAGATAGATTATAGCTTACTAAAAATTCTGGATTAATTCAAAAGATGAGTATATTTTTTACAAAAAGATACAATATAGATTATAGAAATAATTTTCTATACAAAATTTTATATCAAAACTAAAAAATGCATGGAATTTTATAAAACGCTCAATCTCTATGTCACAATAGGTTATCTTTACATACCTATATATTTATAGAATTAAACTATTCTAATGCATAAAAATCACCTTGATCGAAAAAATAAAACTTATTTTATTATCTCCTATAATTTATTTGACCTTCTATTAAATATAAAAGACAATACACAATCACTATTAGTTTTTGGCTACAGCTAAAAATTCAGAAGGTTATTATCATACATGCATAAAAATATTTAAAGTAAAACAGTATATTTATTGATATAATCAATAGTATTGATCTACTATATCAGATGCAAATAATATTTTTTATGCTTGAAAATTTGATAAAAATCAGTATAGATTGCTTGTGGAAATAGATAAAATGATAATGATTTATCTAATCATAACAACCATATCTTCTTACTTGAAAAGAATAGTTATATAATAGTTAGAGATTTATATCTTCACGACATTAATATAAAAATAACCTGTATACTAGTAAAACTTTACAGGCTTATTTCATATCAAGTGATAAAATTTGTTTGTCAATTGAATAATTAATATTCAATAAATATATGCAAGTTGATTTATAAGATCACTTATTTTGATTCAATCAAAATAAATCCGTCTAAATAGTGTTTAATTATAGAAAAAGTATATCTCAAATTTTAAAATGCAATCTTGCTTTGAAGAAACGTTCAGAGTACATTCCATGTCACGTATAATAAAAAAAATTCCTAAGAAAACATTATCCTTTTGGAAAATAAACATTATGTTCTCTGGCACCATGGAACACTCAACGATTAAGTTATTGCTTTGCTAAGCATCGTTTGAGTAATTATCATTGATAATTCAAGAATATTCAAAATTTATTCCGTTACCTCTATGATAACTATTATCAATAAGATTTTTATGATAAATGAGTATATGATTTTCACTAAATAGTCTTTTGTATTAGCAAATACGCTATATAGCGAAAAAGTTTTAAAAAAGAAAGATTCAAGTCTTAAAAATGATAGTGCGCGTTGTTTATTTTTAATAAAAAATATTATTTTAATATTACCTGTTACCTTCATAAGATCAATCAGATTGATAAGGTATGTATATACATATGAAGCTCTCGATAATATCTAAATTAGAGTCCTTACAAGAGCGTTATATAGAGCTTGAAACAATGCTAAGTGATTCTAGTATAATTTTTGATCAAGAACGTTTTCGAATACTATCCCGTGAATATTCGCAGTTAACAAATATTAGTCAATATTTTGATAAATGGAAAAAAAACCAAGAAGATATTAAAAATTCTAAAGATATGATGACTGATGATGAAATGCGTAACATAGCACAAGAAGAGTTACAAGCATTATATAAAATTAATAACTATCTGGAAAAACAGCTACATATTTTTCTTTTACCTAAAGATCACACTGATCAACATAATTGCTATTTGGAGGTACGTGCTGGTACAGGTGGTAATGAAGCAGCAATCTTTGCTGGTGATCTATTCCGTATGTATAGCCGATACGCTGATTCTCAATGTTGGGAAGTTGAAATCATGAACGCTCATGAAGGTGAAATTGGTGGCTATAAAGAAATTATTACCAAGGTGATCGGCAAGGGTGCTTACGGGCGTCTTAAGTTTGAATCTGGAGGTCATCGTGTACAACGTGTACCAAATACTGAATCTCAAGGTCGCATTCATACTTCATCATGCACCGTAGCGGTAATGCCTGAGCTTCCAGAAATTGAGCTTTCAGTAATTAATAGTAATCAATTAAAAATTGACACTTTCCGTTCTTCCGGAGCTGGAGGACAGCATGTTAACACGACCGACTCAGCAATTCGAATTACTCATCTTCCAACAGGAATGGTTGTCGAATGTCAAGATGAGCGATCTCAACATAAAAATAAAGCAAAAGCTCTTTCAGTTCTTGCTGCGCGTATACATAACGCAGAAAAAATTCGCTGTCAGCAGACTACAGCTTCTACACGTCGTAGTTTACTAGGTAGCGGTGATCGATCTGATCGTCATCGTACCTATAACTTTCCAAAAGGGAGAATTACCGATCACCGTATCCAGTTAACTATATATCGTTTAGATGAAGTGATGGAAGGAAAACTAGATGCCCTTATTGAACCGATTATTCAAGAATATCAAGCAGATCAGCTAGCATCTCTTGCTGATGAGTAAGATTTATGAAGATACGTGAATGGATGAAGATTGCAATAAAACAACTGCAACACAATGAACATCCACATCGCGATGCAGAAATTCTATTAGGGTTTGTGACAGGTAAAGCTAGAAGCTGGTTGATTGGCTTTGATGATAGTATTCTTTCGTCCTGTAGTCTCTTAAAGCTTGAAAAATTATTAGTACGACGCTCTTCTGGAGAGCCCATCGCATATCTTACAAAAAAACGTGAATTTTGGTCTCTTTCATTACATCTTACATCTGAGGTAATGATCCCTCGCCCAGATAGTGAGATATTAGTAGAACAAGCATTAACTCATTTGCCAAGTAAAGGTTGTCATATACTAGATTTGGGTACTGGTAGTGGTGCTATAGCACTAGCTATAGCTAGTGAACGTATAGATTGTTCAGTTTTAGGAGTTGACTACATCTACTCTACCGTAAGATTAGCTAAATATAATGCCAGAAGATTAGGTTTAAAAAATGCTACTTTTATCTTAGGTAGATGGTTTTCTACTATAAAAGATCGGAAGTTTACTATGATTGTTAGCAATCCACCTTATATAGATATCACTGATCAGCACCTTCTAGAAGGAGATCTCCGCTTTGAACCAAAACATGCGCTAGTTTCTGGTGATAGCGGTCTTTCTGATATTAGGCTAATTATAACAGAATCAGGAAAATATTTAATACCCGGAGGATGGCTCCTACTAGAACATGGCTGGAAACAGGCTAACATAATTCGACGCATTATGAATGAAAACCAATTTTGTGAAATATCAACCTTTCAAGATTATGGTGGAAATGATCGTGTTACTTTAGGACGCTCCCTGTGAGATACAAGCATTGATATGAAATAAAAAATTTAAAATTATTCTTCTATTGCTTTATCTTCTCTATTACTGATCAAGTGATCTCTTTGCATCCCTAATTGCAAGGCTAAGGCAGAAGATATATAAATAGAAGAAATTGTGCCAATAATAATACCAATCAACATAGTTAATGAAAATCCCCTTAGCATAGCCCCACCAAAAACAAATAAAATTAATACCATCATTAAGGTTATAATTGAGGTAATGATTGTCCGCCGAAATGTTTGTGTTATAGAGAGATTAATAATATAAGAAGAGGAAGAAGTAACAAAAAAAATTTTTCGGCAATTTTCACGAATACGATCTGAAACTACAATTTTATCATTTAAGGAATAACCTATTATTGACAGTAAAGATGCAATAATAGTGAAATCTATTTCTATGTGAAATAGAGATAGAGCGCCTATAGTAATTATTATATCGTGTGTTAAAGCTAGAACAGTTCCTAAAGCTAGCCTCCATGTAAAACGGATCGTAATATATAGAAAAATTGCTGTTAACGCTGAAAGTAAAGCTATTCCTCCTATTATTAATAGTTCGCTTCCAACACGAGGACCTACGCATTCAATACGTTTTAGGTTAATTTTTTCTTGAGCCGCATGCTGAATACTTCTGAGAATTTGACCTCCTAAATCAGTATTTAGATACTTTTCTTGTAAAGGTACATGTATGATAAAATCATGACTGCTACCGAAATTTTGCACCTGTATTTTAGTAAAACCAGCTTCTTTCAATCTGCTACGCATGTGATCTAAGGTATCTGGTTTTTGAAGAAAAAACTCGATGATCGTGCCACCAGTAAAATCAAGGCCCCAATCAAAACCACGTGTACTAATGATTATTACTGATAGCATTAATAGGAATGCTGAAATAGAAAAAGCTATTTTCTTCCAATTCATAAATTGAACTACTTTTTCTCTATAATTTACACATTTGCTATCATTTTGTTTAAACATATTACCTTCATATGGATAATTTATTTATTCGTTTTCCGCCATATATTAAATTAATTATGGCACGCGTTCCTATTAGTGAAGTTAACATAGAAGTAGCTATACCAATCCCAGTAGTAATTGCAAAACCCTTAATTGAACCAGAACCAACTACATATAAAATAATTACTTTAATTAACGTTGTTATATTGGCATCTAGGATACTTGAGAAGGCTGCTTTATAACCGATATGAATAGCCTTTTGTATAGAATATCGATTTCGTAGTTCTTCTTTAATGCGTTCGTTAATTAACACATTAGCGTCCACGGCTACCACTAAAGTTAAAACAATACCTGCGATACCTGGCATGGTAAGAGTGGCACCTGGCAATATTGACATGCATGCTACGATGAGTATTAAATTAGCCAAAAGTGCACAAGTGGCCGCTAATCCAAATATTTTATATCGAATGATCATAAACGTAATAGATGCAACAAGACCACATATACAGGCCTCTATACCTTGTTTAATATTTTGTGATGCCAGACTTGGACCAATAATGCGTTCTTCTACAATTTGTATTGGCGCAGTTAAAGCACCGGCTCGTAGAAGTAACGAAAGTTGACGCGCTTCTTTTGGATAATGTATTCCGCTAATGCGGAAATAATTACTAAATGAAGACTGAATATGTGCCAAATTAATAATCTCATCATGTTTTTCTAAAGAAAAATGAGTGTTTATATTACTTGTATCGTGCTCTCTATATTCAACAAAGAGAGTTGCTATTAATTTACCTATATGACCCCTGGTAAAGCGAGACATTATATTACCACCTGCATTATCTAGTGAAATATTAACTTCTGGCTCATTATATTCATTAGTACTATAAGTAGAATCTATAATGTGATCTCCAGTTAAAATCACTTTTTTATATAAAACCACTACTTGCCCATCACGTGTTTTTTTTAATTCTGAGTTATTCGGTATAGCTCCATAAGCATCGACCGTAGAGTTAACTAAACGAAATTCTAACATCGCTGTAGCGCCAAGAATTTCTTTAGCGCGCGCAGTATCTTGAATACCCGGGATCTCTACTATGATGCCATGATCCCCTTGTCTTTGCACAAGAGTATCCGCCAAGCCCAATTGAGTCACGCGATTTCGTAAAATATGTATATTTTGCTGTAATGCATGTTCGCGAGCAATCTGTATGTTCCGATCACTTACCCTAACTGTTAATAAATGATTAGAATGTTTTTGAAAAACCATATCAGAAGGAAAAGAAATCAAATATTTAGTAAATTTATCACAAGATGCCTTGTCATGAAAGCGTACTGAAACTTCAAATTGATTGCTTTTTTTGAGATCGATATAATGAATACCTTGTGTAGTTAGCTTTTGTCTTAGTTTGTCTAGGGTATTTTCTTGCAATTTGTGCATTACAGTATCCATATCCACTTTCATAAGAAAATGAACACCACCACGTAAATCCAGACCAAGTTTCATTGGGTTTGCGGATAACATGGCCAACCATTTAGGTATTGCCGGTGCAAGATTTAGAGCCACTATATAATTCTTTCCAAGAAGTCTACTAATGACTTCCTGTGCTTTCAGCTGCAGATCAGTGTTTATAAAACGTATTAAAATATCTTCAGCGCCAAAGATAAAAGACTTGCTTTGAATATTGTTTTGTTTTAGAACGTTTTGAATATTCTCCAGAACATTTTTATTTACAATATTTTTACTTGTGCTAGTAATTTGAATAGCTGGGTCTTCCCCGTACAGGTTAGGTAACGCATATAGTAGACCAATGAGTAATATAAAAATTAGCATGAGATACTTCCATAAAGGATAACGATTTAACATGGAAGCGTCCTTAATGAAAAATAATTACAATGTTGTGATGACCTTTAAAACAAAATAAAATTATATTGTGCGTATGTTATATGATAATTAGAGGTCGGTGATATATAATATGTTTATACTACTTATTTTATTAGTTAGACTATCACATTTTATAGCATGTATAGTCTATATGTGAGATATATAAAATATTTTTTTGCTACGCGTTATATTTTCCTGCTGTTTATTGAAAATATAGAAGTTTTCTTAGAGCAGCTTTTTGTAAAAATATTTCTACAGAGCTATTTAATACACATCCTTCAAAATATAACTCTATTAATTGTCAGATCTAATATATTTTTATTAATTTTGGACTTTTGTGAAATAGTAGACAATCCCTGAAGGGTATTTAAATTTATTTTTAAAGAAATAATATTTATTATTATATTTTACGTCTATCAATTACAACACAGATTGGTCTCTTTTGTTTTAACTTACTAAATTTTACAGCTTTAACACCTAATTAAGTGTTATTTTTTTATTTTCACTTATTTTCTATGAATTTATTGTTTTTTATACTTATTTCATAATACATCACCGTAAAGCATGTGACGATAATATTTAGATTATTCTTAATCTAAATGATTAAGCTTGGTTTATACTATATGAGGAATCTGTTAACCCATGATCACATAAAGTATAAGTAGCATCTAATCATAACCACTACTCTATTAGTAAATTTTTCACCTTACTAGAAAAATCATTTAATTTCTCTCTGAAAAGATTAATACCAATTCTGTATGTTACAGACCACAATTATTTATTAAATAATTAACTTAATGCTTTAGTTATACTATGTAGCGTAACCAGTCTTATCGTAAAACTGATTAATAAATGTTTTAAATGTACCTTCTGAAATTGCTTTTCGTATATTTAACATCAAATCCTGATAATAATGCAAATTATGAATTGTATTTAAGCGTGCACCTAAGATGTCATGACAACGATCAAGATGATATAAATAAGAACGACTATAATTTTTACAAGTATAGCAGTTACATTCAGGATCAAGTACTAACGTATCATCTTTATATCTTGCATTGCGGATATTCACTACACCATTAGAAACAAAAATACATCCATTACGGGCATGACGGGTAGGAACTACACAATCAAACATATCCACACCACAAGATACAGCTTTTACAATATCCTGAGGCTTACCAACGCCCATTAGATAACGAGGCTTTTTTTGAGGCAATATTGAGCAGGCATGCTGAAGAATGCGATGCATGTCCTTTTTTGGCTCTCCAACCGCTAAACCCCCTATAGCATATCCGTCAAATCCAATATCTAATAAACCTTGCATGGATATCTCTCTTAAATCTTCGTACATACCTCCCTGAGTAATACCAAATAATGCATTGGGATTACCTAAAAAATTAAAGTAACTCCGACTACGTTGCGCCCAACGCAGTGACATTTCCATAGAGTTTTTGCTATAGCTCCAAGAAGATGGATACGGGATGCATTCATCAAAAATCATAGCAATGTCAGCATTTAGTATATATTGTATTTCCATTGATTTCTCTGGATCAAGAAAAACAGAGTCACCATTAATTGGATTACGAAAATAAACCCCTTTCTCACTAATTTTATTAATTCCCTTCAAACTAAAAACTTGAAACCCTCCTGAGTCAGTAAGAATCGGGCCTTTCCAGTGCATAAAGTTATGTAAATCTCCATTTATTTTAATAATTCTCAATCCAGGGCGTAACCATAAATGAAATGCATTGCTAAGAATTATATGAGTACCTGCCTCTTGAAGCTCTTCTGATGTGAGCCCTTTAATAACTCCATAGGTTCCAACCGGCATAAATACTGGTGTCTCTACTATACCATTTTGAAAAATTACTTGACCACGACGAGCGTGTCCATCAGTAGCATCTAGCTTGAATTGCACCTGTCCTCCATCAAATTTTACTTATAAATACATTGTAATATACTTTCAATATATACTATACGACATTAATACGTATATTATTAGTTTTACATTTCTTAAATTTAATTATTAACTAAAAAAGAAATAAAAAGTACTCTTTTAATATTTATATCTTTGAGTAAATGTTTTATTTAATGTGTTTATTTTTAAAATAAAAAATTATTTTATGTTTAAGATTAATATTAAAGTTTATATAATCATACGATACCTATAGTAATCAATACGCACAAATAACTTGAGAAAAATTACAACACTTAATGACACATTGATATTAGTAAATAAATATATATATTTTAAATTTTTTATAAAAAGATTTTTTATACAAGCATATATAATTTTTATTTTTAACTAAAAATAAAATTTTATCTAAGTACTTAAAATTATGGTTTTTAATGAAAAAATGCAAAAAAATAGAGATCTAGTAAATATTATCTTCTCATTTTTTTTTATCTCTTTTATGAGCATGATGTGTTTATGGATACTAAAACCATTTATTATTGGTTTCACCTGGGGTGGCATAATAGTTATCGCTACGTGGCCCCTGTTTCTTAAAACTCAACGTGTATTTTGGAATATAAGGTTTCTCGCTATTTCAGTTATGGCATTAACTTTAATTTTAGTTTTTGTTATTCCAATTATCTTGTTTATTCACAGTGTTATTAAAAATAGCAGTCTTCTTATCATTTGGTTAAATACTAATCACTTTAAAAGTCCTGAATTATATTGGTTAAATAGTATTCCAATAGTAGGGCAAAAATTTTATTTATATTATCATAATCTTGTTGATACTAGCGGCAAAACACTAATTTCACAGTTACAACCATACATTGGTCGTACCACCAGTTTTATTGTTAGTCAAGCTGAGCATTTAGGCCATTTCATGATCCATTTAGGGCTCATGATAACTTCTAGTATATTTTTTTACTGGTTTGGTGATAAGATAGAAAATTACATTCAATGTCTTTCTGTTAGGGTTGCACCACGTTATGGTAAGACTACAATTTTACTCGGAATACAGGCGATAAGAGCTGTAGCTTGTGGAGTGGTTATTACTGGATGTACGCAAGGATTACTAGGTGGCATTGGATTAAGTATATCAGGCATTCCTTTTTCAACTATTTTAACTGTAGTAATTATTTTTTCATGTTTAGTTCAGTTAGGGTCTCTGATTATATTAATTCCGGCAATTATTTGGTTATATTGGACAAGTAATAATACCGAAGGAACAGTATTATTGATCTGGAGTGTTCTAATAGGCGCTTTAGAGATTTTTTTACGTTCATTTTTAATTAAAAAAGGGATAGATTTACCTATAATGTTAATTCTTGTCGGTATCATTGGGGGTTTGCTTTCTTTTGGTATAATTGGGTTATTTGTGGGTCCTGTGGTTTTAGCGGTATCCTATCAACTGATTCTATCTTGGATAAAACAAACTCCTACATTATGTGATAACGATGTTAATCTAATGGATCAGAGTAAGATTGAAAAGTAAATTATTATTCGATTAATTTAAAAAATCATTTAACTATGCCGACCTATTGTAAAACAATAAAAAAATCAGTTAATAAAATAACTACTAATTTAATTTATAAAAATTAAAAAATATAATCATTAAGTTATTTTAAAAAAAATCACCTTTAAATATTTTAATAAAAAATGCTAAATTTGATTGTTAAAAACAAAAAAATCAGTTAATTATATAACAATTTAGAGATCGCCTTTGATTTATTTATTGTATCTTTTGTTTGTTAATATTACTAAGTATTAAAGCTTTCGCACGATGTAATAAAAAAATTGCTAGAGTAACTATCAACCAACTGAGCATAATAGCAGCTAACAAATCTTTTGGCCAGTGCATGCCTAATAAGAGTCGGCTACCCATGACAGCTACAGCCCAGATCAGTAGAAGCAGAATAAAAAAATAGCAATGACGCGACCAAAGAAGACCCACCCCTAATAATGCCCAAGTAGTAACAAATAGCGTATGACCAGAAGGAAAAGAAAACTTACTGGCAGAAAACCAGTGATGCATTAAACGAGGCGAGATATTTTTGTTATAAGATAGAATCTTATACAGATTTTTTCGCGATTCTGCATATTGTTGCTTACGATATTTATGTATCTCTGAAGAATAATTCTTTGCAATCCATACATCATAAGGACGAAGTGATTGAATTTGATTCTTTAATAGACTTTTTACACTTTGCCCAACTAATGAAATAAAAGCTAAAAAAACTAATAGTAATAATAGAGGATATGGGCGAGATTTTAAACAAAAAGAAAAATAACCGAAAAGAAAAATATTAGTTAAAATAACCCAAGGATAGGTAGCAGATTCAGTAATCCAAAGCGCTAACTTAATGTTAGAACTCATGTTGACAGGTTCCCATTGCCATCCAGATAGAGCCACTGCTATGGGCATGAATAATAATACTAATGTCGTGATAGTAATATATTTTATAGTTTTTATCACAGAGACCTTGTTTAATATAAATTCAGATAGTGATATCTCAATTGTGTAAGAATTTTTAAAACTAAATAAAGCTATCAATCTTAAATAGTCTGTATGTAATGCATATTACTAGATAAATATAATAATATTATTTACAACATGAAATGTATACATAATGTTATTATACCATAATATTATCTCGTATCTACTAATCAAGTTTTATCAGAATATCTCGTTAGTCTGGTTCTTATGACATACAATGCAATCTTATCATGAAGTTAGTGGCTTAGGGGCACACTATTTTTACTTGAATATTTTATCTTTTAATCGTAAAAAGCAACATCTAAAATAAAAAAAGAAGATCAATATTTTTTGATTTCCTGTTATACTATACCTTTCTAATATCTATCAAAAAATATAGTAGAATTAAAATTAACTAGATTTTTTATTTTTTGTAATTAAACTATGGTCACGCCACTGAATAATAAGAATTCTTCTTGTTTAAATAAATAATTGAAATATTAAACTATATTTAATAGAAATGTATTTCTATATTAGATAATATCAATAAAAATAAAATTTTATGAATTTTATAATGATAATGACAAAATAAGTCAAAGTTTAAATATGATTTGACTTTATTTATAATTATATTTTAAGTAAAAACATCATATGTTATTTGATGAATTCATAAAACAAAAAGAATACTGAACCTACTTAATCTATTTATAGATATACTGAACCTACTTAATCTATTTATAGATAAAGATAAAAGGTCAACATTAAAATAATTTATTGATACTTATTTGTGATCTATGCTAATACATAACATTACGAAATATTATATTTAAAAAATTATATAAATTATATAAATTATTCTTCTTACTTTTGTAAAAAAAAGCAAGATCAGCGTGTAGACTAGCGTTATTAATCTAATTATTTTAAAATTACTCATAAAATGAGATAATTAATTCGCAACCTAAAAGTGTTCTGAGCATTAACCAGAAAACATCACATGCTACTATTTGTTTTACTATACTATAATACGTGTATCACTATATTTCTATTACTATAGGAAATACATATGATTCTCATATAACATTAATTTTAATTGACTTCATAAGAGTCCTCAATTATTAAAGTTATATGGTATATATATTGCATGAAGTTAGTAATGTTGCAACAGAACGTGGTTGATTTATTATTGCGTATCGTTTGATTATTATTGTATATACAATCAATCCGCGTAACCTTAAGATTTTATGGGGATTTATATGCAACTTAAACAAGTAGCAGAAGCAAATCTCCCTACACCTTTTGGAGATTTTATTATAGTGGGTTTCGAGGAACTCAGGACTAGAAGGGACCACATCGCTTTAGTATTTGGGGATATATCCACTACCATGTCTGTTCTAGCGCGTGTTCACTCAGAATGTCTGACAGGCGATTCGTTATTTAGTCTCCGCTGTGATTGTGGCTTTCAATTAAAGGAAGCGATGAGGCAAATTTCTGAACAAAAAAGTGGCATTTTACTTTACCACCGCCAGGAAGGACGAAATATTGGACTATTAAATAAAATACGCGCTTATACTCTTCAAGATGAGGGATACGATACAGTAGAAGCAAACCATCAATTAGGTTTTGCAGCTGATGAGCGTGATTTTACTATATGTGCGGATATGTTCAAACTACTAGGAGTGCAAAATATTCGACTATTAACTAATAATCCACATAAAGTAAAAAAGCTTACTGAAGCTGGAATCAAGATCATTGAACGCGTGCCTTTAATTGTTGGACGAAATCCAAATAATACGCATTACCTAGATACTAAGGCGATTAAGCTAGGACACCTTTTTATGCAATAAACAGCTATTTTTACTAAGAGCAGATGATAATGTTTTTCTATAAGATATAAAATATCTATACTTAGTCGATTTTTTATACAATTTATTTGGAATTTTGGATAATATTATCTCAGTATAAGAGAGAAATGTTATTATCGACGATTTTATTATTAATGGACTAATATTAATTCAGATATGCATCCTATAAAAATAATATTAAATCTTCTAGTACTGCTAAGTCTCTTTGTAGTATTCGACTCTTATCATCCAATTAGATATCAATCAGACTATTATCCTATTTTATAGCTATATATTTAAATAAAAAATTTTCTAAAAATATTAAAAACGATAAAGTAAAAGATGATAACAAGCTATTTCTACTCCATATTTAAATCAACTAAATCTATCCAAGTATTTTATAAAAAATCATTTTACGCCTAATAAAAATTAACTATGTCTATAACTATAGAAACAGAGAATATAGGCTTATGACGTGTTATTTTACTATAGGTCCTTGTATGATGCAAAATATATATATTACAAGAGCAACCGCGCTAGATCTAATGAAAATATTTATTTTGTGCTGAATTGTGTGCAGCTTTACCATAAGTTTTAAACTTACATTAAGCGCATGCCCTAGTTAGAAATTATTTTCAGAACGTACTATATAATAGTCACTCTCAATTAGGCGTTTGATCACCTTTTTATTAGCAGTTTTGAATAAAACTAGCAAGATACTATGACTAGTAAAATAAAGTTGACATATGATGTAATAAACTAGCTGCTTTATAAGCTAAAAATAAGAACACCACATTACGTTCAGGTTTTTTATAAAAATCATTATTTGTTATAGAAACAATCTAAAACGCAACATTGGTAGATTATACCAATATCAGTAATAAATTATCTGTTAAATTAACACATTAGAAAAAATCATAATCAAAACTTATTCAATACTGAATGTATAAGGATTTATGTTATATGTGACTTATTCTGAGTTCTGATAATAATGTGCATGACTAGATGACTAATTTTATTATCGATATGCGTGTTATGATAGATGATGCTCATCATCTAGATCAGATACTCTGAATAAAAATACAAAAGACGTGTAGCGTATCTTTATCAGAAGTGAGTTAAAAAGCTAAGGTATATAAAAATTCTTGAATTAAGTTATTTTAATATATTCGTAATTATTATTTATCATTATGTAATCTAATTACACGCTCATAGTAAATTTTTCGTATATCTTCTTATATGTATATATAAAATAAACCCATAGTTTATATTTTTATATAAACGATTATATCAAATTTTATAAGTGAAATAATATTTTTTATAAAAAATTTTATTGGCACCATGACGGTAATCAATTATCTCAATATTTCAATGCTTAGATTAAATGCTTAGAATGGGATTGGATTAACTTTAAAAATATTTCTATATCACCAGTGTCATTATATGACATTATTATCTTAATAAAATAAAAAAATCCAATCCAACGTAGACAGTCAGTTTCATTGATAAGGCCATAAACAGTAAAAATTATCCTAATATAAAAGTATATACCTAATGTTATTGTTTTATATTTCCGCAGTACATTTAGTATAGATAAAGAATCATTTTATAAAGGTTCTTGTCTTCATATAGATATTAGAGATGATATTCTAATATTTAGCGCCTTATTTCCGTGCACAAATATGTAGTAATCTACATATTTACATATATATAAGGTAAAGTAATTGCACAATATCAAGTAAAACATAAAACAAATTTTACCTAGAATGCTTAAAAATATAAAAATACTATATGCATTATTTTAAAAAATAATAGGTGCATACTATATACACTTGAGGATTATCAACTGATTGAAGAGAACATAAAGGTATTGCACATTAACCGAACGGAAGATAACAAAATTTTAGAAATAAAAAATAAACTAAAATAATTACAGATTTAAGCGAATAAGGTAGAATATATAGGAAAAGTATGACATGCAATAAAAAAACAGAACATTCTGCGCTTGAAATAAATATTTCATGAAAATAATTAAGAAATATTTATTTACGGGTTTTTTTATAATCATAGTATATGGTTTTTGGCTAGATTATAAAATACAGTGTCGCATTAATGGAAGAATCTGGCGACTTCCGGCTGCAGTATACAGTCGCATAGTGACTCTTGAGCCAAATATGTCATACACTCAGCAAAATATGATCGCTTTACTAGAAGGAGCACAATATCGCAAAGTGACACACTCTTTGCATCTTGGTGAATTTACCGTAAAGAAAAATAGTATTGAAATGATTCGTCGTCCTTTTGCTTTTCCAAAAAGTCCAGAAGCAGCAAGACATGTTTGCCTTGCTTTTAGTAATAATTGCTTACAGAAAATACAGGACCTTGATAGTGGTCATGATTTACGTTTTTTTCGTCTTGATCCTCGTTTAATTACCTTTTTAAGTGCCCCAAATAGAGAGCAGCGTCTTTTTTTAGCACGATCTAGTTTTCCAGATTTTTTAGTTAAAACACTGCTAATTACTGAAGATCGTCACTTTTACCACCATGCTGGTATTAGTTTACATGCCATCGCTCGAGCTTTTTTAATGAATATTATTGCTGGACATACAATACAAGGTGGTAGCACCCTGACTCAGCAATTAGTTAAAAATCTATTTCTCACCAATCAGCGTTCACTATTGCGTAAGGTTAATGAAGCCTATATGGCTATAATTATGGACGCACGATATAATAAAGATCGAATTCTTGAGCTATATTTAAATGAAGTCTATCTGGGGCAGGTTGGGAGCAATCAAATCCATGGATTTCCTTTAGCAAGCCTTTATTATTTTGGACGCCCAGTTAATGAGCTTACTTTAGATCAACAAGCATTATTAGTAGCCATGGTAAAAGGTGCATCATTTTATAATCCATGGCGCAATCCAAGCATAACATTAGAGCGTCGTAATTTGCTACTACGACTTGTAAAACAACAGAATATAATAGATTCAAAATGTTATATAACATTAAGGGCTCGAGCGTTAGGAGTGAATCATGAAAGTAATTTAATGGCTACACAAGCATCATTTATGCAACTGGTTGATCATGAGTTACAGGCTAACTTAGGAAATAAAATTCAAGATGTTTCTGGGATTAAAATCTTTACTACACTCGATCCGTTATCACAAGATTCAGCTGAAAAATCGGTAAGAGAAGGTGTCGCAATCCTACGCAAAGAAAAAAACATTAATGATTTAGAGAGCGCAATGGTAATAGTGGATCGCTTTACTGGAGAAATACGTGCAATGGTAGGTGGAAGTAACTTGAAGTTTTTAGGGTACAATCATGCATTATGCGCACATCGACCCATTGGTTCCTTAGCGCAACCTGCAATTTATTTAACTGCATTTAGTCAACCGAACACCTATCGTTTCAATACTTGGATATCTGATAATCCTATCCAATTAAGACAGCTAAATAGCAAAATATGGGGATCAGAAAACAATTCTCAATTATTTAACGGCCGTGTCATGCTAATAGATGCACTGACTGATTCAATAAATATTCCTACAATTAATCTTGGAATCACATTAGGGCTCCGTTCAATATTTGAGACATGGAGTAGACTTGGTGCACCAAAAGATCAATTAAAACCTCTATCTGCGATATTATTAGGGGCTTTAAATCTAACTCCAGTCGAAGTAGCTCAAGCATTTCAAACAATTTCAAGTGGTGGTAATTATTCAAAATTATCAACGCTATGCGCTGTTCTCTCTGAAAATGGCATAGTGCTTTATGAGCGCTCACCCAATACAATTCGTAGTTTTTCGCCTCAGGCGGCGTATTTAACATTATATGCTATGCAGCAAGTAGTTGACCATGGTAACACCGAGAGAACTCTTGGAGCTTTACATCCTGCAGCTCATTTAGCAGGAAAAACGGGTACCACGAATTATTTAACAGATAGTTGGTTTGCAGGTATTGACGGAAAAGAAGTTACCATCACTTGGGTTGGTCGTGATAATAATCAGACTACCCAACTATATGGTGGAAATGAAGCCATGCAGATCTATCAGCGCTATCTTACAAAACATACCCCATGGCCATTAATACTCACTCCGCCAGAAGATATCACGCTAATGCCAATAAATACTTCTGGTAACTTTGCCTGCAAAAATGACACAATCAGCCAATACTTTCCGATATGGACAACTATGAATCTACATGGACTTTGTCAGCATAGCGAAACACCTCAAAAAAACTATAGAAATAAATTTACTGCTCAAATCAAGAGCATGTTTAACCGATTTATGACAGGCGTGCATTAATAATATTAATAAAATATATCAATGTATATTATATTACATATGTTTTATATAAAATGTTATTGCTTTTTTATATAGGATGTCTGCATTGGAATGTAGTAATGATGTTTGTGTGAATATCCAACACTATTTGAATATACTTTTTACAAATAGATTTATTATAAATATATATAATAATTAAGCTTTACTTAGATTATTAAATACAAGTAATTATAAAATTAGAGGAATAGGTAGATTAATAAAGATTTTTCTCTTTTTAAAATTAGAAAACCTATGTTCTAATTTATCTTAATGAGTATCTCTTATAGATAAGATAAGAGAAAGCAATATTATTAATATACTATATATATTATAAAAAATCTAAATTTACTATATCGATATAGATTAGATGAATAAGCTTATTTTAAAAGATTCTTAAAATGACATTCAAGTATATACATAAAACTATTAGATTGAGAAAATAGTTATCTGAATTTTCGTAGAGATAATTCACTACAGAAAGTCTAATTCTGATATGATAGATGTTGATTTTATAACCCATATTATCTAATAATCATACGCCATTTAATAAAATTAAAAAATCATAAAATTCACAGAAATATAATATATATATTATATTTATAATATAAACCTATCCATAATGATAAGATTTTTTATGTTCTATATTGATAGATTCCTCTTGCTATATAACGCATAATCTAAATTATCCATTAACAAAAGCTATAGAGTTCAACATAAGTTATATGATCTTTTAAGTAATTTTTATTAAATTGTATAATGAATATTAGTATCACTCTAAAAATCTTAGGCATGATTTTTATTAAAATATACAAGAAATAGATGCTGCTCTGTCGAATTGATTTATCTTACCTTATTAATAAATCTATCAAATAATTGATCATTAACATCTCTTATTTATTAACACGATTTTAATTATCTACAAATTTCTTCATTTTAGTATAGTACACATACTAATTCTTATTTTATTTTACTGAAGATAAAATTATGAAAATTATATTATTTAATTAACACAATGACTTCTCATATTTACTAAAAAATATATTAAAGTATGAGAAATTTGTGATAAATGTTAACTATATTCAGAAAATCCTATTTTTTATGTCTAGATTAGAGCTCTTTATGAAAGACATCTCCTTAATCACAATTAGTATATATTAAAATTTTTTTAACATTAAGATGTTATCTTTATGAAAAGATAATTAATAAAAACTACCATATTTATTTTTTGTATTTTTTTGCGGTATAGATTATTAATCCACTTGTGCAAAAGATTTTATATATTTATAAATCGCTATTTGAGAGCGAATCTTGCGTCGTCTACCTTGTGGTACATAACGATTACTTAGGTTTTGATCAATAAAACGAGCTTTTAAATTATCATTTTTTAGGATCTTTATTATATCTATAATCCGTTTCTTAAGAACAGGATTGAGTATAGCTACTCCAACTTCTATACGATCATCAATATTACGTGTCATCCAATCTGCTGAAGATAAGAATACTTTGGTTTTTAATCCATGACGAAAAATATAAACACGATCGTGTTCTAGATAGCGATCAACAATACTGATCGCGCGAATATTGTCACTAACTCCTTTTAGTTTTGGTATGAGAGTGCACATACCTCTAATTATTAGATCAATTCTTACACCAAAACTAGAAGCAGTATATAAACGATCTACCAACCCTTTATCAACTAAATTGTTCAATTTTAGGGTAATTGCAGAAGATACACCTTTTTTTGCATGAGTAATTTCATTATCGATTAATCGATAAAGACTATATCTCGCATTTTGAGGTGAAACTATGAGGTGTTTGAAATTTACTGGGCGATATGGGTTGGCAATAAAATGAAATACTTGTCTCACTTCATTAGTAATGCGTGCGTCAGCGGTTAAAAGAGAATAATCGGTATATAATCTTGCAGTTTTTTCATTAAAGTTTCCGGTGCCAATGTGCGCGTAACGGTTAATTTCTCCATTTTCAAATCTTGAAATTAAAAATAATTTAGCGTGAATTTTTAAACCTGGCGCTGAGAAAAGAACATGAACCCCAGCTTCAGTTAACCGCTTAGCCCAATGAATATTAGCCTCTTCATTAAATCGAGCCTGTAACTCAACTACGACCGTAACTTTTTTTCCATTATATGCTGCGTGAATCATTGCGTTAATAATACGTGAATCTTCAGCAACGCGATAAATATTGATTTTAATTTCTAGTACAACGGGATCAAAAGATGCCTGATGCAGAAGATCTAGAACATGCTCAAATGTATGATATGGGTAATACAAAAGAATATCGCCAGTACGAATAGCATCAAATCCATTTAAAAACCGATCAAATCGTAAATGTCGCAGCTGTATTAAAGGTTTATGAAATAAATGAGCCTTGCCAACATTTGGAAAATTAATAAAATCTTTAAAATTATGATAACGCCCACCTGGTAAAATAGAGTCATATTTAGAAAGATTCAGTTTATTACGTAAAATATTAACCATAACATCTGGCATGTCGCTTTGATAAATAAAGCGCACTGGTTTAGCGGTTAATCGTTGTTTTAGGCTAGATGACATTAACTCTAATAAGCTGGATTCCATTTCAGTTACTAAGTCATACTCTGCATCACGGGTCATTTTGATAGCATAGGCATTAATTATATCATATTTAAATAATCCATAAAAAATGTCCTCTAAGCAATAACGTAAAATATTATCTAGCAAGATCATTGGTTTTCGACGACGAGGTAATTCTGGAGGTAAATGCACAAAGCGTGGTACTTTATCAGAGGGAATCTCAAGTAAAGCATATTTTATCTCTGAACCATATATAATTTCAACAGATAAATAAGTGTAATTATCTTTTAATAACCTCATTAAATCACTATCAGGATTAATTAAAATAGGAGTGATATGTTGTCGTAACTTATACTTAAAATAATGCCTTAACCAAATTTTTTGATTCTCAGCTAACTGACGCTCGTTAATTAAAAAAATTTCATTACGTGCCATTTCCAATAACAAATCATTATATAAAATATTTAATTCCTGATCAAATATTAATACCCGTTTCTGAATTTTTTTTAGTAACTCATATGAAGCACCTGGAATATCTTGCTCTTTGCTGATTAGGATACGTCGTTTTAGATCTGAAAATTTAACCTTATAAAATTCTTCTAAATTGCTAGAATAAATACCAAGAAAACGCATACGTTCAATTAATGGATTGGTTTTATCAGAAGCTTCTTGTAATACTCTTTCGTTAAAAGATAACCAACTTAATTCTTTTTCTATATATTGATGATCCTGATACGTTGTCACTCTATGCCTCTCTGTGGGGTTCAGGTGTTTTATTAGTTTTCAATTATTATGAACCCAACATGTTAGCACTTTCTAACGTATGATCTTAGTAGTATAAAATATGCTAATGAACAATTATTGATTAATTTATAATAATCTGTTCATAAAAAGTATAAATAGTATTTACGGTAAAAATAATTCTTAACAACCAACTCACTGTGTAACATCTGATATTCTTAATAATTATTAATAAAAAAATAAAATAAATATTGATAGATGACTTTCTTATTCCAAGATTTATTTAACTTCTCTATTATGCAATCTTTTCTAGAGTATTATTATCTATTTTATTTTTATAAACATATCCATATTTCTATATCATGATATGCATAAAGAAAATCTTTAGACTCTTCTTCTAAAAGTTAACGATTGCGAAGTTATTAAATTATCCCGTGTAATTTTGTGATCTTCTAAAACAGAGGTATCTTGTCTTTTATTAAAAATATTATTAAAACTAATTAATGATCATAAAAAGATACAATAATATTGTAAACCGATATAAGCGTCCTTTTAGTTAAAAATGACATGTTATCAACATATTAAGATTTTTTTACAGTGTGCACTGTATGAAACAACGCGCTATCTGTCATAACATCTATATATCTATCAAAGTAATTTATGAAGATGTAAATTATCAAAACTAGTGGACTAAAAAAAATCTGGATACTTATTATCCCGTATTCCACGATAAACTTACAAATTAAATGAATTACTTCAAGACCTGCTCACCGTTAAAAGATAATATACTTAAAATATATTACTAAATACAAAATTATTTTACTGCGCTGAAAAAATGATAAGCCTCATGAGTACTATTATATCTTTGACAGTGAATTAAAAACATATAGTTTATAGTCGATCAGTTTTACTCACTTCTTGTAGTATAAAAAATAATGTAATTTCTCTGTCACTAACGCCACTTTTTCAAGGTAAATAATTAAAATAAGTAACGGCAATATAAGCTATATTTCATGATAGCTCCAAGATAAGAGTTTTTAATCATATGAGTACTATTAAGTTTATAAAAATTAATAAATATCAAAAGAATTAAAAACCATCTAATAATACATAAAACTCAGCATATATTAAAATACAATATTGTACTCAATTAAATAGTGTGTAGTCTTCATATAAGCTGTATACGCTGTACTTAACTACAAGGCAATGGATCTATTGAATTAACTTAATAAAAATATAGAAAAATATTATATCGATTTAGGTTTTAATTTCTTAGAAATGTATAAAAACAACATAAATAAATATTTTTTAATATTTATCTCTAAAACTTCTGCATAATTTTACTATTATATTTTATATTTGATATTTAATTAGTATTTAACCCTTGGTAAATTTTAAAATGTTAGTACGTATATTAAAACTAAAAGATTTGAAATGTAACTTTCAAGTGAAATCTTGGTAGTGTCAAAAAATAACTTACCTGCCACAGATAACACGGGTATGTGTTTTAAGGTAAAAGTACCACATACCTGCATAAAAATATAATATATATCACTTTATTTTATATTGGTTAAACCAAAAAATTTTTATATCATTTAAGTTATACTGGCAATATAGTAGAAAAACTATTACGCATAACAGGTGATTAATTCACGCCGAGTTACTAAAGTTATGGACTGTCATAATATAAAAATAACCACCCATTCTATAGAATTAGAATGATATCTTCTAAATTACCACTATTAACCTATCGTAATGTTAAGATTAATTTTTAATTCTACTTTATCAGTTCACAAAGAACGGAGATATTATTGGTTACTTAAAACCATCTTAGTAAATTCTTTGGAAAAGCAGTAACCGTTACTATAGTTTGTGTAACAAAATTTAGCATATATGTTTTAAATGAACGCTTGATACTAATCATATCATCAGATGATGATGTAATAGTAATATCTATTTTAAATTAAAATATAGTTTTATTAATAATATGTTATATATTGAAATATTTTTTGAAAAATCAAATGGTATGGTTAATGAAAAATTTTAAAAATAGATAATTTGATATTATAGGTAAAACGTGATATACATTACAATGTAAACATATTTAGCAGAATCTAAAACATGTATTTAAATCTAAGATATTTTTACGTATTTTTATAAGTGGTAAATAATATAATAATATTAATTTATGATTTTTTTAAACATACAAGTATATTTGAATTAATACAAGAGTCTTTCTTTAGTTTTGTCTTTATCGGGATTCGATAATATTATATTACGTGCATATTTATCAAATTTATTAATACATTATTAATGTAGATCTGCATGATATGAAGATATTCAGTGTCTATGTATGTCAGACCCTGCATCAAATAGATTTTTTATGATCTCTAATAATGGATGCATTTTTTAAAATAAAAAATCAGAAAAATAGAATAATTTAATCATATCCTAATACTGATACTGCTTTTTAAGTCCCTTAAAAATGCGAAAAACGTTGCCTGAACTGCTCAGTAAAAAATAAAAAATAAACATAGTTCCTAATATGTTGATTGTGTGTTTATTTTTTAATCATGAAGTTAGCGTGCATTACTAATTTCAAAATCAAAATCTGAGCTAAAGGCGCCCTTTAAATGTACATTAACAAGAAAAACTATAAAAATTTTAGTACTCACCTAAGTAAACTCACTAAATATCTTATCAAATTTCTCTTTATATTTATCTTTAAAAGTCAGAAATTATATTTGTGGTAGTATTTTACTTTTAGAATCTAAATATCAATTTTCTCTCAAAATTTTTTCATAATATCACTAATAAATGACATTTTGTATCTTGTCTCTGTTAATTCTCTAAATTAAAATCTTTATATTAACTAAAGATCTAAAAATATAAGCTTATGTATTACAAGAGAATCTTGCATTCAGAAAAGAATACAGAGCAATCCACTTCAACATAATATTCAATATCAATAGTCCAGTGGAAATAATATTGAATCTTCTTGATATGTTTAATTAAAACCACCATTTAAATATCTTTATATTATAAAAATTTAGTATGCATACTTAAAAAGTTAAACTAACGATTACAGATTGGAATAGATAAAAAACATGTTTTATCTTTCTACGTATTATATACCTAATACATTAGAAAGGACTTTGCCTACTGGATGTTCCTAATGAATGTATAATTATTATTAGATTATCAAATCTGATATAAAGTTCATAGTTTATACTACAAGTAGGTGCGCTCTTTTATGCTATATGATTTTATACATAGCTTCGAACATAATAACTTTATTATTATATGTTAAAAAATAAAGTTTATCATCACTCCTATCTGCCAAACCAAAAAATAAGCAAGTCAAGCGACAATAATAAAAGTATATAGATACTAAGATATAAATTAAAAATATATGGGATAATATTTATATTCATAAAAATATCAAAGCATCTAAGTTATCGATAAAACCGATAATGATTAAATAGCACTTTCATAAATCTCAATATCAGCCTCAAAATAAAATTTTGTTCTCTAAATATTAATAAAGATTAAAAATTTAATATCTTATTTTATTCTTATTTGTTAATTCTTTAACAGAATAAGTTGAGTTACAAGGAGATCAGATAGTTATTTGAATAATGGAGAAAAAATTGTTTAACCTATAAATTTATAGACCACTCAAACAGTTTAGTATTAATTTTAAAAACTATTCTATAATAAATAAAAAAATTTACATTAAATTATGTCTATAAAATTAAGCATACTACTAATTAGTGTTATTAATTTATAATATAATATTATTATAAATAGCAGATTCAGTTTTTAATAAAATTATAGAATTATATTATATAATAATAATTATATCTAAAATGATATATAAAATATATACAAAATTAATAACTAAAATAATTTGCTTCTTTTATTAGTTATCTGTGAAAAATATATGTTGATAGCACTTAAGAAAATAAGGATCTTATAATGATTGCTAATTATATATCCAATGTTCAATTTACCATAAAGGCAAAATAAAAATTATCATGAATTTTTAAGATTAGCAAAATAGTAGTTTTGTTTACTATCTAATCAGGTTTATATGATATCATATGTCATATTATATATATTGATATTTACTAGCGTATGTAGTCACATATTTCGATTTGGTGTAGCTTCAATTTACCAACATGATGACCAGCATTACATCAAAGATTAAATATAAAAAAATTAAGAGTATATTGCTTTTATTCAAAAAATTGATTAATTTTTGCTTTTAAAATGTCAATCGCAATACGATTCTTCCCTCCACGCGGTACAATAATATCAGCATATTGCTTACACGGTTCAATAAATTGCAAAAACATAGGGCGTACTGTTTTCTGGTATTGATCCATAACAGAATCTATAGAGCGCCCCCTTTCGTTTACATCACGTTTCATGCGTCGCATAAGACAAATGTCAAGAGAGGTATCCACGAAAATAGAAAAATTCATCTCTTGACGTAATTTTGCGTTTGTTAGTAACAAAATACCTTCTAAGATAATTACTTTTTTTGGTTTTAAATGTAGTGTTTTTTTTGTACGTGTATGTTCAACATAACTATAAACCGGTAAATCAATTGAATATCCTGATTTTAGCATTTGTAAGTGTTGTAAAAGTAGACTATGATCCATAGCGTTTGGATGGTCATAATTCGTTTTTACTCTTTCGGACATAGTTAGATGTCCCTGGTCTCTATAATAAGCGTCTTCAGGAATCACACCAATATTATCATCACCAAAACGATCTCTAACTTCATGATACAACGTACTAGCAATCAGACTTTTACCTGAGGCGGATGCGCCTGAGATGCCTACAATAACACACTGATGATGAGACGAATTTTCAACCATATTTAAACGACCTGCACTAGAAACAGCATAAAAAGGCACTATGAATATTTATAGATTGTACGATGCAGAAAATATCCATAAACCAGCCTAGGTATAAAAACCTAAGTGCAATTTGTCGCTATATTATACTAATGTATAGTAGTAATATACTACTAATAGTAATAATTTTTAGTAATTATATCGTTATTATTTAATAGGATTAATACAGTAGAACCTATACTAACCAGATAATAACATATATTCTAAGAATTTTATTTTTCTAAATTTAAATTTATTAACCTAAAGTAGTCGTATGATAATATATAAACGAAGATTCTGTTTAGTAAAAATAATCTAATTAAAGTGCATTATAATACTTAGTGATATATACTAATATAGTACTACAAAATACTTATTAATATTCACTCACTGAATCATTAACCGAAAATTATTGTTAACACTTATTTTTATTAATTTCAATCGTCAGTGTATATATTTGTCACTCTAAACCTTTTTAGTGGATAACCTATTAGAAATAATACATAAAAACTAGAGTAACATTACTAGTAAATTTTTAATGATCAGTAAATTGACAGATTCCAATCTCTCTCAACACTTAGCTGATATTTTATCTTTGATCATTAGTAAATAACAGAATTTTCTTTTTTTTTCGATGATCAAAATTGGTAAGATCGTCAAAGTACGATCTTACAGTCTAACTACCTTCTTTTTTAAAAAAGATTTATATTTTTTTAAAAAGATTTATATTTTGCAGTATATATTTAAGACTTATCTAAAATATTTTTATACAATATTTTTTATACAATTTTTTATTAATACCACCACTTAGTAAGTGTGCCTTACTTTAAAAGATTAAGCTACAGGATATTGGTAATCTGAAACAGAAGTGTACATATATAATATTTACATACCAGTTTGAAGAGATTACCCCCTAAGAGTAGTTAGTTTCTTTATGGTGCATCAAGTATTATGATGGCTAATTTTAACTAACCATATCATCTTATCAGAACCCTAGCCTATGCTAAAACTAAAAATATCCACTAAGTACTGCATTGATTAGTATAGATACTATCTGTGAGATGATTGGCATCATTAATAGATAAAAATATCTATTAATGAATTACGGATATCTCGAGTACTGTTAATAAAAACTTAGTAAAATACTATTCACAACCAAAGAACTGTTAAGGAATAGTGTAATGCTTAACACTAGATATTAAAATAAAATTATTGAATAAAAATTATTCAACTTTCTTTTTGTGCCTTCATAGTCTGCGTTAGACTAAAGTGAAGCGTAGATCGTATTCTTAATTGTCTTCAGAATATTTCAATAAATTACTCTGTCTTTTTACTGAAAATAATATGAGCAATAGTAAAATTTATTCTGAATTATACAAACACGACGATATGAACTCTATTATTAATAATATACGTGAATTTTATTGATAAATTCTTAAATTTTTATAAACTTTGTGCCAACAGAGTCCTAATAATTTAATTTTATTATGTAGTATGTCTAGTATTTAGATAATTTTATAAAATTTCTGGATCTCTAGAGAGATACTTGGATATAAGTTTTGTATGTGTTTTATTACTGTTGATTTATTGATTTATATCATATATATAAAAATATTTGTTATTCTAAAGTTAAGTTTTTTTCTTTAATAAATTTATTTACTATGTTGACTATTGCATCAGAAGTCGGCTCAATTAACGCTTGTTGTACTAATCTTCTGGTATCCTGAAAATGCACACTGCGAATAATTTTTTTTATGCGTGGAATAGAAATCGCGCTCATACTAAATTCATCTAACCCCATACCTAATAATAATAGCGTTGCTCGTGGATCCCCTGCTAGTTCACCACACATACCTGTCCACTTACCTTCATGATGAGAAGCATCAATTACTTGCTTAATTAACATTAAAACAGAAGGACATATGGGATTATATAAATGAGATATGAGATCATTGCCACGATCTACCGCTAAAGTATACTGCGTTAGGTCATTTGTTCCAATACTAAAGAAATCCACTTCTTTTGCTAAGTGACACGCAATTATTGCAGAGGCAGGGGTTTCTACCATAATACCAATCTCAATTTTGTTATTGAACTGAATGGATTCTCTATATAGTTGCTCTTTTAATTTTTGAAGCTCTTTTTTTAAAAAACGTACTTCTTCAACAGAAATTACCATAGGAAACATAATACGCAATTTACCAAAAATAGAGGCACGTAACATAGCGCGTAGTTGTGCATGAAGCACATCGATGCGGTCCATCGAAATACGAATAGCACGCCAACCAAGAAAAGGATTTGCCTCTTTTGGTAGATTCATATATGGTAAATCTTTATCACCACCGATATCCATGGTTCGTATTATTACACCACAAGAACCAACAGCTTCTACCACTGTTTTATAGACTTGAAACTGCTCCTCTTCACTAGGTAATGAATTACGATCCATAAATAAGCATTCAGTACGATACAATCCTACACCTTCTGCGCCATAACGCTTTACCCCTGAAACATCATGTATCATTCCAATATTGGCAGAAATTTGTACTTGATGATCATCAAGAGTAATCGCTGGTAATGAGTTCAGTTTTAATAACTCGTTTTTTTTGATATTGTGTTGATTGGCTAATTTTTTCAGCTCTTTAGTTTTCTCTGGGACTGGATTAATATATATTTGGTTGTTTATGCCATCTAAAATTAAGAAATCACCATCTTTAACTTTACGAGTAATATCTCCAGTACCAACAATAGCTGGTAACTCTAATGAGCGAGCCATAATTGAAGTATGAGAAGTCTGCCCTCCAAGATCAGTAATAAAACCCAGCACCTTTTTTAAGTTAATCTGAGCAATATCCGAGGGTGTTAAATCTTTAGCGATAAGTATAACTTCTTCATTAATAGCACTAAGATCAGTAATCTTCAACCCTAGAATATTTTTTAATAAACGTTGACCTATATCCAGCACATCAGATGCGCGCTCTCTAAGATAAGCATCCTCAAGATCCTCTAAGGCTTTTGCTTGAGCATTGATAACAGTATATACCGCAAAATCAGCAGTAACTAACTCATCTTTAATAAAAGAAATAATTTCCTGCTCAAGCTCCTCATCTTCTAGAAGCATAACGTGTCCTTCAAAGATCTCTGTTTTTCCTGATCCATGCACCTTATTAGCTTTCATTTTAATTATTTCAAGTTGCTCGTAAGATTTTTGTCGACCATGAATAAATCGTTGAATTTCACTATTAATTTGATCTAATGAGATTGTTTTTCTGTTGATTGCAATCTCTTCTTCTTTAAGGAGAAGAGCTTTCCCAAATGCTATCATTGGTGACGCAATAATACCTGAAATAATACCTGAAATCATAACTCTACCTTAAATTTATAAAACTTTATAAAAGAAATGACTGCATTAGTAATGCTGATATTGTAAAAGATACAGCAAGACAATCAATGAAAAATACTTAAAACATTGTTTTTATTGATACCAATCAGCAATCAAAATACTTATACTTAATAAGTATATAGCAAAGTATATGAAAGATTTTTAAATATTAATTTTATTTGTAAATTATTACCAGAACGGTAAGGATCTGTAATCCATCGTGCCTGATTTTATCTGATTAACCAACAGGACCAATACTCAAATCGTGAAAAATCATTGTTCTATAATATAAATGATTTTTTCAAGTAAAGTTATACATTGATGTCAGATACAATCTGAACTTTAGAGATTCATTACATGTTGACGAAGAACATATAGAGCATTTCTATACTATCATCATGCAAAGATTAAATACAATCTACCTCCATATAATCGACTAACTAAATATATTAAAATCACAGTCTTCAATGTAAGCTATATTTTTGTACACATTGTCAACTGAAGCCATTAATGCAGGAGAGGTGAGCATGAAACTCAAATCATTTTTCTGAAATAAGAGTATACTAGCTATACTTTGATGACTTGAAGACTTAATGATAACAGTGACAAAATATATCTAAACTAGATCAAAGGGGCATTAGATAAGAGTAATTATAAGTAATTATCATTTAAGAGGTTATAGGAGAATAATTAAAAATACTCTATAAAAAACGCTCCATTTTAATTCAACCTTATTACATCATACGTTATGATATATTAATAAATATCATAATAATTTTATTTATAGAATGACTATTTTAATTTCTATAGACTATAGCAGATATTATACTATCTACTAATATATAAATTAATCTCAATCGTGAATAAGTATAGAGAATGTTATCTAAGATTTTTATAATTTAGGTGCAATGCTACCATTGATGGCTATAATGATATTATCAATATACATAAAATTATAAATTATGTTTATCCATGAAGTATATTATATATAATATACTTCGGCTGCATCTATTTTATAATTTTTTAAAAATTGATATAATCAATAACTTATGTCTATTTTTATTTAAATTACCTTTGCGTATCTATTAAATTAAGCACATACAGCAGAACGCTAGTTCTTTCAAACCAGTACATACAATATATGAATTTTATTCACTATACTACCAAGGTAAGTTTATTTTATTTTCTCTTTCTTTTGTCTAATTTTATATGTAAATTAGTTTATTCATATATTATTTATAATTCCAAAAATTGACATTAAATATGAATAGGCTATATCTATAATTTATTCGGACTACGGAAGATATTAAATTTATAAAATGATTAATTAATTATATAAGATAATGATCTTAGATAAAAATTTGACGAACTGCTAATAAAGGAGCATTATTAAAATTCTTTTTTTAATCATAAAATTCGTCTACAATTATAAAAATATAAAAATAATTCTAACTTTATGCATTGATAATCCTTCGATCTAAAAAAAGGACTAGTACTAAAAAAATAATATTGAAAATATTCTGTATTTTATGAGTTTAATACTAGTTAAGTATTTTTATTTATTAAACGGTAGACTTGTTTATGAATGATAAAATAGAAGATACCCCAAAAAAAAAGAAGAGAATAGAGATTTGTAAGTGGTTAGGTGTACTACTATTAGTAGTGACGGCTGTTATCGGAAATGTTGTATATTATGACATATTATTTCCAATTCGCGTACTTGTAATTATATTATTGATGATAGTAGCAATCATCCTTGCGCTATTAACTATAAAAGGTAAAGCAGCATTAAATTTTACATATCAAGCTCACACTGAGATTCGTAAAATTATCTGGCCTACTCGTCAGGAAACTTTCCATACCACATTTATTGTTAGTGCAGTAACTGCTATAATGTCACTTATTTTATGGGGACTGGATAGTATCCTAGTCCGCTTGGTATCATTTATTACTGGCCTGAGGTTTTAAGATGTCGGAAGCCCCGCAAAAACGCTGGTACGTCATACAAGCGTTTTCCGGTTTTGAAAGTCGTGTAGCTCAATCATTACGCGAACATATTAAGTTGAATAATATGGAAAAATTATTTGGCGACATTATGGTGCCAACCGAAGAAGTAGTTGAGATCCGCCGAGGCCAGCGTCGAAAAAGTGAACGTAAGTTTTTCCCAGGATACGTGTTAGTTCAAATGATTATGCATGACGCTAGTTGGCATCTTGTGCGAAAAATACCACGAGTCATGGGGTTTATCGGTGGTACCTCTGATCATCCGGCGCCAATTAGTAATAAAGAAGTAAAAGCTATTGCTACTCTCTTGCAGAAAATTGGAGATAAACCACGCCCTAAAACATTATTTGAACCCGGTGAAATTGTGCGTGTCAATGACGGTCCATTTTCTGATTTTAATGGCGTGGTAGAAGAAGTTGATTACGAAAAAAGTCGTTTGAAAGTATCTGTATCTATATTTGGCCGAGCAACACCAGTAGAGTTAGATTTTGCTCAAGTAGAAAAAGGGTAAGAATTATAATAATCTATAATAATCCGATATTTTTTAAGACGCTGTCCACAAAACTCAATTATTATTTTTATCCCAGATGATAAGTATATCAACATTGCGAGAGTCATGTAATTGATATATTATCAAAAGAATCAAAAAGATTGTTATATATGTATGCATAAATATAAGTTACATATCATGTGATGTATAAATATAATTATATATAATAATATGTTATTATATAATATATATTATTTACATTATTATATTATATATTACATATCTGCGAAATAGTTATAGGAAGTTTACTGGGTTGAAAAAATTGTCACTCTATTCGAGGCATTACAATGGCTAAGAAAGTACAAGCCTACATTAAGCTGCAGGTTGCAGCTGGTATGGCAAATCCGAGCCCTCCAGTAGGTCCGGCTCTCGGTCAAAAAGGGGTTAACATTATGGAATTCTGTAAAGCATTTAATGCTAAAACAGAATCAATAGAAAAAGGGGTTCCGATTCCAGTTGTGATTACTGTTTACTCTGACCGTTCTTTTGTTTTTATTACTAAAACACCTCCTTCAGCAGTCTTGTTAAAGAAAGCAGCTGGTATAAAATCCGGATCTAGTCAATCGAAAAAAGATAAAGTTGGCACTTTATCACATGCTCAAATACGTCATATAGCAGAAACTAAAGCAGCGGATATGACTGGAGCTAATATTGAAGCAATGAGCCGTTCAATTTTAGGAACTGCTTATTCTATGGGGTTAGTGGTAGAGGAATAATAAAAATGACTAAGCTAACTAAACGTATGCGAATAATTCGCGAACGAATCCATTCTGCTCAATTATATGATATTAACCAAGCGTTGATTTTAATAAAAGAATTGGCGACTGCACGCTTTCTCGAGAGCATTGATGTGGCGGTAAACTTAGGGATTGATGCACGAAGATCCGATCAAAACATAAGAGGATATGTTATACTTCCACATGGTACTGGTCGTTTTGTACGAGTAGCAGTATTTGCTAATGGAGATAATGCTGTAGCTGCTAAATCCTCTGGCGCTGAAATTATTGGGATGGAAGATCTAGCAGAAAAGATCAAAAAAGGTGAATTAAACTTTGATGTTGTGATTGCATCTCCAGATTCAATGCATATCGTCAGCCAAGTAGGTCAGATCCTTGGACCGCGCGGTTTAATGCCAAACCCAAAAATAGGCACAGTCACGCCTAATGTTGGAGAAGCAGTCAAAAATGCTAAAATTGGTCAAATTAGTTACCGTAATGACAAAAATGGCATAATACATCTTACTATTGGTAAAGTAAGTTTTAGTGCAGAGCAATTAATTGATAACTTGGAATCTTTTCTTGTTTCGATAAAAAAATCCAAACCGCCTCAGGCGAAAGGAATTTTTATTAAAAAAATTAGTCTTTCTAGTACAATGGGCGCAAGTTTTACAATAAATCCAACAGGTTTTAAATCCTGTATAATTTAATATTTATATTCTAATATATCTTATTATTTTAATCTTAAATGGTTCAACTTGTATTTGCATTATGTCCATATAAAATATAAAGAACTATCTATTTAAATGATTATTCAACATTTTAACCTTACAGAAAGGAAATCATCATTGAGTCATATTCAATTTTATTATTATGTATTCTGGGTACGATAACTATAAAAAATATCGACCATATCAAAATCTTACTGATTCAAAGGATTATGTAGTTATAAATAAGTTAATATTACTTATAAAACTACATTAGAGTTTTATTAAAACACAAGTATTTCATTATATATTTTATATTTAAAAGCGAATATATTTATACCTGAGTTGTTTGTGCAATCTGTGAAAAATCAAAATAATTTTAACATATATTTTTACCTTAAATTCTTCTCATCATAATGTCTTATAATCAATGCGCTATGGCATGAATCAGTTAGGTAAAATATAAGTTTTCAAGGTAATCCAAGTTATCACCCAGGAGAACATACTAATGCCCTTGAATCTTCAAGACAAAAAAGAAATTGTTTCTGAAGTTACTAAAATAGCAAAAAGCGCATTATCTGCGGTAGTAGCAAATTCTCGTGGTGTAAATGTAGAGAAAATGACTAAACTACGGAAATCAGGCCGAGAAGCGGGGGTGCGTATGTGTGTCATACGTAATACTTTGTTACATCGTGCCATTATAGGAACAAAATTTGAGTGTCTAAAGAATGTCCTGATTGGGCCAACTTTAATTGCTTACTCGATGGATCATCCAGGGGCTGCAGCCCGTCTATTTAAAGATTTTTCTAAAACAAATATTAATTTCAAGATCAAAGCTGCGGCTTTTGATGGAGCACTAATTAGCTCAGATCACATTGATCGACTTGCGACTTTGCCAACTTACAATGAATCTATTCAGCAGCTTATGGCAACTATCCGAGAAGCGGCTGCTGGAAAACTAGTCCGCACTCTAGCTGCCGTGCGCGACCAAAAAAAGCAACTGCGATAGTTTAGTAAAAACTATCTTAATGAGCCTGTCGCAGTTTTACGCATCATATAATAAATTACTTTTGAATCTAGGAATATGAGATGTCACTCACTAAAGAGCAAATTATTGAAGGCATTGCAGATTTATCTGTAATGGAAATTATTGATTTAATCTCTGATATGGAAAAGAAATTTGGAGTATCAGCGGCTTCGTATACCATTTCAGGGCCTGCTGATGAAGCAGAAGATGTAGAAGAAAAAACTGAATTTGATGTAATACTTAAATCTATGGGTAGTAATAAAATTGCTGTTATAAAAGCAGTTAGAAGTGCCACTGGGTTGGGCCTAAAAGAAGCTAAAGATCTGGTAGAATCTGCGCCTACTACATTAAAAGAAGGAATTAGCAAAGAAGATTCAGAATCTTTGCAAAAAATACTAGAATCAGCCGGTGCATCAGTAGAAGTCAGATAAATACTATTGTAGATTATAGCATAACACAGTCTAGTCACTAGTTTTTCCTAAAGTATCAAATCTTTTGATAGATACAGTATAATGTTTATTATATTTTACATTTTAATCTAAAAGTAACCTTTTAATCTAAAAGTAAATTAATAGCTTGTGCTGATTAATAGCTAGAGATTAGAGATTCTGCTTATAATGATAATCTCTAAAGTAGATAGACGGAGATACTATCAAAAGACTATCTATCATCCGAATCATTCAACAGCATTCAAGAACTGTCCCCATGGACGGAGAAAAAGGTTCTATTTTTCAGCGAGCTGAGGAATCCTATGGTTTACTCCTATACCGAAAAAAAACGTATTCGTAAGGATTTTGGTAAGCGTCCACAAGTTTTGGACATTCCTTATCTCCTTTCTATCCAACTTAACTCGTTTCAGAAATTCATCGAGAAAGATCCAAAAGGTCAATACGGTCTAGAAGCAGCGTTTCGTTCCGTATTTCCAATTCAAAGCTATAGCGCTCATTCTGAACTACAGTATGTCAGTTATTGTTTGGGTGAACCTATTTTTGATGTAAAAGAATGTCAAATTCGTGGTATTACCTTCTGCGCTCCACTACGCGTAAAATTACGACTGGTAATCTATGAACGAGAAGCGCCAGTAGGTACCGTTAAAGACATAAAAGAACAAGAGGTATACATGGGTGAGATTCCACTTATGACTGCTAATGGCACTTTTATTATTAATGGTACAGAGCGGGTCATCGTATCCCAGCTTCATCGTAGCCCAGGTGTATTTTTCGATAGCGATAAAGGAAAAACACACTCTTCTGGTAAAGTATTGTACAATGCACGTATTATTCCATATCGTGGTTCTTGGTTAGATTTTGAATTTGATCCAAAAGATAATTTATTTGTTCGAATTGATCGACGCCGAAAACTTCCTGCAACTACTATTTTGAGAGCGCTAAATTATACTTCTGAGCAAATCTTAGATTTATTTTTTGAAAAAGTAGTATATCACATTTATGATAATAAATTACGGATGGAGTTAATTCCTGAGCGACTACGTGGTGAAACAGCAACTTTTGATATCAAATCACATAACACTGTATATGTTGAAAAAGGACGACGTATCACCGCACGTCATATTCGTCATTTAGAAAAGGATGGTATAACTAATATTCAAGTGCCAATTGATTATATTAATAATAAAGTTATTGCGCAAGACTATATCGATAAAGACACTGGTGAGATCCTGATTACAGCAAATACGCCCTTATCAATAGATTTATTGACAAAACTCAGAGAATCAGGGCATAAAACTATTAAAACTATTTTTACTAATGATCTTGATCACGGTCCGTATATTTCCGAAGTTATGCGAATTGACCCAACAATTGATCGCCTAAGTTCTCTATTAGAGATATATCGCATGATGCGTCCTGGTGAACCACCAACTCATGAAGCAGCGGAAAATTTATTTGAGAACTTATTTTTTTCAGAAGAGCGCTATGACCTATCTAAAGTAGGTCGTATGAAATTTAATCGCTCTCTGAATCGTAAAAATGTAGAGGGTCCCGGGGTCCTAAGTAAAGAAGATATCGTTCAGGTCATGCAAAAACTTATTGGAATCCGTAATGGCATTGGCGAAGTAGATGATATCGACCATCTCGGTAATCGTCGTATTCGCTCTGTTGGAGAAATGGCTGAAAATCAATTTCGTGTTGGCTTAATTCGTGTAGAACGAGCAGTAAAAGAACGCCTATCTTTGGGTGATCTCGATACGCTCATGCCTCAAGATATGATTAATGCAAAACCTATTTCTGCATCAGTAAAAGAATTTTTTGGATCTAGTCAGCTATCTCAGTTTATGGATCAGAATAATCCTTTGTCTGAAATTACACATAAACGTCGTATTTCTGCCTTAGGACCTGGAGGTTTGACACGTGAACGTGCAGGATTTGAAGTAAGAGATGTTCATCCAACTCATTACGGGCGTGTATGTCCTATTGAGACACCAGAGGGACCCAATATTGGCTTAATTAACTCTTTATCTGTCTATGCACAGACAAACGAATACGGTTTTTTAGAAACTCCTTACCGACGAGTTCATAATGGAATTGTGACAAATGACATTCATTATCTCTCAGCTATCGAGGAAGGCAACTACGTTATTGCACAGGCTAACACAAACCTCAATAAATTTGGTAAAATTATTGATGATTTAGTAACTTGCCGTAATAATGGAGAATCTAGCTTATTTAGTTCTGATCAGATTAATTATATGGATGTTTCTACCCAACAAATTGTTTCTGTTGGTGCTTCGCTAATACCATTTCTAGAGCACGATGACGCAAATCGTGCATTAATGGGTGCGAATATGCAACGTCAAGCAGTGCCTACTTTGCGCGCTGAAAAACCACTAATAGGTACCGGTATGGAGCGCGCTGTTGCTGTTGATTCCGGTGTAACTGCTGTAGCAAAACGTGGTGGTCTTGTTCAATATGTAGATGCTTCACGTATTGTTATTAAAGTTAATGACAATTCAATCTATTCAGACGAAGCTGGAATAGATATCTATAATCTTACTAAATATACACGATCTAATCAGAACACTTGTATCAATCAAATGCCATGTGTCAATCTTGGTGATATCATTGCACGCGGTGACGTACTTGCTGATGGTCCATCAACTGATCTTGGTGAGTTAGCTCTTGGTCAAAATATGCGCGTAGCTTTTATGCCATGGAACGGCTACAATTTCGAAGATTCCATATTAATCTCAGAACGTGTATTGCAGGATGATTGTTTTACCAGTATCCATATCCAAGAGTTATCCTGTATATCACGCGATACAAAACTAGGAGCAGAAGAAATCAGTGCTGATATCCCAAATGTAGGCGAAGCTGCACTGTCTAAGCTAGATGAATCTGGTATTGTTTACATTGGCGCTGAAGTCACCGGGGGTGATATTCTAGTCGGAAAAGTAACACCAAAAGGTGAAACTCAATTAACACCTGAAGAAAAGCTACTCCGTGCTATTTTTGGTGAAAAAGCATCTGATGTCAAAGACTCATCCCTGAGAGTACCTAATGGTGTATCAGGTACGGTAATTGATGTTCAAATTTTTACACGTGACGGAATAGAAAAAGATGAACGCACTTTAGATATTGAAGAAATACAAGTCAGGCATGTAAAGAAAGACTTAGCTGAAAAACTCAAGATCCTTGAAAAAAACTTATTTAACCGAATTTACTCTCTTCTTCTTTCCAATGGCATAGAAGCAGATACACTTCATAGCCTTCCCCGAACAAAATGGTTAGAAATCAACTTATCTGATAAAGATAGCAATAGTCAATTAATAAATCTTACTGACCAGTATCATGAGTTAAAGAACGAGTTTGAAAAAAGACTTAATGAAAAACGCCGAAAAATCACACAAGGGGATGATTTAGCGCCAGGAATATTAAAAATAGTTAAAGTATACTTAGCCGTAAAACGTCAAATTCAACCTGGTGATAAAATGGCTGGGCGTCATGGAAACAAAGGTGTAATTTCAAAAATTAATCCCATTGAAGATATGCCTTATGATGAAAATGGTATTCCGGTAGATATCGTCTTAAACCCATTGGGCGTACCATCGCGTATGAATATTGGCCAAATTCTTGAGACTCATCTTGGTATGGCTGCAAAAGGAATTGGAGAAAAAATCAATAAACTTCTAGAAAAAAAATCAGAAATCTCTAAATTACGTGAGTTTATGCAAATGGCCTACAATCTAGGTACTAATATACGCCAAACAGTCAACTTAAATAATTTTACAGATAACGAAATATTATCTTTAGCTAAAAATTTGAAAAAAGGTATGCCAATTGCTACCCCGGTATTCGATGGCGCTAAAGAGAGCGAAATCAAGGATCTCTTACAACTTGGCGGACTACCGTCTTCCGGTCAGATTACTTTATTTGATGGTCGTACTGGTGAAAAATTTGAACGTAAGGTTACTGTAGGGTACATGTATATGCTTAAACTCAACCATTTAGTAGATGATAAAATGCACGCACGTTCAACTGGATCATACAGTCTTGTAACACAACAACCCTTAGGTGGTAAAGCGCAATTTGGTGGTCAACGCTTTGGCGAGATGGAAGTGTGGGCATTAGAAGCATATGGTGCAGCATATACCTTACAGGAAATGCTAACTGTAAAATCTGACGATGTAAATGGTCGAACTAAAATGTATAGAAATATTGTCGATGGTAACCATCAGATGGAACCAGGTATGCCAGAATCATTCAACGTTCTCTTACAAGAAATCCGATCTCTAGGTATTAATATTGACCTAGAAGATGAGTAATTAACTTGGCATCTGCTGTACTGTTTACAGTGCGCTCATGGTTTTTAAAGTAGTCCTTGAGCAGTCCTATCCGACCGGAGCTAATGCGTGAAAGACTTAATAAAATTGTTAAAAACACAACATCATGCTGAAGAATTTGATGCAATTAAGATTGCTCTGGCATCGCCAGATACGATTCGTCTATGGTCTTTTGGTGAAGTTAAAAAACCAGAAACTATTAACTACCGGACCTTCAAGCCTGAACGAGATGGACTTTTTTGTGCGAGAATCTTTGGCCCTGTCAAAGATTATGAATGCTTATGTGGTAAATATAAGCGCCTGAAGCATCGCGGTGTAGTATGTGAAAAATGCGGCGTGGAAGTAACACAAACTAAAGTGCGTCGTGAAAGAATGGGGCATATTGAACTTGCGTCTCCTATCGCACACATTTGGTTCTTAAAATCACTACCATCACGTATTGGATTACTGTTAGATATGCCGCTGCGTGATATTGAAAGAGTTCTGTACTTCGAGTCTTATATTGTTATTGAGAGCGGGATGACTACTCTTGAAAAATATCAACTTCTAACGGAAGAGCAATACCTTGATGCTCTAGAAGAGTTTGGTGATGAATTTGAGGCGACAATAGGAGCTGCAGCTATTCAAACTCTTTTTAAGAATATCAACTTAGATAAAGAGTGCGAACAGTTACGTGTTGAATTGAACGAATCTAACTCTGAGACTAAACGAAAAAAACTAACAAAACGTATAAAATTACTTGAAGCATTTATACAATCTGGTAACAAGCCAGAATGGATGATTCTTAATGTTCTACCAGTATTACCTCCTGATTTGCGACCGCTTGTACCATTAGATGGTGGTCGTTTTGCAACATCTGACTTGAATGATTTATATCGTCGTGTAATTAATCGTAATAATCGTTTGAAGCGCTTACTAGATCTAGCAGCGCCAGACATTATCGTGCGTAATGAAAAGCGTATGCTACAAGAAGCAGTGGATGCTCTATTAGATAACGGACGCCGAGGTCGTGCAATTACTGGTTCTAATAAACGTCCTTTGAAATCTTTAGCGGATATGATAAAAGGTAAACAAGGTCGATTCCGTCAAAACCTCCTGGGTAAACGTGTTGATTATTCCGGTCGATCAGTTATTACAGTAGGGCCATGCCTACATTTACATCAGTGTGGTTTACCTAAAAAAATGGCATTAGAACTCTTCAAGCCATTTATTTACGGAAGACTAGAACTTCGTGGTTTGGCGACAACGATTAAAGCAGCAAAAAAAATGGTTGAAAGAGAAGAATCGGTAGTCTGGGACATATTAGAGGAGGTTATCCATGAACATCCAGTACTACTCAATCGTGCCCCCACTCTACATCGTTTAGGTATCCAAGCTTTTGAACCAGTTCTAATTGAAGGAAAAGCAATACAATTACACCCCCTAGTTTGCGCAGCATATAATGCTGACTTTGATGGTGATCAAATGGCAGTTCATGTTCCTCTAACTATGGAAGCTCAGCTAGAGGCACGTGTTCTCATGATGTCAACTAATAATATTTTATCACCTGCAAATGGCGAGCCAATTATTGTTCCATCTCAAGATGTAGTACTAGGTTTATATTATATGACTCGAGACTGTGTTAATGCCAAAGGTGAAGGCATGATATTAGGTAGCGCAAAAGAAGCTGAACGAATGTATCGCTCTGGTCTTGCTTCACTTCATGCTCGCGTTAAAGTACGTATCACAGAATACACAAAAAATGAAAAGGATCAATGGAGCTCTAATACTCATATCATTGATACTACTATTGGTCGATCTGTGCTATGGATGATCGTGCCAAAAGGTTTACCTTTTTCAATAGTGAATCAAACATTAGGTAAACAAGCTATTTCTCAAATGTTAAATACTTGTTATCGTATTTTAGGATTAAAAGAAACTGTAATCTTTGCTGATCAGACTATGTATACTGGCTTTACATATGCAGCGCGCTCTGGTACATCTGTAGGTATTGATGACATGGTTATTCCTCAGAAAAAAATAGATATTATTCGAGAGGCAGAGACAGAGGTTACGGAAATACAAAAACAATTTCAGTCTGGCCTGGTAACAGTTGGAGAGCGATATAATAAAGTAATTGACATATGGGCTGCAGCAAACGAACGCGTTGCTCAAGCTATGATGGAGAACCTATCTACAGAAATTGTAGTGAATTGTAAGGGTGTCTCGGAACGTCAAATTTCTTTCAACAATATTTTTATGATGGCTGACTCTGGTGCTAGAGGCTCTGCAGCGCAAATTCGTCAATTAGCAGGCATGAGAGGATTGATGGCAAAACCAGATGGATCCATTATTGAAACACCTATTACCGCAAATTTCCGTGAAGGATTAAACGTTCTTCAATATTTTATTTCAACACATGGTGCACGCAAGGGGCTCGCAGATACTGCGTTAAAAACCGCCAACTCAGGTTATCTCACCCGCAGATTGGTGGATGTAGCCCAGGACCTAATAGTTACCGAAGATGATTGCGGTACACACGAAGGCATTTTAATGACACCTTTGATCGAAGGTGGTGACGTGAAAGAGCCACTACGAGAACGTGTATTAGGTCGTGTAACATCAGAGGATGTCCTCAATCCAGGAACTCTTTCAATACTATTACTACGTAACACACTCCTACATGAGCAGGAGTGTGACATATTAGAAGAACATTCGGTAGACAGCGTAAAAGTTAGATCAGTAGTAAGTTGTGAAACTGACTTCGGTGTTTGCGCTCATTGTTATGGTCGAGATCTTGCACGGGGTCATATTATCAATAAAGGTGAGGCAATTGGAGTTATTGCCGCTCAGTCGATAGGGGAGCCAGGTACTCAATTAACGATGCGTACTTTTCATATTGGCGGGGCAGCATCACGCGCAGCAGCTGAATCTAGCATTCAGGTCCAAAATAAAGGGACAGTAAAATTAATCAATGCTAAATCAGTTACTAATTCTGAAGGAAAGCTGGTAATTACTTCACGTCACACTGAACTAAAAATAATAGATGAATTTGGACGTACTAAAGAAAGCTATAAAATTCCTTATGGAACTACAATGTTAAAAAGCACGCAAGAAAATGTCTCCGCTGGGGAAACGGTTGCTTACTGGGATCCACATACTATGCCGGTAATTACTGAAGTTAGCGGCTTCATTCGGTTTACAGATATCATTGACGGTTTAACTATCACTCGCCAAACTGATGAGTTAACCGGCCTGTCTTCTCTTGTGGTTCTTGATAGCGCTGAACGAACTACTGTTGGTAAGGATCTTCGTCCAGCCCTTAAAATACTAGATAGCAATAATCAAGACATCATGAACCCAGGCTCTGAGATGCCCGTGCAGTATTTTCTCCCCGGGAAAGCTATTGTGCAACTGGAAGATGGCGCAAAAATTAGTGCTGGTGATACACTAGCCCGCGTCCCACAGGAATCTGTCGGCACTAAAGATATTACCGGTGGTCTTCCACGTGTTGCTGATCTCTTTGAAGCTCGTCGTCCGAAAGAGCCGGCTATTTTAGCTGAAATTAGTGGTATTATTTCCTTTGGTAAAGAAACAAAAGGTAAACGTAGACTTCTTATTACACCAATGGATGGTAATGATCCGTATGAAGAAATGATTCCAAAGTGGAGACAATTAAACGTATTTGAAGGTGAACACGTAGAAAGGGGAGATGTTGTCTCTGATGGTCCTGAGTCACCACATGATATTCTTCGACTACGTGGCGTACATGCCGTTACTCGTTATATTACTAATGAAGTGCAAGAAGTGTATCGCTTACAAGGTGTAAAGATTAATGATAAACATATTGAGGTTATCATTCGTCAAATGCTACGTAAAGTCACAATTCAAAACGCTGGTGATTCTGACTTCCTTACTGGGGAGCAAGCTGAATTCTCTCGTGTAAGGATAGCTAATCGTAACTTAGAGGAGCATGGTAAGATTGAGGCAACTTTTATTCGTAATCTTCTAGGTATCACGAAAGCCTCTCTAGCAACTGAATCGTTTATTTCTGCCGCTTCTTTTCAAGAAACAACCCGTGTTCTCACTGAAGCTGCAGTTGCAGGTAAGTATGATAAACTACGCGGCTTAAAAGAGAATGTTATTGTTGGTCGATTAATTCCAGCTGGTACTGGTTATTCATACCATAAAGATCGTATTCGCCAAAATAAATCAGATGAAAAATCTACCTTACATAACATTACTGCTGATTCAGCTGCTGCTAGCTTAACGGAGTTACTCAATGCTGGTTTTGATAAATTCACATCAGATTCATGATTTTAACATTATTCATAACTATTTATATAACAAATAAGTGCAAATATCATGCATAACATAGCTCGTATTGGTGTTGTTGGCTCGAATGGGCGAATGGGTAGGCAATTAATAAAGTCTATTATACAGACTCCTGGAGTTATTTTAGGGGCTGTCATAGTAAATAGTTGCCCTTGGTTGATAGGGCGTGATGCAGGTGAGCTAGTTAATCATTCAGTATTAGGTATTCCTATTACTGATAATCTTGATAAAGTAATTAATAATTTTGATATTCTTATTGACTTTACTAGCCCGCAAGGAACCTTAACTTATCTATCATTTTGCAAAACACATTATAAAAGCATGGTAATTGGTACGACTGGATTGAATGATTTAGAGATAATTCTGATAAAAAATGCTTCTCAGGAAATACCGATTGTTTGTTCTTCTAATTTCAGTATTGGCGCTACTTTAACACTTAAAGTAGTAGAAAAAATAGCAAAAGTTATGGGCGAATGCGCAGATATTGAAATAATTGAAACGCATCATCGAAAAAAAGTTGATTCACCATCTGGAACTGCATTAACTATGGGAAAAGCTATCGCTAAAGTAATGAAGTGGGACTTTAATCAACGCGCAGTATATCCGAGAGATAGAGTTACCGGGCCACGCTTAGAAAAAACCATTGGTTTTACCAGTATACGATGTGGAAATATCGTCGGAGAACATAAGGCTCTATTCGCAGATACTGATGAACATATTGAGATTAGCCATAAAGCTCTAGATCGTTCTGTCTTTGCAAAAGGCGCGATTACAGCAGCTTTATGGTTGCGTACGAAAAAAACAGGTTTTTTTAATATGATCGATGTTCTAGAGTTACAAGATATATAATCTAGTTACAAGATATATAGTATATAACTATATATCTTGTATATCCGAAAAACAGTAATTTTTTATCTTAGCGTTTCAAGCAGTCAGGACGCTTCATGAAACGAAAGAAGTCGGTTTCTGGGCTCAAGACTACAAGATCCTGGTGATTACTAAAACTACTCTCATAGGCACGTAAACTACGCAAAAAAGCATAAAAATCAGGATCTTTACTAAATGCATCAGAAAAGAGTTTTGCAGATTCCGCATCCCCTTCTCCTTTAGTAATGAGAGCTTGACGACGTGCTTCTGCAAGAGTTCGCTCAACCGCATAATCTGCTTGAGCCCTAACTATTGCTGCTTCCTCTGCGCCCTGTGCGCGTTGGCTACGCGCAACAGACTCTCTCTCGGCACGCATACGTGCGTAGATAGCGTCAGAAACCTCAGTTGGAAGATTAATTTGTTTAATGCGTACATCAATAACCTTAATACCTAGCGCTTCCATGCTGTTTTGATTCACAGGTAAAGTCATCGAACTCTCATTATGATGGTGTAATAAATCTAAAGCATTATCCTGGCTTGAGCTACCAGTATTTAACGCATCACGCACATCAGTAGTGAGCCTACCATGAGAATCTGTTACAATATCCTGAACATCTAACCGGCCGATTTCAGAACGCAAGCGATCACTAAATTTACGTTTTAACAATACCTCCGCCTGCGAAATATCACCACCACCGGTAGCAAGATAATAACGACTAAAATCACTCACACGCCATTTTATATATGAATCCACAATTAAATCTTTTTGCTCTTTAGTAACAAATCGATCTGCTTGGTTATCCATGGTTTGAATGCGGGCATCAAGTAACTTAACTGATTCTAGACCAGGAATTTTAAGGTGTACACCAGGCATATACACTAATGGTTGATTCTCAGAATTACGTAAAACCTTACCAAATCGCATTACAATCCCGCGTTCACCTTCCTGCACAATACAAATTGACATACATATTATTCCTAGAACAACTAACACGAAAATAAATGGCTTACGCATCGTTACTCTCTCCCTTGGTTCATGGTGTTAGTGCGTTTAGAATTTATTCGTCTTGCCTCTATAATATCATTTGAGTTAAGTGCAGTAACACTTTGATGGGTTTTTTCCTTGCTATTAGCATCTGATAAAGGAATAGTATTTTGTAGTTTTTTGACATTATATTGAGGTGCTTTATCAATTTTAGTAGTCTGATGAGATATGAGTTGCTCTATAGGTAACACTATTAAATGATTGGTTTTTTCATTAATTAAAACTTTTCTTGTATGACCTAGAACATGTTCCATGGTTTCGATATATAAACGCTCACGAGTAATTTTTGGTGCAGCTTTATACTCAGGTAAGATACGTGAAAAACTATCTACCTCACCTTGTGCTTCTAAAATAACGCGCGTTTTATATGCACGTGCTTGCTCTAAAATACCCTGCGCATCACCACGAGCGCGTGGTAACCGATCATTAGCGTAAGCTTCAGCTTCACGCACTACTTGTTCTCGATTTTCACGAGCAGCTATTGCGTCATCAAAAGCTGCTTTTACATCTTCTGGTGGACGTGCCGCCTGAAGATTCACATCTAGCAATGTAATACCCATATCATATAAGCTAATTGTTTCTTCTAACTCACTCTGTGTCTTGCTTCGGACTACTGTACGCCCTTCAGTGAGAATACGATCCATTGTTAAATGCCCAATGACACCACGCAAAGCACTATCAGTTGCCTGTCTCAAACTATCATCGGCACTATTGACAGAAAACAAATAACGCTCTGGATTGGTGACACGATATTGTACATTCATTTCTACCCGCACAACGTTTTCATCAGAAGTCAGCATAGTCCCGGAAGCTGATAATTCACGAACTGCTTCAACATTTACTGCTTGTACCTGATCAATAAAAGTTGGCTTCCAATTTAAACCTGGGTATACTATATGACTAAATTTTCCCAATCTGGTAATCACACCTCTTTCAGCTTCCTTTATGGTATATAGTCCGCTAATACCCCAAACAAAAACTATAGAGAAAAGAATAATATACATTAATCGTTCATTGGTGGTGGTTACGCGAGGAGGTTCGATATGACTATTTTTTTTAGAACCACCTAACCCAAAAAACTGACGAATAAGCTGATGAAACATATTGTCCCACTTATTTTCTCTGTTATTGCATTTTCCTTTATTGGTATTACCTGTAGAATTGTCACCCGTATTATGGCTATCGCCCCACGGGTTATTATCCTGTCCATGATCTCCAGGTTGATTCCACGCCATATTTGCACTCCATTAATAATTTTATATTGTTATCCGGACAGGTATGACATATCAGGAAATTTACAGAAACATTAATGATATAAATGTCATAGATCGTTTCTATTGGTGATTATTTGCACCATATACCAGTCAATAATTATTACTATTAGTATGTATATCATTTATTTTAAAATACGAACATAATAGATTTTGCAATCTAATGCTTAAATTATATTTTTATATGTAACATTTAGAACATATACAATTTATTTGGAAATTAATAAGAACAGAGTATATTAGATATATTTTATATACCCTTATATGAATTATAGTAGCGATTATCACGCTATATTACTATATAATATATCCTTTAGTAGTGATAAAATTAGAGTACTTTATTTACAAGTTGTTGTATTTAGAAAAAAATAACGGATTACTAAAATTCTTTTTAAATATATCGTACAAAAAATTTTACATATAAAATATTACTATCATACAAGCATGTTATTTTAGTACATCAGTGATAGTTTTAATTCTATCCTTTAAACTTTATCTCAGTAGACCAAAGATCTCTATATCAAAAATCTAAGTTATTTCATGTTATTCAAAAACCTAAAATTTTTCAATAAGTGGATTTTCAGCTCGGTATTGTTTACGTGTCTAGAGAAATATTCTCGCACTATTTTGTAGATTCTAATGCTAGTTTAAATGATGTAATATTAGACATAGCTTACTTATAAAGCTATTCAAGTTATAGTATTTATTATAATTAACCGAATTCCATGATCAAATCTAATCATATAATGTTTACTTTTAATAAATGAATTAAAAATAAAAAATACTTACATATTATTACTTAATAAAATTTATTTTCACAATAGATCCTGTAATTAGTACGTTTAAATCATTCTATCATTTACATAAATTTTCTTAAGTGATATTTTTACTTAGCCTCTCTGAAATGAGACTCATGTAACACACTATAGAAAAAGCTTTATTATTCTTAATCTTGCATCAAAATAATCTGCAATATTTTTTTATAAGCGCAATCAAATTTATCACTATCAAGCCAGCATACATCATCTGACCAACCACGAAGCCAGGTCATTTGGTTTTTCGCTAACCGTCGAGTTGCATAGATAGTTTGACATACCATATTTTGGTAATTTATTTTTCCAGATAAATAAGACCACATTTGCCGATATCCCACGCATCGCATGGAAGACATATCAGCATGTAAGTCACCACGCTCAAAAAATTCTTTTACCTCATATTCAAACCCAAATTTCATCATATCATGTACACGTTTTTCAATCCTCTGGTTAATTAAATCTCGACTTATAGGCGCAATTGCAAATTCAGAAATATTATACGGTAAAGACCGTCCAGATTTTTTAGTTAAGCCAGTAATAGTTTGACCAGAGATTAAAAACACCTCTAATGCACGCGACAATCTTTGAGTATCATTAGCATGAATATATTTTGCTGCAGTAGGATCGATAGAATATAGCTGCCGATGCACAGCATCCCAACCTTTTATATGTGCTATATCTTGTATGTATTGTCGTACTTCTGGGTTGGATGGAGGAAGAGGTGATAATCCATCTTTGAGAGCCTTATAATAAAACATCGTTCCTCCAACCAATAGAGGAATGCGTCCACTTTTGGTGATACTATCCATTTCAATTAATGCATCACGACAAAACTCACCAGCAGAGTAAGTCTCGGATGGATCTCGAATATTTAATAAACGATGCGGCGAAAGAAGACGCTCTTCTAAAGAAGGCTTGGAAGTGCCAATATCCATGCCCTTGTAAATTAATGCTGAATCTACACTAATCAGGTCTACTAACAATGTTTTCTGTAGAGCAAGAGCTAAATTAGTTTTACCTGACGCCGTGGGTCCCATTAAAAAAATTGCCCGCGGATAGTTAATATTTAGTTGTTTAGTCATCCTGAAATACTTTAATCTTTTAATCTTTTAATCTTTTAATCTTTTAATCTTTTAATCTTTTAATCTTTTAATCTTTATTGAGTCTATACCTGTTTAAAAATCAGTGTAATGCTAATTTTTGTAGACCAGATTAATTTTTAATTTTCTTTTAAAAAAATTTTTAGTTTAAAATCTTTCATCGTTAATACTTTTTAAAAACGTCACGCGTGAGCTCTCAGTACTTTGTATTTTTATTATAAACACTCATCTGTAAAACACAAATTATATATAAATGCTATGAATTATAATATTTAAGTCTGGTGATAATCAATAATTTAATCGATATAATTTACCGTTTAATTGTGAATTATTTAATTGGGTTTTAATCATAATTTACAGAATCTAGATTTTTATTTAGTAGGAATATCCTTTAAACTGGATCTTATGGAAAGTGCAATACTTATCAGCGATAAGTAAATCATTTTATACTAATTATTTTAATATTTATCTATTTTATAAAACTATTTATTATACAATGCATCATTATAAAATGATAAAAATCATAAACTCTTCTGTGCAGAACATCATTTCTAGATTTATATCATCACAGGCAAGTAATTTTAATGATCAATGCATAATACTTTTCTGTTCTTGCAGAGAATATTATTGGTTTTTATATTAATTACTTTAATAAATAATAGTCATCTAAACTAACAGTTTTAGTTATAGCTATAAATAACACCTAATGATATTTAATGATATTAATAATCCATTAGTCTGTTAATAACAGTATACGCTTGTAGAAAAAAGTAATATCATCCCCATTTAATAATAAATTATTTTATAAAAATTGAACATATTTTATATGTTATGACATAGCTTAATTAGAAATTATAACTATATTAAAAACTTTTATCCTTACTAGAAAATTGTAATTTCACGAAAATAATTGTTAGGTACGTTCTAACTATTAGTGTACTTAATTTCTATTACCTGATTTTTTCTTGCACCTCAAATGCATCTTAATACTAATTTTTTTAATAAGGGAAATCATGTGTATTGTGTGTATTATTATCAATTTTTTATCACGGTAGAGCTAATAATACCTTTAATAAGAAATATTAGTATATAATTCGAATTATTTTCATCAAAAGACACGATTTCCTATCAAATAAAAAAACCTCAGATCAAATGATCGTTGAACAAAATCTACATGATTTTATTACACAAAGATATAAACGATAATGATATTGATATATCGTAAAAAAGATATAATTAAAGTAGTACGTCTATTTTAGATTGTTAATAAAATAAAAAACTTAAAAAGAAAAAATTAAATTTATGTGTATGAATGATCACATGGATAAAACAGTAATTAATCATATCATGCGTTTAAATTAATCCAATCAAACTTTCTAAAAAGTTAGATTTTTTATTGTTGCTTCTAGCTTTTAAAAAATTAGAGAGTATCTATAGAACATAGAAATAATAATTCAATGGAAATGGTACTCACTAATTAAAATTATAGTATAAATCAAGTAAATATTAAAACTATTAGAATAAATCGCTAATTATTAACTTTTCTATTATAGATTTACTGTATTGCATAATATTTTACTCAACGCAGTCAGAATTATGGGTTTACTTTTACAAGGTTTTACCATAAAAAATATAAAAATTTTTCCAATCTCATATTTCTATATTATAGCTGTTTAAAATGAGCATTTTCTTTTTTATAGAAGAATTCTTGTGAAAAATCTAATGAGTTAAAACTTTCACTGTTTTGCCGTTATAACTGGATTAAAACTTATTCGGCTTTACTAGTGAAAACTAAAAAGCTAGTTATTATTTAGCGATACTATTATTTATTTCTATGACCACTAAAGAATGACAATGATATATATTTTATTTTATTTAATATTATTAAATATAGAACATATACAACTGCATTTCTTATTTTCCGAAATAGTACTTCTGATATAATCAGTTTATCGTAAAATCAAATTTTTATCTTATTGTACTTTTTTACATGCACACTTGTTTAATTTTTACTAAAATTACTGCTACTGGAATCAATACTGAGAACTAATGTTGGTTTTAAATTTTACCATATCAAACCTAATAATTTTAACAGGCCACACCTAGTAATAACATAGAAGATATACTATTATTTTTAATAATATGCTTTATGCTAAAATACAACACAAAATCATACCTTTTAATAAATTTTCAATATTTTATGTTGAACCGCTAGCATAAATAATGTTTAGTAAATTTTCTTCGTAGAAATCTATTACGATGAGTGCAATAAAAAATAATTATGAAGGCCTTGATATAATGACTTGCTAAGTTTTTTTTGGTAAAAATGACTAGAAAGAAGTCTTTCCTCTCTGGTGTTACTAATAAAACCAATTTCAATTAACACAGAAGGAATATAAGGTGAGCGTAAAACGCCAAAACTTGCATATGCCGGTTTAGACTTATGCAAAGCGCTAACATGCTCCAACTGACATAATACTTTAGTAGCTATCTCATAACCCACTCGCTGAGCATAGATAAATTGAAGATCCAACAAAGCTTGTCTAACATACAGATCAGTATAATTACCTCCGAATAAGCTATTTTTATTTTTACGTAAAATGTTCAATTTACCATCTTTTTTTCTTAATCTGTTTACCAGTTCACGACTGGCTCGGCGATTAGACAAAACCCACGCTGAAGCGCCATATGCTCTACAATTATGTGCAGAATCTACATGAATAGATATCAGTATACTAGCTTTTTTCTTATACGCTATCAGTGAGCGCTCTGCAACAGAAATAAAATGGTCGTCATTACGAATCATTACTCCATGAAACATAGGATCAGAATTTAACCATGATTGAAGCTGACGTGCGATAATAAGAGTTATGTTTTTTTCTTTTAGACCATGTCTACTAATGGCACCAGGATCTTGCCCACCGTGCCCGGCATCAATCGCAACTATAATCTTATTTTTAATATCATTAACACTAAAATTCGTGTATCTCCTGGCGTTTTTTTTAATTTGACCAGCAGCGTATGGATGTTTTAAGGTACTGAGGGCAGATGAAACCATTAGCTTTTTTTTAAACTTATACAGATGCCCAGAGTGGTTTAAATCAATCTGCTTATTACGAATAATAGTAAATATAAGATTATAACGAAAACCAATATGATTCGTGACTACTTTTATTTTTCCACAATTTGCTAATTGAAAAACTAAATGTAAATTATGAGCATTACCTATCCTTACTCGGATATATTGTGCGATACCATCAGAACTAAAGTTTCGGGGTAATCCATTTAGAATAATACTATTACGAACATTTAAAACTATACGATCAGGATTATGTAAAAAAAAGAAAACATATATCGGCTTATTGGAAAAACTTAGCGTAATATTCTCTGAGTTTTGTCTGTTGTTAAGATTAATCTCTAACAAAGTAGATGCGTGAACAGAAAAAAAAAAGAATAATGGCATCAGGAATAGCCAGTGTTTCATATTTAGTATCATGCTAGAATTTTTGACGCATTATCTACTATAAAATGCTTAGACCATTAGAAATAGCAAAACATACCTAATTATAACATATTATAAAACCATCAGATCTCAAGTATAATTTTACATTAGATATATCCACGGCAAATTAGAAACAGCATTGAACAGATTAGTTTGCATTGCTCTGTTTAAGTAAAAGTAACAAAAAATGTATTTTTTCTCATTTTAGTCAAGATCATCTATATCATCTATATCATCTATATCAATTATCAATCCTCTATATCATCCAAACAATAATATCAAAATATTCAGAAATTAAACAAATTTACTATAATATTAGCATGACTTATAGTTTTTTATTGCGATCTGTAATTTATACTCTATTTTTTTTAAAAAACATTCCAGATTTCACTTTATTAGTGAAAACATGCATTAATAGTAGGATCAATATCCTAAAAAAACGAACATTTATGCTGCACTTAACATAAAGACCGTGAGGTGTTTTTATTAAAGAATCTAATATATGGACACCTTGAGTAAAAAATAACTAAAATCTAATAACATTAGATATTTTTGATGTATCATTAATGCTTAATAGCATATATATTCAAATCACAGATAATCAAGAAAATAATTAATATTACCTCTCTTTAATTATACTGTGCCGCTAAATTTTTTATATTGCCTAAATAATAAATAATAAATAATAATATTTACATGATTTAGAATGTTGCATATATATAACTACATGCCGATGATTTGGCTAAATGAAAAATAATATTAATTATCATAATCATGCATAGATCACCCAGAGAGGCACATCTCTTAATGATATATCATACTATACAGTATTCCTAGAGATTATTTAAAAGACTCTGAAGCATTGAATTATAGAACATTTATTTAATATAGCTATAGATCTAGCTGTAAACCAAAGCATTAATAATTCTCAACAAAAAGAAATGCACACATTTTATTTCACTACGAATAAAAATAATATCATCCTTAATGATAGGGTAAGAATTATTATAATATCTAATAGATAATTATCACAAAAAACACAGAGCTCACAATAGTTATACAATACATGAGTAATCATAATGTCAATACTACACAAGTCAATAATAAAAAAGAAGACTGTATATATTATTAAGAGCTAAATATTACATGCTACATAAAAGACACTTTAAGACTAACTGGTGTAATTAGTTTTTATAAATGTGCATTATTTTGCAATCAAATGACTTATAGCTATTTTTTCTCTAAAATAACTAATACACATTTATTTGTATCATAAAATAGATAACTCTCTTATTAAGAGTATTGATCTGTAAAAATATAAATTAAATTAAGCGAAAAACTGCTCTTAAGAAAAAACACAGGTAATGTGTTATAGAAGACTAGTTATCTATTAAAGCAAAATATGATATGTTTTCATCATCCATTAATATCTAAAATATAATCAAAACTATATAAAGTAATTAGGCGCACAAAAATGAAAACTATAAATAGATGGCGTCCAAGTGCATCACTTGTTAATTTATTTCACCGTGCAAAAATTATCGCCAAAATAAGACGTTTTTTTTATGAGCGAGAAATACTAGAAGTGGAAACACCAGCCATGAGTCAGTCCACGGTAACTGATATAAATATTTCCTCATTTGAAACTTTCTTTTTTCAACCCGAGGATCTGCACCATACAGATGGTCTAAAGCTCTGGTTAATAACTAGCCCTGAGTATCACATGAAACGTTTACTAGCAGCAGGTAGTGGCCCTATTTATCAGTTATGCCGTAGTTTTCGAAACCAAGAATGCGGGCGTTATCACAATCCAGAATTTACAATATTAGAATGGTATCAACCAAACTACGATATATATCGATTAATGAATGAAGTTAACGAATTATTGCAAACTATATTATACTATCCAATAGCAGAAACTTGTTCATATCAGGAAGCTTTTTTGCGCTACTTAGCTCTTGACCCATTAACTGCAGATAATTCTCAGCTACGTATAGCTGCAGAAAAACTTGGCCTTAAAAATCTTACTGAAAACGAAAAAAATAGAGATACAATTTTGCAACTGCTCTTTATTAATGGTATAGAGAAGGAGATTAGTGCAGAAAGGCCTGTATTTATCTATCACTTCCCTGCAACTCAGGCTGCGCTTGCTGTTCTCAGTAAAGAAGATAACCGTGTGGCTGAGCGTTTTGAGGTATATTTTCAAGGAATTGAACTTGCAAATGGGTTTTGTGAACTAACAGATGCCGATGAACAACGTCAACGTTTTGAAAAAGATAATTATGTGCGTCATTCTTCTGGTCTGTCACAAAAACCTATTGATACCTATTTTTTAGGCGCGTTAACCCAAGGTATGCCAGAGAGCTCTGGCGTTGCATTAGGTGTTGATCGTTTAGTTATGCTCGCCCTAAAGGCAGATAAGTTAAGCGATGTTATTGCCTTTTCAGTAGATCGTTGTTAATTTTATATGGAAAAATTATAATCGTACTAAAAATCGCTTATCCAAACTATAAAAAATCTTCTTAATCCTGTGATAATTCTTCGTAGAATAAGTATTATGATCACATCAATTAACCTATAATATTACATTATATATACCCTACTAATTTTTAATACTATTTATCTTTTTATCTTTTACGCTGACTGGATTGAGATGAAAGTAAATCCATGCGTATCTCAAACGCTGGGCATGGTATTTCTAGACCGCTTGCTTTAAAACCCAGTAATACTAATTGATGAAGATCATGACGTAATGGCATTCGATCTTCCATTTCAGCAGCATGAACACGTAATTCAAATAACTGTATACCTTGATTAACATTGACTATAAAAGCTTCTGGAGGTGGATTTTTTAAGACAAAACGACAGTATTGTGCAGCATCAAGCAAAACTTTTCTGACCTGCTCACTATTAGCGGTTAAAGAAACAGGAATACTTAGAACCACACGCGTGATAGAGTCCGATAGAGACCAATTAATCAACTGCTCAGTAATAAAAGACCTATTAGGCACAATAATCTCTTTTCGATCCCAATCAGTTATTGTTGTGGCACGGGTGTTAATACGCGTAATAGTGCCGGTAAGGTCACGAATCGTCACAGTATCACCTATACGAATTGGCTTCTCGAATAAAATAATTAATCCGGAAATAAAATTAGCAAAGATTTCCTGTAAACCAAAACCTAGCCCTAAGCTTAATCCAGCGACTAACCACTGCAATTTAGACCAATCTATACCAATTAAGGAAAAAGCTGTCAAACTGCCAAGTACTATAATTAAATATTTAGTAGAAGTAATAATAGCATAACCCGTTCCAGGCGTGAGACTAAGGTGTTGCAATAAAGCTAACTCTAATAAAGCTGGCATATTCCTCACTAATTGAGTGGTTACAATTAACACTAGTATAGCATTTATTACTGATCCGAGCGTCATTGCTTGTATAGTATCAACCCCTTTAATGGTAGCACTAACATCCCAAAGACGTATATTGGCTAAAAAACTAAAAGCAGCATGAATCTCTGACCACAAGGCAATCATAGAGATTAATGCGATCCATGTAAGAAGTGAGCGCACTAGCTGTAAGGACTGTGCGCTAATAGCATCTAAATTAATAATTGTCTCTTCTGTGTCTATATTATCAGCGAGTTGCTGATAAGATGTTAGTTTTTCTCCAGTGCGAATACGTTGAGAAAGGATTTCTGCACGTCGATTACGTGCCCGATCAAAAGCAATTCGACGTCTCTGAATTAACATCCATCGACGAATAATATGATAAATTACCAAACAAAGAAAACCGATCGCTAATGAGGTTTCAAGTCTAGCTAATAAAGCCTGAGATGTTTCTAAATAACCAATGCAAGCAGCTAAAGATGCTATCACAGGGATGATAATCATTATATTCCATAAAATTTTATTGATAACACTTGAATAATTTTCTTTATTATCAATATTTAATGAAATACCAGCGCGTTTTAAACTTGCCGTTACTAGGCTTAATACACCACAAATAAAAATAAAACATAAACGACCAAGAGTAGGATAAAATTTACGATCTGAGAGAGTAGAAAAGGCTATTGACATCATAATTAATGGCACCACTACTCCGATGCATAATGTATAAAAACGCATAGCAAGAGCTACCCGATGTTTTGGCCAGCGAAAATGCACAATAAATAGGCCTTGTTGACAAGCAAAGACATTACAAATCATAAAGCCCCATAATAGGGGTACGCTGGCACTGACACCATCACCAATCGCTACTGCAATCGAGTAAGGCCAGGCATGTTGCAGGCCATACCCTAAAGCTGCCCATAGTACTGGTAATGGCATTGCAACAAGAATAGACCAAAAAACAGTTCGTATGGTTAGATTGAACTGATCTTGTGTAACTTTTCCCACTTTACTGGCAGATCGATTAAGAAAAGAGCGGAAATGATGACGAGAACTCACAGTAAAAGCAACAAACATAGTAGCTAAGAAAATTGGTAGCAGTGTATCACGGCTAGTCACCATCATTACCATTGCTCTGCTTAATTGACCTAATGTATCTAATGATAAAAACTGCTGTAGATCCTTTAGTAATTCAACTGGGTAAGTCATATTTAGCGCGCTAACATCAGCTGTCCAAAATAGATAACGATGCGTGGCATCTTTTACTTCATTTAACGCATCTACTAATTGACTATTGCTGACATTTAATTTGGTAAGCTCAAGAGTTAAGGCATCACAACCAGATAATAATGAAGTTAAAAGTTCACATTGAGTTTGCAACTGTGAGGTAAGTATATGCTTATGTTTCTTGTTAAGAAAATGATGGTTAGCATGTATTGCCAACGTTTTTTGCTCTAGTAGATCTGCATAATATAATCGTTTTGCACGTAACTCAGCCATTTCGCTCCCTAGTTGCTGTGGTTTTGGAATCTTAGGAAGACGAGCAACTAATGCGCGAAGAGCCTCACCTAAAGCATTTGAAGCCCCAAGCCATTGAGATTGCTCGCAAATAGTGCTTAGTGCCTGACGAATTTGCATTGTTTGGATAATAGCCGTTCTCTGTTGAGAAGCCACTAAATCCATGCGCAGAGCTTGCCGCTTTAGTTCTAATGATAGTTCACGATTAATACGAAATTGTTCAATAATATTATTTGGAGTCTCGCTATGAAATTTTATTAATTTCTCATTATTTTCTAAAACGCGATCTATAGAATGTTGCTTCTGACTTTGTAATTGATTTCGTAATCCTTGCAATCTCTTGGTTAGCGTCGCAGCTGCGCGTTGATGTATCTCAGCCTGCATATGTGCAAGTTCTTGTCGATTATTTGCTGATAATTGCTCTAAAATAAGTTCCTTTAGTCTGGCCTTATGTGCAAAAAGCTCTGCTTGATATTGTATTTGTTTTAACTGCTCTACAGTAGTCGTTTTGGAGGGTAAAACGTGTAGTTGACGCGATAAATTGTGTAACAAATGACGCAATATAGACTGCCTATCTGGTAAACAGGACAGAGAATCATTAATGCCCTGAGCACGATCATTTTCTATTTTAGCTTGATGGTATTCTTTTACGATTCGTTTGCTGATTTTTTGAATCTCTTTTTCAAGTTCAGCAACACTCATGTTAGTTAATACTGATTGAGAATAAAGTGTTTGTTCATTAATTTTTTGATGAAACTCACGAGATTGTTTAGGAAAATTATCAATACTATTCTGATAATCCTGAGATCGATTGACAGATTTCTGATATTCTTTCAGCCAATGTAGAGACGTAGAGAGTATATAGTGATAGTGATTACTTGTTTCTTGATAAGTTGTATTTTTTAGAGTCTCTGGCTCCTCATATTTTTCAATAATTTGCAATGTACTCTGTACATTAGAACCATAAACCGGCTGGAAACAAATCCAACCTATAGTAATAATAAATAAATATAACATGACTATTTCGTAATCGGTTGATGATAACCACCTGTAGTTTAGCCTAGCTACCGTACGATAGCAATCGGATCACCAAGACGAATGTATTTTTCTTCTGCAAGATTTTGATTTAAGATAACTGTATTAGGAGAAAATAAATTAATGACTGTGGAACCAAGTTTAAATCGACCCATTTCCTCCCCTTGCATTAAAGAAATAGTATCTTCCTTTGTTGTGTTATCAGCAGACCAATTCCAACATCTGATAATTCCCTTACGTGGTGGGGTGATTGTTCCCAACCAAGTAGTTTCAATGCTTCCAACAATAGTGGAACCAACTAAAATTTGTGCCATAGATCCAAAATTAGTATCAAAACGACAAATCACCCGCTCATTTCGCGCAAATATATTAGGAATATGTCGTGCTATAAATGGAGTTACTGTATAAAGCTGACCAGGTATATACATCATTTCACGCAAAATACCATTACATGGCATATGAACACGATGATAATCTCTTGGGGATAGGTAGGTTGTAATAAAACAACCATTTTGATATAAATTAGTCATAGCATAATTTCCAGCTAATAGCGACAAAAGAGAATAAGAATACCCTTTGGCTTGAAAGATCTGATCGCCTTGAATAGTTCCTATTTGACTAATTTTTCCATTAACAGGGGAGATTAATAATTCTGGTTTATTTATTTTAGGATAAAGATCATCACGCAGAGAGCGCATAAAAAAATCATTAAAAGTATGATAGCTTGCTGTATCAATAATCTTAGATTCCTGCATATCTATTTTATAATACCAAACAAAAGTGTCAATTGCAGCCTTTGTGATCCATCTAATGTGTTTATTTGCCCCCCATCCAAGCAATTCAGTTAGAGCTATTTTAGGAAAAGCTTTATGTAGAGCAAGTTTTATGCAATCTAACATATACACCTCATGAGCTTAAAGGACTTTAAATTGAATAGACTAGATACCATAAAATAGACGCGTAAAACAATATCAAATTATAACAATATAATGTGAGATCAGCATATTAACGATAGCTTACTAATTCTTTAATGATCTATCTATGGTTGTAAATTTTTCTATAATCAGTGATATGTCTAATGCAGAAAGTCTTAAAATAAGAGACAAATGTCTAATATATATACCTAAGCCTATACATAAAAATAAAAACATGCCTCATTATTATATTTAACTTCTTGAGTATTTTACTATTGCTTTGTATTATTTTCGTAAATCATTAAAAACAGTACAATAACCCAACAATACCTTACATTATTGCTTATAAACATTGTAAGCTATTTTTTACATTATTTGCACATTAGAATATAGGACTTTTTAAATATTTTTTCTAAAATATTCATCAGAAAATAAACTTTATCAATAATATTGATAAAGTTTATAATTACTATTTTTAAAATAAATATATACGAATATATTACTTTTGATAATCATTTTAATAGATCGCATAAAGGTAAACTGACTAGTTAAAAAAAATTACGATCCTATCTTGTGGCATTACTGAGTGAAAAACATCAATTTTTTAACTAGTTTAAAGCTTGAATTAACTTAATTGTATACTGAAAAGTATAGATGCACATCTGCTTGATTACATCATATGAAGTATGCAGACACTTACATACAATAAAACATAGACCAATACTCTATTCTGCTAGTCATTTATCTTTTTAATCATACGACATATACATATACCATCACAGGGTTTGTAAAATACAACTACAATCTTATAACCTTATGAATATATAAAATATGTTTAATAGTATATTTTAAAGGAAAACTAGAAAAACTTGACATCGATCATATTTCATACCATTCTTAGATAGAAGTATCAATATTAATTGTATATCAATAGTAAAAATTATTGCATCAATAATGAATCTATAAATTATAAAATGATACAAGTAAGTATATATTTCTAGAATACTGCCTCTACATCTAGAAATCCAGAATTATGGATAATTAACTGAATATGGTAGTGTTATATATTTGTGTGTTATGCAGAATAATTGCTAATATAAAATCATTTAAAATGATATCTAGATATAAATCTTTAATTATTAATTAGTATATTAATTACTAAAATATAATTTTATATTTTAGTAATTTCTAATTGAAGTTAGCATGTTACGTGTACTGGTCTGCAACTGCTCTGCAGTTAAACAATAATTCATAATTCACCATTAATATTAAAATTTATGGTTATACTTATACAAGTGTTGCTTAACAAGCATTCTGATTTTCTTAAATATATTTCTCGTTTTAAACGATCGATTTTTAATGAAAAATGTTGATATTTATCGCAAGATATGTGATTTATTAATTATTCTATTTTATGTATGGCGATTCTGATATATATTTATCACACTACACAAAAGTCATTATACTAATAATTACATCGTATCTGCGAGCAAATAATTTAACATAAAATATAAAATGTATTTTTACATGATAGTGTATGTGAATGTGCTAATTATTTAAAATCTACATATCGATATAGTTATGGATAAACCATGAGCAAAATATATTCAGACAACTCTTTTACCATCGGGCATACTCCATTAATTCGGTTGAATCGCATTGGCAATAAACGAATTCTTGTAAAAGTTGAGTCACGAAATCCAAGTTTTAGTGTTAAATGTCGTATTGGTTCTAGTATGATTTGGGATGCAGAAAAACGTGGTCTTCTCAAAAAAAATATTGAATTAGTTGAGCCAACTAGTGGAAATACTGGAATCGCCTTAGCATATGTAGCAGCAGCGCGAGGATATCGCTTAACACTCACTATGCCTGAAACAATGAGCATAGAACGTCAAAAATTATTAAAAGCATTAGGAGCTCATGTAGTTCTAACTGAAGGTTTACAGGGCATGAAAGGAGCCATTAAAAAATCAGAAGAAATTGTTGCTACTAATCCAGATAAATACCTTTTACTACAGCAGTTTAATAATCCAGCCAATCCAGCGATTCATGAAAGCACAACTGGACCAGAAATTTGGAAAGATTGTGATGGAAATGTAGATGTATTTATCGCTGGAGTTGGTACTGGAGGGACTTTTACTGGAGTAAGTCGGTATCTCAAGAAAACTCAGAGACTGAAGAACCTTATTTCAATTGCGGTAGAACCAAGTGATTCCGCTGTTATCTCTCAAGTTCTTAGTGGTGAGAAAATTACTCCAGCTCCACATAAAATTCAAGGTATTGGCGCTGGTTTTATTCCACATAATCTCGATATGGATCTCATAGATCGCGTAATGGTTATTACAAATGAAGAAGCAATCTCCACTGCACGTCTTTTAATGCTACAAGAAGGTATTTTAGCTGGAATTTCTTCCGGAGCGGCTCTAGCTGCGGCAATAAAATTACAAAAAGAGGAATTTTTTCTGGAAAAAAATATCGTAGTAATTCTACCTTCATCTGGAGAACGTTATTTATCCACCACTTTATTTGCTGATCTTTGACTTTTGAATTTCACATAAGATTCTTTAAATTTACAAAAAAATCTGTTTTAGGCTAAAAGTGTCCATTGAATATATTGTATTCTTATTTTTATTAAATTATCAAAATAAGACTTTTCTGATTTTTCTCTAAGTTTAATAAATATGAATATTTTAAGATATATAATATAATTATCTTAAGAGCAAATATCATATAGATGATTTCAAAACTTCTTATGATCCCATATTACGCACAATATCTCTAAAAAAATTTTTAGCTCTTTCAAAAAGTTATAAAAATCACAAACATATATCAAAACTGATAATTTTATTTATTATTTTTCATAGGTCATTTGAAATATATTTAAAATATTTAAAACAGTGTACGTTTTTCATGGTGCTGATACCCAGATTCGGACTGGGGACCTCACCCTTACCAAGGGTGTGCTCTACCTACTGAGCTATATCAGCATATTTGGAGCGGAAAACGGGAATCGAACCCGTATCATCAGCTTGGAAGGCTGAGGTAATCCCATTATACGATATCCGCTACTTAAAGGCTTATTTATATCCAGAAGATATTTAGAATTTGTATTCTACTGCTTTGCATTATTGTCATATTTTATAATTTATTAAATAATCGAAGAGTATTAATCAGTGTTATCTGCTGGAATAGTGGTGGTGGGAGAAGGATTCGAACCTTCGAAGTCGATGACGACAGATTTACAGTCTGCTCCCTTTGGCCGCTCGGGAATCCCACCAATACTTTTTAAATGGTGCCGGCTACCGGAATCGAACTGGTGACCTACTGATTACAAGTCAGTCGCTCTACCAACTGAGCTAAACCGGCATTAATTAACTATTAGTTTAAAAAGAGCAAAGCAGATATGCAACAACAATTTACATATTTATTTAAAATAAGGCATATATGCACAAATAATCAAATAAATATTATTATATCAAAAACATTCCATGATTTACAATTACTTTAATCTAGTATATTGTAAAATACAACGCTATTATTAAAGAATATTGAATATATTATCATAATCCTAACATATAAGCTAATACATCGTTTTTAATTGCCCCTGCATTATTAGCTACTATCAATCCTAAATTACGTATGATCTTTACTGATAGACATTGATTACTAAAAATTCGGTATAATAAATCAATCCCATTTTGCATTAGATGGTTATCTTTTTGGCGCTGATGCTGATAACTTTGTAAGACCTTTATTGACCACCAATGATCCGATTGATATCGAGCTTCTTTAAGAATTGTAATTAAAGTAGATACATCACGATAACCTAAATTAACACCTTGTCCTGTGAGTGGATGAACTGTATGTGCTGCATCGCCAACTAATACTAATCCTGGTAATATATAATTCATAGCATGACTACAATTTAGTACGAATGAACCAGCTATTATTGGAATGATGTTTCCAATGCGATCCGGGAAATGTAGCCGGATCTCACGTTTTAGTTGCAACATATTCATTAATTTTAGTTTTTTAATATAATTATGCTCTCCATACCATACTAGTGACGCCCAAGATCCAAATAATGGTAAAAAGGCACGAGGACCTTCAGGAGTTAATTTCTGCCAGGTAATATTCCCAGGATGATTCAAACAACGAACACTGATAAGCATACAGGATTGTGCGTATTGCCAACCACGGATTCCAATATTGGCTAATTTTCTTACCTGTGAGTGTGCTCCATCTGCACCAACGATAAGATATGCTTGTAAGATTTTACCATTATCTAAAGAAATATGCCAAATTCCATTTATTCTTTGTAAATTTTTCAAGCGTGTTTTATATAATAAAAATACATTTTGATGATATAATCGTTTTGATAATGCATATTTCAACACATGATTTTCAACTATATAACCCAGCTCAGTTAGACCTAAAGATCTGGCATCTAACGTTACTCGCGCCATAGAATATTCCCAGATCTCTTGTACACGATACGGAGCGCAACGCATACGAAGAACCTGTGGCCAAACTTCTAATTGCTTTAATAAATTAACTGAAGCACCGCTGATAGCTGAAACTCGAAGATCTGGATTAGACAATGGATTAAAACTAGGCGCATCTTCCTGTTCAATGACCGCAACATCAAAACCATATTTTTTTAAACCACTGGCCAATGCCGCCCCTGTTAACCCACCCCCAATTATCACAACCTCCACGATCTGTTGCATTTTCAATATAATCCTTTCATTTAAGCATTCTGAACCCATCGTAACACCACACCTAATAAAATAAGTTTTTTATATAAAATGATAGATATTACATGACTATTGATTGATTAGTGGTAGAGTAGATTTGTAATAAAAACTTTCTAAAATATTACTTGAGACACACTTATTAAGCGTAATTGAATATTCAAAACTTTCTTCAAAAAAATATTTCTATGTACTCCAAAGTGATAATGATTTGAATAAAAATAAATTGACCGAATCCATTCAAAATTTAATTTTTATTAATCAATCTTAGTCGATACAGTAGACGTAAAATTTTTTTAAATACTAAACTAATTATATCAAAATAATCTTAATCTAACAAAAAATATAACATAACCTTTAGTAAACCTATACTATATAAAAACTTACAGCTTAAGTGTAAAAATAAGTATGTCAATCTACTAATAATCTCTTGATTTCCTTATTATAGAGGGGCTGAAATAATGCTAACAAAGATAACTATAATAAAAGTTAAAATAAAAATAGGAACTTGCTTTTAAATTATAACTTGCAAAGTTTTTTGAAAACATATTAGCTCTAGAGAGTGAATAAAAAATTACATATATTTTTACTAAAAAATCATAATTGTATTTTTTTAAATAAACAAATATATTTAATATTATAGATTGACCTAAAGATTATCGCATATAAAATTATCAAGCATTGTATACAGATAAAAGTAACAGTTTACAATATCTCGTTCAGTCTATTGTGTAAACATAAATCCTTGTATTCTAATAAACTTTTAGATACCTATTAACTACAATGTAACTTGCAAAAACCTCATTAACAGAGACCAAATGAATAGTAAATTTATTACAATTGAGGGATTAGAGGGGGCAGGTAAAACAACATCATGCCTTATAGTGGCTAAGATACTACATAAATACGGTATTAATGATATTATCCATACACGCGAACCAGGTGGTACGCCACTATCAGAAAAGTTGCGTCAATTACTCAAAAACGATACGCATAACAAAGAGAGTCTGACGCATTATGCTGAGTTATTTGTCGTATCGGCAGCACGTGTCCAATTAGTAGAGAATGTGATAAAACCAGCATTAGCTCGAGGAACCTGGGTGATAGGGGATCGTCATGAACTATCCTCACAGGCATATCAAGGGGGGGGTCGTGAGATTAGTCGTGATTTTATTCGTTGCTTAAAAGAAGAGACTCTTGGTAATTTTACACCAGATCTGACTTTGTATTTAGATATTCCTCCTGAAATGAGTTTACAACGAGTAAAAGAGCGCGGACAATTAGACCGCATTGAAAAAGAATCATTACATTTTTTTACTAAAATTCGAAACCAATATTTAGCCATCGCTCAATCTGATGAAAAAATTTACACTATCGATGCGAATCGCTCGAAGGAAAAAGTTAACACTGAGATAGAATATATTATTAATCGATGGTTGCGAGAGATTCATTAATTCCATTAGCTATCTTATATTAAATAATTTAAGATAGCTAAACTCTTTAGATATATCAGAATATATAAGCACATTATTATAATAATAATATAAAATCACATATCTTTTTAGAAAAAAGAAATGAAAGCACTCAAGAGTCATTTTTTAGGATACATTGTTAAATTATAAAGCGTGTATTTAAATGATCATCAAAATATATTGTCATTTAATGCTAATAGCAATAGTCTAAAATGATCTAAGTAATAAATTTACTTGCACATAGAAATGATGGGGATTGTGAAATTAAAAACAAATGAGGTATAAAAATTAATTAACAGAGAATATACATCTTTCTAAGTAAACTAATTATTTTCTTGCATTAAATACCGTATGAAATAATTTTTAAAAGTATGGGCTAAATAAAATTTAGCATATAATAGTATGCTACAATGCAGATCGATTACTAACATATGATCAATTAATATTTTTAGATTTTTTTATGAAGTAAGGATCCATTATAGAATGTAATATAATTTAAGTTATCAATACTATTGAATAACAGATATTATTTTATTGCAATACACATGGTATTACACAATATGAGTTATATTCAATTAATAGTTGGACTGGCTAATCCCGGAGAGGAATACGCAAAGACTCGGCATAATGTCGGAGCGTGGTATATTACTAAGTTAGCTAAACGTTATAATCAAATTTTACAAGAAAAAAAAAATTTTTTGGTTATACAACACATTTACAGATAAATAATAAAGAAATATGGCTATTGATCCCTACAACTTTCATGAATCATAGCGGAAAATCAGTGATTGCTATCTCACTATATTATAAAATTCCTATTAGCAATATCCTCATAGTGCACGATGAATTATATCTTCCACCAGGTATTGCAAAATTTAAACAAAATGGTACTCACGGAGGGCATAATGGTCTAAAAAACATTATCCAAACCTTAGGTAATAAGGCGCAATTTCATCGCCTACGTATTGGTGTGGGATATCCAGAAGATCGTGATAAATTAATAGAATTTGTCTTAGGTAGACCAAAAATAACAGAAAAAAAACTCATTGACAGTGCGATTAATGAAGCAATTTGTTGCACTGAGCTCTGGTTAACAGAAAATCGAGTGAAAGCAATTAACCGCCTACATTGTTTTAAAGCAATTTAATCTTTAGATCTTAGATATTATAGATGAAAGAAATCTTTGATAATTTGAGATAATTAAAATCCTTATTAAGAAAATACCATTAAATATTCTACATCTATAATACTATTCAAATAAATTTCATTAAGTTACGCACACACTAATCTTGATCTCTGCTTAATAAAATATTTTTAAAACCTGTATTTTATACAACAGATATTTATATAATAAATACAATCTAGATGGTAAGTGGTTACACTTTTAAAATTAAAATTTGTTTTCTATTACACATATATTAATTAGTAAATACTAAATCTTTTCATTATCATAAAAATGAATAAACATTCACCATTTATTGAACAATTTTAATATATACAAAACTTTAATTATAATTCAAATCTTTAATTATAATTAAAAACTGCATCTTATCCAATCATCTAGGTAGAAATATACCGCACAATATACTATATACAAAATCTATATTAATCAAGTTACGACGATCATCTTTTAATTTTATAAAAATTTATTAGTATTTTTAATTGATCTCTGCGCTAATAGTAAAGCGATATCATTGCAAAAAATATGTTAGCAGCTCCTATTTTTCCATGTATAAAAAGTATTTATATCTATAAAAATTTTATTGGATACATCAAATAATACATTTCTAATAAATTTTCCGATCATATACAAGATAGAGAGAGCGACAGGTTCTACCAAAGAGATAAATGATTATACTATTAATAGTATAATCTGTATCTGTATCTGTACCTGTATCTACATACAGGAAGATAATACAAAAAATAATAATTTTAAAAATTGTATAGTTATGGTAATAATTTTTTAACTGTATTTAAAAGAAGTAATATTTGTTAACGCAGTTAATATAAAAGTAATGCTCTTAATTTTAATCGATTAATAAATAAATAGATCCAATTTGACTCTCTTCAATAAGAAGATGATAGTAACCTTACACACATTCTAAAATAAAAAGAAGCTCTAAAAAATCCAAACAAATCTAAAATAGAAAATGTACTTACTTACATCTATAAACCATTAATATTCAACATATAAAAAGATCCATTGAAAAATGTAATACATTTGTATTACTGTTATATCTGGCTATCATATGATATATGTGTTCTAATAGCTTGCATTTGGGTAGAAGATGAACTAGAAGACTCATTAGTTTATTTAAAAACAATTATGCCTAAAAACATAAAAATTAAAGTGATAAGTAGACTATTATATTTTTATATTTTTTGAAAATAGATACAAGAATTTCGATTTTAATTACTATCACTTGTAACAGAAGTATTCGTTTACAATCTCTTTTAAATAAAACTATATAATTATGTTCATTTTAACAGTATATTTTGACACCACAAATATTCTATTACTGATATTATCTAATAAATACTTGAATGATTAACAGATAAAATATAAAAAAATCTACAAGAGATAATGCTAGTATTTTACTAAGCTTGTACGTAATAACCTTTCGATGATTATAGATATAATCTGTTTCACAAAGATTATTGTTAGCTCATCAAAACTCTATAAACATTCATACAGATAACTCTTTCACTGTTGCTTCTCTGGAAAAGGATTATTAGTCATTTATCATATCGATTGTTATCTTTCTGCACTCACAAGTTACTTTGGCAAAATCATTCTAATCAGCTCTAAAAATACTTAACTCCGTATATAAATCTTAATAGTAATTAATATATAATAGATTTACTATCTTGTTGTCATATTAAGAGAATGAATATAATTCCAAATTATTTTTATAAGCCATTCATTGTTTACATACAGAATTTATTAAGATGCCAAGTACTCTTTTTTAATACCAATTTTATATACTAGCGTTATAATAGTTTTTTGTATCAGATCATGTTCAACTACATATTATCTAAACCATAAATGATATTAATATTTCTATATTTTAATAATAGAAATCTAATTATTTGATGAATATGAGTTATAATAAGATAAAAATTTACTGAAATATAAAACATTAATAAAATTAAACTGGTTATAAAATAAGTTGTAAATATAGTTCAACAGACATTAAGAAAAAAATTTCGCTTGTATTGTACAAAAAATTATAATCTTAATTTTAACAATTTTAAATAAAATAAATATTTTTACCATTCTATCTTTCTAATGTACTTTACTTTTTTCTTTGATGCCATGTCAATGGCGCTAATAGTTTTATACGCAAAAATTTCTTAAAAAGAATAAAAATTCTGTAGTAAGAATGACGGATAAAAGTTTTCTATAAGTTATTAGAAAAATTAATCCTCAAGAATCACCATAGCACAGGCGTATTTTTTTTCATCAGATAAAGTAACATAAATACGTGTTACACATAAAGTCTTCGCTATTACTTTTGCATTTTTTAAAAGACATAAGTAAGGTTTGCCTAAATTGTCATGAAGCGTTTCTATTTGATTAAACGCTAAACCGCCTCTCATGCCGATACCAAATGCCTTAACGGTTGCTTCCTTTACTGCAAAACGCTTAGCAAGAAAAAGTCCTGGCTTAATATTTTTCTTATACTGACCAAATTCAATATCGCTTAATATACGTTCCGCAAATCTATCACCTACCTTCTCGATTACCGCATCTATTCTGATAATCTCTACGATGTCAATCCCTATACCACGAATAGACATTATGAAGTAATACCAAGTAGTTTCTTCATATTTTTATTTGACCCTATATAGCCGATACGTGTAAATTATCTTTTTTTGTTATTTTTTTAAAACTGCAGAAAATATGCCAATTCTCATTGATCTATCCACCATTTAATGAAATCTAATAATGTTTATTCTATATATTGTTAGTTTAACTGAATAAAAAAATTTTTATGTAAAATAGTTAAATTTTTCTAATAATTTTTATGATCAAGCAATCACTAACTAAGATAAAATCTTAGCACTTATTTTTCAGGCGCGGAAACTAAAAAGTAACCACCTATAACACAACATTATATATTTAGTTGAGGATAATACTAATTATATTATGAAAAGGTCTCTTTCCAGTGATAATTCAAAAATTTAAATAATTTTTATGTATACTCACTACTAAGTAAATTTTTATATATTACAAAGATTAGTGAGGTCTATTGAATCTTTTATATTACTTTCAGTTACCTTGTGATATGAGTAATAAGAAAAAAATTATAATACTGAATTATTATCTGAGCGTTATAAACGATAATTGGAAAATACGCTATGTACTGAATATTTATTCAATCTAATTGCAGTGAATCTTTACTTAATCTAACGTGTTGATAAAAATCAGAATCATAATTCTTATCGTAATAATATTTTTTATATTTTAAAAAAAAAATCACTCCTTACTGATATGAATTTTTAGATCCTATATGTATTAGACATAGAATTTTGTATATCCATTTTAATCTAGCCTTTAATCTTTCAGTTGATCCAACAGATTCTGTTTAAAAATCAATTATGAATTTTCATTGAATAAAGCTCTAGATTTACCACAATCATAAATTACGTTTGGAAATCATCTGATTCAGATGAGAATCTGATATTTTTTCTATATGCAATATTTTCGTATACATTGATGATTTATATATAACAACGTTATGTATTGTTTAAATAAAATAAAATAAAATTATTTACAATATATATTGTAACACAGATAAAAATTACTAATTGATTGATATTGTGTTATGCGATCAACAACCTAAATCGATGCCAATTAATTTATGTATTTTTATTAATCAGGCATTAAGCAATTATTTATTGCTATATAAATATTACTAATTCATAGTAAATTACTATTTACGCTAAATAATATATAAAATTTAATTAATATTAATATATTGATCTTAAACCATCTGGCCGCGTTTTAAATCGACGATGCAACCACATATATTGATTTGGAGCTCGCATGATTTCACGTTCAATAATTAGATTGATATATCTAGCCGCTTGCATTTTATTTTCTATTGGATAATCTTGAAGCTCTTCGTGTATAATTAATTCATAACCACTGCAATCATTTTTTCGAACTAATACGACAGGCATGAGTATAGGTTTTGCTAAACGTGCAAGCACCCAAGTCCCACTAGTTGTGGCTACTTCAGGAACAGCAAACCACTGAACAAACACACTACCATTTGGGCCATAATCTTGATCTGGTGCAAACCAAACAGTATCACCGTCTTTCAGTGCATGCACTATACCACGTAAGTTACGTCGGTCTATCATTGCCTTATTAGAACGCATTCTACCTCTAGTCTGGACCCATTCTATTACCTTATTATTATGTGGACGATAAATAGCTGTCATTGGATGACACAAACCCATGGTTCGACCACCCATCTCAAGCGATAAAAAATGCACACCAATCATAAGAATTCCTCGACCAGTTTCTTGTGCAGCGCGCAAATGATTAAGACCTTCAACGTTAAACCAATGCTTGATGCGTCGATCAGACCAGAACCAAGCCATACCTGTTTCTAATAACCCCATTCCCAGGGATTCAAAATTACTACTGATTAGATTTTCTAATTCATCTCTGGCCATATCCGGAAAACAAAGTTCTAGATTTCGACGTACAATATACATACGGCGCTGCATAAAACGCATAGATAAGCGACCCATCCAGGTGCCTAGCCGATACAGTAAAGGATATGGAAGCCGAACTAAAAGAAACAAAATACTAATACCAAACCAAGTTAGCCAATAACGAGGACGTATAAAATCTTTATGAAAATTTGATGCCTGATGCATATATGCTCATATACATATTAGTTGGTTAACTTTAGAATTTTTAAAAAACTAGTAGAGTGTTTTTGAATGAGAATATATAAAATATGTAATATAATTACATTCAAAAAATAAATTCTTCTTGTATCTATTGTAGATAACACTTATATTTATTTACACTGGGTATAGATAGAATAACTTCTGATAGAATAATGCTGCCTAAATTATTTAAAAGAAATGTAAAGTAAGTATTTTATTGATGATATTTAGAAATATTGCCTTATGATCTATTCATATAGCATAGCATTCACTATCATTAGTATTTAATATACATAGACTATTTTCTAAAATATAAAATTACCTAACTATATTAAGTATGTCAAATTATTAGAGAATGTCCATTCCATGAGTAATTCTTGGAAATATTTTCTCTCTTAATTGTTTTATGATATGCCGCTCAATAAAGTCAGATAATGTTGTTTGTAACAATTACCTTACCTTAATTTAATATCTACAAACTTTTACATATACACTGTATCTGATATTCTGATACAGAAATATAACTATTATAATTCTATTAATGCATCACCGCGACAAAATAATAAAACGAAAAAGATATTGTATATATTGCTCATTATAGATGATAATCCTAAATATCAATTCACATGATTAATCTGACAATCATATTAATATATATTCTTTTTCCTTAAAAATATTTAGTACTATTTAAGTCTGGTATTTTTGATTAATTAGATATTAAATATTAAGCAAACTATAGATATTTTTTATCTTTTGCTATCTCTATATTGCACATAATTTATTGAACATGAAAAAATAAAAACCAATAAATTTAATAATGCAGTATATACTATTTTTATTTAAACTAGAATAACAAAAGTCTTTTACCATATATCTCGGTTATTTTTAGTTAAAATTTAGATAAATATGTATCATTCTTATAACGTAAGAATATTATCAAAATTTATATTATAAGTCATGCTTATGGTATGCGACTAAAAAACACAAAAATGGTTATACACCATGCAGCATATAACCATATAATGAAAATTATTATACACACTATGCATCTTACAAAATAAAAATCTAGATACAAATTAATTAAACTTTAATCTACAACTAAATTATACATAAACTAATTAATAAATCTCTATAAATACTGTAATAAGGTAGTATCTTAAGATACTACCTTATTACAGTATTTAAAAATAGAGCTTCTTGGTTTTTTGATTTTTCATAAATCTATATATACCTATTTAGGTAAGTGAGATTTTTTTGGATTTTTGAGAAAATTATAGAATAATAATGGAATTATATATACTTATAATATTTTCTTAGTATCTTTCGTCTTTTATACTCAATCAGATATTGCCTAACTATAGAAGCTCAGAGTAATTGTATTATTTTTTTTAATATATCCACATGAATAAAATAACACAACTACAGTTTAAAAAATGTTTTAAAAATTTTTTATTTTATATAAATATTCTATATAATTAATCACGATTCTAATCTTCTGATTAATATATACTGAGCCATGTCAATACAAATACCAATACAGATGATGTTACTATTTTTAATAAAGATACTTTTCTATAAAAGCCTAACTACTCTCTAAATGCGCCAATAAATCTACACTAGATCATCCTATGCTGTATTAAGATTAAAAATAGTTAAAATTTACATTACTATGATACCTCCAGATCGTCCTACATAAAACTATAAAATAAAATTTATTTATATAACGATAAAATTCAAAACAATATGCATTTATAATAATCCCGTATATTATAATAGATGGCACTAATTACCAATCGATACCGCTTATAAAATAATTACATACTATGCAATAAAATATAATTAGACTATATAAGTCTTAACAAATTTGCAAATACAGATCTAGCGTTTACTAATATTTTTGAGGAATGAGTTTTTAATGTCTTACATTATTGCATCCATTTAGTTAAAGTTAAGCTTTAAAATTAAATACTCTTATAAAGCATTTTTTTACCCTAAAAAGTCAGAAAAAACATAAGATATTCAAAACTTATTGAACATCTTATCTCAACTTTAATAGACTATTTCTCATGCAGATAAGTAAATAAAGATTGAGTATATTTTATAATAGAACATATAATTTATTATAAATATTTACAATAAAAACACTATTTTCGTTATTTTATAAATATTTAATAGAATTATTATAGATAAAATCTAATCCTGTATATTAGTATAATATATGATACTGTTTTTATAGTTTAAAACTATAAAATAACTCAATTAAAGCACATTGAATAATTTTAACTAAAATAAAATGTTACCTCATCAATATTCATAGGACATGATGAAAAATCAATATTTTAAATATATATATCTGAATATTTATTCAATTTATTTTTATTAAAAAAGAGAAATTATGGCTTACATTAACTAAGTATATTCATACTTAATGAAATAGATGATTTTATTATAATATAAAGAGAGATCCATATAATAATCTCACCAAAGCCTCGTAAGCGATACTCTAAATAGATTGCTACACGTAAAATAATTTTTCATAATGACTCTACAATCAAGCTGGCATTTGTATTGAAAGATTCTAATAGAGCTCATATCAATAATTCCATTAAAATCATATATAATTAAAATATCCTCCAATGTATTCTATTATTCTATTTTTAATGTTTAACATAGATAGTGTTATTATATAGTAAAATATACTACTTTTCTTATTTCTATCATATAATGATTTAATTGTTAATAACAGTGCAATAGACTGAGCCTTTTATACTGAAAAATATACTATATCGATTTTAATCGATACTATAAATAAATTATCATATTAGATATTTTTATTGGAAAGCGAAAATAAAGGCTAGATTTATATCTGAAGCATCTCTGAGGATGTAAAAATAACATTAATATTATATTCGCGATCATCATTTAGTATAAAATTAGATAATTAATATAGATTAATAACTCGTGATGTTTTTGAAGATGCAGGCATAATATGTGTGTATCATATACATGAATACCACTATCAATTATCATAGATAATTGCGCAAAATTTTAAAAATTAAGACTAGTCACTATATAATGATCACCATGTGAACTAACTTAGCTTAAATCAAAATATATTTGATGTATAATTCTTAATTAAACATTGTTCTCTATCTATTCGATGACTCTAGACTCAGGTGTCTACTACAAATAATTAAGATGGCAGTCAAACGCTAACTGTAATTTTTATTAATTACAGTATGTCACATAACACAAGTTAACTACTAACTAAAAACTTGTAATATGTTTTTAAATTAAATTTAAACCTCACAAGAGGATATATGCACATTAAAAGTTTTATTTAATAATAATATTATTGTCTTTTGATCTTCATAGACAAAATTCTGCTCTAAAGTAAGTTTAAAACGTGTATATTACAATAATTAAATGTGATGATAATTTCTGTTATTTTCAAAAATGCTGCAATTACTCCTTATATGAGTATTTATAACTATTAACCAAATTATTTAGTTTTATTGAATCTTGTATTTAATTGATCAAACATGAAAAATAAATGATTATGACGAATAAATGATAATATTAGTAAAATCCTAAAATCATACCATAAATGTTTTTATCCAATAAGTTTATGTACTTCAGAATATTTATGAATAAAGTTTCTATAATATTTTGTCAGAAACTTTTCATATTATTACCATGAGTTCTGATTTATATTACTATTGAGGCTCTGGTCATCTATAGTGTTATTAACAAGCCATAATAGCAAATCTACGGGTTCTTTCTTAAAGATTACAGGTGCATTATTCATCTCAATTAAGTTTTATTTTTTACTATATCAATTAAGATTAATCTGTATCTAAATTTATAGTGTCAGTATTAAATGCATACTTACTTATGATCACTAAAGTCATTAGGTGCAATCTACACATCGAGTGTTTATTCTTTTCTGTTAAAATAAATCTATTGAGCACGTATTATCATTTTTCAGATGCTAAAATTAAAAACATCTAATTCAGTATCTTATAATTGCTAAAATAGCAGAGTAACAACTCGCTCTTATAAAATATTAAAAAATTAATAGAGTATACCGCGCCACTGTGTTTATTATGATATAAAACTAACAAAAAATATTTATTCGATAATATAAATATATTAGTAATATTATTTGATAATTCCAAGCATATGCATGTGAAATGATATAAATTTGCAAGCAAGCTAAAGATATTTTCAAGAAATTATTCTATATCAAGAAACGACTACATTTTTATATAAAAGACAATCTGACTAATGGTCTAAATATACGCTTTATTAAATTATATTTAGAATCTCTACTCTCACAAATAAAATATTACAAATACAATTACAAAAAAATAAAATAAAATGTATACAGACTTGTTTATACTCTTCCGAAAATTAATTGTATCAGTTACTCTAAAAAACTCGCAAAGATAAAAATAGTGGATTATGCACATAAGAAACACTAAAAAATTTTTTGTCTGTAAACCACATCCTGATAGTAATTATAGTTTTTAATATTTTTCTACTAAAAAACTCAAGATACTCCAATTATCTATTGTTTTATAAATTGTCTTCTAAAATTTTTTTTATTAGTCAAATGATGATATAAAAAACAAAAGAAATATAATTGAGAATTGTATTAAAATTATCTATGCATTATTAAATTATCATCAGATAACACCTGAGTACTGTGAGAATAATATGAACTATCTATTTTAGATTACACTTAGAGTGTACTGTACAATACCTAGCTTTAATGTCGCTGAATTTTATAACCTGCATTCATAAAAATAAATTAAGTAAAAATATCTTGAAAAAATGCAGCATCTAAAGCAAAAATCACGATGATCTATCAAATTCAAACATTAAAAATTTTATTTATTTTATACCTTGCTTATTCAATAAACGCCAAATTTTAAAAATTTCAAAAAATAATGTACTTTATATCAATTTTGATGGTTTAGTTTTAAACTAAATAAATCTAAAACTTTTAAATCTGTTAATTTTAAATAACAGTTTATGCATATAGATTTTTTAACATTTATAAAAATATTATCAATAGATAGTATCTATACAACCTTCAGATTATTTTTCCCTATGAAAATATTTTTTATAAAATCATAATAAAAAATTATATTAAAACCTTTAAAAAATAAAAATTTTTATATAAAAATACACCGTATATTCTCTAAAATTATAAAATATCTATAATAATTCTATATTTTTGCTATCTGACTAAGATTATTCATGCGTTGGAATTTTAGGGGGCACGAACAAATAAAATATTTTATTAATATAAAAATTATACAATTTATATCTTGATTGATTTAAAAACTACTTTTTTGAAAATATACTTTTTTATAAATCTAGCTAAACAGTTTATATCAAAAAAACTTCAATACTTTTCTGAGATCAATTAATAATTAATTAATAATAAAATTATTTAATTTTCTCAAAAATTCATCTAATATTTTGATACTCTTTTCATTATAGTATACACTATAATAAACTAAATATATTAAAAATCTAGCGTTCTTCTTATATACTATTTTCTTATATGATGTCATATCATTATTAATTGTCTAATACACAATAAATACGCTTATCATAGTTAGAATCTACTGAAAAGTACTAAGTTTAAGTTATGATAAATACTAATTAGCCTCTAATCTCTGACGGACTAAAAAAAGTGCTTATCTTGTAGATCCAAGCGCATTTTTTGATTATAATATAAACCAGCCCACTATTGAGCACTAGTCATGATTATAATTACACAATCTGCCCAAAAACACTTTGCTAAACTGCTATCCAAACAACCTTATGGCACTCAAATTCGTGTATTTGTGCTGCATCCTGGAACCCCTACTGCTGAGTGTGGCGTTTCTTACTGCGCGATAGACGAGATTACTGCGCATGATGTCGAGTTAAAATTTGATAAATTATCAGCATTTATTGATAATAACAGCGTCGCTTATCTGAAAGATGCTGAAATTGACTATGTCGTGAATCAAATGGATGCTCAGTTAACATTAAAAGCGCCTTATGCTAGAGTAGGAAAAATTAGTAATGACGCTTCACTTTTTGATCGTGTAGAGTGGGTTTTACAAACACAGATTAATCCACAGTTGGCAAGACATGGAGGACAAGTTACTGTAATTGATATTAATAATGAAGGATATGTTATCTTAAAATTTAGCGGAGGTTGTAATGGTTGCACAATGGTTAATATGACTATAAAAGATAGTATTGAAAAAGAGCTATTATCTCAATTTTCAGAACTAAAAGGTGTAAAAGATCTTACTGAACATCAACATGGTAAGCATTCATTTTATTAATTCAATCAAGCATTAGAGTTAATATAAGCTCAAATAAACCTAAAAATATATCAACTTATGAATGAATTTAAGTAATAGTGTTTTATGATACAGGTATATGATTTAATATAAAAATAAACTGAAAGTCTAATGCTTCAACTATTTCTTACTAAATCATTTTCTGGAAACTATTATCCCAATTGTAGTAATATCTACTAAGTAGATACATCTTAATATATAATTAATTAAAACGCAAAAACTCAAAGAGTTTGATAGAATAATCATTCTATATATAATAAGTTTTATTTCTTTATCAAAATTAAAATTTTAATTAATTAATAATAAATTCATCATTATGAATGATGATAATCATTTAATTTTTTATTAAAATACTTAATCTTATCTCTTGATATTGTGTATCAATAAAAATCTATTTAACGGAATAACAAATTACTTTATGCGAATAAAATCAATATGTTGAAGTTTTTCTTTAAATGGGTGACGTTGTATAGCGTGCACTTTAACTTGAATGCCTACACCTTCTATCATGATAGTTAAAATATCCTTATAAAAATGATCCTTTAACTGCATATTCATAATTAATTCTTGATTGAGCGTGATAGAATGAGGAATTTCATGTCCGCCGTAAATAATTGCAGGTAATTTGTCTGCTTTGCGTAAACGGCGACTTGAGCCTGTACCATATGTCTTACGGTTTTCAGCATAAATAATAAACATATAAATTCTCTTTAAGTAATATAACTGTTTTATTGGCAACTTAGAATGTAGGTTTTTTATGTAGGTTTTGTAGTATTGCAGAGCATAATTACTTTTTATTAATTTAGTTGTAAATAGACATATTTTTAAATATTTATTTTATGATTATTTCAAAAAGTTGATGCAATATGCTTATATACATCTATACTATTGCAATAGTATTTATATGTTACTGCATCTGGTTGATGTTTATTTATTATCAAATCGCATCAAGGTATGCAAGATATTAAAATTAAAACATATTTTCTATATATTATTTGTAATATAATGATTTTTGTTTCTTTATTTTTTATTTTTATTTAAAGTAGCATGCATGAAATATAACATATAAAAATATTTTTTTATCACTGTCATGTATTATCACTACTATAATTACTTTAAAAATCTTTTAATTACTTTAAAAATCTTTACTTACTAATATTAATTTTATTAATTAATTTTATTTACTATAAGATATACATCTCATAGCAATATAATATATATTAATAGGGTTTTAGTTTTATATTCACTAAAAATCTAAAAGCCTAAAAGAATTATCTATTTTAACAGTCACTCTTTATAAAGTTACTTTTTATTGAGAAAAATCTTCTAATGATGCCCGAACTTGGAATCGAACCAAGGACACGGGGATTTTCAGTCCCCTGCTCTACCGACTGAGCTATCCGGGCTATGTAATTTATTACATCGTAAACACTTGTAAGTGTCAATTCTTTTATTATGTTCATTCACATATAAATCCAATACTAATATCTTTAGATTAACTCTGGTTGATGATGCAATCATTACTATGATCTCACATCTCATAAAAATTCTCATAAATACACGCTGTATATAGATACGTATATTATTTATATATAATTCATTAAGATATTTCTTATCATCTATCTAAAAAATGTAAATTACTTCATCCTTTATCTACGGATCATGATAAAATAATGAATTATGTTATGATAGTCCTATCATATCTATAATGGGGGCTTACTTTAATAAGTAGCTTATGTCATGATGTTATATATGCCTCTATAATCTCTCTATAATTATGACGCTAATACTATCAAACTCCATCAATATAATACTAATTAAATATTAATATTCGTTAAAAAAAATCTTTGATTTTCATAATAATTCCAGTGAGCGACGGAAAATTTTTTTGATAAAATACTAGTAATAACATATTACTTAACATGCTTTAATCAGGTCATTTTAAGTGATATATCTATTCTATTAGATATTAACTATGTATGTATTTAAATTTAGCTTATTTCTTAATATTTTTATAAGCTTTTATTATATTAGTTATAATACTAATTACTACAATCCTCTATTGAAGAGATGGTTATTTTATTTTAAAAATTCAATAATATATTATATTAGGTAATACTTTACTAAAGTGTTTATAAAAAATAAAAAATTTAATTCAGAAGATTTATCTAATTACATACACTTATTATCGACATATTTTTACTTAAATAACTAATATATCAGCCAAATTTTACTTACTAAGTATTATAAAAAATCTCTGATGTTATGTATCTTGTATATAATACCCTTATCCTTCAATCTATAAAATTAGAAAACTATAGTAACTTTACTATACACTTGTTATTCTTTTTTTTTATAAAAATTTTTATATTTCTACTTTCGATGTATATCTAATAATATATAGTGAGATGCACTTGTTAGCGGTACATATCAAAATCAAAAATATAACAATTATATGCTAATATTTTTTTTGAATCTTCTTTTCTCTAAAAAAACTTATCATTTACCTAAAAAATATCTTACAAGAATATTATGTACAACTGATATAATTTTCAGTTTTAGTAACATGGTGCCCGGAGCGGGACTTGAACCCGCATAGCTATAAGCCGAGGGATTTTAAGTCCCTTGTGTATACCAATTTCACCACCCGGGCTAAATATAAAAATGGAGGCGCATCTCGGAGTCGAACCGAGGTGGACGGATTTGCAGTCCGTAGCATAACCACTCTGCCAACGCGCCTGAATATCAATCATTATAATATAACTTTCTCAATATTTTGGTTTTTATGATAAAAAATAGATTTTTTAATTTTAGGTAAATTCTAAATCCTACTAAAATAGTATATAATTTAATGTTCCCTTCTCTAATACCTAGAAGGAAATATTTTTTATTTACTAGGTACGATACTTTTTAAAAATCTAGCTAAGCAAATTCTCTTTATTAAAAATAATAAAGCATTAAGAATATAAAATCAACAAATAACATTTTAACAGTAAAAAACACGAGTCAATTAAATTTTCTTTATTATTGTTTAAAATCTTTTTAAAAAATTTTGCTTATTCCTCTCGCAACCAATAATGTCGTGAAATATAGAAATATTGTAACATAGACCATAGTGTTAGAATTGCTGCAATATATAATGCTATAATACCTACTATTTTTACGATACTATTTGGATACCAAAGTAATACAAATAACGCAAGCATTTGTACAGTTGTTTTAGCCTTACCAGTCCATGATACTGCTACACTATTACGCTTTCCTATTTCCGCCATCCACTCACGCAAAGCAGAAATAACAATCTCACGAGAAATCATAATAGATACTGGTAATGTAATCCACCAAGAATGAAAGCATTCAGCTATCAATATTAATGCCATTACAACCATAATTTTATCTGCCACTGGATCAAGAAAAGCACCTAATTGTGTTGTCTGTTTCCATCGGCGCGCAAGAAAACCATCAAACCAATCCGTCACCGCCGCACAAATAAAGATTAACGCACAAGCTAAATGACCCCATTCAAATGGTAAGTAAAAAACTAATACAAAAAATGGTATCAACACTATACGCATTAAAGTTATTAAAGTTGGAATATTTAGTAACATAGATATGCTAATTGGCTCTATCAAGTCAATTATCTGTCAGTATTATTCTGAGAATAATATATATTATATATGAAAAAATATAATTTTGATACCTATACTACTAGGTAGCGCTTGTAAGAATTTCAATCATAAATATTTTTGCACTAATTTATATTAAATAATTTACATAAATACTCTCCTTTTAAAATTTTTGATAAATTGAATTATTTATTTAATTATTAACATAATTTTTTAATACACTTGTGATATCATCATATAATACTAATTTATGTTGTACTAACACATATAATATCTTAACTGTATCTTTATTTTATTTTCCTCTATCAATTCCAAAGATATATAATGACAGGATCATACTTTTTTTTTAAAAAACGTAAATGATATGCACAGTAGATCAGCTTTTCGGTAATATTATTTTTTTTTATTGTGCATTGATTAATAATTTTCTAATTATAAGTGATATCACAGATATTTAGCAGTCTTATGGTTAAGAGAATGAGTTTTTAAACATCTTTTCTAAAGGCACCGCCTTAAAGAATTTTATCATATTTCAACTAAATTTTATTATTACCTGCAAGAACAGAATATACATTTTAGAATATTTTATATCTTCTCTGACATTATGATCTTAAGTTTAACTGATTTTTTTATAATGATTCTCAAATCATTTGATTAAAAAAATCGTATAAAAATGATACTTGCCTATAATAATTCTCATTTATTACATATTAAAAATACAGAAATTATTTATTGATCATTATCATGCAAATGATATTACAATATTTAATACAATTGATTACCTATAATTATATAATCTGTATTAATTTTGTACATTATTATGATTTATCACACAATATTACAATATATGTAAAACTTATACAGAAAATGTATGACTTTTTTATAAATTGCACCTAATTGTAGTTTGTTACTTTAAAAAATATTTTTGAATGGTGACCATCTATGAATAATTTTTGTGAAAAATAATCATCACCTAATATATAATAATATAAGATTAGTAATAATAATTGAGGGTAGATTATAATTTATGTTATCCTATATTTAAAGCTGTCCTATAAAGATCCAAGTAATTTTAGATTAATTGATAACGGTAAACATGATTGGAACTGACTATAACTATCTGAAATGATAGCTAACACAATTAATAATATATTAATTATTCTATACTGAAACTGAAATTTATATAAAATTCCTCTACATATTTTCTCTATCAAAAATAAATAGAGATTCTAGCAAAAGAAAACCTAAATTTAATGCCATTAACAAAACAGCTGATAAAATAATAAAAAATTTTTTAGTTTTTTTGTTTTGACTCATACTCTTCACGCTAAGTAATTCGTACTGTTTTAAACAATTTATACAAAAAATCTATAAAACTTTTTTTCACTAACCAATTCTAATTAAAAATCTAAAGAATAAATATTCATTTAGTGAATGTTGGGCATAAATATGCAATTAATTTTTATTAAATTATTCTAATATCTCTATTACATCATAGATATTTTAAAAGAGAATGCTTTTTATTCTATATAAATGACTAAAATTTTTCATCTTATCAATATTGATTGATAAATTATTATAGTCATTTATGAAGGTTAAAAATAAAAACATCTAATCATAAAGGATTACCATATAATGGTATTTTATTTTTACGTTGATATCACTTTCTAGAAATCTTATTGATGATGATAAAAATTATTTTTTTTAATTCAAGATTAAAATATGCAACTAAAAACTAATAAATTAGTTTCACTAACAATCAACTTTCTTAAATTATCAAATGAAGATTCTAAAAAGATCTTAATTTGATCAAAATAAATAACTCTTATACTAAAATAGTAAATTTTATGGATACCACGTAGTCTAATAATTTATTTAAGAGAAAAATTTTGCATCAAATAAATTTATTTTTATTACTTTGATATATCAATAATATTGATATAGAATATGTAACCTATAATAATTATAACACGTATCATTTCATGATCACCAAAATTTATAATTTACAACTATATAATATATTTTATAGTGTTTCCATCAATCCTATAGTTTCATTATTTTTTAAAATATGATAATACGACCATATGATTAAGTTCTATTTAAAGATATGAAGATTGAATAATAAGTGAAGAGATACATTTATAATATAAAATACTAGAGTATAACAACCTAATATATTATATAGTTGTAAATTATAAATTTATACTAATCTATATTATAGATATAGATTATGGTTGATCACTGTTATTTCATTAAAATATCTAATGTTGAATAAAATATTTTTAGAATACTTTTTTAATCTTTTATAAAAAAGATTTTATTATTATAATTTTTAATTCATTTGATCATTAAAATTTTTTTAAAAATAAAAAACTAACGAAACATTATCATTTTTAAAATATGTATCTACGCTTTTATAAATATAGAAGCATACATATAAATGTTTTCTATATTATAGATAGACATTTATAATTGTATTGATTTTACTCGTTAAACATGAATAACAACGTAAATCACGCGTAAAAATATACTATGATTTGTCTTTTAACATTAAAATAGAGATATTTATATAAAAATATATATTTTAAACTTATTTAATAAAAAACTACCATATTATATATTAACCATCGTTATGCTTTTATTAATTTAAGTCTAAGATCTAATGAAAATAAAAATATAAACGTTAATATTTACACTCCTATTTCTGAATAATCTTTAATTGAAATAAAACATTGAACAACCTATGATTCATTATAAAGCACAACAATACTTTTAAAATATTCGTTTAATATCACGTTTACTGATAAAAAATGAGATTCTAATAAAAATTAGAGAATTGATTAAAAATATCAAAACCTCTAAATAACATAATAAAATTATATAAGTCCTCCTTTACCTTATCTGAAACGATCCTTGCGCGAAATAAGAAGCTTGTATATAACATCAATCTTTAAAAAATCATATGGATTATAAATCTTTTTTAGATCGTTTTAACGATAATTTAGTCTAGACTCTATTATAGAGCGCATGCATGAGAAAAACTTTATATAATTAAATAATAGTCTCACAGATTTATAATCTTGAAAAATCTCTTTTTTTATTACTTTTTTGAATGATTCTAATTATTCTCTTAAAACGAGCATCGTCTGGTTGTTTGTAATTCATCAACCAACTAAATAAGTCAGGATCATTATTCTCTAATAGTTCAGAAAAGAGTTTTTTATCTCTTTTCTTGAGTGAATCAAAATTATCATTAAAAAATGGCATGATTAATAAATCAAGCTCCCGCATACCTCGGTAGCATGCCAAGTGAATACGTGATTTATTTGTACTATTGATCTTCATTTTTATTTTTATACTTATTAATTGTTGTTAACTGATTTTATTTTTACCAAAGTATAGCGCAGTTTTTTTGTTTAACATAACCTAAAATCTATTTTTCGCTTTCTCTAAGTTTTCTCTAAAATGGTTCAAAACCATATCAGCCTTAAGTAACTAAATGAAGAAAATAGTGCTATCTTATCTATTTTTGTCAAAGATTATTATTTTGATTATATTCAAAACATTGTCAGTATAAAAGGTTATGGCTTATTATATAAATAAAGTAGACTGTATTCGCTTTGTGTATCAAATTAAACTTAACGATATAAACAGAATAACCCTGTATATAATAGTTAAATCATCTGAATCATTTATTTTTACTGCATTATGCTCTAAATAAATAATTACCTTATTTAACATACACAAGCTTTCTTTTCAAAAAATACATTGCTACTCTCAGGGAGATAATATATGGAAATGCACACATGGAGTCTAGAAGCTCAACGCATTCATAAGGCTTTATTAGCTTGTGGTCTTGAAACCCCATTTCAGTCATCTCAAAAAGAAACAGATAATTACAAACAAAAAAAAATCATCGCTCAGCATATAGCTTCAATTATGCAATTGTTAAACTTAAACTTACAAGATCCTAGTCTTTCACAAACACCACAACGTATTGCTAAAATGTATGTTGATGAGATATTTTCTGGTTTAAATTACGCTAATTTTCCTCAAATTACTTTAATTGACAATATAGTAAAAACTGATGAAATCATAATTGTACGTAACATTCACTTAACTAGTATCTGCGAACATCATTTTTTAATGATTGATGGTAAAGCTACAGTTGCGTATATTCCAGAAGATAAAATTATTGGTTTATCTAAAATAAATCGTGTTGTTCAATTTTTTTCACATCGCCCTCAGGTACAAGAAAGACTCATTCAGCAAATTTTTATAGCATTACAAATACTGCTCAATACTTCTCATGTAGCCGTCTCTATTGAAGCAACTCACTATTGCGTTAAAGGAAGGGGGGTTCGTGATATTACCAGCACCACAATAACCACTTCCTTTGGCGGATTATTCAAATCTAGTGATAATACCCGGCAGGAGTTTTTACAATCAGTCAAGCATACTTAATAAATCAGACATAATGATTAATAAATATATATACCAGTTTTTACTGTATATCAGTTAACATTTATGCAACACTTTATAATAGAGAATCATGTAAAAAATAATCTCAGGTTATCTTCATGGTAATATAAGATAAGTGATACTATTAATCCTAATATTTTAGTTAAATTTAAAGTAAAAACAAAAAATATATATTACAAAAAATAATATATTTTATTATCAGATCAATAGTATAATGCACATACTATTCACTCAACACTAATAGATGTAATTGATTATTTTTAAAAATAACCACCAATAATATTTATTACATATCGCTTATGAGAAAACCTTTTGTACTTTTAATTTAGTGTTTGCTGTACATTAAAATTGATTTTAAGATAATTTAAAGTAGATTTATATAAATTTGATCATTATATTCTTATTATAGTATAATGGATTATACTATATCAATATATCTACAACGATAAAGTTCACTACTAATTATAATATACAAATCATATGGTCCGTATAATGCTCGATAAAACAGATGCAACACTGTACAGGATAAGTATCATTTCTTTTATATAAAATTGAATTAAAATATAGATACATTAATTATTTCTCATGTATTAGGAGAAATAATTAATGTTATTAAGAATAAATACTTATTTTTGTGTTTTTTATGAGAATAAAAACCACTTATCTATAATCTTTCTGTTACTTATAACTTTTTGTATTTTTATTGCAAAAAACATTAATTTTCTTAAAAATACAATACAATAAAGAACACTTTGTGGTCCGCTGAGAAATATAAATACAACATTATATATTATATATAACAATCATAAGTAGAATATTTTTATCTTTTTAAAAAATACAAAAAAGATAAAATAATATCAAAAAATATAAAATAGATACATCAGCATATGTCTGATTACTATAGAATAGTAAAGGCAGTGGTAACATGGCTGACACCATGAACTTTTCGCGCAATTTCTACTGCAGTAATAGCTTCTGTGTTTGTAACGGTACCTAAAAGAAATACTTCGCTATTTTCAGTATGAACTTTAATATGTGAAGATTTTACCTGATTATTGTAGAGTAATTGAGAAAGAACTTTAGTGGTGATCCAAAGATCAGAAGACATAGTATTCGAATCTACCTGATTTGTAAGACGAATTTCGTTATATACTTCTCGTGTACCGTCAAGATCTATAGCAATCTTTTGTGCACACTGTGATAAAGTAATATCTGGCGTTTGCCCGGTCAGTAAAACCCTACCCTGATAAACAGTAGCAACTATATGAGAAAATCGTTGAATCTGTTTGTTTTGATGTAGGCTATGCATTACACGAAACTCTAAAGTCGCGTCATCAATCTGAGTTCCTAAAGTCCTTGGATCAGTGATCGCTTTAGTTGCTACTGCGGCACTCACAATGATGCCAGCCACACAACCTTGTAATATCAACACCATAACAATAAGCATACATCTAGATAGTATCTGCACTTAGGCTCCTTGATTGATATATTGTAACTAGTGCTAAATATGTTTTATGTAAGAGTCAGAGATAATAGATATATCATATCTATTATCTCTGACTCTTACTCTGCGATTTTTAGATCTTTATACTAAGCTTTACTCACTCTAAAAATTTACAATTTTACTAAATGCCATGTTGAAAACACAATAATCATATTATATATTAATTAAGTTTTAAAAATTTCAATTATATGATATAATATCACTATATAATACAAAAAGTATTCTTTCATTCTATGCAATATAATTAATATAGATAAATCCTATCAGCCTATCCATCATTTAATATCTTTGATCAGCTGCTCTCTCGAAACTTATATATAGAGAATAGCATTAAAAATAACTATATTTTCTATAAAAATCTATACATGCAATAAAATATTTTTAAAAAAATATATATGACCTAATTACTCTTTTATATTATTTATAAATAATTTTCTCAATAGAGAGATATTTTATTGATATAAAAATACAAATCATAAGAGTTACATGTGCTTATTCACACCAGTAATATTCTATATGATTTAAATCAACTCTTATATTTTTGATATACTGATATAATATTCATTCATTATGATGCAATTTATATAGAAACAAAAAGAAACCTTTACACAATAAACTAAAATTAAAATAATCTTATATTAAATAATTATACTTTATATATATCTACTATCCTGTTAGATAAATATACATCAAGTGTTTCCCCTAATATCATAAAGATATAGTATATATATGTAAATATATAAAAATATTTTTTACTAAGCATTGTCATATGTAATATAATTTTATAAAATTATGTAAATAAACCACCAAAAACATTATTCTGAATATATATTATACTAAACTATTTAATATCATAATTAGTGAACATATATGAAAATTTACTAATGCAATAAAAATTGCATATCAAGTAAAATAACAAACAATTTGATTATCCACCTTGAGTTTATATAAAAACATCAGTGATACTGCTATCAAGCTAGTATTAATATCACATATGATCAATTATATAATTAATTATGTAAAATACATAGTTTACAAGAACTCTGCCTAGTTAAAATATAAAAAATTAACATCATGCTTTTTGCAAATAAAAGATCTAATCAAGAGATCTAAAAATATAATTTTTACAATCACAGAGATATAATGGTAGTTATTAAATACAATCAAAGATTTACCTTGATACACTTGCTAGAAATTTCCACAATTATACTACTAATAGTCTTTTTATAAAAAATATTTATGTATCGAATAAGTATTAAATATATTTTAGTAACTGACTCAAATAGATAATAATTTTAAAAATTAAAAAATACTATTATTTAAATTAAGAGAAAATATAACATACTTTTAAATTTCTTAAAAATTAAAATATATTTTAATATCAATCTTTATGGGAATTATTATAATTTCAATATCTTTAATCTTAACATAGTATATGTAACATATTTATATAGAACATAATCAGACCAAAACAGTAACTCATATAATCTATAAGAACATATATAATAATTTTTTTCAAAATAATAAAAAAATATATCCTATCTTTATAACCTTGCATATTACATCTATAAATCATTTACAATTTACTAGTTCGGTCTATATAAAATGAGCGATCCTCAATTAAGTACTTAAAGCTATATTTAGATTATTTAGATTGTTTAGATTATTTAGATTATTTAGATTATTTAGATTATAAAAGACAAAAATCTTCAAAATACGCATCCAATGATTATTTATAAAAGACGAAGAATTAGTTGATCTATATGCATACTCCGTAAGCGGCGAATACATTTACGCACTGGTTTTGGGTAATCAGAGATACTTTCTAAATCTTGATAGTTTTTTATGAAAACAGTATGCTGACGAATAACCTTTAATTCATTAAAACGCTGCTGCGCCAATTGTTGTAATGGATCATGTACTAAAATAGCATTTTCTAAATCTAAACGCCAAGAACGTGGATTTAAATTACTTCCTGTGAGCATCATCCATTCATCATCAACCCAAAGTCCCTTAAGGTGATAACTATTTTTACCGTGCATCCACACACGAACTATTAACTGCCCTATATTGATATAATTCTGTAATCGACTCAGAAAAGAACGCAAATTAATCTCATATAAGTAAGGCAATACGCCAATCAGAGTAAATGGCTGATCTCTTGGAGTATAGAAATCGTTAGCAGTTTTATCGCCAACAATAATCTCTATGATTTTTCCTTGTCGCAATAGAAACAAAATATTTCTCGCCAAAATTGCTGGCAAGTTAAAATAAGGAGTGCAAATCATTAAAACATACTGAGTAGACAACATGAAATGATGAATTGCCTTATTGAGAGCACTATGTTTTCCTAAGCCTAAAAGAGGGGTTATAGAAAGAGCTTCATATTGTCCATTCGATTGAAATTGGTAATGACATTGACGTAAGGCTCGACGTAACTTTCGAGTACAATTTTTTATATCTGAACGACTAGAACAATTCCCTTGATCTATTCGATGAACCGCTTTATCTTTTAATAGATTTTTTTGAATCCATTGCAGCATGGTATCCGCTAATACCCGGTTATTCAGGCATTGATAACGATCATAGCGATAAGTATCTTTCTGATGCAAATAAGCATTATTAAAACTCGCACCACTATATAGAACAGTATCATCAATAATAGATCCCTTTAAATGAAACACACCCCATGCTTCCCTGTTATGTACAGGAATTCCATAAACAGGAACAGAGTCATTAGGGTTTTTATTAGCCATTAAGTAGTACCAATCAGCGTTAGTCATTCCAACATGAGTGCCGATACGACAACGTTTTGCACGATGCCAGTCTACTAATACACAAATATCTAAATTGGGTTTTTGTTTTTTAGCAGCGTAGAGTGCAGAAAAAATTTCTTGACCTCCTTCATCATTCTCTAAATAGAGCGCAAGAATATAAATTCTATATGTAGCAGAAGAAATTTTTTCTAATAAACGAGATCGAAAGTCCAGTGGTGAAAATAACGTACTAAAACCAACCACTGATTGTGAAATTTTAGGTAATTGTATAAGGTATTGTTGATGCTTATTACGTTGAGATTTGAACAACATTACAGCGCACTTCTTTCCTATTAAAATAATTAACGAAAAATTAGCAAACTACTGGGCCTAATTATAAACAATCTTTTTTCATATACAGTGCAGTTCGTTAAAAGCATCAAACCATAAAATTAATCCAAATGAGAAGTTATTTTTATTGTATGAATATATACCTGAAGTGTTCTCGAAAACATGAATGATATTTCATCATAAAGCTCTTAACCTAAATAACACAATCTATCTCATCAAACTATAATGTATCAAAATTTTAATCAGCATAAATATACATGTTCTAGATATATTTTAGTAAAAATTCACTGGAAGTTTCTCTTTTCTATATACGATGATTATATATTCTATATTCATTTGCTATAAAATGACTATATCACTAAAATAGTGAACATATTTTTCTGCAGTATTATTAATCTACACAAAATGCAGCTGTATTATACACTGAGATTAATAAAATTTTGTGATATCTTTTGTTGATCAAATTTTAAAAGATTATCAGGAATACATATACTGCTTGTTCAAATTAAGTGCATATGGCATGTTCTAGTATAAGCATATTCTAACACACACAAAGGGTTCATGTCATACATTGCATCTATCTACAGTAGATATATTTTACTAGTATATGTTGTATAACTATTGAATCTGTCATGTATATTTAAAGATCTATGATCCTATCTCCAGTGGGATATATCATAAATAAAATAGTATGTTTATTTACATAAATGCTCTTGCATTGTTTAATAATAGAAAAATTAAAAAAATTACCGTTACGAATAATATAATCAATAGTAGACTCTATATGTTAAAATACAGCAAGAATTTAGAGAAACATTGATATATAAATGTCTAAACAAATATCACGATATTAGATACATAAAACTAAAGAGGACTAATATGTTTATCTCTTATTGAAGTTATCTACACTCATATTTATATTGCTATAACCTAAAAACATATGCTTCAAGTATTATCTAATTTATCAAATATTTTTAAAAGAGTATAACAACTTAATTATGGTCATTAGCTAAAGACGTTATAAATTAACGTCACAAAAAATATGATAAATTTATTATATAACATAAGGTAATACCGAAATATATTGCGTGATCACATGATACATAGTCAGAAACTACATACTATTTATAGCAAAGACTAGTCATCTTAACTGTTAAGATAAGTTGGCTTTTTTAAAAATATTAAATAACATCACCTCATCGCATGAAGTACATCATGCTTTATTATAAAACTTTCTCTTAGCAGGAGGTCAATTGTGATCCCGGATGCATCGCAAGCTCTTTCTTGGTTAGAATCTCATCCTGATTCTATTAAAGGAATAAGAAGAGGTATTGAGCGAGAAACTCTACGTATAAATCCTGATGGATTACTTGCCACCACTCCCCACCCTGGATGTTTTGGATCACCGCTAACTCATAAATGGATTACTACAGATTTTGCAGAAGCGCTTCTGGAATTAATTACACCAGTTGATGATGATATTGATCATCTACTAGCATTTCTCAGTGATCTTCACCGTCATGCATCTAAAAATTTAGGCAAAGAGCTTATGTGGCCAATGAGCATGCCATGTAAAATACACCAAAACCAAAAAATACAACTTGCGCAATATGGATCTTCATCTCTCGGTCAAATGAAGACGCAGTATCGTCAAGGATTAAAAAATCGCTATGGCGCTTTAATGCAAATTATTGCAGGAGTGCATTATAATTTTTCACTACCGTTATCTTTTTGGAAATCATGGGCAGGTTTAGATAACGAGAAAAGTGAAAAAGAGATAATTTCCGCAGGCTACTTACAAATGATCCGTAACTATTATCGTCTTGGGTGGGTAATCCCTTATCTTTTTGGCGCATCACCAGCTATTTGTTCTTCCTTTATGCAAGGTCAAACCAGCACGCTGCCATTTGAATATAGTAAGAACGGAATGCTTTTCTTACCTCACGCAACCTCATTGCGCCTAAGTGAAATAGGCTATCTTAATAGATCTCAAAACACCTTAGATATTACCTTTAATAATCTTGAGGATTATGTTTTTAGCTTAAAAAAAGCAACGCAAACCCCATCAAAGAAATTTATCACAATGGGAGTAAAAGATAAAAACGAAAACAGGATACAATTAAACACGAATATTCTGCAGATTGAAGATGAACTTTATATGCCTATACGACCTAAGCGAGTAACGCGATGCGGAGAAGCTCAATCTGATGCGTTAAAACTCAGGGGAATTGAATATGTAGAAGTCCGTGCATTAGATATTAACCCATTTTCACCTATTGGTATTGCATCTGAACAAATACGTTTTTTAGATATGTTTTTAATCTGGTGCGCAATTGCTGATGCTCCTGATATAGACAGTTTAGGGTTACGTAATACACGTAAAAATTGGGATTTAATTATTACTGAAGGCCGCAAATATGGACAAACTATTAATATTGATTGTCGAGAAACTAAGTATTTAGTCTCTGAAATAGGAAAAAATCTCTTTGATGATTTAAATCGAATAGGTAAAATACTAGATAATTTCAATAAGTATCCTGATTATCAAAGAGTCTGTCAAAATCTACAAAAATTTTTTGAGAATCCAGATTTAACCTATTCCGGTCGTTTATTACCAATATTAAAGTCCAGTGGACTTAAAAATACCGGTCTTTCTTTAGCTGTTCTATATAAAGAAAAGTTCAGTCATGAGTCGCTAGAAGTACTAAAAACTCACAGCTTTATTAATGCAGCAAAAGAATCTACACTTAACCAAGAAAAACTAGAAGCTGCTGATACACAAGTTCAGAAATTTAATAACATTAATACTATTGATTGATTCATAATATGTTCAAATTCAAATATTATTTTTCCTTATACTTATATCTAGATAGATAATCCATATCTACAATGAGGTTAATTATATTTTGATCTATGTGTTATTATACATGAACAGTATAGCTTGATTGATAAGAAGAATAGAGCTTTCTTTAATATTTGTGATTTATTTTTAGATTAGTTAACAGAGAAGATAGTAAAATCAATATAAATAAAACATTTTAATGTTAAAAAAAATCAATCTTCATATTGCTCGTTCTAAAAATAAATGATGTCATATTTTTTTGATGTAAATAAATTGAAATTTACGTTCTATTTTCCTTATTGTCATACGTGAATTGCACTATTCTACAATTTAGAAAATATTACTTATTTTGATAATTATCAACTAACTTGACACAAAAATAATAAAACTATTTAAAACGTATTTCTAAAATAGAAACTTAGAAATATTAAAGATGTAAAAGCAGGATATTACACAATAATACCAATCAAGTTAAATCTTATAGAGTTTCATATAGTATATGATATTGCTTTGTAAAATTTTTAATAAAGTATGTTTCTATTGCTTTTCTAATGTATCAAATCAATTATATCTAAATATTATTCAAAATATAATCATAATTATATAATACGATTCTTCAAAAAAAAATAATAAAAATATTAAAGAGTACTTTTATATAGGATAAAAAAAATGCGTTTATTAAAAATAATTATTAATACAAAAAATGCGATAGGTTGGTGGGAACCATGCTAGCTGTATTCAGCACATGCATTATCTGTTACGGCTGCTTTCTTCCGAACCTGACCGAGTTGGCAGACTAACATTGCAGATGACTAACAAGGTTCCCTTAGTAACATACTAATTTCATAATAAAAATATTATCTATTATTCTTATGTAGAATACAAGCACTATATGAGAATATAGTGCTTAATTTATGATAAAAAATTTAATTTACTTTTTTTCTGATAACAGTAAATACATGAAATATTTTCATTGCTATATTGTAATATATAGTCAAGAGACTCTCTTAACTAAAATCACAAATGCATTGATTATTACAGGATAGACTTTATAAATTATTTTCAATAATCACAAGGAAAACAAAAAAATTTTCTCTACTAACAAACATGTCAATATAATATGAATTATTACATGTCATGACAGGTTAATTACAATTAAGATTAACTCAATAGATTGGAGGCGTTAAAATAATTAGTAGTTTTATTATTCCTCGCAAACACATTGAATGAAGTACAGTTCTATTCAATTCATTATGTATGTTTAGACCAAAACTTAACATCTAGTGTCCTATACTTAACTCCGATATAAAGCTTGCAGGTAAAAATGATATCATGCAATACATTATTTTTTCTGAAATAGAAAAGATTAAGATTCTTCATCTTTATAGAGGTTTTTGTGATAAACAAAAAAAGATATTACTATGATGTTAATCATCACATACTCACAGCGCGTTATAAAGTACAAAGTTATTAATGAATAGATTTTTTATATAATCATGATTATTCTCACCTATGAACATTTTGAGCAATCGATAATTTTCAATCTATTCTAATAAAACGTATTTTAATAAAAGTATTGAAATTATACTCCATAATAGATGAAATTTAATTTTTTATATAAACTTAAATTTATTAGTAATAATAACGTATAAAGATTACTATTAGTGTGTTCACTAATAGAAAAAGATTGTTTTTTATAAATTTTATACTATACAAATATAGTAAATAGATATATAAATCTATCGATTATTATATTTTAGATTCTGATAATATCTTCTGTATACCATGCTATTTTTAAATTAAAACACAACTATGCTAAAGAGCATTATTTTACTCTATCCAAACTAAATATAACCAACCGTTTATGTTACTAGTAAAATACTATTTCAAATAAAATAAAAATACCTGACCCATTACACTTAATAATAGATGTTACAATAGATAATAACTGAACAGAAGGATCTATCTAGTATAAAAAATTTTTAGAATTACTAAATTTATTAAACTAATGCTTTGTGCGTAAAAATTTTCATCTATTAAATGGCCATCAATTATTTTATTTTTATATAAAAATATATTTTAATGTTATAGCTCAAAGCACAATAAAAAACCATATTATTCAATTTTTATTGAAGACAGAATGAAATTTTTTCCCAATTCATGATGCAGTATGAAACGCAGGGTTAATAATTCTAATGCAGATACAGTTTTAACTATTACACAAATATTTAATAAAACACGATATTAAAAATAATGAATTAACTTATCTTTTTACCATAAATAGTACTGACAATAATTTTAAAAGATCTAATATCTTATATATAAACCCTTAATCTTTCTGCATTGCACATTATCATTCCTATATTTTATATTAAAATTTGAATTTCTCTATATCAATATGAGAAATAATTATTATTTTAAGGTATTAGTATAGTTATACGACTTCTATAATAGAAAAATATTTATTTTCTCAATTTCAATCGTTACTATCTACCTCTGAACATTTTAATTTAAAATAAAATATGTAGTTATCATTTTAATTAGACAGTATCGAAAATAAATTTATTTTTCATCATATGAGTGGATTGTATCAAATATTTATTTTTAATATTAATTAATAAGCCCATGCAATGAGTTAATGAAAGATACTAATCAAGATATAAGTATCTCGTATATCTACCAATCAATTATACCAACCTGTATCCATATAATAATTACTTATATTTTAAGTCATAAAAAATTTTCACAAAAACGATTAAGGCTATATATATCAAAAATTGGCGCATATAAATTATGCTAGCTAATATTCTATAAAAACTATATCGGCTATCCAAGCCATGACAATGCTATAATCATCATTAATGATCTTTAAAATATAGATGATTTTTTTCTATTAATATATTGATCATTAGGAGCATAATAAAATTATGCCTCATACTTGATCCTTCTATCCTTAAAGCAGACATAAGAGTAATGAATAATCATTAGATAGAAGCTCTAATATTACTCATGAGTTTTATATAATATTTTGTAAACTGATTCTATTGTAATTTTTTCAGTAATAAATCCTGTAAGAATTTTATATTCTATCAAGTTTCATCTAAAAAACATAAATATGCAATTAATATGCTCCAAAATAATCCAACTAACTAAAAACTTTCACAAGAAATACTAAGACTGATTAAAGTGTCAATATATAAAAACACCATACTTTATGAAGTAATTAAAATTCTTACTGTATCGGTATGAAATCCGCTAATCATAAATACAACCAAAGATCATAAAATAACTCTAAGAAAAATAATATTCTAAAAAACCATTCTGTTATTTAAAAATAATCAGATAAATTTTAAAAAAATTAACAAATACTTACATCTAATGATCTTTTATCTAAAATCAACAGTTAATATTCTAATACTTAAAGAACAAGTGAATAATATTTTAGCACTATTATACATGCTTTTATAACCTCAAGCTTAATCTTAAGGTTAAAGTTAAGGGCAAGATTAAGGTTAGGGTTAAGGTTAAATTATATTACGTTATTTTATAAAATTATTAATCATCATTATTTTATATACAACATATCAGAGTAATTAAATACATAAAATTAATACTACCATTAATATTTTTTTGCATATAGTTCAATGCACGCAATACTTATATGGAATTACAATCTATAGAAATTACTGGACCCTAATAATAAATGAAAATCCTCTGTTAGAGTGTAAAATACAGACTCTCTGATATACAAAATTTTAATTCTACAAAACTAACTAAATTCTGTCTAATAGACATATTATACATACAAGTATACGCCTAGTGCTGTTTAAACCAAAAAAATCCTTCTAATATAGAACTGCTAGATATTTTGCTATCTGAATATATAGATATTTTATATATGAGTTTATCTCTATTTAAGAGATATCCTTCTAACTTCTATAGTCATTATTCTAATGCCTACAATAAAAAGCATAAAGCAATATTTTTTCTAGAACAGCTTTTTTAACGGTATATCAATACCTATGACTACCACTATCGAGTCAAGATATTACAATACAATCATCAATCATAATAAAAACTATTAGAACAGTACATATTCACAAATATACAACTATTACCACTTTTTATACCTCGTCGTAAGGTATATAACTATTTGTGTAGTGACTCTAACAGAGTTCTTATAATCTATATTATCATGCACATAAAAATTTAATAAATCAAAAAATTACAGTAAATAATTCTTTAATACACATAAACTATTTGCATGACATAATTTTAAGAAACTTTAACCAGTATTTATCAGACGCTATAATTATCCCATGATAAGAACATCCTTTCTTATCGGGTCTAGATCTCTATAACAAAATTAAATATGCATCTGCAAATAGGATGATTAATGTGATTGAAACTTTTTTTACTACAATAAGCTGGTTACTAATATTTGGCTACTGGTTTGTAATAGCCGTCATCACTTGTCGCATTTTAATTAAACGCCGATCAGTACCCTCTGCGATAACTTGGTTACTAATTATTTATATTTTACCTCTTCTCGGAATTATTGCCTACCTTTCTCTAGGAGAGTTATATTTAGGTCAATGCCGGGCTCAACGAGCGCGTAGAATGTGGCCTTTCATGGCTGTCTGGTTTAAGACCTTACAGTCTCCCCCAAACCTTTATCCCACAAAGAATAGTGATATCGCTCAACCACTATTTCAACTGTGTGAGAATCGACAGGGCATTGCAGGAGTCAAAGGTAACCAACTTCAGCTTATAACTAGTAGTGATGATACATTACGCGCATTAATTCACGATGTACGCAAGGCATCTCATAATATTGAAATGGTATTTTATATCTGGCAACCGGGCGGACAGGCTGATGAAGTTGCAGAAGCACTCATCTCCTCTGCGCGACGTGGTGTATACTGCCGTCTTTTACTTGATTCTGCTGGTAGTGTAGAATTTTTTCGAACGGTTTGGCCAAATCGAATGCGCAATGCCGGAATAGATGTAGTGGAGGCATTGCCAGTAAGCCTGCTCCGAATTTTTTTTAGACGTATGGATTTACGGCAACACCGTAAAATGGTTCTAATTGATAATTATATTGCTTATACTGGTAGTATGAATTTAGTAGATCCGCTATTTTTTAAAAAACATATAAACGTTGGTCAGTGGATAGATTTAATGGCGCGTATGGAAGGTCCAATCGCCACTACTATGGGAATTATTTATTCTGGTGATTGGGAAATTGAAACTGGAAAGCGAATTTTACCACTCAAACCAGATAATAATGTTATGTTTTTTGAGAAAAAAAATGATCACACTATTTTAGTGATTGCATCAGGTCCAGGTTTTCCAGAGAATATGATTCATCAAGCGATATTAACCGCGGTTTTTTCAGCACGTAGAAAATTAATAATTACCACCCCTTATCTAATTCCAAGTGATGATCTATTACATGCTATCTGTATCGCTTCATACCGTGGTGTTGATGTCAGTATTATTATTCCTCTTCATAATGACTCGTTACTAGTACGTTGGGCTAGTAGAGCATTTTTTAGTGAATTACTTGAGTCTGGAGTAAAAATCTATCAATTCGAAGGCGGACTTTTGCATAGCAAAAGTATTCTCGTTGACGAGCAACTTAGTCTGATTGGTACAGTAAATCTTGATATGCGAAGTTTATGGCTGAACTTTGAGATCACCTTGGTCATTGATAATCATCAATTTGGGAAAGATCTAGCGCGTGTCCAAGAAAATTATATCTCTCAATCTCGCTTAATAGATATAAACTGCTGGGTTCAGCGTTCTTATTGGAAGCGTATTTTAGAAAGGTTATTCTACTTCTTTAGTCCACTACTATAAATAAATAATTTTAATGGTACAAAATTGTATAATTATCAAAGATTAAAACAATTTCCAAATAACATCACTAATACTAAAAGAAAGCAGTATATGCTCAATAAGCTACTACTTACGATAAATTTATACGCACTTTTTTGCTAAAATTTTAAAAATATTATCACTAATATCGGGCAATAAAATATTTTACTTTTCCAATTAAGAAAATTTTACTAAAGAGCTTAAATGAACTAATAAAAACCTAAAAATAATATTATATTCATAATATATTATACAATTTTAGAAAAATTAAATATCAAAGATACGATTAACTGAATTTTGAATAAAGTCTTAATTATCATATATCTACTATATTCAAACCATTAATTAAAATAGTATCAATGCTTAATAAACCACCAAGTGACATTGTCACAAATTTATTGTTGCAATTTATCAACTTAATAAAAATTAACTGTATATCACATAATTCTATTACAAAATAAAATCTAAGATAATTTTATATAGATTCTTAAATTTTAATACACATGATGTTACCTACTAAATTGTATAATTTAAAATTATTATCATTAATATTGCATAGATTATTAAATATATAATATTTGTATATTACAAGTGATGAGTGTATTCTTTATTATATATAATAATTGAATAATACATCTAAATAAATACTCAATAAAATACATACCTATTAGATCATAACTTATTAAAAACCATCTAATTCTAGACTACATATTAGACACTATATACAAATAATTTCTATGATCTTAACCTTATTAATTTTTTCTCTAGCATTCTTTTTCTCTAGCATTCTATTGATAACTATCAATTTCTGATACATAAAACATTTAAATCTACATGTAAGTTTTGCATACTAAGTTTTTATATAAATAAGAATATCTAATTTTACCTAAGAATCAAAATCTAAGATGCAATAAATAAAGCATGTTTGCTTAAAAAGGAATATCATCTTCAAAATCAACTATCGATTCAACATGAGATAAGGTATTATCTAGCTTGGCAGGCTTTTGCGAAGAACGAGAGAGCTGAGTTTCATTATTTAATGAATGATTTTCCTGTATACGCCCACCAAGCATCTGCATAGTTCCACCTACATTTACTACTACTTCAGTAGTGTATTTCTCAATGCCAGATTGATCAGTCCATTTTCGCGTCTGAAGGGATCCTTCAATATATATTTGGGAGCCTTTACGCAGATACTCACAGGCTACTTCAGCAAGTTTTCCAAAAAGAACTACACGATGCCATTCGGTTTTTTCTTTTGTTTCTCCAGTCTGTTTATCGCGCCAACTTTCAGAAGTAGCTATAGCTATATTAGTAACAGCACTACCATTAGGTATATATCGTATTTCCGGATCTCGCCCTAAATTTCCAACTAAAATGACTTTATTAACACCTCTGCTAGCCATACCGCCCTCTCCAATAAACAATAATTTTAATAACTCAGCTGGACTTTGCATATAAACTCTAAATCTTTTTATCTATTTTTCATAGTATTTTAATAAAATAAAACAAGAGTTTTATTTTAAATACATACTAAATATAAAACATATATGAGTTTATCTCCTGTTCACATCTAATTACTAGATGTATTATTTAATTATCATACACAGTAAAAACACGCTAAGTACTATACTTAGAGCTTATATTTTAAATATCTGCGACATAAAAGCACTAATTAGCTCTATAAGTAACTCATTCGAGCTAACTACAAAAGTCATATGCTCTTTACTTTGGCACTTAAATATAATGATGAATTGTATGATTGATTAGCTAACTTAGTTTTTACTTAGTTATAATATTTATTATTATATCACTGTAAACCAACATACTAAAAGTACCGTTTTTAAACTATTATTAGAATGACTAAATATATTTGAAACGCATTATTTTTTAGAAACACGTACTAATAAAATAATTAGTAAATAAAATAACAGGACAACTCTCTTTAAGGTTTTTACATTTATGCTATATTATGCGTGATATATATAAAATACTTATTTTTTTTATAAAATTTATTTAATCTTCTCATACAAATAAAAACGTTCATTTTTTATTCTATATATTTAAGACACTTATGGACTAGAAATTATATTTTCTATAATAGGTCTGTTCACATATAGATCTTATTACAGATTTTCTACATTATATTAATTAAAGCGGAAATATAATATAAATAACAGTAAAAATACATAACACGTAAGATCTAACTTTAAAATATTGATAGCTTTATTCAATGACGCTTAAAGTTCAATTTTAAAAAAATATAATACTTATATATCTAAAAATTACCTTTTATGATTATGTAATAATAAAACTAAATAATGGACTAACTGTCACTATACTGACAATATGCAACAGTTAATTAGATAATTCTTCTGAGTTTATGCTATCTAATTTTAAAATTTTAAGAGTTTTCTGTGCGCTTGTTTTCGGTCATTCTCTTTTAGGTGACGCTTACGAATACGAACTGATTGAGGAGTTACTTCAACTAACTCATCGTCATCAATAAATGCTAAGGCTTGCTCTAAAGACATTTTTATAGCTGGCACTAACGTAGGTGCCTCGTCAGTACCGGAAGCTCGCATATTAGTTAGTTTTTTTCCTGTTAAACAGTTTACTGTTAAATCATTGACTCGTGAGTGCAAACCTATAATCTGCCCTTCATATACTTCGGCACCATGTCCAAGAAATAATTTTCCCCTTTCTTGAAGAGAAAAAAGAGCAAAAGCAACTGCTTTACCTTGACCATTAGAAATCAGAACTCCATTTTGGCGCTGTCCAATTGTACCTGTGCGAATTTCATCATAGTGACTAAAAGTTGCATATAATAACCCTGTTCCAGCAGTTAACGTCATAAACTCAGTACGGAAACCAATTAAACCACGAGATGGAAGAAGATAATCAAGACGTACACGACCATTACCGTCAGGAACCATATCTTTTATATCCCCTTTACGCTCACCGAGAGCTTTCATTACACCACCCTGATGCTGTACTTCAATATCTACAACCACACTCTCAAAAGGTTCTTGAATATGCCCATTTATTTTTCGATAGATCACTTTAGGGCGCGATACTGACAGCTCAAATCCTTCTCGTCGCATGGTTTCAATAAGTACGGATAAGTGTAACTCGCCTCGTCCTGATACTCGAAACGCATCAGCATCTTCAGTTTCTTCAACCTGTAATGCAACATTATGTACTAACTCCTTATTCAAACGATTTAAAATTTGACGTGAAGTTAAAAACTTACCTTCTTTGCCGCAAAAAGGAGATGTATTAACGTTAAAATACATACTTACAGTAGGTTTATCAACATTAAGCGCTGGTAGTGCCACTATATTTTGTGGATCACAAAGAGTATCGGAAATATTAAGTTCACCTAATCCAGTAACTGCGATAATCTCACCTGCCTCAGATTTACTAGTTTCTATACGCTCCAAACCTAGATGAGTTAATACTTTACTAACTTTACCATTACGTATTTTACCATATCTATTAATAATAGAAATATTCTGATTGGGCTTAATTGCACCACGAGAAATACGACCAATACCAATAACACCAACATAATGATTGTAATCCAATTGAGAAATTTGCATTTGAAACGGTTCATTTGCCTGAACTTGTGGTGCAGGAACATGTTTAATAATTGCTTCATACAAAGGAGTCATATCATCTGCCATATTTTGATAATCTAACGCTGCAGTACCATTTAAAGCAGAAGCATAAATAACTGGAAAATCAAGTTGCTCATCATGTGCGTTCAAGTTAACAAATAGATCAAATACTTGATCAACAACCCAGTCAGGGCGAGCACCAGGACGATCAATTTTATTAATTATTACGATTGGTTTGAGGCCATTTTCAAAAGCTTTTTTAGTTACAAAACGCGTTTGCGGCATCGGGCCATCTATTGCATCAACCACTAGAAGGACCGAGTCAACCATTGACATAACACGCTCGACTTCACCTCCGAAATCGGCATGCCCAGGAGTGTCAACAATATTAATACGATATCCATTCCATTGAATAGCAGTATTTTTAGCAAGGATGGTAATCCCACGTTCTTTTTCTAAAAAATTAGAATCCATAATGCGCTCAGAAAGCTCAATTCGTGTATCTAAAGTACCCGACTGTAGAAGCAACTTGTCAACCAAAGTAGTTTTTCCATGGTCAACGTGAGCAATAATGGCAATATTACGCAAATTCTCGATCACAAATTATCCTCAAGTATCATAAGTATAACACTATCATAATACTTAGATTCGTGCAGTAGTAAAAATGGATTACACCATTTAATATTAGTTATTCAATTTTACTGCTTAGTAGATATTAACCTTCTATAAAAATATATGAACAGCAATGTAACTTCTGATTTTTATCAGAGAACAAATAATGTAATAATTAATTACTGGATTATCTAATTATATAATAAATTTAATAAATTTAATAGTATATCAATCATTTCCTGGCACGGTCATAACTCTTTTAAGAATAGCTCTAAAATCAAAATATTATAACTTTTAATCATGCAATCAAAACTATATTATGCCATAATCTAAATAATAAAGGATATAAGGTTATATTCTTTATTATTTAATGCTCTTTAAGGTTTTATAAATAAGTCAGTTAGAGTAAAATCAACAAGTTATCATGCACCACATAACGCTACTGATCAATCGTCAACAATACCTATTAAGTATTACTCGGGCATAAGTACTAATAAGATGACATTCAGGATAGATTAGCCCAGAAGTATTAAAAATACTGCTGCCAAAAATTAAAATAATACTACTAAAAGCTAATAATCTAAAGAGCTTTAGTCATACTATATCTGATTAAAGATATAACATTGCATACTTCACTAATAAAGATATAGACGAAAAATAGATTTATACATACATATTTTATAATTACACTATATAAAAACACAGAGACATGTTGCAATTTCTCCTCTATTAAAATAGAAATAGTTTCCAAAATAAAAAATCTTACAATTTTAGTACATACTACTATTATATAGTATATAGAGAATCTTTATTGCAGATAAATCTATAGGTATTAGAGAAAACAATATATTAATCATTATTAGTACTTATATTGCAACTATATTTACTTAAAATCAAACTATAAGGCATTCTTATATAATATATAATATATACTATATATATTATATTGAATTCTCATAAGATAATCTTCATGATGAATTTCTCTTTAATATATACTAATCAAGCTTAATTATACACATCCTCTAAGGCAACTTGCTACTATCTACTCTTGTAAACTTGCATCAAAATAGTAGGGGCACTAAACATCAAACAAAAAAATATTAAAATCAATTATTAAAAATATTTATAGATCTTTTTATTACAAAAGTACCTATTGAACGCTCATTATAATACTACAAACACATAAAAAACAGAAATCACAATTTTCAATGCTATAGTAATGACTACGTCCAGGAGATGTTAAATATGTCAGCTGAATATGTTCTGTCAATGATTCATGATAATCAAGTGAAATTTGTTGATTTACGTTTTACCGATACTAAAGGTAAAGAACAACATATGAGCATCCCTGCTCACCAGGTAAATCACAATTTTTTAAAAGAAGGTAAAATGTTTGATGGCTCTTCCATTAATGGCTGGAAAGACATCCATGAATCCGATATGCTTCTAATGCCCGACACTATTACTGCTGTCCTTGACCCTTTCTTTGTTGATACAACACTTATTTTACGCTGTGACGTTTTAGAACCAGATACTATGATAGGATATGATCTTGATCCACGCTCTATAGCGAAACGAGCAGAAGATTTTTTACATAAATCTGGTATTGCAGATAATGTATTTTTTGGACCAGAACCAGAATTCTTTATTTTTGATGATATTCGTTTTGGACACAGCACCTCCGGGTCACATGTTTTTATTGATGATATTGAAGCTTATTGGAATTCTAGTAAAGAATATCAAGGCGGTAATAAAGGTCACCGACCAAAACTTAAAGGGGGATACTTACCAGTACCTCCGGTTGACTCTTCACATGATATTCGAGCTAAAATGTGTTTGATGATGGAAAAGATGGGTATCACTATTGAAGCACATCATCATGAGGTCGCTACTGCAGGTCAAAATGAAATCGCTACTCGCTGTAATACTATAATAAAAAAAGCTGATGAAATTCAGATTTATAAATATGTAGTGCATAACGTTGCTCATTCTTATGGTAAAACCGCTACCTTTATGCCTAAGCCAATCTATGGTGATAATGGATCCGGTATGCACTGCCATATATCCTTATCTAAGATGAATACTAATTTGTTTTCAGGTAATCAATACAGTGGATTATCTGAACTTGCGTTGTTTTACATAGGAGGAATAATTCAGCATGCAAAAGCACTTAATGCATTAACGAATCCTACTACAAACTCATATAAACGCTTAGTGCCAGGTTATGAAGCACCAGTCATGCTTGCTTACTCCTCTCGAAACCGTTCAGCTGCTATTAGAATTCCAATGGTTTCAAATCCAAAAAAATGCCGCATTGAAATCCGCTTTCCTGACCCGTCGGCTAATCCTTACCTATGTTTTTCTGCAATGCTTATGGCTGGATTAGATGGAATTATTAATAAAATCAACCCAGGTGAAGCAAGAGATAAAAACTTATACAAGTTATCCAATTTAGAAAAGACCTCTACACCAAAAGTTTCGAGCTCCTTAGAGGAAGCTTTATCTGCCCTAGATCAAGACCGTGATTTTTTAACTCAAGGCAATGTATTTACTGACCATGCCCTCGACGCATATATTGCATTACATAGAGAAGAGATAAACCGTCTTCGACAAATTCCACATCCTGTTGAGTTTGAACTTTATTATAGTGTTTAGTGTTATATATTCAATATTCTTTTATTCTGTTTTATTATTAATTAAAATATTAATATAATATTGGCTGGAGTTGGCTGGAGTGTGTTGAAAGATATGCTCCACCTCTAAGTCTAATGAAGTTGAGTTTTTCTATAATTAGGTACATAAAAACTATAATGTCTTTAAAAGACTTCTAAAAATTTTTTATTCTTATCAGGAAGCGCTATATTCTGACCACTTTAGGTATTTAATTACTATTTACAGTCTCATTAAAAATAATTAAACACATATCATAGAATAAGGTACGCTTACTTATCCTACCTGATGAGAGCGTATTGCTGGAAGAAACCAATGCTCTGCTGCTAACATCATAGCCTGCATCTCCGAAGTCTCTAAATAAGGTAATAATCGCTGCAAAAAATGATCATGCTTCTCCCCATACATATAATCAGATCCATTCCAGCATTCTAAAAATTTTTTGTATGCTTTTTTCTGCGTTAGATCATCATAACAGATTACATCTAATTTTTTATCAAAACATGCTTGTAACCAAGCGCCTCCAGAATATGTTAATAGTAAAGGATTAGACATACCTAAGCAATACCCGTTCACGTAGTACTCTAAATATTGCTTTGCTTTTTCTGCTGAGATTGGTAAAAAACGCCAAATACTATCCTGGAGTCCTAACATAAGACTAATATCTTGACCACCTATCGCACAATATATCAAATGCTCTAACCATAATATTAATCCATCTCGAATATTAAGAACACCAGCGCGCCAGCGTAACAATCCATTAGTTTGAACTTGATCAAGAAATCCACTCAATGTCATATCTTTAATATTTAATAGGATTTCTTTGTTTTCTGTAGACGAATGAAATCGTAAAATCTGTTCAGCAAGGCTATGTAGTTCTGTTTTTCTCTCCTGCCAAAACAATTCTCCCCATACTCCATCAGCTAGCTTCCCTGAGGATCTATAATTTTTATAAAGTAGTTTAGTATCACGCTTATTTATTAGCTCTTTCAATAAATCTTGATCAAGCTTATAGCGAGTAAGATTATTTAAAACAAATGGTTCCGCATCAAATAATAGTGCTTGCTCTTCCTGAAAAGCAACGCCAAGTTTATATTTTAAGAAATAGCGAGCTGGATGTCGCCAAAATTGCAGAAATTGATATAAAGTGCAATTTTTTTCATCTTCATTAGGTAATTCTTGAGGAACAGGTGACAAAACAAAATCCTGATGATAAATAGAAGGCGACCATTTTATTACATCATTAATAGACTTGGTGTTTGATATAAAAGACTTCTGCAAAAAGGAGGACGTACAGGTATGCACATGCTGAAGATGTTGTAAGATAGATTGAGAACTAGTATCCACATCTTTATCTCTATCTTTAGCCAAGCAGAAACTTTGGCTAATATATTGTGTTAACTCACTTACTAAAGTAGAAGGATAACGTATAGTATTATCTTGAATTGACTGGGCAATATAGCTAATATAAAATTTTTTTTGAGCTGCATTTAAAGCTTCTAAAAAAAGGTAACTATCATTATAGTAATTATCCTTTTTAATTTTTTGATAAATTAAGTTCAAACTTAACGGCATTTTAACACGTGGAAACATTCCTTCATTCATTCCTAATAAACACACTACTTTTACTGGACTGAATATCATTGGCATCAATGTACAAAAATTTATAGATCCGGGCAAGTAGTAATCTTTTAAACCTGTTTCTTCTAAATACAATAATAAATTCTCTCTAAGAATGAATAATGGAATAGTCTGATGATAAGAGACTTGAATACCATGATGCAATATACTGCACCAACGCTCCTCAATTATCGCTAACTCTTCTTCATTATCTGCAGTTCGAATAAAAAAATCATCAAGCATCAAACGACACATTGGCATCCAACTTTTTAAGTCATGTGGCTTTTTTATGCACTCTCTCCATCGATTAAGAGTAAGTATAAATTCAGACAGATACCCTGTTAATTCTGCAATTAATCCATTACACTCATCAAAAGGTAAAACTCCTTTCCACTCACCTGCTTCGCTATTCATGGCATAACCTAATAACATACGTTTTAAACCAAAATGCCAAGTATTCTGACTAGTCATGGGAAAATCAAGGTCTCGTATATTATCCTCATCTAAACCCCATCTTATGCCAGATTCTACTATCCAACGACGTAATATAATTAACCCTTGCTGGTTAATAGAAAAACGACTAGCAACTACGGGGACTTCCAAAATAGACCAGACTTCTTCTGCGATAAATCGACCATCCAGCAAATTTAATAATGCAGAAAAAGTTTTAATAGAGAGATTTTTCTTAGAAATACGACTATTAGAAATAGAAAACGGTATATATCGATTAGATGAGGCATTACTAAAAATAGCTTGAATAAATGGTGTGTAAATATCAATATCTACCGCTGTCACAAGAATCTCATGAGCAGACAACTCTGGATCTTCTATCATCATCTCAAGCAACTGATCTTGCAAAATCTCAATTTCACTCTGTATACTACAGCATAAATGGATCTCTACTGATCGATCGCTTACTCCTAAAATTCGCTTTGCTAAACTGTTATTCCATCCACTTTTACTGATACCTATTACTGAGTGATCTTCTAATTCTAATATATCTTTCTGTAATGTGCATAAAAGGTTGATAGGTGTAATATCAACAAACGCACATATTTCTCTTGATCCGCTCTGCGCTAACAGAAATAGATTCTCTCTCTCCGAGCGCCCCCACGAGTCTAAGAGTGGATTAGTGAGCTGTTGTTCTTCACAAGGCGTATTAAGTAACGAAGAATAAGCTCCAGGATCATGGCATTTTGGAAGAAAGCTTCCTTCCTTATAGTGATAACCGTGACGAATTAATAATTTCTTCAAAAAGGAATCGCTCCGAATATCTCCCCAATAATACCGACATGGATTAGTAAAAAAAATGTGTATATCCATGTACTTTTCTAAAGCCTGAATATAATAGTTAGGCAGCGCTGAAAGACCAAAAATAAATACACGCTCTGGGAGCGTGGATAAATTTTTATCAATATTTTGTAAAGTCAAAAGAGAACGTTGAAAAAGAGTAGAAAAACTCCATACTGGTTCTCCTAAATATTTAGTATATTCTACTAATGCTAACCATAGCGGCCCTTGCCATAACTGAAAATCTCCACACTCTTCTACTACGCGACCATCCTCCCAAGCATGAATCCAATGCGGACAATGGAAAATATACTGCTCAAAAATATGCGCAATATGTTCTGTTAATTGGAATAGCTTATGATTATTACTATCATTACGTAAGTAATAACGTAACATACTGAAAGTATCATCTAGAAGTAACTCTGGAAGAACAACTCTAAGTTTCCAGCACATGCTTAATTTACTAAATATTCTTTTTTTAAAAGAATCTTGGAGACCTAAAGTTAAAAAATCCCAGATAAAGTCAGAAGATGACAAAAAGTTAATATTAGCAGCAATGCCAAACTCTATAGAAAAAGAAAATTTTAACCATTGAATCATATTAGGACTGTTGACTAACATAACTTCAGGGGATAACGGATGACACAGGGGTTTTTTTTTATCTCCTGACAAACTAGTATTTTAAGCATCTCCAATTGATTAGAATGGTAAACAGTAATCATATATATATCCTGTGGATCGCGGTAGATGATTTTATCAATGACTAAGTATAATTACTTAATCACATAGAAAAGACTGTCAAAACGGTTATCCAGAACATAATCGTTGCATAATTAAAGTTATTATTATACAATAAATAATTATATTTTATAAATTAGCGGGAATAGCTCAGTTGGTAGAGCACGACCTTGCCAAGGTCGGGGTCGCGAGTTCAAGTCTCGTTTCCCGCTCCAAATAAAACATATACTGAACTATTGGATTTTAGATCTTAAAGATTTTCTAGTCTAATTTACAAAATTTCAACGTAAATATACAAAACAATACAAGACATATGAATACCACTCATGTGGTGCTCATATGTCTTGTATTTAAAATCATTTGACTTTATGGATCAAATAAAATATCTAATTATATTCAGATCCTCTCATGAGTAATCATATAAAAAATATACAAAGATAGTATTATAGAATGTTAATTCTATATCAAATACATTTGATTATATCAATAGCACATCTTTAATATCTTTTTTATAATCTTTTAAAGAAACACTCTAACATAAGATATCCGTTTCATATAATTACTTTGCTAAGTTGAGTAAAAACACTGATAGTAACGCTTACAACTTACAATATAAAACAAAATTACATATACATTATAGTAAGGTAGACAGATTCGAAAAAAACATTAAAACACCTATCAAATAAATACGTTTATTTTTAATAAAAAAATAAGATTTTAAAGCTTCTCTTCAAAAGAGATAACAATCTTTTATATTTAGAACATGCATCCTTAAATGTCTGTTAATGCTTATTCTATAATTAGCAAGTAAAATTAGATTAATTATTTAAGAATTTTCTATGACACAAATAATGATATTATCTAATATTTAAATACACATCCATATGATCCAGAATCATTAAACTACTTTAGTAGTATACTATTTAAGTAGTTTGTAATAAATAAAATGGTACGCGATAAGATGAGTATCATACTAAATTAACGTTAAAAGCTATTATCTATACCAACATATGCATAGAAAATTAGATAAAAATATCTTCTGAATTATAAATAATATTAAATAAAAAATAAATCTTGCATACTATCTTGAATAGTAAAATCCTTATTACCTGTTAGAACACAAAAAAATCAAAAAAACAAAAAAATATCGAACAATTGCATTAACTAAACGGATCAACCTTTATAAATGTGATTTAATTTTTTTAATACAATCTCATTTTATCATTCTCAATTCTTTTACTATTTCGTTAAAATTATTCTGTAATACATCAAAAAAAGAGAAACATTATGAGCTGCATAACTATAGTGAAATGTCCTGTTTGTAGTAAAAAAACAACATGGAATCAATGTAATAAATGGCGCCCATTTTGCAGTAAACGTTGCCAGTTAATTGACCTAGGAGAATGGTTACTTAAAGAAAAAGTTAATACATCGCTAATGTTTAATAAAAATTAAAAGAAAAGTATTTATATTTATATAAATCATGGTGATCTTTTATGCATATTTTAATACAAATTTATTTAAATATTATATAAGTTTTTATTAGAATGCTTTACGCAATCATCACCTTAAAGCCTGGTTCAGTATCTTGAAACTTAAATAAAAAACATATAAAACTACATTCAATTATCTCCTTTAGATCTCTCTAGATCTAAATCCTGACTATATTTTTAAAAATTTATAATTATATAAATTTTTAAAAATATAAATTTCATAAAATCTACATAGAAGAATGATAAAAGAATAATATAATGATGATTATAACTGTTATTTTCAGTACTACTCACAAACACTATTGACTGCATATGCATTAGTGATGTTGTATTTTTACATTAAAATAATAAAATATTAGTAATATGATCTATGTGTATCTTAATGTTAAGATTAATTATATTCTATTTATAGATGAAGTCTTTCAGAAAACAGAGAATCTTGGTTTTTAGTAAAAATTATCTCTTTTTCATGTTATGCATATTATTATCTTTTCTTTAATTAATATTATATTTTAATTCATATTATATAAATATATCTATTCTAAATTGGATTCTATATTAGATATATTATTACTAGATTTAGATTCAGGCATCATTTTAATCTTTGCAATGAGATTCGATTTATAACGTGCAGCCTTATTTTTGTGGATTAAACCTTTGGAAGCTTGCCGATCTACTAGTGGTTGCATAACACGAAATGCATTTTGTGCGATGATTTTATCACCAGTTGCAATAGCTACATATACTTTTTTAATAAAAGTACGTATCATAGATCTGCGACTTGCATTATGTTTACGACGTCTTTCAGATGTTATGATCCGTTTCTTAGCTGATTGAATGTTAGCCAAAATTCTACTCCTAAACTCAATAATATTTTTAACATTTCTGTTTAAACTTTTTTAAAGTATTATCTTTACTCTAATAATTGTCAATAAGTTTTGTAAAACAAGAATCAAATAAATATCATGAGAATAGGTATGATAATATATCTAGAGCACAAATAACCCATGAATGAACTTATAAACAGTTATAAGATCGTAATAATTTAACTTATATTACAATAACCAGCAGTAACATGTGAACAAGCTTAGTAAATTATTTTTTGATTTTTAACTATTTTAAACAGTAGTTTTTAGATAGCAGTATTTTTCTTTTTATTTCCCTACTGTTATGGTAATCAGTCATAAAAATATCACACCTTCTTTTTCTTTACAGGAAGAATACAAGATTTATATTTTATTCACTGGTGCGATGTTCTCTTTTTACATAACTAATATGTAATTATGATGATATTTACAAAAATATACAAAAGCATTATAAGAAATCAATACGGAACAAAAGGTTGAATAAAATTCAAATATTTTATTTTTATTAATTTAATTTTATTAAAAATTAAATACAACAACTTATATGATAACGTATCACTACTATATAAAATAATCGGACTATATAAATCATCCATTATCTTTAATTTTATATCAGCTATTTAAAAGAAAAGAATTCAAAAAATAAAAACAAATAAAAGTATTATATCATGAATATTATAACATATTATCAATCACTTATATATTAACTATTATACCACAAAGTAAGATTCACATTAGTTTTAGTTAATAAGTTAATATGTATTTATTTATTAATACAACCAGCAAATATGAAATCGAGAATCTTAATGATTGACTATAAAACTACCTTGAATTTACCAATGACAAATTTCCCAATGAGAGGTCATTTAGCGAAAAAAGAACCAAATATCTTAAAACGTTGGCATAATGATAAGCTATACAATATAATCCGAACAGCAAAAATAGGACAAAAAATATTTGTGCTACATGATGGACCTCCTTATGCTAATGGTAATATTCATATCGGTCATGCAGTTAATAAAATTCTAAAAGATATTATTATTAAATCAAAAACCCTATCAGGTTATAATGCACCTTATATTCCTGGTTGGGACTGTCATGGTCTACCAATTGAGCATCAGGTTGAAAAGCTCCTCGGCAAACCTGGTGAAAAAATTAGCCCAGCAGAATTTCGAATAGCTTGTAGGAAATATGCCAATAAACAAGTTGATGAGCAAAAATCTGATTTTATGCGTCTTGGTGTATTAGGGGACTGGGATAATCCTTATCAGACTATGAATTTTCAAACGGAAGCTAATATTATCCGTACATTGAGCAAAATCATTAAAAATGGTCATGTATATCAAGGTATCAAGCCAGTACAATGGTGTTTAGATTGTCGATCTGCTATGGCAGATGCTGAAATTGAATATCTAAATAAAAGATCTCCGTCTATAACTGTTCTATTTAATGCTGTAGATAAAAAAGTAGTACAGAGAAAGTTTACTACTAGTTACGTTCACGGTCCAATTTCTATAATAATATGGACAACAACTCCATGGACTCTACCTGCAAATCGCGCTATTTCAGTACATCCAAAATTCAGCTATCAGTTGATCCAAATTATGGATAGAGCGATTATACTTGCCAAAGATATGGTTGATACAATTATGGCTCGTATTGGGGTAAGTCAATGGACTGTATTAGGATCTTTGCAAGGAAAGTCTTTAGAAATGATGAAGTTTCAACATCCATTTCTAGCTCATGTTTCTCCTGTAATTCTTGGTGAACATATTGCACTAGACGCAGGCACTGGTGCGGTACATACCGCCCCTGACCATGGCTTAGATGATTATACCGTTAGTCAAAAATATTCTATTCAAACTATTAATCCAGTAGGACCAGATGGTTGCTATCTACCTGGAATTTGGTCAAAAATAGATGGTATAAACGTTTTTCGAGCTAACGATATTATTCTTGACATATTAGATAAAAAAGGCGCCTTACTGCACATGGAAACCATTGATCATAGCTATCCACACTGCTGGCGTCATAAAACTCCAATTATCTTTCGTGCTACTCCACAATGGTTTATTAGTATGGATCAAAAAGGATTGCGTACACAGTGTTTAGAGAGCATTAAATCAGTATCTTGGACACCACAATGGGGCGAAACAAGGATTCATAACATGTTGTCTCATCGACCAGATTGGTGTATCTCCCGTCAGAGAACTTGGGGTGTGCCTATACCTCTCTTTGTGCATAAAGAGAGCAATCAAATACACCCTAGATCACTAGAGATAATGGAGAAAGTTGCCAAAAGAGTAGAGAGGATTGGTATTCAAGCTTGGTGGGATTTACATAGCTACGAGATGATCGATGTTGATACAGAACATTATAGTAAAATATCTGATACATTGGATGTTTGGTTTGATTCAGGATCAACTATTCATTCAGTGATTAAAAATCATCCTGAATATTATGGTAATACACCAGATATATATCTAGAAGGTTCAGATCAGCACCGCGGATGGTTTATGTCTTCTTTATTAATATCCACAGCCACAGAAGGAGTGGCGCCATATCGACAAGTAATAACTCATGGATTTACCGTAGATGGCCAAGGTCGAAAAATGTCAAAATCTCAGGGCAATTCCATCAGACCGCTAGATATTATTAATACATGTGGTGCAGATATTCTTCGTCTTTGGACAGCATCAACTAATTATTCAGGAGAAATTGCTTTTTCTGATCAAATTCTAAAAGGATCTTCCGATAGCTATCGTCGAATCCGTAATACGGCGCGTTTTCTAATAGCTAATCTAACAGGATTTTCTCCAATAAAAGACAAAGTAAGCAAAGAAAAGATGTTAATATTAGATCAGTGGGCAGTAGGTCGTGCCTTGGCAGCACAAAATGCTATTATTGCCTCATACGAAACTTATCAATTTCATGAAGTAGTGCAACGTATAGTACATTTCTGCTCTATTGAGATGGGAGCTTTCTATCTAGATGTTATCAAAGATCGTCAGTATACCACTAAAGCTAATAGTGTAGCCCGCCGAAGTTGTCAAACAGCATTATGGTATATTTCCGAAGCTTTAGTGCGTTGGATAGCACCTATTCTTTCCTTTACCGCAGATGAAATATGGCAATACTTACCCGGTAATAGGGCAAAATACGTCTTCACTGAAGAATGGTATGACAATTTATTTAGCTTATCTGATCACGAAATAATGAATAACATGTATTGGGATCAGATACTAAAGGTACGCGGAGCAGTTAATAAAATTATAGAACAGGCTCGTATTGATCAACTCATCAGAAATTCACTAGAAGTTAATATAACTCTCTACGCAGATTCAGAGTTATCAGATAAATTACTTTGTTTAAACGAAGAATTGCGTTTTGTTTTACTTACATCTAAAGCGGTAGTTTTAGATATAAGGCATGCACCTACTCACGCCCATCAGAGCCCGCTCTTAAAAAATCTTAAAATCGTACTTCATAAATCTAACGATAAAAAATGCTCAAGATGCTGGCATCACACAAATGATATTGGCCAACATATAATATATCCAGACATTTGTTATCGTTGTATTACTAATATCATTGGTGACGGTGAAGAGCGAAAATTTGCATGATCAATTTAAATTTACATTGTCACAGATTGCGCTCGGTATGGTTGGCACTTTTTGTAGTAATTATCGATGTGAGTAGTAAAGAATGGATTATTAAGCATCTTATGCTGCATGAGTCCATATCAATTATGCCACTTTTTAACTTTTATTATACTCGTAATTTTGGTGCAGCATTCAGTTTTTTATCTAGTCAGGACGAGTGGCATCGTTGGTTATTATCTAGTATTACTAGTATTCTAGTTATGGTCTTATTAGTTATAATATATTTTAACTATACTGATGATAAATGTAATAATCTTTTCTATACTTTAATACTAGGCGGCGCATTAGGTAATCTTTACGATCGTATTTATCGTGGCTTTGTCATTGATTTTATTGACTTTTATGTTGGTGAGTGGCATTTTGCGACATTTAATATTGCAGATAGTGCAATCTGCATGGGGTCTATTTTTCTTATACTAAGCAAAATAATAAATAATAAAAAATAAAAACAGAATAAATTGCAATTATATTATAATAGGGTATTTTACAAATATCTTTTATAATTAAATTACTCAATGTTTTTAGAAAGTAATCTCAAACTTGATCTCTTAAGATAAAACTTATCGTCAGCTTCACATTATTTCTCAGTAATGACTAATTAATATAAGTTCTATCTTAACTTTAAAATTATTCACTATCATTCAAAGAATGTCAAAAAGAAAACTTTCAAGACAACCGCATCCTTAGTCATTAATATATAGGATTGCCCTATAAATTAATAACTCATCGATCTATTTTATATATAGCAGAAACACTTAATAAAAAATTTTAATATAAATTATATATAATTGAGTAAAATTGTAATTTTAAAATTACACAAGAACTAATGCCAACTGGTAGTGGATAACACTCACAACTCAATGATATTTTTCTTATAGAATTCTCCTAATAAAAGCAAAAAGATAACATATATCCATCTATCTATAAACTGCATACAATAAATTAAGAATATATCTATTGATTTATCTTATTCTAGAATAGAGTCAATTTAGAGATTAAAATAGATATATTAAATAATTCTGTATATGTTTCTGTTAAGTGCCTCGATTTTCAATAAAAAAGAAAAAATTAAACACTGTTCTCATGCGTCAATATATACAAAAACTCCTAGGGTCTGATGATTATTAATATAATAGATTTTAATTTCATAAAAGTTTCTTAATGCGGTTCAATATCTCTTAAAGAATCTATTATTTTTCTATTCTATGTTTAAAATATTAGAAATATATCATGGTTAATGTTAATTACTGCAATCTGATCGTATTGGAGATCAATTATGAAAATCTTACTAGCTAATCCACGCGGTTTTTGTGCTGGCGTTGATCGAGCAATTAGTATCGTTGAACGCGTTTTAGATATATATGGCGCACCAATCTACGTGCGTCATGAAATAGTACATAATCGTTATGTCGTGAATAAATTAAAAAATCGAGGAGTTGTTTTTATTGAAGAAATAGATCAAATACCAGATAGATCTATTGTGATTTTTTCTGCTCATGGTGTCTCTAAATTAGTTTGTGATAAAACAATAGAACGAGATTTTTTAAAAGTATATGATGCCACCTGCCCATTAGTAAAAAAGGTTCACCTAGAAGTATTACACGCTAGCCAACAAGGTATAGAGGCTATTTTTATTGGCCATGAAGGTCACCCAGAGGTGGAAGGCACTATGGGACAATATACAAACCAATATGGTGGAATATATTTAGTTAGTACATTAAGTGATGTATTTAAACTGCAGGTAAAAGATAAAGAGAACCTACGATTTATGATGCAAACCACTCTATCAATTGACGACAGTCAGAAAATTATTAATGCTTTGCGTTCTCGATTTCCTAAAATTACCGGATCACGTAAAAATGATATCTGTTATGCCACAACTAATCGACAGAAAGCAGTTAAAGATCTTGCGCATTACTCTGATTTAATATTAGTCGTTGGTTCAAAAAATTCCTCTAATTCTAACCGATTAGTAGAACTTTCTAGACAATTAGGATGTCAATCGTATTTAATTAACTCTGATCAGGATATTCAGGAAAAGTGGTTGCGCAATATAAACTGTATTGGTATCACTGCTGGAGCATCAGCGCCAGATATTCTTGTAAGACAGGTCATTCAAAAACTCATGCAACTTGGTGCCACATGCAGCTTAGAGCTTCTTGGTCATGCAGAAAATGTAATATTTCAAATACCAAAAGAATTACAAATCAAAACTGAAAATTCTTATTAATTACTCCATTCAGGGTCGCAATCACGTAGATAAAGATATAAATACAAATTATTTTTAGTATTTAGAGCACTTAAAAGTCATCATGATGACATCATCCAATCTATTATTTAGATATACGCTTAATTAAAAAAATTCAAATCAATCCTTATTATCTACATAGAACCTAAAAACATGAAAAATAACTTTATAACCACTTTTTTCGCTTAAAATAAGCATAAGGGGCTAGACCTGCTAATATCATTAGCAGTATTGCTGATGGATATCCTAAACTCCATCGCAGTTCTGGCATAAATGAAAAATTCATCCCATAGCTCGATGCTACTAATGTTGGGGGTAAAAAAACTACTGATACTACCGAAAAAATTTTAATAATACGACTTTGTTCAATATTAATAAAACCCATTGCTGCTTGCATTAAAAAATTTACCTTCTGAAAAAGTGATTCAGTATGCGGTAGTAACGATTCCACATCACGCAAAATTTCACGCGCTTGTGCTAACTGATTGTAAGGTAGCCGAGTCTTTCGCACCAAGAAGTTTAATGCTCTTTGGGTATCCATTAAGCAAAGGCGTACTTTCCATCCTATGTCCTCTTGACCTGCCAGCGCTAAGAGAGCATTATCAAATTCATCCCCCTGCTGACCTTCCATAATTACTCTACTAAATTTTTCTAGATTACTAGAGATGTTTTCTATTTCATCAGCTAACTGCTCAATTTTTGTTTCGAACAAATCAAGTAAAATCTCATAGGCATTACCATCAATTAATACTTGATTTCGCGCTCGCATGCGATATAAGCGGAAAGCTGGCAGCTCTCTTTCACGTAAGGTATACAAACGACCTCCACGGATAGTAAATGCTACTGTTGAATTGCCAACATGATCATCCACGTCCTCATATAGAAAAAAAGAATGAATATGCAAGCCATCTTCATCTTCGAAGAATCGAGCTGAAGCCTCTATATCTTCTAATTCTGGACTTGTAGCTAAAACTTGACCTAGTACGCTGTGTACACGAGCACGTTGTGTTTCTTCCGGCCCAACGAGATCTACCCAAATTGATTCACTAAGATTATCGCTACTATTGGGATCCCCCAAAACAAGTCGACGCAGACGACTGCTCTCTAGTTTAAATGCGTTCAACATAGCTATTCTCAAGTTAAGATGATAAATTAGGTAAAGCGCTGAATACAGTTTGATTTAATAAAGTGAGATTCATCATGAGATTCATCATGCATCACCTTATGCTATGCAAAGTTTGTTTTGAGTATCTACTATTACGATAGTCATAGTAAAATACAGGATAAATTTTATATAATCCTCTGAATTTTAACTAGAATCACTGTATTTTTCTAGCCTTCTGGTAATTTTAATAAAAAACAGATCTCTCTCTAAAACATTTAACTTATGCAAATTTATACGAGAGCTTAACATTCTTGATTAAATTATTTTTACTTATGGTCACCGTTATAAGTATCCTTTAATTATAATTAATATTTGAGATACATAACATATTACCCTATGTGTATATTTATATATTTTATGAGATCGATCAACTAGAGGTCTGCTGTAGCATAAAAACTAATTAAACATATTATTTACTAACAACATCTTAACAAAATAAATAAATTTTTAATTATCATTTTTATCCCAAATTAACCTTCTGTATAAAAAACATACATCATACATGATACCTATGATTGCTAATCAACTTTTATTAGCGCTTTTCTGTACTAAAACTACCAAAACATGTCTTTTGACATCTTCTTCCGTTCTCAAAAATACTAAAGCAAAATTTAATATTTTTATAAAAAATGCTAGATCGACTCTGCTTTTGCGGTGTATCCTAATATGTGTGATTTCTATCATTAGAATATTTCATTTCTCTTACGTATGCAGTCTATTTATATTAGCACTATAACATTTACATCATTTTTATTTATTATCTACTCTAGAAAAATTATGATTTTAATACAATTAAATACAGTATTATATTGTAAAATAAAATATTTTAGCTATTAAATTGTCCTGGACGATACTTAAAGCATATATAAAAGCAGAAAACCTGGTCTTCATAGAACTATATATGCTATACATATCATTCGTGCATTTTAATTTCACAAAAACATTATGGCTATTTATACAGATCTAGAAAAACTTATTTGTTATACTTGTAAAAATTTTACTCAATTCAGATTAGATTATATTATAATCATTATCAACTTCCTATTCACTAACCTGGAGACAAGCGCATAATACAGAGCATATAACTACTAACACCATATATAATATAGTACATGTACTAAAAAATGTTTTCTGAGATGTCTACCAGATATCACACAGAATGATCTTAAAGATTATTAATACTACATAGAACACTTTATCGTTCTAATTGTAATCACAGTATTAAACATTACAACCATGAGCCTAAGTTAATATATTAAAATAATATTTTATTATCTCATACCCATTCCTCAAACACAGAAGCTTTGTTATAGTTTATATTTCCGCTTATTATTATATCAGGGTATGCAACAACATACTTGTAAGTTTTTCAGTACGTTGTAGACTTTAGTGCGTTAAGATACCAAGTTCTTATATAATTATGCAGAAAAATAAATAACCTGAATCACTTGGAAAGAGATGAACCGAAAGAGCTAACTTATGCTCATTGCTTATTTAAAATGATAACGAGGCCTAAAAAATGAAAAAAACAGCTATCGCAATTGCAGTGGCATTGGCTAGTTTTGCTACAGTAGCGCGAGCCACTCCTAAAGATAACACTTGGTATAGTGGTGTTAAATTGGGCTGGTCTCATTACGATGATACCGGTTACTCTAATATCTCATACCAAAAAAATGATGGCCCGAATCATCGGAGCCAGCTAGGTTCCGGTATATTTTTTGGTTATCAAGCAAATCCGCATTTGAGTTTTGATTTAGGATATGACTGGTTGGGTCGCATGCCAAATAAAGGTAAGACTGTTCATGGTGCCTTTAAAGCACAAGGAGTCCAGCTAGCAGCAAAAATTAACTATCCCATTTCTAATAATCTTGATGCATATACCCGTTTAGGTAGCATGATGTGGCATGCGAATACAGCACAGACTAATCCAACCAATGCTAAACTGCGCTCCAAAGATACCGGTGTATCACCACTTATAGCACTGGGAATGGAATATACTATCAATAAAAATTGGTCGACACGATTAGATTACCAATGGGTAAATAATGTTGGAAATGCTAGAACTATTGGTGCACGTCCTGACAGTAGTTTGCTCAATATCGGTGTGGCTTATCATTTTGGTAAAGATGAAGAAGAGAGCATTATTCCTTTATCACCTTCCGCTCCAGAAAATAATCATTTCACTTTAAAATCTGATGTACTATTTGCGTTTAATCAAGCTAATCTAAATGCAGATGGTCAGAAGATCTTAGATCAATTATACACTAAAGTTAATAGTCTAGACACAAAAGATGCTTCTATAGTAGTAGTAGGTTATAGTGACCGTATTGGTTCGGAACAATATAATCAAAAACTATCTGAAAAACGAACTCAAGCAGTTGTAGACTATTTAATAAATAAGGGCGTACCTAGCGATCAGATTTCTTCACATAGTGAAGGAAGTGCTAACCCAGCTTCTACACATACATGTGATGCAGTGCATAATCAACAAGAATTGATTGTCTGTTTAGCACCAGATCGACGTGTGGAAATTGAAGTTAAAGATATTCAAGATATTGAAAACCAGTAATTTAATAAAGCATTATACCTATATATACCCCTATATTAGGGGTATATATAATGTAGATATAGTTAATTATCATATAACACCGCATTACTTAACGAAAAACTTTTTATTTAAGAAATAAGAAATGCATGAACTTCTAGTATAGCATTATAAATAATAGTGAGAAATTTTTAATGAAATATATATTTCACATATTTCACAAAATACAGCATAAACATATTGAATATTATTTCAATATAACACTTTATCTGACATAAATGTAAGGGTAAATAATTACAGATGCTTATTATTTTATGATAAATAATGCTTTCAGTGTTTCTGCAAAAAGCAGACAAGGTTAAATAAACCTCTATGAGGGATTAATTTTTACATTTCAATCTTCAATTACCAATATAATTGAATATCATATATATGATATTATACATCTTGTGTTTGTTTTTATTCATAATTAAGGTGCACATATAACACGAATAAATCAAAAAACTATAGAAGAAAATTAGCATTATGTACTATACAATATCTGAGCCACTTTATATTGAATAATATTCAATAATATTTGATAGATTTAGAGTATTATCTGTTTATGTTTGATTATAAACGTAATTATTTAATTATCACGATAGAATAGTAGATAATAATACAAAAATATGATGATTTATGATTATTATCGACACAACTAGTAATATACTAGTGATGTGTAATAATATTATGCAGTAGAAGTATTATAAAGAAAAAAATTTTAATCTTTTCTATTATTAATAATAATCTATAAAAATCTTTTTTATCCTCATAAATTGATAATTATCCTGTCATGAAGCTCAAATCATGTAAGTAAATAAAATAATATAGTCTTAATTATCGATTTAAATCTATTAAAAACTTTTCAAGATAAAACGATATGACTGTGATTCATTTTGATATAATTAATTCTCTCTATTAAAAACTTTATCAATCAAAAGTTAACGCAGTATCTTCATGCAAGAATTATATTCTTAACGATATAAAATATTTTCTTAAAAATAAACGCAGTAGGTTATTCAGGGGTAAAAATGAAAGATTTAACAAAAAATATACAGGCTTTGAATAAGTGTATAACGCTCACTATTGAAAAAATAGTGATTGAAGATACAGTGAAAAAAAAACTAGCACAAATAGCAAAAAAATCACAAATCGATGGTTTTCGTCCAGGAAAAGCTCCGCTTCATATTATAGAACAGCGTCATGGTCACTCCGTTCGACAAGACGTGATTAACGAATTAATGCAGCGTTACTTGATGGATATGATGATAAAAAATCAACTCTACCCGTCCAGCAGCCCAGTATATATTGCACTCGAGAGCACAAATGATACAGATGTTACCTTTTCTGTTAAATTTGATGTGTATCCAGCTATTGAGATAAAAGGAATTGAAAATATAAAAATTGAAAAACCAATTATAACAGTTACTGAATCCGATGTTGATTCAATGATACAAATACTTCGCCAACAAAAAGCTATCTGGAAGGAAACTAATGCTCCTGTTAAAACAAAAGATCGTGTTACGCTAAAATTTAGCGGCTCAAAAAACAACCGTGCATTGTCAAATTTTAAAGAATCAAATCTTGTATTGATCATCGGGGATGGGCAGATGATCTCTGTTTTTGAAGAAGGTATTATTGGGCATAAAACAGGTGAACATTTTACAAATGAAGTATATTTTCCAAAAAATTACAATAACTTAGAGTTACAGGGGCAAACGATAAAATTTAACATTCTAGTAAAAAAAGTAGAAACATACACTCTTCCAGAAATCAATACAGGTTTTATTAAAAAATTCGGTGTTAAAGAAGGTTCCCTTAAAAAACTGCGCGCAGAAGTACGTCAAAATATGCAACGTGAACTTAACAACGCTGTGCGTCATTTTATAAAATCACAGGTTGTTACCGGGTTAGTACAAACAAACTACATAGAGATTCCAGATGAGATAGTGAATAGTAAAATGGCTCTTTTGAGAAACCAAAAAAATAATAATTATTATAATACAACCAAAAAAAAAGAGAATGCTTCTCAAGTGCTTTCTTTTGAAGAAACAAAATATAGCATACTAGTAAATTTGCTTTTTAGTCAAGTTATCCATAACTTTAATATTACAGCTAATAAAGAACGTGTTAGAGCATTAATAGAAGAAATAGCTTCTGCTTATGACGATCCAAGAGAGGTCATAACTCAATATCAAGCAAATACTGAACTCATGAAAAATATATACAATACTGATCTAGAAGAACAAGCAGTAGAAGCCATCCTCAGAAAAGCACAGATAATTGAAAAGTGCACAACCTTCGAGGATTTTATGTATCCACCTATTCAACACTAACGTGAACCCTTCTCGCGCATAATCTGCCTATATCGTACATAACATAAAATAGTTTTTACCTCATTAAAATGAATTAATCCTTTCTTTCTATGCGAAACTATAAAGAGCACGATATAAATTAATTTTTAAAAAAATTTTTTTGACCATCCAAGTTTAGAGTTCAGTATACTAAAATAATTGTAATTTTTAGGGTGAATTAAATCAAGGGAATAATTAGTGCGACGAATTAGAATATCTCCATTATTCTGAACAGGTATAGCTATCTGACCATCAAAACTAATCTTTAGGTCAGTGCAAATACATGAGAATCGTAAACAAATACTACTATTGTTGCTAATTACTAGTGGGCGAGCTGATAATGTATGCGGAAACATCGGCACAAGAGCTATAGCATCTAATGATGGTGTTAAAATAGGCCCTCCGGCAGAGAGTGCGTAAGCCGTAGAGCCTGTAGGTGTGGAAACAATAAGACCATCAGAGCGCTCTGAAAAAGCAAACATCGCATCTATATATACTTCAAATTCAATCATGTGTGCTACTGTACCTGGATGGAGTACTACTTCATTCATAGCAGTGCCAATATAAGGCGATCCTAATTGACTCAATACGTGAGCTTCTAGTAAAAAACGTTTTTCAATATCATAATGTCCTTCTAAAACATCTGAGAGCTGTTTTTGTGAATGATCTGGATCAAGATCAGCCAAAAATCCTAGCTTTCCGCGATTGATACCTATCACTTTAATATCATATCGCGCTAAATCACGCGCGGCTCCTAACATACTACCATCACCACCCACTACTATTGCAAGGTCAGCAGCACAACCAATCTCCGACAAAGTACCTGTAGCTATTCTTTCTAATATATTTAATTTATTCGCAATCTTGTTCTCAATGATAACCTGATAACCTGTATCAATTAACCAATGATACAGCATATTACAGGTACCAAGCATAGCAGGATAGCGCGGATATCCAACAATCCCAATACAACTAAAGGGCTGATTCATTTTATTAATATTCCTTGAAAAGTAAATTTCTCTAATAATGACACTTCTCTTGAAACTGTGATATAAACCCCCCATAATAAACAAAGCAGCGCAATGAATATGCACAAACGCGGAGAAATTTATGAGTAGTCAAGAACATAATATTCCTAATATACCAGTCTCAGAGACCATTGAGAGTGAAGAAATAGAAACAAAGATCAAAGAGAAGGCTACAGAAGTAATAGAGGAACGTGATAAACGCCTTACTGAATTAGAGATACAGTTAGCTGAATCTAAAAATAGTGCGCGTGATATACAACTTCGCGCTCAAGCTGAAATTGAAAATATTCGACGCCGAACGAAATCAGAAATAGAAAAAATACATAAGTTCGCTCTAGAAAGATTTATTAACGAATTATTGCCTGTGATTGACAATCTTGAAAGAGCACTGGGAATAGCAGATAAAGCTAATCCTGAGCTAATAGTAATGATTGAAGGTATTGAGCTAACAATGAAGTCATTGCTAAATGCAGTTAAAAAATTTGGAGTAGAAGTTATTAGTACAATTAACATACCATTTAACCCAGAAATTCACCAAGCTATGACGATGATAGATTCTACAGACATAGAGCCAAACCATGTAATAATGGTAATGCAAAAAGGTTATATGCTTAATAATCGTCTTCTTCGTCCTGCGATGGTAGCTGTTTCTCAAAGAAAAATCACTCATACTGATTAGATTCAGATAATAGAATTAATATAAAATAAACATTTTATAAAAACAGTAGCCTCATTACATAGCTGCTGTTTTTATAGGATTTACGCTTTGCGTACTTTTAAGCAAATGTTTGACCAAATATGTAAAATTTATAATCTTGTAGTTATCTTTAACAATTTTTAACAATCATGCTTAATGAATATTAAAATATAGAATAATATTATTGCTGATCATCATGGAACCCAATCGATAGTTGTTTTTCCTATATTATTCAACCATTGATTTGCTTTTGAAAAGTGAGAACAACCAAAAAATCCACGATACGCAGAAAATGGAGACGGATGTGATGAACGTAATATATAATGGCGCTTACTATCAATTAAACTAAATTTTTTTTGAGCATGAGAACCCCACAAGAGAAAAACTATTTTTTCACAGTATTCATTAATAATCGAAATCACTTTATTAGTAAAAATATCCCAGCCAAAATGGGCATGAGATCGGGGTTTTCCAGATTCTACGGTTAAAACACTATTTAGTAATAACACCCCTTGATCTGCCCAACTCTTTAGAAATCCGTAAGATGGCACTTGAAATCCCGGAATGTCATTAAGCAATTCTTGATATATATTCTTCAGAGACCGGGGGATTTCAATATTAGGCAACACAGAAAAAGCCAACCCATGCGCCTGATTAGGTCCAGAATAAGGATCTTGACCGAGAATAACTATTTTAACCTTCCATAGTTCTGTCAAATAAAAAGCATTAAATACAGCAGAATTAGGGGGATAGATAATCTTACCAGCTGCTCGTTCACGAGATACCATATTTTCAATATGCTTAAAATAAAATTTTTCTTTTTCACTCAGAAAAATACTACGCCAGGTCATTTTAGAAATCATTGTGTTACTCTATAATCTTTGTATGAAAATATTATTTATCAAAAAATATCTAATCGATATATTCACTTCGTATTTATAATAAGAAGATTATTCTCTTAAGAGTTATTAATATACTGAACACAGTAATACACTATATGACGATATCCACCCGCTAATATAAGATAAAGTCTTTTAAAGACATAGTTTATTACTATAATTAGCGGAAAAATCTACAATACATTTAATATGATATATTATGTCACAATAAAGAGTACTAAAATACTTTTAAACACAAAATCATGATTTTCATTTTATGAAATATAAAAATATAATAGATACAGAATTCATACATGTTTTGATAGGCTATAATTTAAGATCCGTGCAGGTTTAATACGCAACACATTAGAATAATTTATATTCTTTTACTTAAACATGATATATAATAAAGATTATTAAATATATGTTTTTAAACTGTGAATTAAAGAGATAATCAAAGCAGCATCGATCTATATTTTACTGTCTTCTTTGACAAAACAAATATCTCCCTATAATTCTTATAGATATAGTTCAATATAATCAATATTATCAATATTATAATCAAATAGCGATCATGTCTTAATGTATTATCTTTTGATTTAAAGGTTATCTATTTTCAAAAAAATCTAAATATAATTCTATAAAAAATATCTTCTATATATACAGTATAAAATTTTAATAAGTTATACTTTATTCATTGTATTTAAATAGAAGAGGAAATATATTGTAAAATTAAAAAAGATTGCTACTAGTTAATAACTTAAATGTTATCTTTCCAGTATATAGAATATAATAAATATTATTTTAATAATATTTATTAATCGATCATGTATCGTAAAATAAATAATTTGAATTATATGAAAAAAATCGATATAAACAGCATTTACATGCCATATATTGCCATCTAATATAACTTAACAATCTATGAAGATTAAAAATTGTTCATTTTTCTTTGTTAAAGATTGATTTTTAGTAATAAAAATTTATTTCATTCTGGAAATTTTAAAATAAAATTAAAAAATATATCTAACATTTATGAAGCTAGGGTAAAAGAGTTAATCTATTCTTTTAACAGTATTTTGCATATATATCTGCCGTATATAAGAAAAATTAATGAATTAAAACTCTTTTGCATTATTTAAAACAAAGTAAAATTATATATATCTCACACAAAAAATCATAAATGCTTTACTTTGCGATCTGCATTAAATACATTACTCTCCAGATATCTGCATGCTAGATAACAATACAGATCCACACTGAATATTGCTACGATTTTCGATATCATTTCCCATAGAAATCATATTTCGCCACATATGCTTTAGATTGCCAGCGATAGTAATCTTACTAACCGGATATTGTACTATTCCATTTTCTACCCAAAATCCTGACGCACCACGTGAATAATCTCCTGTCATTTTATTAACACTTTGACCTATTAATTCATTAACCAAAAGACCTGTTCCCATTTGTTGTAACATATCGTTAAAATGAATTTTATAACCAAGAAAAATCCAATTATGGATCCCATCTGCATGTCCAGTGCTTTGTAAGCCTAATCTACGTGCTGAGTAACTATCAAGAAGCCAGCTCTTTAATATGCCATCCTTAACAATATCACATTTTTTAGTTCTAACACCTTCGCTATCGAAGGGAGATGAACCTATTCCTTTTAATAAATGCGGATGCTCTTCAATGCTAAGCCATCCAGGTAAAATTTGCTGACCCATGCTCTTTAATAAAAATGTAGATCTACGATAGATCTGCCTACCACTAATAGCTAAAGCTAATAATGCAAAAAGACCTGTGGCAACTTCTGCAGAAAAGATGACGGGTGATTGCATGGTAGATAATCTCCGAGGAGATAAACGCGATAAGGTCCGAATAGCGCATTTTTGACCAATATCTTCTGGTAATTGAAGATCTTCTATTGCTCGACTGACAGTATAAGCATAATCTTGTTCCATACTGCCGTTCTCTTCTGCTATAACATGACTAGCTAATGAATACCAACTATTACAATAACTCTGTACCATTCCATGTGTATTACCAAAAACTTTAATACCCACGCGACCATCAAAATGACCACCTTCAGTCCTAATGATGCGTTGATCATATTGCAGCGCCGCCATTTCCGCCCGAGATGCCAAATCAATAAAATGATCTATATTGAGCTCTGTCGGATGATATAAGTCTAAATCAAGACTATTAAAGGCTAATAATTCACGATCTGCTACACCACGATGTTGATCATGCGAAGTATAACGCGCTATATTAAAAGCAGAGCTGACCGCCTGTTTAATGGCGTCTAAATTACAGTCAGTAGAGGAAACCGTACCTGTACAAGAGTTATAATAAATAGTAACATAAAATTCAGAATCATTATTGAATTGAATATTTTCTATAGCTCCATAATTAGTCCTAATACTAACACTACTCATTTTAAGGATTGTAATCTCCATACCATCACAATTAGATGTAATTAACTGCAGTGCTTTTCTTGCCATCTCTTCTAAAAAATATCTCTGTTCAGTAATATTGTTTTGTTCTGTCATATGAAATAATTCTTTCATTGATTCTGCCATATAATAATAAAAAGTAATATTTAGGACTATTGCCTTACTCAAAAAGAAAATATACTACCTTGATATATATATATAAGATTTGCTTTACATATAATAAAGTGTTTTATATTGAGATGGGATCTAACGACAATGTTCAGATATTTTGTACCTTAATCATTTTCATTTATAAATTATCTTAAAAAAATTCTCAAATCCTACAGAATATTTTAAATTTTTCAAAGAGAGAATATGAGTGCATATACTATATATATTTATATATAAGAACTATAACTAAACAAATCCCTTTTATACTTTCACAGTTGTAAGTGTGTTATTTATCATGATATTTTTATTATCCAAATCTTATCTAAATTTTACTATCTGGAGTGCTATTTAAATTAATCTCAAATCTAAAAAATGAAAATCATAAATCTCAACAATCTATCCCTTTTATTTGTACAATTACTAGCAATGTTAATTAACATCTAAAAGGACTTTGTTTTTTACAAGACATACCCCTAATCTTGTCTCTGTGGGTACATTTAAAATATTAACATATTAGATTAAAAGTAGATTATCACTAATCCGCAAAATAATGCATTTTACGTTTTTATATTATATATAATCTATTTAATAATCCGTCTATGATTTCTCTATTATCATCGACATCTTTAATCTAAACTTCGTAAGTAATAATATTACTACATGCAACTGGTAAAAAATAGATCTTTACGGTTAAGAGATAATTATTAATTGCATCAAAACCATACATTGATCGCATCTAAAAGAAATGAAAGAACATGAATTTTTATCTTTAGAACCTTGAAATAAATCTCAAAATAAATAAGTAAAATATAAATTCTTCATGTAAAAATAGAAAAAGCTTTTATAGGTAAAATAATTTTTATAATTAATAAATATTATTAACATTGTTTATAGAACAAATTATCTCATAATTCTTTCATGATAAGACTTTTTACATAATTTAACACTTTGTTTATTTATGCTGTATATAAAATAAGGAAATATAAAAAAATAGAGATCAATATCAATTGAATCATCAATATCGGTGGAATCATTGAAAAAGGTCAGCTACATATTTTTAATATGCATTAATTCATCCATTTATCAACACAAAGTGTTAACTTAATAAATCTAACAGAAGCATCAAAACCACTTATTTTATTAAAAAAATTTTAGAAATATAATAAAATTGATTATCTATTAAAATATTGAAACCCATAACTAGTATAATAAGATTATTATCCATAAAAATATTTCAGGAGAATTTTTTTTCTGTCTAAAAGTCGATCAATACAATTGCATATAAAAACTAAAGAAACAAATCATAATGATTACCTATTGCATCTAAAATCTAATACTTAGAAACACTCTATTTGTCCTCAGTAAAAATTTTATCCAACCTCTTCTTGAATATTCTTGAATAAAAATTCATGATCATTATAACAATAATTATTCTACGCTCCTTTCACTAAATATAATAACAGGAGCTTTTATTAAAAGTAAACATGCTATTGTAAAAAACCTCTCAGTTTTCACCAATAATGTAATCTATAGCATCTATTTATGACTCTCAGTACTCTTCAAATTAACTGCAGAATCAATTTAAAAAAATATTCAACCATACAATTTTGAAATCTAGAAAAATTGTATATATTTTAGCTTCGATTATTAACTTCTGATAATTTTATTTTAAATAACACGCACTATAAAAGAATACTCAATAGGATTAATTGCATATGATATGTATCATTGAGATTTTTTCTAATATTTGAAGAACACCCTGTAAGCGTACAATAATTTATTTTTCCAGTTAACTTAAAGAATAAAATTCTGCTTATCTTTTAATAAAGATCGTGAATGACCATTGTGATCAACTGCAACATATATAAATACTGCTTCAGTCGCACAATAATTCTGTCCAATGGGCTCTGATGATACTTTTTTTATCCATAATTCTACTTGAACGGTGATAGAGCTTTTACCAGTTCTAATACAGTTTGAATAACAAGTAACAACATCACCTACCGTAACTGGCATCAAAAAAATCATACCATCAACACGGACGGTAACTACGCGCCCTCCTGCGATTTCTTTTGCTAAAATTGCACCGCCCATATCCATTTGTGACATAAGCCAACCGCCAAAAATATCCCCATTGGCATTAGTGTCTGCTGGCATAGCAAGGGTTTGTAAAACAATTTTACCTAATGGTTGTCGTAAATCTTCATTCATGGTGTACTCTTAATTGGTTTTTAGTGCGATAAGTAGCGTACATGTAAATTGAAAAAAAATTCAAACTAAATATATTTAGCATACTATTAATGATTTTCTCTAGAAATAAAACGAAATACATAAATTCCATTTAGTAATGTAAATAGCAATGTTAAACCGCCCAACCCAAAGACTTTAAAATCTACCCAAGCATCTTGGGAGAAATAAAATATCCCATAGATATTAGCTACACCACAGAACAAAAAGAAAAGCCCCCATGCAAGATCTAAACGACGCCAAATTATTTCTGGTAAGTGGATTTGTGTGTTTAGAATTTTTTGCATCAGAGACTTTGACATAAAAAAATAACTAAATAGTAATGCAATAGAAAAAATACCGTCAATAATAGTAACTTTCCATTTTATAAAATCAGGATTATGAAAAACAATAGTAAGACCACCTAGCATAGCAACTAAAAAAAAAGTTAGTAATGATATTTTATCTAATATGCGATACAAAAGCCATTTTAATAATAGAACAACCGCTGAAACAGCAATTAATGCACTGGATGCAATAAAAATATTATATATTTTATAAATTATAAAAAAAACAAAAAGTGGTAAAAAATCAAGAAATTTCTTCATGATAGTTATCCAGATAATAGTCAAAATCATAATTAATACTACAGATTTATTTTTATGACTTTAATAACATGTATAAACGAGCTAAATAAATAATAAGTATAGAAGAAAAAAAATTACTCAATATATCTAAAAAAACTATAGCTACATCTGGAGGCAGAATAACAAGCTGTGAAGCTATTAAAAGCACTAAGAGTTTTCCAAGAATCCAAAAACTAACAACCGGTGCTATCAACTTAATATTAATCCAACCAAGTTGACCGCTAGTATATATCGCATTTATAAGACCAACCTTTTCCGTAGTTATAACCATTGGTGACAAAGCTAAAGTAATAGCTAGAAGAATGCCTGGCACAACTAAAGACATAAATCCAATTTGTATACTAAGCATCATCAAAAAAGTAAGAGACAATAGACGTAACAGATTAGAACATGACGCGCCAACTGCATGTAATGCAGTAACTGGTCTACCAGATGATGCAATGGAAATTAAACTTAACATTCCACCTAGCAATAACGCATGACCGATTAAAGAAGAAAGAGTCCCAGCTATTGAGAGTCGTAACAGAACCTTCTGTTGCTCTGGTGACATATTTTGCACCATCTCTATCAAGCTTCTTGTAGCGCCTGATAAAACATCTTCACCAAGAAGTTGAACCTCCTCAAGAGATGGCATGAAAATTTTACTAACCACTGCCATCACACATGATGTAAAAAATACTATTAATACAATATTCACTAACTGATGGCGTAAAAAATTTCCCGTGTCACGGTATAGAGTACTTGCCGTGATTAACATGTATACTCCTTGCAAGAATTCTTTAAAAATCTGAGACTCATCATGCATTGCATTATAAGCTCTCCCTACTTAAACTTCTGTAATATATATTTATTTCTAACAAAAGCAATCTTTCTTCTATCTAAGAAGAATTTTTTAGAGCACTAAAACTATCCAAATAAATAATATTTTTAAATAACATTTAAGAAATATCAAAAAGCTAATAATTTGAAAATACTTATCATATATATAACTCATAAGATAAATAAACTGACTAAATATTGAACAAATCATTGCATTTAGAATCTTGGAACATCTTTTCCTATCTATTAATCCTTTTAGATTTCTTTCGTATTTTCTGGCCACTTATGCATAAGTTTACACAATCAGATATCCATTACAAAGCACTCCGCTATTTGATTTAAAACTTTAATATTCTAATGAGGGTATATTTCAAAGCATGCGGTCTTATCCTTAATTTAATTAATGACCAATCAACTACTACTATCTCAAGAAACACATCGTTAAAATACAGGTAAATCATTTATTTTCTGAAAAATATCACTTTTATCTAAAAAAATAAATAATTCTCTTGTATTTCTACAAAGGCTGTCCTTGGAATGACTACATCTTAATAATGTCCATAGACTGAACATTTTAAAATTATAAACATTTATCGAATGCAATAATATTAAACTTTATCTTGCGTTATTTAAAAGTCAATAGAAAACATGTACTATACACGATCCTAAAATAGAAGTGATTTTATATTTTATCAAAAATTTATTTAAAGCAATATTATTTATTAATCCAGTGATTTTTTACAAGGCTTGATTCTTTTTTTATCTAATTTTTCTTCTACGTGCAGCGCCCAATTAAGTAGACTTAAAATAAAAAATTACACTGAATGCAATTTTATTACAAAATATCGCAAAATATGATAATCATCATTATGATGATCACCCAGATTTTATGTGTATCTCCATTTCATCTGAAATAAATTTTAATACTTTAAAATACCTTAGTATTTTTTTGGAAAAACATACTGATATAATAACTGATATGTTAATATAACTAAACAACAATTAAAATAATTGGTAACTTTATAGTATTGTGTTGGCGAAAGAACTGGGAATGTATAATGAGTAATGAGATGGTCAACATAGTACCTGTAGTCGCATTAATCGGGCGACCTAATGTAGGAAAATCCACCCTTTTTAACCGTTTAACACGGAGAAGAGATGCTCTGGTGGCAAATTTTCCTGGGGTTACTCGGGATCGTCAATATGGTCACTCTTATATCTCAGGGTGTATATTTATCTGTATTGATACAAGTGGTATTGATACAAGTGGTATTAATGATAGAAACAAAGATATATCCAGTCAGATGTTGCAACAATCAAAAACAGCACTCACAGAAGCGCATATAGTACTTTTTTTAGTCGACGCTCGCGCCGGATTGATGCCAGAAGATATAATCGTTGCTCAGTATTTACGTTTAAGTCAAAAATCAACTTTTGTTGTTGCTAATAAGATAGCGGGCCTTAATGTACCTTCAGCAATAGCAGAATTCTGGTCACTTGGATTAGGAGAAGTATATCCTATTGATGCCTCTCATGGAGAGGGTGTTACAAGTCTTATCAAGCTAGCTCTTTTACCATATATAAACACTAGGGTCAATAATAGGGGGCAAAAATTAAAAGATGAACCACATAACAAAACAATACAGCAAAACTTAGTTAAAACAGCTAATTTAAAAAAGTGTAAAAACAAGAATTATAGATATTCTTTAGGTATGCAATCAATACACACTGATGCCTATTCCATCAATCTACCTATTAAAATAGCAATCGTCGGTAGACCTAATGTAGGTAAATCAACACTAACTAATGCTCTTTTAGGTAAGCAACGAGTGATCGTTGGGGATCTTCCTGGTACTACCCGTGATAGTGTACATATTCCGATGGTACATAAGAATCGTCAGTACATTTTAATTGATACGGCTGGAGTACGACAACGCGGAAAGTTAACAGAATCTATAGAAAAATTTTCTGTTATTAAAACGCTACAGGCAATTGAAAACGCTAACGTAGTACTTCTTGTGCTTGATGCAAAAGAAGGTGTATCAGATCAAGACCTTTCAATTTTAAGATTTATTCTTAATAGCGGACGATCCTTAATTATTATAGTTAATAAGTGGGATATTCTATCAAACTCTTTTCGTCATAAAGTAAGAAAGATGATAGATTCTCGTATTAGCTTTATTAACTATGCAAGAGTTCACTTTATTTCCGCAATAACTAGCAGTGGCCTATTACCTCTATTTAACTCTATTACTGAAGCTTATGCTTGTGCAACACGACAAATTCATACATCTATGCTGACTCGCATTATGCAGCAAGCAACTAAGGATCACCAACCGCCACTGGTTACTACTCGGCGAGCTAAGCTAAAATATGCTCATATTGGTGGTTATAATCCTCCTGTGATCGTGATACACGGAAATCAAGTTCAAAACCTACCAGATTCTTATAAACGGTACTTAATAAACTATTTTAGACGTTCTTTAAATATAACAGGCACACCTATTCGTGTGCAATTTAAAGAAGCAAAAAATCCATATGTAGAAAAATCAAAAAATTTATTTTATCGTAAATATCAAAAAAAATAAAAACACAACCTCTATAAATCATAGAATTTCTAATACCATAAACAGTGTACATAATTAAATAATACGGCCTATTTACATCTCTTTATAGCTTTTTCATAAAATTTAAAATATATAATATGTATAAAATATAAGTATAAATAAAAATATTTATACTATTTGCTTATTTTAGATTAATATTATTGATATGCTTATTTTAAGAGGCCTAAATTGATGCTTCAGATAACAATATTCTTATTCTAGTCTTTCATTTTTATATAAAAATAAAACACTAAAATCACCATGCATCTAGGTAATATTTAAAATATGGTGATTCTGTAAGTGCTGCATGCTAAGCATTAGATATCTTATTGGATAATTGAATGTATTAAAAATGTCGCTCTCTTTTAGAGTAAAACTCTATAAAATATAAATATGTACTTATAGAATAATATTCTTTGTCTCGTCTGTATTTTTATTTTATAAAAAATATTATCTTCAAATTACAAATGCATAGCTTCGTACACACATAATGTATTGTAATACATCTTTAGTTTGATTGAGTTTTATTAATCTGATCTGTATCACAACACAATGTAAAAAAGAAATGTTAGAGAACATACCTCCAAATTATTTCAATCTCTTAAATATGATACAAATAGCTATTCTGAAATAATGTTCATTATTGAATTATCGATGCTGCAATACATAAATAAACTAGAAATATTTTCATAAAATAAAAATAAAAATCCAAAAATAATCATTTTAGTAAAATTACCATACCATAAGATTAATCATAAAAAATCATGTAGAATTACATGTATCTGGTATTAAATATATAGATTTTATTTTTCATGTTAATAGTATATAAATATCAAGAATTAAAAGCATATATGATTAAAAGCATATATTAAAACTTAAAAATTAAAATCACCTACTAGAAGTTATTAGCCAATAGCTTAATCTCTTAAAAAATATTACAATGGTTAATACTAAACATCTAATTCTATTTGGAACATATTATAAATAAACCTTTATTAAGACAATATTTTTCACAAGGTTCATATTTCAGTATATTACCAAAATAAAAATAACTAAGTATTTTGATGTTTTATATACATATCAGATTTATTATTCATTATATATTATATAGTTAATGCTTGTGATATCTCTACTTAAAAATTAAAAATAAACAAATACCTCCAACATCATAAGGTTTAATAATTTTATACCACTTATGAATTTTCTTAAAAATTACATGAATGATTCATGAATATTATTCATTCCTGATTTTCAGAGAAAATTAATATTATTTTATTCTCTGTGATTTTAACCATGTAGTGTATTACAAATAAAATTTTTAATATCACTTATTAAAATTAATTATAATATATAAATATTACACATAAGTAATATAATACAAATACAAGGGAATATGAATTAATAAGGATTTCAATAATGCCAAGCATTCCTTTTTTGCCTCAACCACTACTAACTTCAAAAAAACTTCCACTTACTGTAATATCGTTAGAACAATGGGTTGTAATAAATGTTATTGGTGATGAACGTATCAGCTATTTGCAAAGCCAGTTAACACTAGATGTTACCTCCTTACGTCTAAACCAGCATCGCTATGCCGCTCATTGCAGTCCTTATGGAAAAACATGGAGTAATTTATGCTTATTTCACCGAGGTAATCAATTAACGTATATCGTGCGCCGTAGCTTATATCATCAGCAATTAAATGAATTCAAAAAATATGCAATCTTTTCTAAAATCATGCTAGCTGTAGATGATCAGGCTATACTTTTAGGTATAGCTGGCATCCAAGCTAAGGATGCATTAGATGGTTTTTTTGATACCATTCCAGACATTTTATCACCAGTGACTCAGCAAGAAAATAGTACGCTACTATGGTTTAAAAGACCACAAGAACGATTTATCCTAGTAACAACAATAGAAAAAGCCAATATGTTTATTAAACATCTTAAAGATAAAGCACACTTCAATAATAGTTTACAATGGCTAGCTCTAGATATTGAGGCGGGTATACCAATTATAGAAAGCAGTACAACTGGAAAGTTTATTCCTCAAGCTCTTAACTTGCATGCATTAGACGCCATCAATTTCAAAAAGGGATGCTATATAGGACAAGAGGTGGTGGCACGTGCTACATTTCGTAATTCTAATCAGCGTGCATTATATTGGCTATCCGGAATCTCGGGTAAAATTTTAGCACCCAATGACAAATTAGAAATAAAAATCGGTGATTACTGGAGACGTTCTGGAATAATTCTTGCTGCATGCCAAATCAAAAACAACATAATTTGGGTGCAAGCTGTTTTAAATAAAAACTTAAAAAATACTACTCTATTACGTGCTTATAACGACAAAGCAAGTCAATTTAAAATCAATAAGATTTCATATAAAATTTAAAATGCATACCCTTTTAAACTTTTTTAAGTGTCACAGTTCACTCTGAATTTTATCTTGTAATATACTTTTATTAAAAATGTAATTCAATTTTCATCTTGCAAAATACATTGTACAAGAATATATTAAATTATTAATAGATATTATTAATAGTTATATATATGTTAATATGTTAAAAACACTAAAACTCTTATTGCATAAAAATTCTATCATTTTATTTAAATACAGATCCTTAGCTAGAATATTAACCAGTATACAATCGGTCATACATTGGCTAATTTCATAAGCTAATATAGATTCTATGCATCTAGAATCTTGTGATTTATAGAAAACGAAAAAAATCATACACAACATTTTTGAATTACATTTAGAAGACTAGATATATCCAAATACCTCTACCCTTTTATTAAAAATTACATCGTATATTACATATTTATGATGTTATTTAAAATATTTCCACATCCTGAAGCGTTACAAGTTTTTATTAGAGGAGTCATTATGGGCCAATTAATTATTGATATGTATCTTCTCTAACATAATATAACTGACATGTAATTTTAAACAAAAGAGCAATGTAACTACACTTCATATAGATTAGATGCATATCTAAATGTATTTTTAATTAATTAAGAGATTTTGTTTTAATTCATAATTTTTTATAAAAAATCCACAACATCAAATATGATATATAAATATCAAGGGAAATCTTTTTATTAAAATATCATATACACCCATTAATCGAAACCAAAATTAAAGTAAAGAAAAATTTCATCTTAATTCTATATACTATGCTGATATCATAATTATCATTATAATTATATTAATTTTATACTCATCACAATAATATAACTTGATAATATTATTAGAAAGATTGGCTATACGATAAAAATCGAACTACAGAAATTATCCGTTAGTGACAACTAAAAAGATAAAATTCCTTTCATTAATACATAAATTTTCAGGTCTTTCTCTTTAAGAACCTGCCGTTGCAATCAATATAGCACGCTGCGGAGCAGGATATCCTTCTACTGTTTTTGTTTGATCTTTTGGATCAAGAAAGTCGGACAAAGATGCGCTGGGCATCCAATTTGTGCTCCTTTGCTCCTTAGTACTTGTGATAATATTAGAAACAATGCGTACATTTAAAAAACCACACTTTTCTATCCACCTCTTCAGTGCTTTACTAGATGGAATAAAATATACATTATTCATTCGAGAATAACGTTTCTGAGGTACTAAAACACTACAATTATCACCTTCTATGACCAATGTTTCTAATACCAACTCACCGCCTTTTACTAGCTGTGCTTTCAGTTGAAGCAAGTGGTCAAACGGAGAACGACGATGATGGAGCACTCCCATAGAGAATACCGTGTCAAATGCTTTAAGAGGAGGTAACTTTTCTACACCTAGAGGTATTAAATGCACTTTCTTCTCACGACCTAGTAATTTTCGTATTGCTTCAAACTGATACAAAAAAAGAGGTACTGGATCAAGCCCAACAACCAGATGCGCACCATGACCAAGCATGCGCCACATATAATAACCATTGCCACAACCTACATCTAACACAAAACGACCAAAAAGAGGGGAAATATGAGGAGAGAGTCTGTCCCACTTAAAATCTGATCGCCATTCACTGTCAATATGCACCTTATATAGCATAAAAGGACCTTTACGCCATGGTATAAAATTTCTCAATAACTTTTCAATTCCTTCGCGCTGACGCTCCGTTATCTGATCTTTGTCCGCCACAACACCATGCGATAAATTTAAAACTGCTGGCGTTAAACTGGGTAAATATTGTATTGAGCGTTCCCAGCACTTTAAATAATTATGTAGTAGTTCACGCTGCCAGGAAGAAATAAATACAGGCAAGGTGCTTAACCAATGCTTTAAAGGAGTTTTAGAGATAATATGATAAAAATCATAAAAATTTATCATTAAGGAGGGCCTGGTTTTAATGCAAGTATAGAACCAAAGTTAAAGTACTGAAACCAAAGCGTATTATGTTGAAAACCAGCACTTTTTAATCGCTGAATGTGAGTTGAAAGGCTCTCCGTCAACATGACCTGATCTAACATACAACGTTTTTGATAAATTTCTAAATCACTGTAACCATTCATACGCTTAAAATCATAGTGCATATCTGATAAGATATGATCAATCTTTATATCAGAAAAACTAAACTTTTCGGATAAAACTAACATACCATATGGATTAAGCCCACTCCATATAGCATTTAGTAAATTTTGGCGTGCTTCTCTTGGATAAAACTGTAAAGTAAAATTCAATACAACTAATGAAGCGTTATAAATTTCAATATTCTGAAGATCATCCTCAATTATTTCAATTTTTGTCTCCGTGCTACAGAAAGTCTGTGTGTCAATACGACAGCACTGGATCATTGCTTCCGAATTATCTACAGCAATAATTTTACAACCTCTACCATGAATATTTTTCTCAATTTCAATAGTCACTGCACCTGTAGAGCAACCAAGATCATAAACCTGGGTACTATTCTCTACGTAACGATTAGCTAGGCGTCCGATCATTGATAGAAGATAGCGATAACCCGGAACAGAACGTTTCATCATATCAGGAAATACCGCAGCAACGGCATGATTGAATGTCCATGGATCCATCTCCACAATAGGTTTTGATAGTAAAATATCGAATTTATGCTTGTTAATCATTCTCAATAAGAATCTCTCTATAACTGAAAATTTATCAACCTTATTTACGAGTTGAATATTTCTGTATATATTTGATATATATCTTTACTATAAGATAGTGGGCTTAATAAACCACTGGGGTGTTAAGTATGCAATTTTTAAGTATATAAAATAATAGCCATTATATTCATCGTAGCTCTCTCAAAAAAACATTATAATATAAAACACAAACTTAAACACATATGCTAACTAAAATTTAGAAAGCTAAAATAACTATCTTTTGTCTCAACACAATAACCCTCAATCCTTACTCTAGCCTTAAATGAAAAATATAATCAGAAGTCCGTATAACAATTCCACTATATTTATCACCTCACAGAAAAATTCTTACCTGAAATATTTTAAGTAAAAATGTAGATTTCTCTCGGTTCAGAGCGAAAAACCAAAAAACCTACACTAAGTGAATATATATGATGTCAAAATATGCACACTAATCTTAAATTATTAAGATTAAATTATTAAGAAATAATAGTTAATTTTACATAAAATAATTTTAATTTATTTCAGGTTAGACTATTTTTTGTCAAAAATAAAATTATTTAAACATTATTCTAACTTAAAAAGTTTTTGTGCTTTGAATAAAAATATAAATCTTCCTTAATCATAATAAATGATTACACATCCATAATTATAATACCATATAAACCAATACTATATGTATTTTTGAAATTGATCTTTCTTGTAACGCAACCGTTTAAAAATCTGACTCTCATGTAAATACGATCCATTCATGGTAACTTTTTTTTGCAATCCTATATCTTTAGTTCTAAGAAAAATATTGATTTTTCTCTCATGTGCTAATGTTGTTGGCAAAGTTCTAATATTCTTGACACGTAACTCCTTGACATGATAATAATATTTGCTTATGTCAGAATCTTCTGGATAAAGTGCATGAGAAAAAGTCAAATTTGATAAAGTGTATTCATGTGAGCCACATATTAATGTATCCTCCGGTAACCTATTTAAATTATTCAAAGACTCAAACATTTGCTGTGATGTCCCTTCGAAGATTTTTCCACAACCTGCAGAAAATAACGTATCTCCACAAAATAAATAGGGATGGGAAAAATAAGAAACATGCCCTAAAGTATGCCCTGGTGTACCAATTACTCTAAAATTCATATCTAAGATATTGATATTATCTCCATGTTGAATAATAATGTTAGCCCCATGATACCTGGTCTCCAGGGGGCCAAACACAACAAGATCAGGATAAATAGTTAACAATGTTAATACACCGCCTATATGATCATAGTGATGATGTGTTAATAAAATTGCTTCAAGCTTCCAGCGTTTTTTTGTTATCAAATCTAAAACGGGGATAGCATCACTTGGATCGACAATTAAAAATTGATCATGATCGTTATTTAAAACCCAAATATAATTATCCTGCAGAGCCGTGATACTTGTTAAGGTTATTTTTTGTGCATCCATAATTGCACCATGAAAAATTATAATCTAGTATTATTACAACATCTAAAATAGAGTAAATAAACCAATATTTAAAAAATTAAAAATATCTTTAAAAGTAAAAATTTAGGTTCATCTATTAATTTTATATTGTACTCTCACGCAATATTATTATTGTAATCCATCTAAAAAAATCGGTTACCGCAGTTTTTCTATAGAAGCAATCCTTCTTTCTACATAATAAAATTACTTAGAAAGTTATCATGATATAATAAAACTTATGTTCACCATATAAAGATTACATGCTGAAAGAAAATAGGTAATAAAGTGTTATACACTCTTATAGAGTATATAATTAATTAAGTGATGCACTCTATTATATAGAATACTGACTAACTGTTTTCCAAAAAATAATTTATACAATAAGCTTTCAACTTTAATTCAATATTAGTTCTGAGCGAATCAATATGATCATTTTAAAACAATGCTGTCATAAAATTTATAGTTATATAATAGTTCCAATCTATAAAACGACTCTATATAATGCACAAGATAGAATCTAAATTCTGTCTCATTCTTACTATAAACTCTATATTTTAGTTCTGAATTATATAACGTTTAATATACAATCATTTATTATTGATGAATTGATCTTTTTCTTAAAATCAAGTGCTTTCGAACTAGCATTTTATATACCATATTATAAAACATTGCATATCATGTTTACAATATATTATGTGCACTACGTATGCAGAGTGCGTCGATATCACTTGTTTTAGTAAAAAACCTGATAAAAACTTATACAATATCGCTATCTATTCTAATGTCTAATGCGGAAGATTTAGATTGTAACTGATAGCCAAAATCATATAAGGTTGGATTTCCTGCTGCAGTTTTAGCTATTTCATCACAACGTTCATTATCTATATGACCAATGTGTCCTTTAACCCATTTCCAAGTCATATGATGTTGAATTATGGCCTTCTCTAAGCGTTGCCAAAGATCAATATTTTTTACTTTTTGATTATCAACAGTTTTCCATCCCCGTTTTTTCCAATTATATATCCAAAGAGTAATTCCTTGTCTTACATATTGACTATCCGTGCTAAGAACAACTATACAAGGTTTAGTTAATGCTTCTAACCCTACTATTGCTGCCATAATTTCCATACGATTATTGGTTGTCAGATAGAAGCCAGCACTAAAGGTTTTCTCATATCTTCCATAACGTATGATCGCACAATAACCTCCCTGACCTGGATTACCAAAACATGAACCATCAGTAAAAACTTCTACCTTTTTAAGCATTGATCAAAGACTCCATTATAGTATAATACAAAACCTAACATAAATGAGCCTAATTAAGAGAGAATAGATTCCATGCGTCAAATTATGCTTGATACTGAAACCACTGGAATGAATATCATTGGTCCTCCACATGAAGGACATCGTATTATTGAAATCGGAGCCGTAGAGGTAATTAATCGACGTTTAACCGGAAACAACTTTCATTTTTATATAAACCCAAATCGTTTAGTAGAGCCAGAGGCATTCCGTATACATGGTATTTCTGATGATTTTCTAAAAGATAAACCAACTTTTTCACAGATTGCTGATGATTTTTTGGCTTATATTAAAGGTGGAGAACTAGTTATTCATAACGCCTCATTCGATATTGGTTTTATTGATTATGAATTTTCTAAATTGTATAGAGGAATTGCGAAGACTGAAACTTTCTGCAAAATAACAGATAGTTTATCTATAGCTCGTAAGTTATTCCCTGGTAAAAGAAATAACCTAAATGCACTCTGCACACGTTATAAGATAGACAATAGTAAACGAACGCTGCATGGTGCGTTACTGGACGCAGAGATTTTAGCAGAAGTGTTTTTAATGATGACTGGAGGACAAATTACTCTACCTTTATTCACGAAAGGAACATGTAATTCAGCCAAAAATAATCAAAAGAATCATCAAACACCTCATGTTTCTGCCAAGCTTTGCGTGGTTCGCGCAACTGAGGATGAACTGATAGCTCATGTAGAACGTTTAAATTTTATAAAAGAAAAAAGCGGAATCTGTCTGTGGGATCTGCATCCTACTCCGAATAAATGAAAGTATGCTAATACTTTACTATATAAAATTATTGACGAATATTCTAATCCCATTTATGATACATAAAAGATTTAATGAATGCATTAAATAGCATGGAGCGGTAGTTCAGTTGGTTAGAATACCTGCCTGTCACGCAGGGGGTCGCGGGTTCGAGTCCCGTCCGCTCCGCCATATATATATCCATAACAGGTTATCTATAGATAATATCTATCTGAAAATATAATTATTATATGCATAATTATAAATGGAACATTAAATTCTGAGCTTTCCTAGATTAAATTTCCTAGATTAAAGTCGGTTAAAATCTAATGTTCCTTTATAAAAATTCTAATATAAAGGTTAATATTCTATAAACAAAAATCTCTTATGAAAACGCATCTTAAAAAAATAGCTATTATACTATTATATTAGATAATCTATGTAACCCATGATACTAGCAATACACTACTCATTAAATCTTATTTTATATTAATAAGTATTTTATTTAAATCAAAGAGAGCACTTTATCAGCAAATATCCTTGTATAGAATTATCTGAAACTTTGATTAAATAGAAAAATAAATCCATTAAAGTTTTCGATAAAATGAAAATAGTTTTTCAATCTTTAAATCTTAGGTGTTATATTAACAATAAGTTGAGCAAATACTTCAGCATGCAGCTGAAAGTTTACTACATGCTCACCAATTGTTCTTAATACACCATGTGGTAAACGAACTTCACTTTTAATCACTTCAACACCAGCCTTAGTCACGGCTTCCGCGATATCACGAATACCAACAGATCCAAACAATTTGCCCTCATTACCTGCTTTAGACAGAAGCGTGACCATTTTTAACTCATTGATCTTCTTAGCACGCTGATGAGCTATAAAAAGAATCCTAGTAACTTTAGCTTCTAACTCTGCACGTTGAATTTCAAAAAATTCAATATTTTTTTTCGTAGCAGGCACAGCCTTACCATGTGGAATTAAGAAGTTGCGAGCATACCCTGACTTCACATTAATATGCTCTCCTAAACTTCCTAAATTCACTATTTTATCAAGTAAAATTACTTGCATAACCATAGCCTCTTCAAGTACTAAATAAATAGTTCTGTTATTTATTGATGGTGATCAGTATATGGTAACAAGGATAAATAACGAGCTCGCTTTACTGCGCGAGCTAACTGGCGTTGATATTTTGCTCGTGTGCCAGTAATACGGCTTGGTACAAGCTTACCACTTTCTGTAATATAATTTTTTAACACAGCAATATCCTTATAATCAATTTCTTGAATCCCTTCGGCAGTGAAACGGCAAAACTTACGACGACGGAAATAACGTGCCATATAGCTACTCTCCAGACTCTATGAGTTCAATCTTTTTAGCATGTAATACAATTTTATACAATCCATGACGCCCTTTATAAGAGCAAAGAAAACCCTGAATATTCAATATTACCCCAATTACTATACATTGAGATATATTTTGCTCAACCTGACCATTAATAACTATTGGCATCCAGCACCAAACCCGCCGATTCAAGCCGGCTTCTATATGCCTTGAGTGGTGCTCAAGAATAAATTGACAATGCGGTATCCCTGACGGACTCACTGATCTCCTGGGCTCCTTGCACACAGTTCCAGAAAAAATCACCAAATTATCTCTACCTGGCATAATTATCCTTCAGTATTCCTAGTCTCCAAATCATGAGGTATTTCATTTGCAACATCCTCTCGGTGCTCCCGCCGATCATCTTTTACTCTAACCATATGAGATGCTTCAGTGACTGCTTTTTTCATACGTATAACCATGGCACGAATGATGCAATCATTGAATCTAAATTGATTTTCTAACTGATCAACAACGTCCTGTGTAGCTTCTATGTTCATTAAAACATAATGAGCTTTTTGTAATTTATAAATTGGGTACGCCAACTGACGACGCCCCCAATCTTCTAATCGATGCACAGTACCTTTAACAGCACTGATGATAGCAGAATATCGCTCAATCATGCTAGGAACTTGTTCGCTTTGATCAGGATGCACCATGAAAACAATTTCATAATGACGCATAAATTAGCTCCTTATAGATTTGTAGCTTCGATAGGTCACACACTTGACCTATATTAAAGAAAAAAGCAAGAGTGTCAGTAACATTACTGTATATAATATTTGTCACATTAATCTATAATTATGTCTATTTTTAATATATAATATATAAATATCACAAAAATAAGCATGTATGATACTATAGATCATGCTTCATGTTGATGATGTGCAAGAATAATTAATAAAAGCTCTGGTTTCTAACAATAAATTATTTTTCATTACTTTTACTTAGTGAATGTTTATAAAAATATATTATAAAGACTCTTCTTGACATGATCATAACATATATTATGAATAATAATCCCCAACCTTTAGTCTATATTATTTATAAATAGAATTACATTTTATTTATAAATAATTATTTTCTAAAAATAGGAACCAATGTAAGATTTACTATGCGTAAAATTTAAATCCAGAGATTAACTCACAGAAAATTCAGAAAAATCTACCCCCTACTGTATTATGATAAAGATAAAATAGATGATATTTTTTGAAAATGATAAAGCTAGATTTTAATTTATTTTTTCATAAAATTATGAATAACTTAAGTTTTTATCCGCCTCCTACATGTGCTCCTCTAATTTTTATTTATATCTATATTATCATCAGTCAGCTCATGAACTCCTATTATCAATACCTATTATAGCATAGTAATAGTTGTTAATACTGTTTAGAACAGTAAAATCAATTATCAATAAATCTACTTGTCTCCATAATTTAAAATCTTTTTTAAAAAAATATTCCATAATATATAAATATGTGAAAATTTATAATTTTATGGTTTATCTGGGGTTAGGAGGTATAATGTTTAAAAAGTTTACATAGTAAATATAAGCTTTATATAATAAACTAATTAGTATATTATATAAAAAATATATATATTCAATTGATTATTCTTACAATATTTTACTTTATAATATAAATATAAGGCTAATTTTGAAAAGATGATTGGATAAGATTCAAGAAATATATGAAAAAATACATGTAATAATTAGTTTATTTATCTTAAGGAAAAAGCTACCCTTTGAATTTAAACAGTAATAAAAATATATAAAAGATTTACAGTAATTTAAAGCAATTATTTAATTAAAAATATATCTTAAAAAAGTTAGAATATAACATACGAACGTATAGACATGATAACTGGCTACACAAAATTACTTTTCTAAAACAAAAGAGGATTTTTGAACTGTTATTGATTATATAATAATATATAATATCAATATCTCTGAAAATATGAAAAACCATAAAACAGTTTAATCTTATTTTTAAATAAAGCACGCTTCATTATATATATAATAAGTACGTATGTTTCTTTATTGAGTTTATATCTTGATTTAAAACGGATCTCACTTTATAATAGCTTACTTTCTTATAAAAACCCATAAGATCTATTTCAATCATGCTACAAGATAACCCATTATTAGTGCAGCTAAAAAAAACTCTCCAATTAAAAACTAGATACGTAGAGGGTGTAGTAAAAAGCACAGAAAAAGATTTTGGCTTTCTAGAAATCAATCAACAAAAAAATTGTTTTATTCCACCACTATTTATGAAAAAAGTTATGAATGGTGATCGTATAATGGCAAGCATTAAACATGAAAACGATCGGCTGATTGCATATCCGGAAAAACTTATACAACCTTTTCTAAAACGTTTTATTGGGCGAATAGAAAAAAAAAATAACCGTTTATTTATCATACCAGAGCGCCCCTTACTAAAGCAGTCTATCCAGTGCAAACCAAGTGCGCATCTCATAAGATATCCTTTAGAGGAAGGTGATTGGACGATAGCAGAAATGCTTCATCATCCACTTACAGGAAGCCAAAACTTTTTCGCTGAAATTATCGAGTTTATAACCAATGAAAAAAATGATTTAGCTCCATGGTGGATCACCCTGGCGCGTTATAATCTTGAACGTGACGCACCAAATATAGAATCCCCAACAGAGATGCTAGATGAAACTCTAGACCGCAAAGATCTCACTAAAATGCCTTTTATCACTATCGACAGTGCTAGCACTGAGGATATAGATGATGCATTATATATAGAAGACATTGGACATGGTCACCTAAAACTTATTGTTGCTATTGCTGATCCGACCGCCTATATATCTTCTGGTAGCGCAATTGATACTGTAGCTGCTGAGAGATTATTTACTAATTACTTACCTGGTTTGAATATTGCAATGCTACCGCGCTATTTATCACATGATGTCTGTTCTTTACTCCCAAACAAACGGAGACCAGTTCTTGCTTGTCAAGTTATAATCTCTTCTAATGGAACACCTGATAGCGATGTCCAGTTCTTTGCTGCTTGGATTACTTCTAAAGCTCAACTTATCTATAACAATGTTTCTGATTGGCTGGAAGATCCTCAAAAAAGTAACTGGAAACCAAAAAATACAATAATTTCTCAACAAATAAATCTGCTTAATAGGCTGTGCCGATCACGCAACCAATGGCGACAAAAACATGCGCTTTTATTTCAAGATCGCCCAGATTTTCGTTTTTTATTAAGTAAAAAAGGAGAAGTTCTAGATATTATTGCTGAACATCGACGCATTGCAAACCGTATTGTTGAAGAATCTATGATTCTTGTAAATATTTGTGCCGCTAAATTACTGAGTGATCAACTTGGTTTTGGTATATATAATGTTCATCTTGGATTTGACCCAATGCATAGAGAGCAAGCAGCCACAATGCTCGCTAATCATGGCATCGACATTCATCCAACAGAGATGGCAACATTGGACGGATTTCGCATATTACGCCGACAACTAAATGCTCAGCCAAACCATTTTCTTAATACTCGTATTCAACGCTTTCAGTTATTATCTGAAATTAAAACTACCCCAGGTCCGCACTTTGGTCTAGGCCTAGAAGTGTATGCAACCTGGACATCTCCTATTCGAAAATATGGAGATATGTTAAACCATCGCTTAATAAAAGCTATTATTAAAGGTGAAAATGGTGTACGACCCAGTAATGCTCTAACAAGAAAAATGTCTGAACGTCGCCGACAAAACCGTATGGCCGAAAGAGATATAAGCGATTTACTGTACTCACGTTTTTTACAAAAATCAGTTGGTACTGCTAAAAAATTTAGCGCCGAAGTGATTGATATATCAAAAGGTGGTATGCGCGTTCGATTGCAAGATAATGGTGCAACAGCATTTATTCCTGCTTCTCTTATCGAAGAAGAACATCATGATCTCGTATTTAGTCACACTCATGGCTATGTAAAAAATAACAACGTGATACTTTATCGTGTCACCGATATCATAGAGGTGGTCATTGTAACGGTGAGGATAAAAACGCGTAGCATTATTGCTCGTCTAGCGAATAATTATTAATAATTATTCGCTATGAACCATAATGCATCTGTGTCAGTATGTTCTGTACAAAAGCTATTCATCATGATAAATCTGATTTTTTCTTACATTCTTAGGTATAAAAGACCAATATAAGTATTAAAAATATTTACTCTTGATTCTTTTGTACAAGCCAATATATTTTGAAGGTTTCTCTAAAAATATGCATTGTAATTTACTACATGTATGACATACCCAATACGTTTTGCATAACTCAATAGCTATTGTTTATAGTGTTTAATCATACATAAAAACTCTGTACCGCAAGGAATCATATAAGTACTATACAAATATAGTATCCTGGATCATTAGGTATTCTACATTTTTTGTATTTAATAGATCACTCTCTATTTTTTAAAATCTCTATACTACTATTGTAGTTTTGTAACTGAATTTTTGAAAAACAGAGACATATAAAGTGTATATCACTTATCAATACTTCTAAAAATGTATAACGGTAGTTTATAATATCCTTATACTATTCTAACAATAAAAGCTTCTGACCATCTATATCATGATAGATGAAGCTTCACTATACATATATAGTTATATTAAAAAATAAGATAGAGTTATCGAAAAAATTAGCTTCTATTTCTTAAAATTATTATACAGAAAATTTTATAAAAACTATAATACTAGAAAAATGTTCTACGTTAAAATAATTACGCTATAGTATAATAAGAGTTACATCTTTATTCAGATCTAGGGATCAACCTCAATAGCAGGTTAATATTATATAATTAAAAAATTTTCTAGAAACTCACTATTCTGCATAGCACATATCTATTAATTTTTTACCTATAGTTATACATAGCTACTTAATACATGCTCTGTTAATAGTAAAGGAGAACTTTTATGGATGTTAATAATACATGGTTTGAAGCACTTTACTCTGGAATAGGGCAACATTTTTCTATTGATAAAATTCTCTATCATGAAAAAACTCATTATCAAGATTTGATGATTTTTGAAAATACAACCTTAGGTCGTATTATGGTGCTAAATGGTATAGTACAGACTACTGAATATGATGAATTCATATATCATGAAATGATGTCACATGTCCCTTTGCTTGCGCATCACTCACCGCGTCATGTATTAATTATTGGCGGAGGAGATGGAGCTATACTGCGTGAGGTGAGTCGCTATAAAAACATCCAACAAATTACAATGGTTGAAATAGATTACGGCGTAGTAGAACTATGTCAAAAATACTTACCAAAGCATAATGCTGGCGCCTATAAGGATTGTCGATTAAAACTAATCATTGATGATGGAGCTCATTTTGTTCAAACAACCCATGAAAAATTTGATATAATTATTTCTGACTCTACTGATCCTATCGGACCAGGGGAAAGTCTATATACTACAGATTTTTATCAAGGATGTCGAAATCACTTAAATGATGGTGGTATTTTTGTAGCACAAAATGGCGTCTGTTTTTTACAATATGACACAGCAATTCAGAGCTATAAAAAACTCAAGAATTATTTTAGTGATGTTAGTTTCTATCAGGCTACTATCCCAACCTATTATGGCGGTATTATGATCTTTTCTTGGGCAAGTAATAATTCTTTACTTCGTCAAGTAGATATGCATACGTTAATAAATCGCTATAAACAATCAGGTATCCAGTGCCGATATTACAATCCAAAAATCCATGCTCATAGCTTTGCTCTTCCACAATATTTATTAAATATGCTCTAATACTAGTTAGTATTTTAAGGAAAATCACTTGCAAAAGCTAAAACTACATGGTTTCAATAACCTAACAAAAAGCCTAAGTTTTTGTATCTATGATATTTGTTATGCTAATACTAACGCGGAACGTGACGGGTATATTGCATATATTGATGAACAATACAACGCTAATCGATTAACCGAAATTCTCAGTAAAACCTGCTCAATTATTGGTGCTAGTATACTAAATATTGCGCGTCAAGATTATGAACCGCAAGGTGCTAGTGTGACTATGTTAGTCAGTGAGGAACTTATTGACCCACGTGATATTGACATATCTGAGTATCCTGGCCCTTTACCGAGTTCAATAATTGCACACCTTGATACAAGTCATATATGTGTTCATACTTACCCGGAAAGTCATCCTGCAGGAGATTTATGTACTTTTCGTGCTGACATTGAAGTATCTACTTGTGGGGTAATCTCACCATTAAAAGCCTTAAACTATTTAATTCATCAACTTGAATCTGATATTGTTACTATAGATTATCGGGTGCGTGGTTTTACTCGTGATATAAATGGGGTTAAGCACTTTATGGATCATGAAATCAATTCAATACAAAATTTTATGTCAGAAGACATAAAAGCAATGCATGATATGTTAGATGTAAATGTTTACCAAGAAAATATCTTCCACACGAAGATGCTTTTAAAAAAATTTGACCTTAGACATTATCTTTTTAATTCCAGATTAGAAGACTTAGGTGCGCAAGAACATAAACGGATTACTAATCTGCTCTGGAAAGAAATGAGAGAGATCTATTATGGTCAGAATATTCCATCTATTGGTTAGAATATTCCATCTATATGGTTAGAATGCCTTAATTTTTAATTATAAATTAATTAAAATAAATACACGTTTTCACATTTAGAAACTTAATATAATAATATTATCGTTTTGTTTTGAGATTGTATCTATCACAAAATTCATTAATAAATTTATAGTAATAATAAATAAATTTAATCACTAGTTCATAACCTAGTAAAGCTAGTATATAAATAGTAAAGATTATCAGTTTTACTCTGACACTTTTTCTATAGATTGATTTAATTTTAAAATTTTAAGAAGATTTTTAGTAATTATTTTATCTAGATTTTTGAATTCAGAAATTATTGTATTATACAAAGAATTTCAAAAAATCAGAATTAATTTTATTAAAATATTTATCGATAAAATCTCATTTTATAAATACCATAATATATAATATGATTATTCTAATCTACTCATGGATGATATTTTATATTTATTAACCATCCAAAAAGATGCCTTGATAATTTAAGCATAATATCTAGAGTATTTTATAATTTTCAATATCAACTACAAACAATATAGGTGTTATAACTACTTGAAATAAAAATAGAACACTATTCTTATAATTATAATATATAAGATGCTTACGATATTTCTTTATTTTTATTGTTTTATATATACTATGTGCTCAATATTCTTCTAATATAATTAATTTATTACTATTCGATAATTTCTTGAAAACCTCTTCAAATAAAAATAAAAATAAAGATTTTTACTACAATCTATCTTTAGTTTTTAAAGTATCTTAATTAGTTGTATTAATTTTATTATTTATCATCTAAAAACTCATGTAAATATAGCCACCCTATTCACTGAACTACTTTAGTATTTCGTTTATATTAACATAGATATTCAATAACCATTTTTTAAAATACTGTAAAGAATTTTATAGATCAAAATCTATACTACATACATTGTGTATATCAAAATTCTTATTTCAATCGAAATTAATTTCGATTTAATTTATTAAATAATAAATGGAGATATATATTCTTGATTTTCATCAATTATTTAAAATATGAAATTATTTTCTATTAATATGTTGCATATTTAGATTCAAAATCTAATTAAATTTATAATTTGAGTAAATTAAATAACTAAGAATAATATTCTCTATAAAAACTTGATTCAATATATCAGTTATAATTTAACACATTTAATGATATTAAAAATTAAAACTATCGATTTTATTATTAATAATAATATCACAAATTATTTATTCTGATTACATATTGCTATATTAATCTTAATATAACATCAAAGAGATAAAAAATGTCTAATATTTTTTTATATACTCTTTCATTTCTGCATAAAAATATTATTTTGCTCGCTAAAAATTATTTAAATTATTTAAATTATCAAAATTATTAAAATTATTCTATAATAGTTAGAATTACTAAGTATCTTTCGTATAATTTTCTGATGATAAGTAATACAGAAAATCATAAAATCACTAATTTTCAAATATACATAAAAAATAATTCTTTATTTTAAACACAGTTGTTATAAAACAGTAACTGTGTGTAATTTTTAATCAACCAATCTAATCAAGTATATTTCAACACATTATAAAGAAAAGATTGAAAAAAGTTATAGATCGATTAGTAATCATAATTACCTAATATGTTTAGTAATTAACAATAACAAGACTGATAATCTTTATTGATTAATATCGTATTTTAATTAAAATAAAATAGAGTCATTTTTTTTAAAAAAGAGCTAACAAAAAAAAAGCACACAAGCTATTATGAATAAACTAACTGTTTTTGTTTTGATGATGCTTCTCTTAAACTCGATCAGCAATATCTGTACGGAAAAATTTATCCTTCCAGGAGATGAGACTAGCTACTTGATAAACATGATTCTTGGCTTCAAGAATATTTTCTCCTAATGCGGTTATGCATAACACACGGCCACCATCAGTAATTATTGCGCCATCCTGAAATGCAGTGCCAGCGTGAAAAACTTTACAACCTAATATCCCTGAGCAAGGAAGACCATGAATCTTGTAACCTTTAACATACTTTTTAGGATAACCTCCAGAGGCAAGAACTAGTCCAACTGCTGGACGAGGGTCCCAAATAATAGATCGCTGGTCTAGTTCTCCATTTATTGCCGAAAGACACAAATCCACTAAATCAGATTTTAAACGAAACATAATAGGCTGGCTCTCTGGATCGCCTAAACGACAATTAAATTCAATAACTTTGATCTGGTTATAACGATCAATCATCAAACCTGCATATAAAAACCCTGTATAAGGAGATCCTTCTGACATCATCCCGTGCACAGTAGGGCAAATGATCTCAGTCATAATACGCTGATGCATTTCATCCGTCACTAACTTTACTGGAGAATAAGCCCCCATACCACCAGTGTTTAACCCCGTATTTTTATCACCTACTCGCTTATAATCTTGACTAGTTGCCATTGGCAAAATATTTTTACCATCAACCATAACGATAAAACTAATTTCTTCTCCTTCTAAAAATTCTTCCACTACAATACGGTTACCCGCCGAACCAAATACATTCTCACATAAAATGCTTTTTATTACTAATTCTGCATTTTTCAATGTGTCAGCAATTATTACTCCCTTTCCAGCAGCTAACCCATTAGCTTTGATTACAATGGGAGCACCTTGATCACGTACATACTGAACCGCCGGTGTAACCTCAGTAAAGTCATTATATGCAGCTGTTGGAATACCGTGACGTACTAAAAATCTCTTAGAAAATACCTTTGAGCCTTCTAATACAGCTGCTGCCTGAGTAGGGCCAAAGATTTTAATACCAGCCTCACGAAATACATCTACTATACCGAGCAATAAAGGTGCTTCAGGACCAACAATTACTAGATCAATCTCCTCAGAAATTGCAAAAGACAATAATTTTCGAAGATTAGTAGACTGAATAGATATATTCTCTAGCATAGGCTCTAACGAAGTTCCAGCGTTACCTGGCGCGACAAATATTTTAGTTGCTAATTTTGATTGCGATATTTTCCATGCCAGTGCATGCTCACGAGCACCATTGCCGATTACTAGAATTTTCATCTTCAACTCATTTGCTAAAAAAATTATTCTCAGAAAAATTTATGGAATAATAGCTATAATTATGATCTATTTAATATTCACTGTTAACAATCGCACTATTCAATATATAGTTGCACTGTTTTTTTTTGAAATTGAGATTAAGTATCATAGAAATGATATTTCTATCATACGATGATATTTATCATATATCATCATATAAGTTTATTAGTTAATCTTGTTTAAAACACTATCTTTAATCTCTTGCGAAAACAATAACTTTAATTTTATAAAACGATTTTAGTAATTATGCACAGTTAAATCTCTAAATATTATCAAAACACCTCATAAAAATATTAAAATGAAAAATTTTATTCATAAAAACTCTATAATTAAAAAGTTATTAACATCTTATCTAAAATAGAAATATATAGTTACATGCATATGATTTATTAAAGTGATTTATTAAAGTATTAAAAAATAATAACATATAAAAGTATTTAAAAAACTAGTTAATTGATATTAAGCATATCTTTTATATATTCACTATTAGTTTAGAACCCTATCCTTAAAAACATTTTTTACTCATACAATAATTATTGTATAATATATTACTTTATAATTTTAGATAAAAAACATTTTTACATAAAAATTAGAATGTGGTATTGATAATGATCAAATGGTTAATATATAATGCAGTGTATATAATCAATGATTAATACTCCTGCTAAAAATAATGATCATTAATGACAAAAATGACGAACATCAGTAAATATCATAACCATCTTATGTTCATCAGCGGCAGCTATGATTTTATCATCATGTATAGAACCACCTGGTTGAATTATACAGGTTACACCGTGATCAGAAGCAATATCAATACTATCACGGAACGGAAAAAACCCATCAGATGCCATAACCGATCCCTCTATGTTCAAACCTGCCTCCGCAGCCTTCATTGCAGCAATTTTTACTGAATAAACGCGGCTTGTTTGACCGGATCCTATACCGATAGTCCTGTGATCACATGCATAGACAATAGCATTAGACTTGACAAACTTTACTACCTTCCAGCAAAATAGCGCATTACTTAACTCCTTTGTAGTAGCTGCACGCTGACTCACAATACGTAATTTTTGTTTATTTATTAGTTCAATATCATAATCTTGAACTAATAAACCACCATATACACTTTTTAAATCTAGATTTTTTTGTTGAGCACGCCATTTTCCACAAATTAGAACACGAAGGTTTTTTTTAATAGCAGTGATTTTTAAAGCATCTTCGCTAGCAAATGGAGCAATTATAACTTCTACAAATTGTCGATTAATAATTTCCCGCGCGGTAGTCGCATCTAAAGCGCGATTAAAAGCAATCACTCCTCCGAAGGCAGAATCTGGATCAGTTTGATAAGCACGTATATATGCATCAATAATATTATGACCTAATGCAGCGCCACAAGGATTGGCATGTTTGATAATGACACACGCGGGTTGATCAAACCCGTTTACGCACTCTAAGGCAGTATTGGTATCGTTAATATTATTATATGAGAGCTCTTTTCCTTGAACTTGCTGTGCAGTAGATACTGACGGTTCTATGTTGGTGTTTTCTACATAAAAAGCTGCTAATTGATGTCTGTTTTCACCATAGCGAATATCCTGCTTTTTAGTAAAATTTAGATGCAAAATATTTGGAAAACGATCAGGTGATTTACTTGTATTGCTATTACACTCTACAGTTAATTTTTTAAAATAATTCGCGATATGACTATCATACTCTGCAGTGTATTCAAATGCTTTTATTGCTAAACGAAACCTAGTATTCTCGGTAAGTGCATTATTATTTTTATCTAATTCTCTTAAAATATTTCTATATTCACTGCTTTCTATCACAATGGCTACATCTTTATAGTTTTTAGCAGCAGAACGCATCATAGCTACACCACCGATATCAATATTTTCAATCGCAGAATCTAACGTACCACCATGAGATGTTACCTTTTGAAACGGATATAAATTTACAACTACCATGTCAATAGGTAAAATTCCATATGCAGTCATGAAACTATTATCTTGATCACGACGACCTAAAATTCCACCGTGAACTTTAGGATGCAGCGTTTTTAAACGTCCACCCATCATTTCTGGTACTCCAGTATAATCGGATATTTCAGTAACAGATAAACCGGCATCAGATAAAAAACGAGCAGTACCTCCAGTAGAAAATATCTCGATCTCTCTTTGAGATAACTCTTGAGCAAACTCAAGAATACCTACTTTATTGGACACACTAAGCAATGCTCGACGTATATGGCAATATTTTATCATATCCTTTACGGTCCTTATATTATATATATTTTAGATCTGACCATGATAGCAAGATCTATTTTGTTATTATTAATATATAGTTATATATCTTAATATCTTCATATAAAGTCTATTTACATGTTAAATGCATAACTCAATTTACACTATAATTCCATTTATGTAGAATATTTTTATAAAACTTAAGTAAAATATTAATTTCTATTATTTAGATAAGAAGAAGATAACTATAATTCCGTATCAAACATGAAAGTTATAATTCTAGAATTGGTACCAGTAGGTATTAAGACTTTAAGATGATACTACCAATAAGATACTTTTATTTTATTATAAAATAATCTATCTGCTACGCTTTTGTATTAAATAGATCTTCTATTATTAATTTATGAATTTTACTATATCTTGATTTTAATTGCATTATTCATCTTTCCCCATCTCTTTTAGTTCGATATAAAGAAAAAATCTATTGTAATGACAATAGATTTTTTCTTTATTAAGTAATCTATTAACTAAAAATAGAGCTATTTAAGTAAACGCATTAAACTTTTTTGCTATTAAATTTAATTTTAAATGTATTTAATTAAGATAAATCTTAAATGTATTTAATTAAGACAAATCGTTTTTTGAAAAATAAATATAACAGAGATACTCTTATCTAGACTAGAAAAATAAATAGTAAATTCATCTAGTAGATTCAGATCTAATAATAAATGAAGATAACAACTAAATAATATTCACAGTACTACTACATGTAAAAAATCTATATTATATTAATAAATCCATCTAAATTTTATATTTAAAATCAAATCAGTCATAATTAATCATCAAAAAATAAATATCACTATTATAAAATAATCTTCTAAAATAATTAAGATATCGTCTTAATTATTGTAATTGTTTTAATTATTTTACTATCTTTATATTGAGATTAAATATTTATTCGAGATAATATCAATATTATTAATTATAAATTAAGATTATTAAAAATAAAATATATAAATACAATAAAAAACATATAATAAAATTATAAAAATATTTCTGACATTTTGTCATGAATTTAGTTCTGGTTTTATTTATTATACTATCTTTATTTATACTATCTCAGATATCTTGAAGACAAAAATCTTAATTCTTTTCAGTAAAATAATTGCAATATAATGCATTATCTTTTTATATTTTATGATTAATTCATAATGTAAATAAGCATTTTTATCATAATCTTATTAAGACTATCCTGTTGTTTAATGAATATGGAATAAAAATTCCATATTCTTTTTAATTAATTAGCATGTTAAATACTTCTAAACAATACATAGAGAAAAACTCACTAATATTTCAACTCTTCTGTGAATAAATCTCAATAGATCTTAATAAGTAATTCTTAATAATTTTAACTGTTCAAAATTTAAACAAATCTTATTGGTTCTATTCTAATAAAAATTATATCTATTTATACACAGTAACATAAGATGATTCTTTTTATGTATTGGAGATTTTTCATGAGACAAGAATAGGAAAGTGCTGTAATGAAAAGATTTCTAACTTTTCAAAACACAAGACATTAATAATTTTTATTCACATAATCAAATAATCACATAATCAAATAATCACATAATCACATACTAATAATCCAACACAATTATAAGAGTAATAGGATTATTACTATCCTACCTCTTATCCTACCTCTTCTATCTAATATTTACTAATATTTATACTATAAATTAATAAACTAATAAACTATTACTATTAAATGAAACAACACTCTAATAAATGCTAAATTCTTCTGTGTGGGCATTACACAAAGCAAATACTAGTAAAGACTATAGAAGAAAAACTGTCCTATCGCACATAAAAGATAACTTAATAAGATAAAAAATTATCTAACATGCCAGTATACTCAATCTAATCTAGAGCTCTTATAGATAGAATAAGAATCTTATTATTTTAATAAAGCTATTATTATATTTCACTAACAAACATTGAATAAAAATTTAAAAATTTTTTAATTTTTCTTAAAAAACATTCTTATTATATTTATATATTCACAACTTTTATCAATTCATCACCAAGAATAAACTATTTAAAGTTTCAAAATACTTGAATAAATTGATAAGTTTCTATAAACCGCCTAACCTTAACAATAAAATGAAAAAAGTTTCTAGCGCATAAAAACTAAAAGATTAAAACCAATAAAATAACACCACAACATATCTTGTTAGTATGTTAAAAAATTACTAACTTATAAAACTGATAATAAACTATAAAATATTACTATATAAAACACAGAGACTTATTATCTGTTATGTTTATAGATTAAGATCATATGAATATGTGATAAAAATATTTCTTTAAAATGTTCGTCATATCTCTAATTACCTATATGTATAGTATAGTATAAATTTATTTTCAATAGAACTTTCTGTAATATTATTACATATACATTACATATACATTACATATACATTGCATCCTTCAGTCATTTAATATAATCAAGTTTGCATAATATTTTGCTAATATTATACATGTCTCTTCCGGTCAATGATTAATAAAATATGATTTTTATAGTAATTTACAGAGCTCATATCCATCTTAGAACAATAAGACCATATTACGAAAGAACAGATATCACATTGAATCTTCAATACAAATTCATACTTAATATAGAACCTGCAAGCTATAGATAAAAAATAATGCTATAAGGTTATTTACTATAACATCTTAGATAATGGAAGTCTTTGAATATGAACGACTAATATTTTTAGTAAAAATTTCTTACCTATCAAATATATTATAATGTGATATATATCACATCATACTTATGATAAAGTTTATCAATTGAAAATTATTCAAACACTCTATTAAAATTAAGAAAAATAATCTTAATTGATCATAAGATGTTAAATGTAATTTTTTAAAATCGCTAAATGCTCAGGAATATGATCTGTAAATGGACAGTCAGCTATACAAAAAAACCAAAAGGTTATGCATCGAAACTCTTTAAATAAAAAAAGTAGCATAAAACATAATCTCTTTATGAAATATCTTAGTGATTACTAATACTTATTAATATATACTCAAGATATATATTTTATTTTTATAGAAATCTTATTTTTATAGAAATTTTCTAGATATCGAGATATATGATAAATTTTTATACAGAACTTAAAAACCATTAGTTAACATAAATAAATAAAATCAATCAAGATTACGCATTTTTCTAAAACTATCTTCTTTTCTATCAACCTCGGTATTTAATTCATCTAACTTACGAAGCATTAAAGCACGACAATAAGTAGCTAGCTTTCGTACAGATTGATTAGTATACTGATGCGTATCAATTGGGGTAAGCATTTCAACGATCGAAATACCATTACTAAGTCGATTGAGTTTAATTTTCTGGTGAGTATTGGATACTACTACTGGAATAATAGGCACACCAGCCTCTATAGCAGCATAAAATGCACCGATTTTAAAAGGCAACAGACCGCGACCATAACTACGTGTACCTTCTGGAAAAATCCAAAAAGAAATTTTCTTTTTTTTACACTGAGAGACTAAGTCTATTATAGTAGAATATGCCTTAATATTATTTTTTCTATCAATTAAAAGATTACCACTCAACCAATAGAGCAGACCAAAGAATGGTATCCATAAAAGACTGGTTTTACCAACTGTCACAGTAGTTGGCTGTAGCATATTAGCTGCAGTGATCATATCAAAATTATTTTGATGATTACATATATAAATTGCATTCGGATAATGTTCAGCTCCTTTTGGTTTTCGCAATTGCACCTTAAGACCAAATACTGGGGCAAGTCGCCCAAACAAATGACTAAAAGTAGCTACGTGCCGTGGATCTCTTGGACTAAGTAAGCAATAAATGCAACCAAAAACACAAACAAATATCGAATATACTATCACTATAAAGGTACGCAGTACAGCAAGCATCGGATCTTATCCTTTGAGGTAGTAACCCTATTATTACAATATAAAAGATTCCTTAGGGTGATGCTTTTAAAATAGGGATAATTGTTACCATAATCTGCCTGCCAATAAAACAGACAGTATGAGTGAAATATTTCAACCTATATTCTTATTTTAAATTAAAATCTGTATTTTATAAAATGATATAATCACATAACCAATGTATAAAAATTATTATTAACATAAAATGTTTAAATTATAGAGAAGTGTATTAATTATATATACCAAATATCATTATAGTATTCGCATATAATAAAACTCCAATACTAATAAAGCATATTATCTTAATGATTCCATAAGAATGAAAAATTAACATTATCTTTTAAAATACAATTTTCAGCCAAAATCTAAGGGGTTGAAAGATACCATCAATCATGATAGCTCATTATCTATAATTATCTTTGTAAATAAAATACAATTAAAGAGTGATGGCCTTTTAACTAAAAATATTTTAATAAAATTATCCAGAAAATGCTTCCTTCTGTATTAGAGCAAATAAAATATTAGAGAAAATAAAAACATTGACTGAGGAATAAGTATTTTTTAAATATTAAAGACTATCTACACACATCTATAATAAAGTATGGTTACATATAAAGCAGGATTAAATCTAAAAAATTATTATCAGCGCACCTGATCTCTTTGAATGTATTGTGTGTATTTTAAATACAATAAATAATGTATGACACAATGTGACTGAAAAATAAACCTAAAAAAATTTTTAAAGAGAATTATCCAGCATGTAAATGCTACATGCCATCTATAATTTTTATGGTCCTTTATAAAAAATTTACTGAGTTTTAGTTTTTTCATACAATCTGCTTTTAGATACAGAGATCTGGCTTACTCATTACTAGCGTAGCGTTTGTACCTCCAAAGCCAAAACTATTAGACATCACTGTATTCAGTGTTTGCTCTGAATACGAAGTGATAATGTTAAAACCCTTGGCTTCTGGATCTAATTTATCAATGTTAATGCTTGGAGCTATAAAACTATGTTCCATCATTAATAACGAATAAATTGCCTCTTGCACACCTGCTGCACCAAGTGAATGCCCAGTCATTGCCTTTGTTGCTGAGATTGCTGGCTGATAGTCAGAGAACACAGCACGAATAGCACCTAATTCTTTTAAATCACCAATTAATGTTGAAGTTCCATGCGTATTTAAGTAGTCAATAGGTCTATGAACACCTTTCATAGCCATTCGCATGCAACGCATAGCACCCTCCCCTGATGGAGCCACCATGTCCAAACCATCAGACGTCGCTCCATACCCTACGATTTCAGCATAAATATGTGCATTTCGAATTATAGCATGATTCAATTCCTCAACCACCACTATACCCCCGCCACCAGCAATAACAAAACCATCACGCCCTACATCATATGTACGTGATGCCTTTTCTGGTATATGATTATATTTAGTTGATAGCGCTCCCATCGCATCAAATTCACAAGACATTTCCCAACATAATTCTTCCCCGCCACCTGCAAAGACGATATCTTGCTTACCTAGCTGAATCTGCTCAAAAGCATGACCAATACAATGTGCAGATGTGGCACAAGCGGAGCTAATAGAATAATTTACACCGTAAATTTTAAATGGAGTTGCTAAGCATGCTGAAACACCTGAAGCCATTGCCTTTGTCACCATATATGGACCAACCCCCCTGAGGCCTTTAGCGCGCATGCCGTCCACACTAGCAACTTGATAAAATGGAGAGCCTCCGCCTGATCCAGCTACTAACCCAACACGTGCATTATTTTGATACTGCTCTTTAGTTAAACCAGAATCTTGAATTGCTTCCTGCATAGAGATAAAAGCATATACAGATGCATCACTCATAAATCGCAGCGTCTTTCGCTCAATACGTGATGCTATATCTTTTTTAGATAGTTTTATGCTCCCCCACACATGACTACGCATACCGGAATTTTTTAATTCTTGTGAGAAAGTAATTCCGGAGCGCCCTGCACGTAAAGATACTAAAACTTCCTCTTGATTGTTACCAATACTAGAAACAACTCCAAGACCAGTAATCACAGCCCGCTTCATTCTATACCTCTTTCGTCACTGTATTCTGTTAGAGTTTAAATGACACTTTCTCTTACTTTTGTACACTGAAAAAATCCAATCAGTATATGGTTCTACATGTCATGTACTTATACTATATAAAGTATGTTCAAGTATAAAATATAATACCTGCAATAAATACATATACATGATGATGTATTTGCTTTTAATGCCACTGCCAAAAAATTATTATTTTATATAATTTTACTTATATACTTTTAAAAATTATTGAGAAAGTTAACTTTTATGCGATTTTATTGATTATTTAATTATATACCATACCTAGATTCATGTTATAGTTATACTATAATAAGATGAATATCTTATTACATATAAATCATCATATATCATTTTTAATAAATTTATATAATCTATCTTTAAAAGCTCAGATATCTAAATTTATATTTAGATTTTAATTTTAATTTTAATTTTAATTATTTTAATACTATAATATAGTAATAAAAATATAGTTATAACCTGTCACTTATAATTGATTACGAAAATATATAATCTCACTAATTTTTGTCTATGTAATTTAATAAATTTAATATATATGTACTTTATAATATATGTACTTTATATATAATTAAATTTTGCATAAGTAAATTTTGCATCAGTTAAAAATAATTTATAATTAAAAAACACTGATTAAACATAATTATTAATTAATAAGCCTTTTTTTCTCTAGTATCTTCTATATATTTCATAATACCTCAAAGTGAAGGGGTATAATTTTAAAAATAAAACATCATAGATGATCTATGTAATAAGATTTTCTCTTTTTATTTTGATTTTTCTCTTTTTATTTTGATAATAAATCCAATACTACAATATTCTTTCTAATGGACATTAGAAATAGATCTATACCATCTATACCATCTATACTATCTATACCATCTATACCATCTATATCATCTATACCATAGTAATTTCATTACTATTATTTTATGCATTGATATATTTAATCGTCCTAAAATCTTTATCCTGAATCGTATTCATAAATAATATATTTATATGATTTATATCTACTAATCATTATCTATCTTAAAATACTATTTATATTCTGTACTGTATCAGCACACAAGATAAGAACATGATCCAGAAATAACCACAATATATAAGCAGATGATTACTAGATAACAAAATGCTTTATGCCATTCTTTCTTTATGTAAAATTTTTCAGATCACTTCATTCTTACTTATAGTTTTTATACTATCGATCTCTCTTTAAATAAATATTAAGCATGAATTATAGAGTAATTTTTTTAAAAATCTATACTCTTAACTAATTCTAGACAGATGACCGAATTTGCTACTTTTCAATAAAAATATAACTCTTTTATAATTTCTCATAATTATCAACAACATGCTGCGCTATGTAAAACTTAGCTATATATCTAATATATATTAATACTAACTTTTATATTTAACGCCGCAATATATTTTTAACATTAAAAATTGATCCTGGCAATCACCACATATGCATTTAACTAAGATCAAAATTATCAGTCAAGATTCATTGTAGGTTTTGCTAATCTTGCTTAGAGTAATAAAAAAATATAAGATTACCCCATGGAAAAAACAAAACATGGATTTGGTTTGACTAAATATAAATATTTTTAAAATTAAATCTAAATTAAGATATTTTCTATCATTAAAAGATATTATTTACATAATAATCTAATACTCAAAAGATAGTAATCACACTACAATAATTATATTTATTCAATACTATTTACTCAATATTACTAATTGTGATGCAAATCTCTTTATTCGAACAAGATTCTTTGCAGTAAATCAATACATTTATTGATACAATCTTCACTGAAGAAATAAGTCATCACAATACATATTTAATTGAAATGTATCAATAATAGTTTATTATGTATGTAACATGTTATATAAAATTTATAATGAATATCTTCCATATGATAAAAATCATTTAATGTTAATAGATTTATCTAAATTTAATCACACCAGACATATACTAAAGTTAGTAATTAGCTAGAATATAATTGAAATTTTCAATAATAATATATTTAATGCTTGTGAAATTACACAACCAATTACACAACTAATGAGTGCTTCTATAAATTTTGTGCTGTTTTTACATCAATATTAATTGCAAAATTAATATGCGATTATATTGCAATAAATTTTTATGATTTTTTAAAATATTTTCTTAAAAAGAAAATAAAATATATTAATTAATAATTATCACTAACCATACTAATCAAAAAAATTAGAATAATCAGTGACAAATATCTGTAAACTTGTCATACTTCTCTTTGAAGCTGACTAAACAGTCGCTGCCTGACTAATCTATTTTCAATCAGCATGGAAAATTCAGGGAGAGGAAAGTCCGGGCTCCATAGGGTGCGGTACCAGGTAACACCTGGGGGGCGTAAGCCAACGACTAGTGCAACAGAAAAAAAACCGCCGATGACCAATTAAAACAGGTTAGGTAAGGGTGAAATGGTGCGGTAAGAGCGCACCACGCAGCTGGTAACAGTTAGTGGTATGGTAAACTCTACCCGGAGAAAGGCCAAATAGGAGCTCATTAAGTGCGACCCGCACAGAGCTCGGGTGGGCTGCTTGAGCCAATAAGTGATTACTGGCCTAGATGAATGACTGTTCACGACAGAACCCGGCTTATCGGTCAGCTTCTTTGTAAGGTAAAGGTAAAGACAAATAAATTTTTAAGAGAAATTTTAAAAAATAATAAAAATTATTATAAAGTTATTATATAATTGTAAAATCCCTGCTAGGCACTAGTCTGAATAAGTACAGATTTATATTATCACCATCAATAAATAAAGATTTAAATTATATATATAATTATATGTATAATATTGTATAAATTTTTAATTATGTGTATTGTGATGTATATTTTGCAAATGAAGGCATAAATAATACTAAAAGTATTCCAATCATTATATGCATATATAAAATATGAAAGTATTAGTCCTAAAAAATAAAATTGAATAAGCATTATTAACTTTTAATTATATTTTAAAAATATCTTTCCAGTTATATAAATACCAGTCATAATATAATAAATCTGATAACAGAAATTTGATAATTATCAAATAATAAGTATATTTTGTTTTGCAGAATTACTAGAAATATTAAATATTAATTCACAAAGTGAACACTAAAATACTATTTCTATGTGATAGACTATCTACTTTAGATAGAATCAATCGTAATTAAAAAAATAACTCACTTAACGCACTAGCTCTAAAACATTGCAGCAGGGACAAAGAATGCATTATAAACACAGCTCTTCAATTTAACAATGCGCTTCAATTATTCCATGCAACAAAAAAACCTTTCGAATATAATAACCGAAACAGTGTAATCATGTGACCTCAACTTCAGTAATTTATTGTGATACCACAATAGTGAATCGCACTCCAGATCAATAGTCTACCTGAAGCTATAAAAATACCAAAAACACCAAAAAATTATTTATTATATTTATAATTGAGGTAAGAATGATTATTCAACCACGAATTCGTGGATTTATATGTGTAACATCTCACCCCGAAGGTTGCAAATACAATGTAAAGCAACAAATAAAATATGTTCTTTCTAAAGGCTCTATAAAACCAGGACCTAAAAAAGCATTAATTATTGGCGCTTCAACAGGGTATGGATTAGCCGCTCGGATTGTTTCCACTTTTGCCTGCTCAGCAAGCACATTGGGGATTTTTTTAGAACGCCCAGGCAAACAAAATAAATCAGGGAGCGCTGGTTGGTATAACACCGCTGCCTTTGAAGAATTAGCAAATAGGGAGGGGTTATACTCAAAAAGTATCAATGGTGATGCATTTTCAGATCTTATGAAAAAGAAAACTATTGAGGTCATTAAAAAAGATTTAGGACAAGTCGATCTAGTAATATACAGCCTAGCTAGTTCTCGCTGTGTACACTCAAAAACTGGTAAAACTCATTACTCCACATTAAAACCAATCGGTAAAATATTAAAAACAAGAGGATTAAACACTGATACAGAAACTGTTATTGATATCTCTTTAGATCCTGCTTCACAGGAAGAAATTGATAGCACCATAGCTGTCATGGGTGGAGAAAATTGGCAAATGTGGATTGAGGCATTGATAGAAGCAGATGCACTTGCAAAAGGTGCAAAAACTATCGCATTTACTTATTTAGGTGAAAAAATCACGAGAGATATCTACTGGAATGGATCAATTGGTGCAGCCAAAAAAGATCTAGATCAATATAGCACCAAGATTCGTCAGATGTTAGTAACGCATGGTAATGGTGATGCTCGCGTCGCAGCACTCAGAGCAGTAGTAACTCAAGCAAGTTCTGCGATTCCAGTTATGCCTCTTTATTTATCTCTACTCTTAAAATTAGCAAAAGAACAAGGCACACATGAAGGCTGCATCGAACAAATATATGGGTTATATCAAAACGGCTTATATAGTAATTTACCTAAATTAGATGCAATGGGACGCTTAAGAGTAGATGATACAGAAATTCATCCTGATATTCAAGAAAAAATTACTCAACTCTGGTTTACAGTGAACAATGAAAACTTGCACGTCATCACTGACCTGGTTGGGTATAAACATGAGTTTATGAGCCTATTTGGTTTTGGTTCTAAAAACATAAATTATAAAGAAATGATCAATCCCATGGTAAATATTAAAAACCTTATTCAGATATAGTTGACTAAGAAAATAAAAGAGTTATAATTATTATAAACATTATTTGATATCAATAAATCAACAAAGTACTAAAGTACTTAGTCAGGGTTAATTAAGTAAGTCTAAAATATAAAAAACATATTAATATAATCTTGTTGCATTATATTATAATTATTAATTATTATTATATGTAAATTATTTTGAATAAAATCTTTCTTTGGAGTATTTTTAATTTTAAAAAGTATTAATTTGCAGATATTTAATATTTTCTATTTTTATTTAAATAAAGGCAGTTCATGATTGAATCGTAATTCACTAATATTGTTTATATAATATGATATTTTTTGTAAAAAACAATTAAGTACAATTTTATTAGAATTAGCTCATAATTCTGTGCATATTAATCATTAATAAAAATTAATGTTAAATTTCTTTTCATAGATTATTTATCCCTCACCAAATAAAAGCATTTCTTTTGGGCCATTTTTATAAACTAGAGCATGACATGACTATTGAACGTACTTTATCGATTATAAAACCACATGCAGTAGCAAAAAAGATTATTGGTAAAATTTTTTATCGATTAGAATGCGCTAAACTAGCCATTATTGGTTGTAAAATGTTACAATTAACTCCATCTCAAGCGAAAGAATTTTATGTAGAACATCAAGAGAAAATTTTTTTCCAAAATCTTATTCAGTGTATGACCTTGGGGCCATCCATGATTTCTGTTCTTGAAGGGGAGAATGCTATTCAATCTTATCGTCAGTTAATGGGCGCAACAAACCCGATACATGCCCTTTCTGGAACCATACGAGCAGATTATGCAGATAGCTTGACAGAGAATGCGATTCATGGTTCTGATTCATCCACATCTGCAACACGTGAAATTAATTTCTTCTTTAGCTGTCATGATCTATTTTCAAAATCATGTCAATTATAAAATCATAAGAAACTAGAGAGTATTTAGTAAAAACATATAATGCTATCTACCCTAAAATTTTTCTGCAATTTTCAATATAAATGTTTTATTATAAGGCATAATGGCATGCCATAATATACCATATTAGCTCCACTGATCTTTTGACAACTCATGTCTATTAACTAAAATTCCTTAAAAGAAGTCTGGTATGATTTAATATTAAACAAGCTTATCTTATACTTATAAAAAACTGTAAAAACCAAACTACTTGAATTGCTCTACATAACTACTAGTATGTAATTTTTCAAACGTTTATTCAGTAGGTTTATTAACAATCTCCCATAATCTCATATAAATTATCAGAAAGAACCTCTGCAATCAATGAAATAACTTATCAATTCTGTATTCTATCATATTATGTCATATTATGTAGCGCACCGATCTAACTAATGCATAGAAGGTTAAACACTATTTATGAGCACGCTAATAGTCAACCCATTATCTACATTACCTATCAATCTGATACAAAAAAAGACAAAAATCAATCTATTAGACTTAAATCGTCAGCAAATACGTCAATTTTTTATTGGTATAAATGCACCACCATTCTATGCAGAGCAAATTATGAGATGGATTTATCGATACTATTGTTCTGATTTTTCTCAAATGACGGATATAAAAAAAATATTTCAAGCTAAACTCCAAACTATCGCTGAGATTCGAGCACCAGAAATAACAAAGGAGCAAAGGTCATCAGATGGCACAATTAAGTGGGCTATGCAGGTCGGTAATCAAAATATTGAAACCGTATACATTCCTGAAAAAGATCGCAGTACATTATGTATATCTTCACAAGTTGGATGCGCGCTAGCATGCACATTTTGTTCAACAGCACAACAAGGCTTTAACCGAAACTTATTAGTATCTGAAATTATCGGTCAAGTATGGCGAGCTGCGCAAAGACTAAGGATAGATACTATCAGTCGTCAACGTCCTTTTACCAATGTGGTTATGATGGGTATGGGCGAACCACTTTTAAATCTCACTAATGTTATATCAGCAATCGAGCTCATGTTAGATGACTTTGGTTTTTGTCTATCTAAAAGACGCGTGACTATCTCAACCTCAGGAATAACTCCAGCGATAGAAAAACTATGTAAAAAATTGGATGTTGCATTAGCAATTTCTCTACATGCAGCAGACAACAGGCTACGTAGTAAAATTATGCCTATTAATAAAGAATATAATATTGAGGATTTACTCACATCAGTGCGGCGTTACATTAGTAAATCTAAAGCTAACCAAGGAAAAGTAACCATTGAATATGTCATGCTAGATAAAATCAATGACAAAATAAATCATGCGTACAAATTAGCCACTCTTCTCAAGGATACTCCATGTAAAATTAATTTAATTCCATGGAATCCTTTTCCTGGAGCATCATACAGTCGTAGCTCAAATAGCTGTATTGATCGTTTTTCTAAGATTTTAATGGCGCATGGTTTTACCACTATTGTTAGAAAAACTCGCGGAGAAGACATTAATGCAGCTTGCGGGCAATTAACTGGGAATGTTTTAAACCGCACGAAACGTATATTACATAATAAGAATATAAAAGTTGATAAAATGATACGATAAATGCTAATATAACTCTCTTAAATAAAATATCCATCTTAAAGTAAGCTTAGAATATATAAATCTCATCTCTAAATTTTTCTAATAAAAAAACTTAAAATAAACACTTTATCTTTATATACAAATACCGCTCTCTTGAAAGATACCTATTGCTTAAATAGCGAATAACTTAAAGACTTTTTTAGAGCATCCAATTATAATTTGCCTAAAATACCTCACATTAAAAAGACAAAACGAATAAAAAAGTATTATTGTATAATCTACATTACCTCTGCATCTAAGTACGGTATAAAATTTATTCTTAATAATCTGATTTTACAAAAATTTAATAAAAAATTTTTCTGTAATACCATTTACTATTATCGTTATAGAACGTATATCACTCTAACTTAAGCGCACACTCACTACATATAAAAATATGTAACATCTATCTAAAACCTAACACTAATAAAAAGCACCTTTCTGTATCAAAAAAATACTATTCACTTAAATAATAAATAATTACTAACTCTACAAACACCTTAATAAATCTTATTAAAAATAAGTCACCCCAGTGAAACATGTATTTTTTATAACATGCAGACCTTTCAAAACAATTGCACACACTTGTTGGTTGTAAAAGAATAAAACATATTATACTCAAAGGTACAAAATACAGCCTTATCCAAATAATATATATTTATGCTAACCAAAAGTATCAAGTTAATTTAAAGAAAAATAATAAAGAATCCTGTATTATTTATGCATAAAATCTATAGCAATGTTAGTTTTTTATTTTAGTAAAAAAATCAAAAAATCACATATTATATTTAATATGCAAACTGACACAATTTTTTTATTATCAATATAATAGCAGAATATCTTGATTATGAATTCTGACAACACTCAAAATATATACAAAGTCGCTTTAACTAGAGAGAATCTATATAGTACCCGTAAAAACCTAAGATTTACCTCACAACATGTTACTGAATATCTTGACTTGAACATACCTGTCATTTAAGAAATCAAAGATAATAACATACCTGTTTCGCTAGCATTAACATTTCTTTGAGGTTATATGAAATTATATACTCACCTAGTCCGTGTCCCTAAAAAAATTAATATCTATAATAGATCCGAAATCTGCAATAAAAATTCACATATTTTAGTAATGAAAAACCACTCCTTAGATAGGATAAAAAAGAAAGAAATTATTAATAATTTGCACATGACTAACAGTGTGTTATGTTATCGTAACAATTTCGCACTTATTGGAAATAATAACACAAATTTTTAAAGATTATACACTCTTTAATAAAAGCTCAATATGCAGAAATTGCAGTCAATAATTATCAATGTTAAAAAAATATAGATGAACCCTCAGTAGATTAATCTAATCTCAAATGATATTATATGTAGATATAAAAATAAGTTTTAAAATTCTTATTCTCTGTTTTTAGAAAAAAAATAATTTTATTTATAGCATACTTCAATACTATATAAATTATAGAACATAATAATTGATTATTTATATGCTATATCATAAGTATTTATTTATATAGCACGACTAAACAGAAGTGGTAATTTTAATGGATAAGCTTTAGTTCTTTTAGAAAAGACAACTCGATTTTTATTAGTAATAGATCAAATTAAACTACGTCTAATCGATCTTTGTTATGATTATATGCAGATAAAACGCTTACTATCTGACAATATATATAACTATTAAATAAAAGAAAAATTTAGAATTTAGTAAAAATATACTCTGTATTTATATTAATCTTAGCTCCGGTTAATAACTATATATTAAATTTCCAGAAAGCATTAGCATGGAAGTTATTAACTATAGTGTATATACTATAGCTCATAAGATACCTATTTAATTTTTATTAAATTTACATATATCTTTCTCATGTGATAAGTAACTGTGGAAAAATCATGCCTCATGTCAAACACATTACACGTCGTAAGTCAACACGCATTTATGTTGGTAAAGTCCCTGTAGGTGACAATGCGCCAATTACTATTCAATCTATGACAAATACTTGCACAACTAACATTCCAGCAACTGTTAATCAAATCAAATCTCTAGAACGTATCGGTGTTGATATTGTGAGAATCTCAGCACCTACAATAGAGTCTGCAGAAGCTATTCGTTTAATAAAAAAACAAGTTAATGTTCCAATAGTCGCAGATATTCATTTTGACTATCGCATCGCTTTAAAAGTTGCTGAATATGGTGTAGATTGCCTACGTATTAATCCAGGTAATATTGGAAATCAATCACGTATTCGTTCTGTTGTTGAATGCGCTCGATATCATAATATTCCTATTAGAATCGGAATAAACAGTGGATCACTAGAAAAAAATCTACAACAAAAATACCAAGAACCAACTCCGCAAGTGTTACTAGAATCCGCTTTGCGTCAAATTGACTATCTAGATAAATTAAACTTCAATTCATTTAAAGTTAGTGTAAAATCATCTGATGTTTGTATTGCTATGGAGTCATATCGCCTCTTAGCGAAACAGATTCAGCAACCTCTTCACATAGGTATTACAGAATCAGGCGGCGCACGGGCTGGCGCAGTAAAATCAGCCATTGCGATTGGATCTCTTTTACTAGAAGGCATTGGAGATACACTACGTATCTCTCTAGCGGCTAATCCGCTAGAGGAAGTTAAAGTTGGCTTTGATATACTAAGATCTTTACGTATTCGCTCACGTGGTATTAATTTTATTGCATGTCCAACCTGTTCACGGCAAGAATTTGATGTAATTAGCATAGTTAATATCTTAGAAGAACGCTTGTCAGACATTATAACGCCGATGGATGTCGCTATTATAGGATGTATGGTAAATGGCCCTGGTGAAGCTAAACTCGCAACTATAGCGGTATCTGGTAGAAAAAAAAGTAGCAGCTTATATGAAGATGGTATTCAGTTAAATGAGCGTCTAGATAATCAGAGGATTGTGGACCAACTTGAGAAACATATTCGACGTAAATCGCATAAAATTAACACTGCTCGTAATATTGATATAAAGACAATCACTAATCCATAGAATTAAATAGTTTTTGTTTTTTTACTAAACATAAAAATAAAATAAAATAAAGAGAAAATAACTAAAAAAGTAAATAATAAAATAAAGGTGTATCTCTCATAGTAAACCCCAATTAGAAAAACTAATATAATGTAAAGTTTTTATTTCAAGAGAATATATGCAGTGACAAAAACAATACAAGCAATTCGCGGTATGAATGATTTGCTACCCAGCGACATCTCTCTCTATCAACATGTAGAAGAAGTTCTTACTAAGATACTTTTAAATTATGGATTTAGTGAAATTCGAACCCCAATTATCGAATGTACGTCTTTATTTAAGCGCGCGATTGGCGAAGATACTGACATTATTAATAAAGAAATGTACAGCTTTAATGATCGTCGCGGTGAGGGAATTACTTTACGCCCAGAAGGAACAGCTGGCTGTGTACGCGCAGGAATTGAAAATAGTCTTTTTTATAATCAAGAACAACGTCTATGGTATATAGGCCCTATGTTTCGTTATGAACGCCCACAAAAAGGTCGATACAGACAATTTTACCAAATCGGTTCTGAAGTATTTGGATTAAAAGGCCCGGATATTGACGCAGAACTCATCATAATGACCGCTCGATTTTGGCGATTTCTAGGTATAGATAATCATGTTCAATTAGAACTAAACTCTATAGGCTCCATAGAAACACGAAAAAGTTATCACCATACACTAGTAAATATGCTTGAAAAGAATATTAAAAAATTAGATAATGACTCAAAACGTCGTATACATTCTAATCCAATGCGAATACTCGACAGTAAAAACCCTTCTATACAAGCATTACTTGACAATATACCACCACTTATAGATTATCTAGATGATACATCACGTGAACATTTTACTGAACTATGTCGTTTATTAGATCTTGCCGGTATTTCTTATCATGTTAATCACCGTCTTGTGCGTGGGCTAGATTACTATAATAACACAGTTTTTGAATGGATTACCAATAGCCTTGGTTCTCAAGGTGCAATATGTTCTGGTGGACGATATGATTATCTAGTTAAATTATTGGGCGGACCTAACGTTCCAGCAGTTGGTTGTGCTATTGGACTAGAGAGGTTAATATTACTTGTTCGTTCAGTTTACCCCCTATTAAAAACAAAAAAAGTTGTTGATATCTACCTTATATCTTCAGGTCAAGGCACAAAAAATTCTATGTTAACTTTTTCCGAGTATCTCCGAAATCAACTACCGGAGTTTAAGATAATAAATCATTTTGGTGGCGGAAACTTTAGTGCACAATTTTCTAGAGCGAATAAATTAGCCGCACGTCTTGTTTTAGCTTTAGGTGAAAATGAAGTTGCACATCATACATGTATAATTAAAGACTTATATAATGGAATTCAAAAAACAATTTCTCAACATCATGCAGCTGATATACTTCGAGCACTGCTAACTGATACACTAAGAAAGAAACATAAAATTTAAGATCAATCTAGTTTAGAATAGAACATTACTGCGATCAACATAATAGAAAATAAAATTTTTATAAAATTAAACATTAAATTTTGTCATTTAACTGACAGTATATTGCATATATGATAAGACTCTCTAATCTAAACTTAAAAATATTTACATATTATAATATTTAGAGTATAATATAAAAATTTTATAAATAATACTTAAATAGTTAACTTATCTATTATAATAATATATTGATGCTTTAAATGGATTTAGTTTTTAAAAAATCATCATGACAGCTCAAAAACAATTATATTGTTATGCGTTACCAAATCATCGCATTATAAAATATAACCAATAAACGACAAGTTTATACTAAATAATGTTCCTAATAGTTTATCAAAAAATATTGATATTTGCAGAATACTTTTAATAGTCTTATATAACAGATAAGCCGTCTGTTAATAGCTAGTAAAATATATCAGATCGAGAGCTTCCATAATTTTTTTGCACTATATTCTTATTCATTTAAGTTATTTTTGGTATGCTGATGTAAAATTCTAGCTTATCTAAGTTTTTATGTATAATCTATTATTCCATTTTTTAGGTTTTTTGGTGAATAATTTCGTTAAGATAAAAGATCTTTACACACTACAATAATTTATCAAAAAAAAGATATTTATTAATATAAAATAAAATTTATTGAAACGCGCTAATCAATAATAGTCAATTCAATGACAAGAATGTAATTAATTTAATTTACAAAGTGTACTAGATATGATAGCCACAAGTAGCTTAATGAGCTATACACTTAACAGACATGAAAAATCAATAGATAAAAATAACGCACCTTCCATTATAAACTAAATAATTGTTATGCTTTAAAAATAATTAGTGACAAGAAATGCATATGTAATGATCTTGTGACTTAAATATGTGAAATACCCTTTATATATGTTATAATTAAAATTTAATTCTTAAAATACCTGACCTTAATTACAACACATGAACATATAATCACAACTAGACTCGTATATACATATAAATATGACTAAAGTGTAATAATAGTATATGTAAGAAAATTGTATATAAAGTTTAACGCATAAATTTTTATGTCAGATAAAACAGATAACAAGATCACAACTTACAGGATGACATCCTATGAGATATCATGAACAATATTCATATATCAATCAAAGAACATTATATTTAAACAACGCAGATAATTTTTATAATTCATTATAATATTATATTAAATTTTAATACATTAAATATTTGAAACTACTTAGCGAATTTATAAAAAAAATCACTAAAAATTTATAGACTCTCTCTGGTAATCAGAGCAGCATATAACATGCTCTACTAAGATATTAAAGATTAATCTATAATAGATTGAATTCTTTAACTTTAAGCATCACAAGATAAAGAGTCACGCCTTCTCGATATATAAGAAAATCATTAGTTCATTTGAAAATTACCTCATAGGAATAACTAAAACACAAAAAATAAGAATCTAAATTTATTTTTGAAAAAAATAAAAGAAATAGTACTTATCTATGAAAATAGTCAAGGTAAGTTATGATTTTATATATTAAATCTGAAGCAAAACTTGATGTGTAAATTAGCTAGTTATCGATCATACGAAAAATCCTTTAACATTCCGAGATTACATTACTAAAGGCAACTGACATATTGCATGTATTTTTCATTCTACTTTATCATGACTGATCAATCATACATAAAATTATCAGCCTTATAAGTTTTATATTTTTCTGTCAGTTAAAAGCAAAATATTGATGATTGCATAATAAACATTTTACTCATTCAAGTTTTGTATTTAATTTTAGAAAATATCAAAAACATATATGCATAAAAATACTATATTTTTCAAAATCTAAAAAAATAGACTAAATAACAGACTTATCATGTATTATGAATTTATATTTATAGCACAAGAGGAAAAATTGATGGCCGTACAAAAAAATAAACCTACACGTTCAAAAAGAGGCATGCGTCGTTCTCATGATACCTTAACTGAACCTCAACTTTCCGTCGATCAAATATCCAAGGAAACGCATCTTCGCCATCATATGACTTCTGATGGTTATTACTGCGGAAAAAAAATTATCTTTAAGTAATTCTAAATTCTTCAAGATATATTGAAAAATTTAACCTAAGGATCAATACCATGGGTAGAGATTATGGTCTCTGTATTACATTGTCATGATTAATAAACGCCCTAGCATTCAGTCTAAATTTATATATTCTTTTAGTGGGTGATTGCAATTCACGTCATCTATATTTTTATATAGATGCTATTTTATAAAACACCTAAAAATTGTTTCTAATTAATTAGGTGATCCACCAAACACTGACCCTATATAAAATTACTGAAATATATGAACATCATTCTATACGACTAACGTGAGAACGGATTAAAAAAGGAAAATCATCCGCATATTTAAGTACTGGTAATACTAATAAAAGAGCTAAATTAGTAAACTTACTATTAATATAGTTTAACATTATTTATCAATCACAGTTAATGACTATTATGCTACACAAAAAAAAGAAAAAACTATACTCCTAACTATAGAAATTCTGTTTATTAAGAAAATATTTTTTAATACATATATCATTATAGATTTATTAGTAGTGAAAGAGACTCTCACTATTAATAGTCGTTATGTAAGCCTGATAAAATATTGACACAAAAACATAAAAAATAACAATCTATTTAGAATACGTCATTGATATTACTCAAAGATTATAATACTTAAAAATCTACAGAAATTTATTTTTATTAGATTTATATAGGATACTGATCTCTTCACTGATAAAATAAATGTGCGCATGTGTAATGATTTTACACAATCACTTATCATAAAAACTATAAAAACATTACCGGAGGATGTCTCTATTTAAATTAAAAATACTAAATATGGCGCAAAAACGCTATATCAGTTCTTACTAAAAAAGTTGTATAATATATATTGAGTAATATAATTCAGACATGCAAATCCTAATTATTGTAATAGTGTCTGTTTTTTAGGTTTTAAAATGCAATAACAAAAAACCAATAGTTGCAAAAAAATTAAAATACATTGATCTCAGCTATTTAGAATAAATAGCAAATTATGCAGAAAAAACCTTTAAAAAAATATTTTATACACATCTACAAGCTATCTCATTACCAAAGAGCGACTAAAGTGCATGTATACAAAGATTATTGGTACAGGTAGCTATTTACCCCAGCAAATACGAACGAATGCTGATCTGGAGAAAATGGTAGACACGTCAGACGAATGGATTAGGTCTCGCACCGGTATTTGTGAGAGGCGCATTGCGCACCCGAAAGAAAATGTAGCGACAATGGGTTTTCAGGCAGCACTCAACGCTTTAGAAATGTCTGGTATTAAAAAAACTGATATTAATCTAATTATAGTGGCTACTACATCTTCCAGCCATGCTTTTCCAAGTTCAGCCTGCATGATTCAAAAAATGCTAGAAATTAATGATGCAACATCTTTTGATCTATCTGCAGCTTGCTCTGGGTTTACTTATGCATTAAGTGTAGCAGATCAGTATATTAGGAGCCATTCCATAAAATATGCATTAGTAATTGGATCTGACGTTTTATCCCGTATGCTAGATCCTCATGATCGTGGAACATTGATTTTATTTGGAGATGGTGCTGGTGCAGTGGTTCTGGGCGCAAGCAAAGAAGAAGGAATTATTTCAACACATCTTCACGCGGATGGACAATATGGCCCTTTATTAACTTTACTCCACCAGGATCATGAAAAGTTACAGCGTCCTTCTTATATTAATATGGCTGGACATGAGGTTTTTAAAATAGCTGTAACTAAGTTAGCACATATCGTTGAGGAAACCCTAGAAGTAAACAATCTTGTCTGTTCTGATATAGACTGGCTAGTTCCACATCAAGCAAACCTGCGCATTATTAATGCTACTGCTCGAAAATTAGGCTTAGATATGGCTAAAATTATTATTACTCTTTACCGTCATGGTAACACTTCTGCAGCCTCTGTGCCGTCAGCTCTTGATACAGCAGTTCGTGATAACCGTATTCAGCGCGGTCAATTACTGCTTCTTGAAGCCTTTGGAAGTGGGTTTACTTGGGGTTCAGCTTTAGTGCGTTTCTAGTTATCAAAATATTAATGATAGGAAAAATTATGAAATTTGCAATGCTTTTCCCAGGACAGGGAGTGCAAAAAAAAGGCATGTTAACTGATTTAGCTACAGCCTATAATAAAGTGGAACAGACTTTTACAGAAGCTTCGAATGTGCTTGGGTACGATCTTTGGAAGTTGGTACAAAAAGGTCCGACCGAAAAATTAAATCAAACCCGGAAAACTCAAGTAGCCATATTAACGGCATCTGTTTCCATTTTTCGTATTTGGAAAGACAAAAGTGAAAATATGCCAACAATACTCGCAGGACATAGCTTAGGTGAATATAGTGCTTTGGTTTGCTCAGAAGCTCTATCATTCACTGAAGCCATTAAACTAGTAGATCTACGTGGAAAATTCATGCAAGAAGCTGTACCCTGAAAATGCAGGCGCGATGCAAGTGATTATTGGTCTAGATACTGAAATAATAGCTAGAGCTTGTCGAGAATCTGCGCATAATCAGACTGTATCTCTAGTGAATTACAATTCACCCAATCAAGTAGTTATCGCTGGTCATAAAGCTGCAGTAGAACGTGCAGGAGTCGCTTGTAAGCTTGCTGGAGCGAAAATTATACTTACTCTTCCAGTTAGCGTGCCATCGCATTGCTCTCTTATGAAATCAGCGGCAGAGAAACTGGCGATAATACTTGAACAGATACATTTCCATACACCAATTTATCGAGTAATAAATAATGTTGATGTGACGATTCACACCTCCCCAGACAAAATAAAAACAGCTTTAATCCGTCAATTATATAACCCAGTGCGCTGGATGGAGAATATAGAATTTATTGCAAAACAAGGTCTAACGTTATTGCTAGAGATTGGTCCAGGTAAAACTCTTAGTGGCCTAACAAAGCGCATCATGCCAACTTTGAAATCGATATCAATCAATGACCCAGATAGCCTCATCGTAGCGTTGCAAAAGTCACGAGGAAAATAATATGAATTTCGAAGGCAAGATTGCAATGGTTACTGGTGCCAGTCGAGGCATCGGGCGTGCTATTACAGAAACACTAGCTGCTCATGGCGCTAAAGTTCTTGGCACAGCAACTAGTCAGTATGGTGCGGATGCCATCAGCAACTACTTAGGTAATCACGGTAAGGGCGTTCTATTAAATGTAAAAATTGTATCCTCCATTGAACATGTGTTAGAAAAAATTCGTAGTGATTTTGGTGAAATTGATATACTAGTGAATAACGCAGGAATTATACGTGATAATCTAATTATGCGAATGAAAGATGATGAATGGCATGATGTTTTAAACACTAATCTCACTCCTATATTCCGATTATCAAGAGCAGTTATTAGAGCGATGATTAAGAAACGCACAGGACGAATTATTACTATTGGTTCTATAGTTGGAACTATGGGCAATATAGGTCAAGCAAATTATGCAGCGGCAAAAGCAGGGATAATTGGATTTAGCAAATCCTTAGCTAGAGAAATAGCCTCTCGTGGTATTACGGTTAATGTTGTGTCTCCAGGTTTTATTGATACCGAAATGACACGCTCTTTAAGTGCAAAAAGACGGGAAGATATGATGTCAAAAGTTCCCATTGGTCGTCTTGGACTTGCAGAGGAAATTGCTCATGCGGTTGCGTTTTTAGCTTCTGAAGAAGCTGCGTATATTACTGGAGAAACATTACACGTTAATGGTGGAATGTTAATGATCTAACCATGGTCGTAATCATATATCATAATCACATACAATAAGATACAATCATTAGGCAATTTACCGAAATTTAGTTGCATCTTTTTGAGCATTTTATACACTACAACAACCATCGCGCAAGCGAGTTGTGATAGGAAATAACACTATATGAGCACTATAGAAGAACGCGTTAAAAAAATTATTAGCGAGCAGCTCGGAGTCAAACAGGAAGAAGTTGTTAACATTGCTTCTTTCGTAGAAGATTTAGGTGCAGATTCTCTAGATACTGTAGAATTAGTCATGGCTCTAGAAGAAGAATTTGATACTGAAATCCCAGATGAAGCAGCTGAAAAAATTACTACTGTTCAAGCTGCCATTGATTATATTAACTCTCGTTAGTAATTTGACATACCTACTAGATATACCTTTCAGGCGATTAAGTTATTATCGCCTGAGTTTTAGCTCTAGTAAATCATTTATACATCACGACGACGCACTATATGCTTCCCATCATTAGCATTACCAAAACGACGTTCATGTTTTTTCTCAGTAGTATAACGATTTCCTCCTTTATCAGAGAACGCACTTATTCCAATATCAGAAGAAACAGTACCAACACTGCGCTCATTGAAACGCTCTCTATTGCGATTTATATAACGAGGTTGTGTATCACCAATTAATTTTATATTAATTGGTTTATTAAGAATATGCGTTTTAGCAATATTCTGCAAAATCGTATGTGAAATATCTTTTGGCAGTTCAATAGTTGCATATGTACTAAAAAGTTTAATATGACCAATATCACGACTGCTAATGTTTCCTTCATTTACCATGGCACCGACAATATGACGAACTTCTATCCCATTGTCACGACCTAAGTCAATACGATATAATTGTATATTACTCTTTTCTCTACGAAAACGACTTGTGTTCTCTAAAGAACGCGCTCCACGCTCCAAACGATCACTACGTCGATCATTGTTAACATCTCGATATTCCCGACGTACACGCTGTTGCGGTGGATCTATAGGAACAATAAGTGGACGCTCACCTTGCGCCATCTTTAACAACGCTGCAGCCAGAGTTTCAATATCTATTATATCTGCCGGTTGTATTTTATACAGTAAAGCACGATATTCCTCCAGATCTCCAGCATCTAGTTGTTTTTTTACTTTTTTGGAGAAGTTAGCTAAACGACGCTGCGATAAGATTTGAGTGTTTGGAAGCTCAACTTCAGGGATATGTAATTTCATATTGCGTTCAATATTACGTAATAAACGACGTTCTCGATATTCCACAAAAAGAAGAGCGCGACCTCTACGACCGGCACGACCAGTACGCCCAATTCGATGCACATAAGACTCTACATCCATTGGGATATCATAGTTAATCACAAAGCTAATACGTTCAACATCTAAACCACGTGCAGCAACATCAGTTGCAATCAGAATATCTAATCGACCATCTTTTAAGCGTTCTAGTGTTTGCTCACGTAATGCTTGATTCATATCACCATTTAGCGCAGCACTATTATAACCGTTGCGCTCAAGTGCTTCAGAAACCTCTAACGTTGCACTTTTAGTGCGGACAAAAATAATCACAGCATCGAAATCTTCTACTTCTAAAAAACGAGTAAGCGCGTCTGTTTTGCGACCACAGACAGTCCAATAGCTCTGATTAATATCTGGCCTTGTAGTAATACTCGATTGAATACGTATTTCTTGTGGGTTTTTCATAAAACGCTTAGTAATACGACGAATCGCCTCTGGCATCGTAGCAGAAAACAATGCAGTCTGATGAGTATCTGGAATCTGGGACATGATCGTTTCTACATCTTCAATAAAACCCATGCGAAGCATTTCATCGGCCTCATCTAACACCAAGCCACGTAAGTGAGATAAACTCAATGTGCCACGTTTTAGATGGTCCAGTAAACGACCTGGTGTTCCAACTACAACTTGTGGACCTTGTCGGAGAGCACGTAACTGAATATCATAACGCTGCCCCCCATAAAGCGCTACGGTATGAATGCCTCTCATATGTTTAGAAAATTCTGCTATAGCTTCAGAAACTTGCATGGCTAATTCACGAGTAGGTGCCAATACTAAGATTTGAGGTACTTTCATGGTTTCATTAATATTATGAATCAGTGGTAATGCAAACGCTGCAGTTTTTCCACTACCAGTCTGCGCCATGCCTAACACATCTCTCCCGGCTAAGAGATGAGGAATGCATTCAGCTTGAATAGGAGATGGTTTAATATAACCCATACTATTTAAAGACTTTAATAGGTCATCTTTTAGACCCAGAGAAGAAAAAGTGGTATAGATATTCGTCATGTAGTAGGTATGCCTCTTAGATTTCATCGGCCAGTCTACATAACTCGTCGTGAAAATTATTTGTTATTTTCAGTAAAAAGTGTGAACCGGCTTAAGTTAATGGTTTAAGTAAACTAAAAACCTCATTTATAAAATACTTGTTACGCAGAATGTAAAAACATGAATAACGTAATAGAAGATTACTTTTTATCATTATCTGATAAAGATATCCTATTTCTCGCTAAGACAGGATCTACTGGATCAGTTTATATCTGTAATTAAGAAAATATTAATCTAATAGTTAGGTTTTTAAGATAAATACTGTTTTCTGACCACCCCTCTATTTCTTTCATTAGGGTGACGTATTTTATTTGAATACAGTGCGGTACAATTGAGATATTTAGAACACTAGATATAATTTTTATTTTTATTTAAATTGATTTCTATACTATTATTAGTAGTATAAACTACTATAACAATAAAGATTTTAAAATCGATCTCCATTGATACATAATAATAATTTTTTCGGTTTTTATCTGCAAATCTTATAGAAAAATTAAAGTTTTTCTACTTACTAAAGTAGATGAAAATATTAATAATGTGTAAAAATTTTCTAGAAAACCTTTATTGTTTTTTCTAAAAATATTCCTATACCGTCATGAAATTATATATCCCTCTATATCACATCTGAGCTTGATTCGCCATACAATATCGGGACAATTTTTATTGTCTCTGTCTTTATATACTCACTATAAGTATAATTCAGCCCCCAATTCCATTCGGGGCCTGGCCCATATACCATACCCCACTATCTATATCAATATTATCACCTAGTATCATAGAAAAATATCCTACAAATACCCATAATCTATCCGACAAACAAATAACAACACTTAATTATATGTTATCGATAAAATAATAAAAAAGAAAACTAACATGACAGTATCATAATTAATAGATTTTTTCTTTATAATATAACTTATAATTCTGTCAGAAAATCTATAACAATTATTATTGTGCAGCATCTTTTATGCTTAAACGAACACGGCCTTGTCTATCAACTTCCAATACTTTTACTGGAATCTCCTGACCGACTTTTACATAGTCGTTAACTTTTTCAATGCGTTTATCGGCGATCTGAGAAATATGTACCAAGCCCTCTTTGCTACCACTGATCGCAACAAAAGCACCAAAATCTACAACACGCGTAACCTTTCCATTATAAATACGACCCACTATAATTTCTGCAGTAATCTCTTCAATACGACGAATAGCATATTTTGCTTTATCATCATTATTAGCTGCAATTTTTATTGCGCCATCATCTTTAATTTCAATACTAGTACCTGTTTCTTCGGTTAGCGCCCGAATTACTGAACCTCCTTTACCGATTAAATCTTTTATTTTGTCAACACTAATCTGAATAGTATGCATGCGAGGAGCAAACTGCGATAAGTTATCACGAGGTTTACTAAGCGCCTGACCCATCACACTAAGAATATGTAAACGTGCACCCTTGGCCTGAGCAAGCGCAACCTTCATAATTTCACGCGTGATCCCTTCAATTTTTATATCCATTTGAAGCGCAGTGATACCTTCTCTGCTACCTGCTACTTTAAAATCCATATCACCTAAATAATCTTCATCGCCTAAAATATCAGACAACACAACAAAATTACTATCATCTTTTACTAAACCCATAGCGATACCAGCCACTGCAGACTGAATAGGGACGCCAGCATCCATTAATGCTAACGATGCACCACAAACAGATGCCATAGAAGAAGAGCCATTAGATTCAGTGATTTCAGAGACTACGCGTACTGTATATGGAAAAGAATCGCCTTTTGGCATCACAGCAAGAATACCTCTCTTAGCTAAACGACCATGACCCACTTCACGCCGTTTGGGTGAACCAACAACACCAATTTCACCAACAGAATATGGAGGAAAATTATAGTGAAACAGAAAATTATCAGTGCGCTCCCCCATTAATTCATCAAGATTCTGCGCATCACGAGCAGTACCGAGCGTAGCTGTAACTAATGCTTGAGTTTCGCCACGAGTAAATAACGCTGATCCATGAGTACGCGACAATATACCCGTGCGTATATCTAAAGCACGAATCATGTCTTTTTCACGACCATCAATTCGTGGTTCGCCACGCAGAATACGATTACGTACAATATTTCTCTCTAAAGAATGCAGATACTCATTAATTCCATACAGATCTAATTCTGGGTTTTCTGATAATATTTCTGCGCTGACTTCAGATTTAATGCGGTTGACCTGTATATACCGTTCCTGCTTTTGAGTAATATGGTAAGCCTCACTGAAACGAGATTGAGCTAACTTATCTATCCAAATACGCAGTTTATCATTGAGAATTTCTGGATTCCAGTCCCATTTTGGTTTACCTGCTAAAGCCACTAAAGAATTAATGTTCTCAATTACAGTCTGTTGTTGTTCATGCCCAAATGCTATGGCATCTAAAATTTGATCTTCGTTTAATAATGAAGCTTCAGATTCAACCATTAAAACTGCTTTTTTAGTCCCAGAAACTACTAAATCTAACGTACTTTTTTTTAACTCGTCACTAGTTGGGTTTAAAACATACTGGTTGTTAATATAACCAACGCGTGCAGCACCAACAGGTCCATTAAATGGCAATCCAGATAACGCTAAAGCAGCAGATGAGCCAATCATAGCAACAATATCTGGATTCACTTGAGGATTAACAGAAACTACGGTAGCGATCACCTGTACTTCGTTAAAAAATCCTGTTGGAAATAACGGTCGAATTGGACGATCGATTAAACGTGAAGTTAACATTTCATTTTCACTTGGACGCCCCTCACGTCTAAAAAAACTACCAGGTATACGACCAGCAGCATAAGCACGTTCCTGATAGTGCACGGTCAAAGGAAAAAAATGTTGATCTGATTTTGCTGTTTTTTCTCCAACTACGGCAACAAATACCGTAGTATCGTCCATGCTAATCATAACAGCTGCAGTAGCCTGACGCGCCATCATTCCAGTTTCAATGGATATAATATTTTGGCCATATTGAAATTTTTGTACAATCGGAATAAGCAAAATTAGTTCCTTTATATTAAGTCTTGAATATAGTAACTACCGTAACTCGACCTACTTACATAGATCATCATGTCACTTATTGATATAAACTCATTAGTAACTCACTACAGTCATCTAGGTGATTAAATTACCTTTAATTTTTATAAATTACATATTCAATAAAAATTGTGCTGAATCATATAAAATGATATCTACCTCTAACCTTAATCACATTACAAAAAGTCAATTATCTCTCTGAGATAAAAATAAAAGAAATCAATCACATAATCAAAAAAGACCCATTACTAGCGTCGTAAATCCAGGCGATCAATCAAGCAAGTATAACGAGAAATCTCTTGACGTTTAAGATAATCAAGTAACTTGCGACGTTTTGATACCATACGAAGCAATCCTCGCCGACTATGATGATCTTTTTTGTGCTGAGAAAAATGACCCTGTAAATGATTAATCTGCGCAGTAAGAAGTGCAACTTGCACTTCTGTCACACCACTATCATGAGAATGACGACCAAAATCAGAGATAATTTGTGCTTTCATTTTGGTGTTTAGAGACATAAGATAACTCCATTTTTCTAAAATCTATACAAGAACTCTAACTACTAACTACTAACTCCAATACTCTATACACTAAATAGATAGAGTATTTGATAGCATGCAGTCTTATAAAAGAGCAATCTGCAAACATTCAGGGTTTTTTAGAATGTTCGTAGCATGAGATCACCGTTTTTCATGAAGCTAACACTAATAAGTCTAATGATAAATATAGCGATAAAACACGCAAATAGAGAGAGTAAGTATTAATAATAAATTTTATAAAATATGCATTTTTAATATAACACTTCTGCTTCTCTGTTAGTTTTAAGTGTACTATCTAAAAAGATCTAGATAAAAGCCTACGTGGTACTAACAGATTATTATTAATAATTTCCGCTATTCCAAGAAAATTAGACGCTAGACCTTCAGTAACACGCACCAAACCATTAGCTGGCGCATTCAACAATGATACTGTGCAACCATTTGTTAAATTTTGAGCCATAATACTTGATAAATTAACCGACGGATAATGAGAAACGGGACTATCCATCGGCATCAGTAAAGAATCAAGCAAGTTCTGTGACGCAAGACTGATATCTTTTGTATGGGCAATAATCAACTGAAGAGACTGCATTGTAATCATCTTTGTCATAAGATAATTAGAAACCTGTAAGCGACGCAAATAAGTTACATGTGCGCCACAGCCTAGCTTTTCACCAAGATCGTCAATAATAGTTCGAATATATGTTCCTTTTGATACACGAAGATCTAGTTCTATTTCGTTCCTCTCGCAGCGTATACATTGTAACATACTCACCACAATCTTACGTGATTTACATGGCACATGTACTCCTGATCGTGCATATTCGTATAATTTACGCCCCTTATATTTAATCGCTGAATACATTGAAGGGGTTTGCTGTGTTTCGCCACGAAAACTATCTAGAACCTCCTGAAGTCTTTTAGTGGTAAACATCACTGGGCGCTCGCTTAATAGAATACCACTAGAATCTGATGTATCAGTTCTTTGTCCAAGCCTGGCAATCACGCGATAATATTTCTCTGCATTTAATAAATATTGCGCGAACTTAGTAGACTCACCTAAGCAGATAGGCAACATACCTGTTGCTATCGGGTCAAGCGATCCAGTGTGACCCGCCTTCCTCGCATGATATATGCGCTTTACTTGCTGCAATGCCTGATTAGAAGAGACCCCGTAAGGTTTATCTAAAAGCAGAACTCCATGAACATTGCGCCAAAGGTTATATGAATTTTTCATAACTATAATAAATCTAGTGCCAATGATTGTTTTACTGCGATCTTCTCCTCTTGATAACCTGGATTAATATTAGAAACTAATTTAGAAATACGAATGCCTATCAATAAGGAATTATCATGGTAAAAGCTTAGCTTAGGTGTCATTCTAATATTCATTGCCTGACTCAATAAAGTACGTATATGACCAGAAGCCCCAGATAAAATTTGTAAATTAAATGCTATCTCTGCTTCATTTTTGTCCTGAAGAAATGTCACAAATACCTTTGCATATACTAAATCACGGGATACATCAACACTAGATACAGTGATCATGCCATCTAACCGCGGATCTCTTATTTTGCACTGTAAAATAATTGCGATCTCTTTTTTTATTTCTTGAGCAATACGTTGTAGCCGACCAAATTCTTTTGCCATTTTTTCAATCTCCATATACTGTACTTAGTTATATACGATTCCATTCGTGTATTAAATTCATCAAGGACTAATCTTATATTGTGATGAGGCTAATATTTTATATATCATCAATACCTGATTGATTGGTGATTAACCAAGAGTCCGCTGAATTTCAAAAATTTCAAATACTTCAATCATATCACCGATATGTACATCATTATAGTTTTTAACAGCAATACCACACTCAATACCATTACGCACTTCGTTAACATCTTCCTTAAAACGACGTAAAGATTCTAATTCACCTTCATAAATTACTATATTATTACGCAAAACACGGATAGGATTGTGACGCTTAATAATTCCTTCAGTAACCATACAGCCAGCAATAGCGCTGAATCGAGGAGACTTAAATACATTACGTACCTCTGCTAAACCTATAATTTTTTGCTTATACTCAGGGCTTAACATACCACTCATAGCTAGTTTGACTTCATCAATGAGATTATAGATCACAGAATAATAACGAAGATCTAAATTTTCCTCATCAATTATTCTCCGTGCTGTTGCGTCAGCTCGAACATTAAAACCGACTAGAATGGCGCTAGATGCAGCTGCCAGTGTAGCATCAGTTTCAGTAATTCCACCTACACCAGAACCAATAATCTTTACTTGTACTTCATTACTAGATAATTTTACTAAAGATTCTGAAATTGCTTCGACTGAACCTTGTACATCCGCCTTTAATACAATATTCATTTCAGATATCTTACCTTCTTCAATGTTAGCAAACATTTTTTCTAGCTGTACTTTTTGTTGTCGCGCTAATTTTACTTCACGGAATTTACCCTGTCGATAAAGGGCAACTTCACGCGCTTTTTTTTCATCACGCACTACCGTGACTATATCACCGGAAACCGGTACACCAGACATACCAAGAACTGTAACCGGAATTGATGGCCCTGCTGTTAACACTTCACGGCCATTTTCATCTCTCATGCCACGAATACGCCCATACTCTAAACCACATAATACAATATCACCTTTTTTCAATGTGCCTTCTCTTACCAGAATAGTCGCTATTGGACCTCTCCCTTTGTCTAAAAAAGACTCAACAACTATACCACCAGCCATACCTTGATGTGCTGCAGTCAGCTCCATAATCTCCGCTTGCAGTAAAATAGCTTTTAAAAGGTCATCAATACCAGTACCGTTTTTAGCGGAAACGTTAATAAAAATATTATCACCACCCCAGTCCTCTGGGATAATTCCATGTTGTGTCAATTCCTTTTTAACGCGTTCTGGATCAGCGTCTGCTTTATCACATTTATTTATTGCAACTAAAACAGGTACGTTTGCTGCTTTTGCATGCTGAATTGCTTCTACAGTCTGAGGCATAACACCATCATCTGCAGCTACCACTAAAATTACAATATCTGTAATTTCTGCGCCACGTGCCCTCATAGCAGTAAAAGCTGCATGACCTGGTGTATCCAAAAAGGTTATCATACCATTAACAGTTTCTACGTGATATGCACCGATATGCTGAGTAATACCACCTGCTTCACCTCTAGCTACTTTAGTAGCCCGAATATGATCTAACAATGAGGTTTTGCCATGATCTACATGACCCATGATAGTGACAACTGGCGCCCTTGATTCAAGGATAACATTAGTATCGCGATCACTCATTAGCGCAGCTTCTAGCGCATTTTCACAACGCAACGTCACTTTATGACCCATATCCTCTGCCACTAATTGTGCAGTATCCTGATCAATAACTTGATTGATTGTTGCCATAACACCTAATTTCATCATAGTTTTAATCACTTGAGAACTCTTAACGGCCATCTTGTTAGCCAATTCTGCCACGGTAATAGTTTCACCAATGATCACGTCTCGATTAATAATCTGAACCGGTTTATTAAAACTCTGATGTAATAAGCTTGGTTTACGCTTACCAAACTTTCCGCCACGTATCTGAGCACGCGCTTCTTCGCGATCAGTTTTGGCCTCTGCATGTTTATTACCCTTTTTTCGAACATGAACCTTGCTTGTTCTTATAGCACGACTACGACGATCACCTTCAACTTGAGCATCGTTCTCATCCTCTGCTGCCCGCGCATGTGTTGAAGTAGTTAGATGATAGTCTCTAGCATCTTCAATATCTTTCGTTACTGATGTCCATTCTTCACCTTTTTCTTCTGCCATTTGACGTGCTGCCGCCGCTACTTGCTTAGCGGCTTTTTCAATCTTGCGGTGAACTTCTTCTTCAGACTTGCGTTTCAATTCAGCAGACTGCGCTTCGCGACGGGCTTTCTCAGACTGAGAAACACGTAACGCATCAGAAATCTCTTTTTTGTTACCTTGTGATTCCTCTACTACTTGATATCTAGATATATTATTTTTTTCAGATTTTAACAAATTATTATGTGAACATTGTTCACTATTTAAAAATTTAGAATGCGCTTTTATTTTTGGATTGTTATCGCCTGACGCTATTGTGAGACGTTTTTCTTGTGCTAGTGCATTTTTTTGTTTAGTATACAATATAGATTCTTCTCTAACAAAAGAAGACGAAACACTCTTTGTATATGTTCTTTTTTTACGTACTTCAATATGAACCGACTTACTTTTTCCTCCAGTTCCAAGAATGCTTAAAGTACTTCGCGTCTTACGCTGTAAGGTTAATTTACCAGATCTCGCATCGTCATCGTGATTAAGATAAGCAAGTAGTATCTCTTTTTCACGCTGACTTACAGAGTCATGTATAGACTTTTTTATCCCCGCGTCAGAAAATTTCTGCACTAAGCGTTCTATTGGCATTTGAATCTCTTCGGCTAATAATTTTATAGTTACATCTATTGTCATACTATCCCTTCCTGCTACAGTTAATTACGCGTCGGAGCCGAACCAACATATATTGCGTGCAGCCATAATTAGTTCACCAGCGCGAAATGTATCGGTTAGTCCATCAATATCTGAGAGATCGTCTACACCCTGTTCGGCAAGATCTTCCAAACTACATACCCCTTTCTCTGCTAACTTAAAGGCCGTTTCCCGATCTAAACCAGTGAGATTAAGTAAGTCCTCAGAAGGTTGTGCTATCGCACAAGCTTCGGTTTTAGCAAGTGCAAGAGTGGTCAATACGTCTTTAGCTCGGCTTTGTAGCGCTTCTACGCAACTTACATCTAGACCATTAACCGCCAAGATCTCATGAATTGGTACATACGCTAACTCTTCCAAAGAAGAGAACCCTTCCTCCACCAAGGCGGTAGCAAAGGTTTTATCAATATCAAGATACCTAGTAAAAACATCAATGGCAGCATGCTCTTCGGCTTGATGTTTAGCTTGCAAGTCTTCGATTTTCATAACATTCAGACTCCATCCGCTAAGCTGTGAAGCTAGACGTACATTTTGACCATTCCGACCAATAGCTTGAGCTAAATTTTCAGATTCTACAGCAATATCCATAGTGTGACTATCTTCATCTACCACGATAGAAGAGACATCTGCAGGCGCCATGGCATTAATCACAAACTGCGCAGGATTATCATCCCAGAGTATGATATCAATACGTTCGCCACCTAGTTCACTAGAAACTGCCTGCACACGTGCACCACGCATACCTACACAAGCTCCTACAGGATCAATGCGCTTATCATTAGTTTTTACAGCAATTTTAGCACGCGAACCAGGATCTCGAACTGCAGCTTTAATTTCTAATACCTCTTCCGCGATCTCTGGTACTTCAATACGAAATAGCTCAATAAGCATCTCAGGTCTAGATCTACTAATAAATAATTGAGTACCGCGCACCTCAGGACGAATGGCATATAAAACCCCACGAATACGATCACCAACGCGAAAATTTTCTCGAGGTAACATATCTTCACGAAGCACTAGTGCTTCAGCAACGGTGTTCGAGCCATGGTTTAAACGAACCTCTAGTGAAATATGATCACGAGTAACTTTCTTGACCGTGCTCGTAATAATTTTACCTTCTTTTTTTCGAAATTTATCAATAATCATTGCACGCTCAGCTTCACGCACTTTTTGCACAATAACCTGCTTTGCAGTCTGAGTTGTAATACGATCAAAAGTAACAGATGCGATTTTTTCTTCAATAAATTCACCTATAGAAAGGAGCGAATCATCATAGCGTGCTGCTTCTAGTGTAATTTCACAAGTAGGCTGTATAACTTTTTCAACAATTAACCAGCGACGGAATGTTTGAAAAGAACCACTTTTTCTATCAATACTGACGCGTACATCAATATCTTTTTCATATTTTTTCTTAGTAGCTGTTGCGAGCGCACTCTCTAGCGCTTCGAAAATCTTCTCACGTGGAAGCGACTTCTCATTAGAGACAGCTTCTACAACAGCTAAGATTTCTTTGTTCATCCTAGTATGCCTCAATCTGGACTTTAAAAGGTGGACAGCCACGTTCTTTTCTAGATATTACTCAACTCGCATACTGTCTTTTACTGTATATATAGTACTGTATATATATAGCAATAGTCACTCTGTGACTCTTTAGCAACTACATGATATCTCTCCAATATCGAGATGTTGCAGATCTCTTCTAAATAAAACTCATGCTAAATTTTATCTCTTAAAATGTACATCACCTTTTGAAAAATCTTAAAAACAGACGATCTATAAAAAATCAATCATATTATATACAATAATAGTTATATTTTTCTTTCAGGGAACATATGCCCTCTGTTAGTAATATAACGCTTACAATGGGCTACCTTTATGTACAAGTCTAATTCTATGCATGAAAATATTGGAATTTTTGACTGCTATTCTTGAGCTCTGCCGACAAAATTAAGAATTAATATTATTTTTCTATTGAGATATCACAAAGCAAAGTTATACATTTCATGTAATATACGCCTATAGATATAAAAAAAGGGCACCTAGCCCAATTATTCTTCTTTGTAATAAAAAAACCCCGAAAAATTTCGGGGTTGATTATAACTAAATATTTATAACCCGTTAACATACATCTACACCGCCAATAACTTTATTCTTCTAAGTAAGACTAATATATCCAAATCCAATATATATTAAATTCTATCTTTTTGGGCGCTGATGTAAAAAAATGGTTGCGGGAGTCGGATTTGAACCGACGACCTTCGGGTTATGAGCCCGACGAGCTACCAAACTGCTCCACCCCGCTGTTTATTATAAGCATTCTCTAAGAGAATTAGCAAGTAAAATTTAATTGGTACCGAGGACGGGACTTGAACCCGTAAGCTCATAAGAGCACTACCACCTCAAGGTAGCGTGTCTACCAATTCCACCACCACGGCAATATATTAACATTACTTAAATAAAATTTTTATTTAAAATAAAATATATCTACATATTTTAAAAAAAGATACCTGTCTTAATCTTCAACTCCTAACCATACTCTTCTTGCTTGGTAAGTGTACTAATGAAGAGGATTTTGATTGGGATAAATTTATCAATTCATCTATGTTTTGACTTTTTCGACTATTAATGTTACCAAAAATTAAACTAAGAAAAAAAAATAATATTGCTAGACTCGGGATTATTCTACGAGTAATAAAGTTATCTGATCCATGAGAACCAAAGAGAGTATTCGATGCGCCAGAGCCAAATGATGACAACATAGAGCAGCCATGGTTATGCTGTGTTAATATTAAGCTCACTAAACTAATAGCGATAAATAAATAAATTATCAAAAGAGCTTCATACATAATAAGCCTTTTATTGTAAATTCAAATTGTTTATTGGTAAATTAAAATTATTTTTATTGTTCTTTTATTAAACGCTTAAAAATATATTTAAAAATTGTAAGCGATTCATACTAAGAAATAGAAATAGAAATAGAACTCTACTAATAAATCGATACATATACTATATATTATCATCAAATTAAATCAAATCAAATCAAATCAAATCAAATCAAAACAATAACTATTATCTATTATCTATTATAATATATAAGTATATTACTATCTGATATTTCGATATAAAACCTCTAAAAATCTACTTTTATTAACACTGGAATCCTACTATTGATACCATCAAAATCCTAAAGATCTATAAATTTATAATAACCTTTACATGTTTATTTCTTCAGCTTATAAAAACTGACATCTGCATAACACAACACCAGATTTCATAGATATTATTATGTAAAATTATAAAATCTTTACCTGTACTATTTAATTAAAAATAAAAATTCTTTAAAAATATAAGGTAACGCTCTTAAATATTAAGTTTAACATTCACCTCTAATAAAAGTTAGTAAATATTAAAAGTCTACTTATATGATCAGTATCAATTACACTATAAATAAGCACATACAAAATCTTATTTATTTTAAACATATTAATAAATATTAATACAAACATTATGTTTATACAAAAATATGATTGAGAATCACTACGCACATATTAAAAACCACCTCTTAAAATAATAAATAAGAGAATTCTATGAAATATCTTTGATTACAAAATAGGCTTATAATCATAATTATACCCTTTCCTAAAAAACACAATATATTATCTATAATAAAATGTAAGTGAAAATATCTATTGTATGCACAATTTTTACAACATAAAATTCTAAGTAATAGCAATCTTTAACTCTCTAAAAAAATCTCTGTTATAAACAATATATCTTCATGTAATATCAACTCAGTAAAAATAAACAATCTGCCCTTATTACTAAAATTCACGTACATCACCATAAGTTTTTGTGTTTCTAATGATCTCTTCTACTGCATGAGAAATATAATTAGAGATCACACCTACCTGACACTCGTCCTCACCCTCAACCATAATACGAATTAATGGCTCAGTACCGGATACACGCAAAATAATACGTCCTTTCCCTTTCAGTTCCGCTTTAGCTTTATCTGTTACTAATTTGATATGGACATTCTCTAATAGATTATGACTACCAATAAGCGGAATATTTACTAATTTTTGTGGAAATAAGGTAATACCTCTACATAAATCACGCAAGCTTTTATTAGAAGATAACATAGTAGCCAGCACCTGCAAACCGGCTATGATTCCATCACCTGTCGTTGTTTTATCTAATAAAATAATATGACCAGAATTTTCTCCTCCTATCCGCCAACCCTTTATGTTTAACATTTCTAACACATGTCGATCACCGACTTTTGCACGCAAAAACGGAATATATAACTCTTTAAGGGCTAACTCTAGCCCTTGATTGCTCATGAGGGTGCCAACAACGCCACCTATAAGTAAATTTTTTTGTAACTGTTCACGGGCGAGTAAATATAAAATTTGATCGCCATCTACTGCGCACCCCATATGATCCACCATAATAATGCGATCACCATCTCCATCATAGGCGATCCCAACATCAGCATGCTCTACCACTACACGTTTTTGTAATAAACAAAGATCAGTTGAACCACAATTTTTATTAATGTTTACACCATTAGGTGCTGCACCGATAGAAATTATAGTTGCCCCAAGTTCCTCTAAAACATTAGGCGCGATATTAAATGTTGAGCCATGTGCACAGTCTACTACAATCTTTAATGTATCAAGAGTCAGATGACTTGGAAAAGTTCTTTTACAAAATTCAATATATTGCCGAGCTGCATCAAAAATATAACCGGAACGTCCTAACGCAGCTGACTCTACGCAAATTAATGATTTTTCCATTGCACTTTCAATCACATCTTCTACTGTATCCGAGAATTTACCCCCGTTAGTTGAAAAAAATTTAATTCCGTTATCATAAAATGGATTATGAGAGGCAGAGATAACAATGCCTGCTGCAGCACGAAAAATACGCGTAAGATATGCAATAGCTGGCGTTGGCATCTGGCCAGTAAAGAATGGAGATAATCCTGCTGCTGAAAGACCTGTTGCTAAGGCTAATTCCAACATATCACCAGATATTCGCGTGTCTTTGCCAATAATAATTTTTCTAGACCCGCATTGAGATAATGCCGTACCTACAGCAAAACCTAGCTTTAAAAAAAAATCTGGAGTTATAAGTAAATCACCTACTTTACCACGAATGCCATCTGTACCAAAATATTTACACATTCTCATTATACTATTGATCCCTAGCAGAACGCACCACAGAAACAATCCGCAGCGCCTCTACGGTTTCTCTAACATCATGCACACGTAGAATATGAGCACCCTGTATAGCTGCAATAACAGCACAAGCAAGGCTACCAATTAAACATTGTGTTGCATTTTTATGCAAAATCTGGCTAATCATAGTTTTACGAGATAAACCTACTAATAATGGTAAATGAAACTGATGAAAATCCGCTAAATAAGCTAATAATTTATAATTGTGTGTGATGCTTTTACCAAAGCCAAAACCAGGGTCTAATAATAACCGTGATCTTTTTATTCCCTGTTTCTCGCAACAAGAAATGCGTTTTATAAAAAATTTTTTTATGTCATAAATCACGTTATCGTAATAAGGCAGATTCTGCATATTATAAGGTTGACCTTGCATATGCATAAGACAGATTGGTAGACCCAATTCTTCTGCTGTACATAACGCGCCAGGTAATTGCAAAGAGCAGATATCATTAATCATATGAACACCAGCACGAGCAGCTTCCCTCATTACTTCTGGTTTAGATGTATCCACTGAGATCCAAATATCAAAACACTTTACAATTGATTGAATAATTGGTATGACACGCGTAAGCTCTTGATCTACGCTAACTGATAAAGCACAAGGACGAGTCGATTGACCTCCAATATCAATAATTGTAGCACCAGCATCAATCATCTCCTCTACATGAGCGCACGCCTGATCGAGATCATAATATTTACCACCATCAAAAAAAGAATCGGGTGTAACGTTCAATACACCCATAACATGGGGATGCGACAAATCAAGCACAGCATCTCTGGCGTATAACTTCATTATAGAGCACACCTTCTCGTAAGTAAGATAAATGTATGCATGGCACGCTCAAGATAGATAAAAATTAAAACTGTGAAGATAACTATATAATGCATTATTTTTTACTAAATTGTTCTAATATAGTATTATCTAAATCTGATATATTAGTTTGATCAACCACAGGTGAAGATTTTGGTTTTCCATTGCCCTTGGAGTGATCTATATCACTAACATCCTCCCATCCTGCTGGAGGACGTACCGCACGTCGTGACATTAAATCATCAATCTGTAGCGCGTCAATAGTTTCATATTTCATCAATGCATCTTTCATCGCATGCAATATATCTATATTGTTAGATAGGAGCATACGTGCTCGCTGATAGTTAATTTCAATTAGAGATTTGATTTCCTGATCAATAATACGTGAGGTTTCATCAGACATATGTTTAGTTTTTGCCACAGAGCGACCTAGAAAAATCTCACCTTCCTCCTCTACATATAACAAAGGACCAAGTTTTTCTGAAAAACCCCACTGTGTCACCATATTTCTAGCAATAGATGTCGCCATCTTGATATCATTGGAGGCACCAGTAGAAACGTACTTAATACCATAGATAATTTCCTCTGCCAATCGACCACCATATAAGGTTGATATCTGACTTTCTAACTTTTGTCGACTAACGCTAATAACATCGCTTTCTGGTAGGAAAAAAGTTACACCTAACGCGCGACCACGAGGAATTATAGTTACTTTATGTACCGGGTCATGCTCTGGGACTAAACGACCAATAATTGCATGACCAGCTTCATGATATGCAGTAGACTCTTTTTGATTGTCTGTCATGACCATGGAACGTCGTTCCACGCCCATCATAATTTTATCTTTAGCTTTTTCAAATTCAATCATAGAAACTACATTCTTGTCGCTACGCGCAGCAAAAAGGGCTGCTTCATTTACTAAATTCGCTAAATCTGCACCAGAAAACCCAGGTGTCCCCCTCGCAATAACAGTCGTATTGATATCATTTGATAAAGGAACACAACGCATATGTACTTTAAGAATCTGCTCACGACCCCGTACATCAGGTAATCCAACGACAACTTGTCGATCAAAACGACCAGGGCGAAGTAAAGCAGGATCCAGTACATCAGGACGATTAGTTGCTGCAATTACAATAATTCCTTCCTTACCCTCAAAACCATCCATTTCCACAAGCATCTGATTAAGCGTCTGCTCTCGCTCATCATGACCGCCGCCTAAGCCAGCGCCTCGTTGACGACCTACTGCATCAATCTCATCAATAAATATAATACATGGTGAAGATTTTTTAGCCTGCTCAAACATATCACGAACACGAGAAGCACCTACACCAACAAACATTTCTACAAAATCAGATCCAGATATTGTAAAAAATGGAACTTTAGCTTCACCGGCAATTGCTTTTGCTAGCAATGTTTTACCAGTACCTGGAGGGCCGACCATTAGCAAGCCTTTTGGAATTTTACCACCAAGTTTTTGAAACCTACTTGGCTCACGTAGATAATCTACCAGTTCGCTAACTTCTTCTTTTGCTTCATCGCAACCAGCAATATCAGCAAAAGTAGTTTTTATTTGATCTTCAAGTAACATACGCGCCTTGCTCTTTCCAAAAGACATCGCACCCTTTCCGCCACCAACCTGTACTTGACGCATAAAAAAGACCCAAATACCAACAAGCAAAAGCATGGGAAACCATGAGATAAAAATTGATCCTAGAAAACTATGCTCTTCTAGTGGTTCCCCAACTACCTTCACGTTTTTACTTAATAAATTATCAAGTAACTTTGGATCATTGATGGGAATATAGGTAATATATCGATGACTATTTCTTTTGATAACATTAATCTCACGCCCATTAATACGCGCTTCACGAACTTGATCCTGATTCACTTCCGACAAAAAGGTTGAATAATCAACCCTGCGGCCATTTGACTCACTGGGGCCAAAGCTCTGAAAGACAGACATTAGAACAACTGCAATAACTAACCAGAGAATTAAGTTTTTTGCCATATCACTCAAGTGCTTAACCTCATATTCCAATGGTATTAATAAATAGCGCTAGGCTCTAACTTCCAACTATGCATCCTTTATACTTGAAATGACCGAAGTACTCACAGGCATTCCATTTATTCTGGTTATAGTTTTCGACCTGTAGCTACAATGTACACTTCACGTGAACGGACGCGCGAAGATTCCGGTTTACGAATTCTTACCTGCTTAAATTGACTGCGAATTTCTTTAAGATATTTTTCAAAGCCTTCTCCATGAAAAACCTTTACTAAAAAACACCCGCCACGATCTAACACTTTGCCACACATCTCTAACGCAAGTTCACACAAATACATTGATCTTGCAATATCCACTAGCGAATGACCAGTCATCTGTGGAGCCATATCAGACATTACCATTTGAACTTTACGGTTCCCTATACACTGCAATATATTCATTATAACTGATGGCTCTCGAAAGTCCCCTTGAAGAAACTCAACACCAGCAATAGGAGACATACTCAAGATGTCGCATGCAATAATATGACTAGTAGAACCAATTTTCATAGAAACATACTGTGACCAACCCCCAGGTGCCGCTCCTAAATCAATGATAGTCATTCCACCTTTGAACAATTTATCGCTTTTCTGTATAGAATCTAGTTTAAACCAAGATCGAGAACGTAATCCTTGTTTTTGTGCCTGACAAACATATTGATCAGTGAAATGTTCCTTCAGCCATTTTTTGGAACTAGAAGATCGTTTTTTACTAGTCATATCTTTTTCGATCACCGCATAATGGGAGAACTAAAAATGTAACAGCTTACGGTCAATACTATAAATACGACGAGATAATACGGACATATTCATGACTTATTATATAATATATATCATATCTACAGCTCAAATATATAGTCACATTGTCTTGAAATTTTTAAAACATTAGATTATCTTACTTATTAAGTAATCACTCTATTTCTGGTCTTAATAATTTCTTGTCTTGATAATTTCTTGTCTTAATAAAATCTAAGCAATCAACACTTAAAGCAATATGACAACTGCTATCTGCCAATCACTAATCAAAATTATTATCAAAACAAGTTCTTAATATTACCATCTTCTTCCTGAATACCCTTCGATCTACAACCTTTTCTTACAAGGTTATTATGTTTAACAACTTTGATTTCATATAAAAATAATGAAATACTATTTCACCTGATATCTAAAGATAAACACTTTCTTGCATTAATCCTAGCTTACAATGTATAAGTATTTTTAACATAAAATACTCAAGTCATTTTTCGTTAGAATATCAGGAAATCTCATGCTCAAGCTACTATACTACTAATCTAGTATATTTATATAATTAAAAATTATTCCTTCTCTTAAGATTAGTCTAATTCATATAGTCTAATTGATAACAGTATATCCAAAATATTAGTGACTCAGAAGATGATTCTTGCACATAGCGCGATACGCGATACGTGTGCTAAAAAAGATATTTACATACATTAATATACATCTCTTTAGCAAAAAATAAGTACTTATTGTACTTATAATAATAAAAGAATGAAATAATAATAAAAATCTATAAATATTATAATACGCACTAGTACTATCTATAATTTTATGTAAGAGCAACCAAAATACATCAACAAAAACTATCAGATGTACTCTACTTTTATAATGTCATACTCGACATTACCACCAGGAGTACATATCACTGTCACATCACCTGCAGTTTTTCCTATTAAGCCACGCGCCATGGGAGAATTGATGGATATTAAGTTATTCTTAAAATCAGCTTCATCATCACCCACGATACAATATATAGATTCTTTATGAATCTCTCTATGAAAAACAGTAACGGTAGACCCAAAAATAACTCGACCATGAGCATTACCAGACATTTTAATTACATCAATTATATGAGCATGGGATAATTTAGATTCTAACTCCTGAATTCGACCTTCACAAAAACTTTGCTCTTCACGAGCTGCATGGTACTCTGCGTTTTCTTTTAAATCCCCATACTCACGCGCAGAGGCAATAGCAGAAATCATGACAGGTCTTTTAATAGTTTTAAGTTCTTCTAACTCTTTTCGTAGCTTATTCGCACCCCTTAATGTCATTGGAATCTGATTCATTAGTATACCTCGCAACATAGGATCAAATCTAAATAGATAATTTATCAATTTTTTATGCTAGCATACAAAAAAATATTCTATAAACATCTGTATATCATTTTTCTCAGAAATTCATACGTGTATTTTTTAAATGTTCATGTTATTACTCTTACTTTATTAACATTCAATCGTAATAATCTATAATTACACCATTACTTCACATATTTACTACAATGATGATTATAGAATATTTTGATAAAAACAAGACAAATAGAATTTTATTCCATTTAATATCATACTACTTAAATAGACCAGTAATGTACAAAAACTATCATAAAACCACTTTTCTATTTAGCCCAGGACTTATTTAATATCCTAATTTATAATATGTATATATGTAATTTTTGTATAAAATACATAAATTAGTGATAAACCATTTATTATCAGTCCTACTTTCCTATACAAAAACTAGAAAAAATAGATCCTAATAAATCGTTAGAGCTAAATTCACCAGTAATCTCACCTAACGCTTTGTGCGCTAAACGCAAATCTTCCGCTAGAATCTCTCCAGCTAATTTTTCTCGCAGATTATTCTGACAATTCTGAAGATGTATTGCTGTTAGTTCAAGAGCCTGTATATGACGACGACGTGCAAAAAACCTGCCTTCTATAGCTTCAGACCCTATCATACTAACCCTTAAATGATTAAGTAAATCTTTAATACCTACCCCAGTGCGCGCTGATAAGCAGATTAATGAGCCTCCATGGATTTGCACTATTTCTTGCGATTCACCCGTGATATCTGCTTTGTTACGTATAATAGTAAAAGGCGGCACTCGATCTAACTGAATACTAAGATCTGGCCAAATTTCAAACAGATCTGTAGAATGTGTAGTCGCTCCATCTACTACAAACAATATATGATCAGCTTGCTTAATTTCGTTCCATGCACGCTCAATGCCAATGCGCTCTATTTTATCTCTAGTATCACGCAGTCCTGCAGTATCAACAATATGAAATGGCATACCATCGATATAAATATATTCATGCAATGTATCACGCGTTGTGCCTTCAACATCAGTAACGATAGCAGATTGTCGTCCAGATAATCTATTTAGTAAACTAGATTTTCCGGCATTAGGTTGACCAGCAATAACCACCTTTCTTCCTTCGCGCAGTAAATTTCCAAGATGCGCTTCTTTAGAAACACAATCTAACTGAGAAATTAACTGGTATAACTGAGATTCTATTTTACAATCTATTATAGAGTTAATTTTTTCATCTGGAAAATTAATCATTTTTTCTACTTCGATGCGCAGACGAGTGAGCGCATCTGAAAGATTCTTAATATGTTTAGAAAATAGCCCTTGTAATGAGCAAGCAGCTGAACGAGCTGCCTGCTCTGAATCAGCAGTAATTAAGTCAGAAATTGCCTCTGCTTGTATTAAATCTAACTTATTATTTAAAAATGCACGCTCTGAAAATTCACCAGGATTAGCAATGCGTAATCCTGGTACTAACAGAATATTCTTGAGAAGGAGATCTAGAATTATAGGGCCACCATGACCTTGTAGTTCTAAAACGTCCTCACCAGTAAAAGAATATGGCGCAGGAAACCATAACGCGATTCCTTTATCCAGAACGCAATCATCTTGATCGTAAAACACAAGATATTCAGCGTAACGAGCTTGAGGTAATTTCTTCAAAACTTTCCATGCAACACTAGCAGCCTGATTGCCAGAAATTCGCAAAATTCCAACACTACCACGCCCTGGTGGTGTCGCCTCAGCGACAATAGTATTACTATACTTCATATAAAAATACTCGCTAATCAGATAGACTGAAATGTCTTATGGCGATGAAATTATTACTTCAGTGATGGGTTAATCAAACCTGAGTAAAAATATTTTATTTACCTCACAATAAAAACTATATTGCATATCCCATTGACCATTATGCCGTATGCACGATAGTGTTCCGCATGGAATGTGCTCACAAAAAACGTATTGATGTTCACATAATATATTTATATTCAGTTAATGTATTATCTTTTGAAAATAAATATAGAATATGCTTTTAATTTAATAAAATAGGCGCTATAAGTAAAAACCTTTGGTAGGACATCGAGTATAAGTGCAATGCTGAACTATATCTACTAAAGAACATGCATAACCTAAGTGATTGTATTTATCAAAAGATTATAAAAACCATGCTAATACTGTATTATTAATAATATCATGTATACTATATTAATTTCAGTGATCTATGTTATTCTAAACTTAGTGATATATTTTTTTAATAATCTTAAATTACTCTATCTAGTTAGAATCATGCTCTAAATAGAACCAAACTACTCTAAAAAATATCTCAGAAAATATCTACTGCTTTCAAATGAGTAATGATCGCCTAAAACATCATAGATTAACATTTAACGCTTACTCACTTTATTCTATTTTTTATTTAAAAAAACTTGATACATCATGATATGTTAGTATCGTAAAAATATTATCCTAAGTATCAATACATTTTTAGATGCATTATTATAAAAAATAATATTTAGATTTTTTTGATTTTTTGTAAAAAATTACAATATGCAAGCGTTAGTATCTGTATGAATAACATCTTATTTACTGTATGGTTGTTCTTAGACTAAAAAAATCATTATGTATTTTTAATAAAATGTTTTAATATATTTTACTATACTAGTAGTATGTTTAAATTTAGTCTGCATCTTATAGTAGTCTTATACCATTATTAATACTTATTAATTCTGAGTCAAAAATTAATTATCAATAAAAATCAATTTCTTGCATCGAGCAAATTTCAGAAAATTATAAATAATATATTTTCTTAATTAGTTAAGATATATGACATGGATCGAGACAATAAATCTATTTTTATTTTAATCCAATCAGAGCAATCTAACATTAATAACAATATAATTAGAGACTATTTCTTGAAAAATCTTATAAAAATAATTTATGCATAATAACGAATGATAAAGAATTAAGGTATAAAATCATACCCTGCAAGGTTTTACGCAATTATTGATAACATTATTAATATGCAGAAAAGGTTATTTTAACCTAAAAGTTACTTAGAAAAAATATGAAGTAATACAGAAAAATCACCAAATTAAATAATCATCGAAAGCCAAATTTTATATATAAAATATATAACAATATCCAAAATAAACATTAGTTAATTTAACAATATCCAAAATAAACATTAGTTAATTTAACAATATCCAAAATAAACATTAGTTAATTTAATTAGCTAAATAATTGCAAGTACTATTAATTTAATTTTTGTAAACTTTTCCATACTCTACTGAATATTACTATGTATAATGTTTGACGTATAACTATGTATAGTCTGGTTTCTAATAGATAGCCATCAAAATAATATAATATACTAAATTTCACTGGCTATTACTAAATTTCACTGACTATATTTTTTATAATAAAAATACGGTCGTGTTTATAAAACTCTATCCAGAGATTCAGAGCATACTCAGATAACCTATTATTATATGATATATAAATTCATGCATAACATTACACATAATATATATAGGTTTATATCGAGTAACAATTAAGTCTTAGATTTATTTAATAAAATAAAAACATGGTATCATATTTTTTATACAATTCTGTTGGATACTACCAAGATAAAAAAGAATTATTATCTATAAATTATAAGGTTATGTCTTATTTATTTTAGATACCTAAAATTATGGAGATCAAATGTTTGAGCGAACAATGAATATTGCTAATTATGATCCTATTTTATGGAATGCCATGAACAAAGAAAAAAAACGCCAAGAAGAACATATTGAGTTAATTGCTTCCGAAAATTACACTAGTCCACGTGTCATGGAAGCACAAGGATCTCACTTAACAAATAAATACGCTGAAGGATACCCTGGAAAACGCTATTATGGTGGATGCCAGTACATAGATATCATTGAGCAACTAGCTATTGATCGCGCTAAAAAATTATTTGGAGCTGATTATGCTAATGTGCAACCCCATTCAGGCTCACAAGCAAATTTTGCCGTTTACTCTGCGCTACTAAATTATGGTGATACTGTCCTAAGCATGCATTTAACTCATGGGGGACACCTTAGCCATGGGTCCCCTGTAAATTTTTCAGGTAAACTCTACAATATAATTTCATATGGCACTGATAATACCGGTCAAATCAATTACAATGAGATAGATGCACTTGCTAGAAAATATCAACCGAAGATGATTATTGGGGGCTTTTCCGCTTATTCTGGCTTATGCGACTGGAAAACCATGCGTGAAATTGCTGACCGTATTGGTGCATATCTTTTTATTGACATGGCCCACGTTGCTGGATTAATTGCTGCTAATCTTTATCCAAATCCATTGCCCCATGCACATATTGTAACTTCAACGACCCATAAAACGCTAGCTGGTCCTCGCGGAGGTATCATATTAGCATCAGGTGGTGATCACTCATTCTATCAAAAGCTCGACGCTGCCGTCTTTCCTGGTGGACAAGGAGGGCCATTGCCGCATGTCATTGCGGGTAAAGCTGTAGCCTTTAAGGAAGCCATGGATCCTGAATTTAAAACCTATCAGCAAAATATAATCAAAAACTCTAAAGCAATGGTTTCAGTCTTTTTAAATCAAGGGTATAATGTAGTATCTGGTGGTACGCATAATCATCTCTTTCTTTTAAATTTAACAAATAATAACCTTACCGGACAAGTAGCAGAAAACACTTTGAGTCATGCGAATATTACTATCAATAAAAATAGCATTCCTAACGATCCTCAAAATCCATTTATTACATCTGGAATCCGCATTGGATCTGCGGCCGTCACACGCCGCGGTTTACAAGAAGATGATGTATGCTTAGTGGCAAACTGGATTAATGATGTTCTTAAAAACATAAACAATCAAGCAATTCTCTGGAATGTAAAAAATCAAGTAATCGAGCTATGTTCTAAATTTCCTGTTTATGAATAAATAATTTTATCACAAGACGATATTAGCTTCGATAAAATTTTATGTTTTTTACAGTATATCTGCACCCTGAATAACAAAATTAATTTATTATTCTCTTTAGTATAGGATGCTACAAACATTATTTTTTATCTGAACATCTTATTTTAAAATAAAAATAGTCAGCACTCTAATATGTTCAGTAATCTTTTATAAGATTATATCAAATATATATTTGATATAATTCTCGAGATATAGTAAGCTTTGATAAATACTTCTTTAATAAAAGATTTCACTTTTCTTTATATTTATACAGATCGGAAAAATAATATTTATTATATACGATCAATCAACTCATTATACTATAAATAAACAGAATACTTAATTAAATAAAAACATCATTAGATTTACGATCTCTATATACAAAATACAAAAATAAATAATACATTGAATTTTTAATGATTTATAAGGCATTTTAATTTTTTATGAATAGTATAAATCATAGCTCCAAGACCATTCGAGCGAGATGGCGTTAATTGCCGCATAAGATCAAGATCTAACAACCAAGATTTTACGTTAAAATATATAATACTTTGTGGTGTCATGTGTTGATAACAACAAAACACGATGGCCAATAATCCCTTAACAAGTACTGAATCACTATCTCCATCTAAAATTACTAAACCCTCTTTATCAGTATCTACTGTAATCCACACTTGACTTTGGCAACCAGGAACAATATTTTTTGGATGATATAAATCTTTAGATGATGTCGGAAGAGCTGAGCCTAACTCAATCAGATATAAGTACTTCTCTTCCTGGTTAGCACAACGATGAAAATTACAAACTAGTATATCTCTATCCAGAAAAACAGGCATGCTTCCTCGCTTGAGTAATTATATTAGTAATTTTCTAGTAGAAAATATTTTTATAGTACAAAGAATCTCTGATATATATCATAGGTATGATACTAGTAACCATCTTAATTTCAAAAAAATAATAATTGTAGAATAAGCGATATTTATTATCACATCAATTGAGGATAACCTTATGTTAAAACAAACTTTCAGTTAAAAACTAATAAAGTGTATTGAAATCAACTCCTTCATCTTCTGTCTTATATCTCAGATAAAAGTAATCGTTACCACCTTCTATTCCAGAATATATTTTATAGATCTATTGAATTATATGTGATAGAGAAATAATCTTACCTATTATTAATTTAATATATGCATCATATTCATCTATCATATAATTGCAGTATGCATCTATCATTAACAATAAATTTGTACCATGTTTCTGATCTTCACTATATTTTTAAAACGAATAGCATCATACTAGTTAAATCTATATGCTAGGTGAACATATGCTATATATAATATATATACTATATATTATATATAGTATATACACTATGTGATTTTCTTAAAAATCCACACCGCTTATAAATATTATAATATATAATCAGTACTATCAAAAAACACTAAAAAGTAGTTCTGGTAATTATATACTGCCTAATATATTTTTATAAAATATCTATATATACACATCTAATGTTCTATTTTAAATTTTATTTATCATTTAATTATTATAATAAAACGATGCCCTTTCTTGCATTAACTTCTAATATATTAATGCCACAATCATTTAACTTAATAAATGATGAATGCGAGTTAAACTAGATGCCAAGCGATCTACTTCATCTTCAGTATTATAAAGAACCAAAGAAGCACGACACATCGACGAAACTCCATAATGTTTCATTAACGGCATAGCACAATGATGGCCAGTGCGAATAGCTATACCATATTGATCTAAAAAACTACCTACGTCAAACGCATGATGAGATCCCAGATTAAAAGCTAGCACTCCGATAGCTTGAGGTGGGCTATAGATAATTATATTTGGAATGCCTGATAACTTATTTAATGCATAACTCATTAATTTCTTTTCACGATGAAAAATACTATCCATCCCTAGCTTACTAACCCATTGTAACGCAGCTCCCAAACCAATGATCGACCCAATGTTTGGTGAACCAGCTTCAAACACCCAGGGAGCTCTAGTATATGTCGTTCCCTTACTAAGGCTAACGGTAGAAATCATTGACCCCCCGCCTTCCCATGGTGGCATTAATTCTAAAATTTCTTTACGACCATATAAGATACCAATACCGGAGGGTCCATAAATTTTATGACCAGAAAAAACATAAAAATCACAATCTAAATCCTGAACATCTACCGTATTATGCATGATTGCTTGCGCACCATCGATTAATGTTACTATCCCCCATGCTTTAACCTGAGAAATAATTTCTTTTACCGAATTTGTAGTACCCAATACATTAGAAACATGAGTTAATGCTAACAAACGTGTACGAGAATCTATTAATGATGATAAACGCCTTACATCTAATGCCCCGGAACATGTCAAGGGAATATAACGTAATTCAGCATTGACGCGCTTCACAAGCATTTGCCAAGGCACAATATTTGCGTGATGTTCCATTTCTGTGATAATGATATTATCACCAGGCTTTAATTGACTCCCCCCCCAGCTCTGTGCGACTAAATTAATTGCTTCTGTTGCCCCTTTAACAAATACTATTTCTTCTGCACTTGCCGCATGTAAAAAACTGGCAACCTGTGTACGAATATTCTCCATCCTGGTAGTAGCATTAGAACTTAAGGTATGAATACCACGATGCACTGCTGCGTTTTCATTCTGATAGAAATAAGTTTCAGCATTAAGAACACATTGTGGTTTTTGCGCGGTAGCTGCACTATCTAAATACGCCAATGGGTATCCATTTACTTCTTTAGCTAATAATGGAAATTCTAAACGAATACTAGCAATATCAAAACTCACTACATCTATCCTCCAACACGATCGGTAATGCGTTTCTGCACGGCTTCTTTAAGTAGAGAATGAGATAAGAACTCTGTAACTTCGGAACAAAATGCCTCTATAATCATGCGCTGTGCAATAGATTTTTGAATTCCCCGCGCTCTTAAATAAAAAATCTGCTCTTCGTTAATACATGAAATTGTTGCTCCATGCCCACATTTAACATCATCGTTATAAATTTCTAACTGAGGTCGGGTGTCAACTTCTGCTGCAGAACCTAGCAATAAGTTATTATTATTCATCTGTGCAGAAGTTTTTGGTGCATGTAAAGACACTTTAAGTGTGCCATTAAATACTGCTTTTGCGCAGTCGTAGACAATAGTTTTATGCAACTGCTGACTGTTGCAAGAAGCATTAGCATGCTCTAACCAAGTTCGATTTTCAAATACTTCTGCACCGATCGGTATCACCACACTGTTTAATATCAATCTAGAGTTATCCCCGTGAAGCTTAATACTAGTCTGATGACGCGTTAATCTAGATCCTAATAAAAAATTATGGCTTTCTGCATAGGTGTCAGACCCTATGCTTAAATCATTATGAGAGAAGTGAGAACCACGAGAATCTTCAAAAGAAAAATAATAATGCTTAAACCTAGCATTATTACCAATATTTGCAGTAAATCGTGCCATAGTAAAATAAGATGAGCTATTTATAGTAATAAAGTGCTCAATAACCACAGCTTCAGTAGAAGAATCTTGTTGTAGATGACAACGATATGCTGAAGTGTGCAATTTATCAGAAGCACTACAAGGACTACAATTACTACCAGTGGTAATATGCAATAAGTACAATGGACGTGTTGTTTTCTTGCCATCAGCAAGGTGAATAAACGTAACTTGATCCACAAAACTTTCTGTGAGATGCAGAAAAAATTCAGGATGAATTGGATTACCAAACACCGCCTCTTGAGATGTACTAGGAATTACATGAATAGTAAAAGGATCATGCTCAGCATCACTTAATTCAGATGAAAAACGTCCATCTACAAAAACTAATCGTAATGCGTCAATTGGAAGAGCGTGATCTATAATCATATTTAGATTTAGAGTAACAGGATTCGGAAAAACAAACTTCTGATCTAGTAACCAATCTAATGGTATATATCTCCACTCTTCTTGCGTCTGCTCAGGAAAACCTAACCGCAACACCTCATGCCAATGTTGACGTGCTTGCAGACTATCAAGATTCTCTCTTATTTCTAACAAATTTTTCCATTGTCGTAATATATCATCAGTCTTGGTCAACAAGCCAGGCATAACCGTGTTCCTCCAGTTTTTGTACTAGAGAAAAACCTCCTGATTTTACAATCCTTCCATGAAATAGAACATGCACAAAAGATGGTTTTATGTAATCTAATATCCGCTGATAATGCGTAATAATAATAAATGATCGCTCATTATTACGGAGACTATTCACACCATGAGAAATAATTCTTAACGCATCAATATCCAGCCCAGAGTCAGTTTCATCTAAAATGCATAAATCCGGCTCTAAAAGAGACATCTGTAATATATCATTACGTTTTTTTTCCCCACCGGAAAATCCAACGTTCATAGAGCGAGTCATAAGCTCCTCAGAAATTTTTAATAGACTCATTTTTTCTTTAATCATATCTTGAAGATCAAATCTATCGAGGGCATTCTGCTGACGATATTTACGTATAGAATTCACTGCTGTTTGTAAAAACAAATTGTTACTCACCCCAGGAATCTCCACGGGATACTGAAAAGCCACAAAAACCCCCTCTCCCGCGCGCTCTTCTGGGCCCAACTCTAACAAATTCTTACCTTTTAATGTCACAATGCCTTGGTCTACTTTATAATCTTTATGCCCCGCTAAGGTAGCAACGAGGGTGCTTTTTCCTGAACCGTTAGGACCCATAATGGCATGAACCTCACCTGGTTTTACCTTAAGATTTAAACCGCTAAGGATTTTATGATCACCAACACTAACATGTAAATCTTGAATTCTTAACATACGGGTCCTTATGATCTGTGTCTTTAATATACAATACTAGCCCACACTATGTGAAAGACTAATAGCAAGCAATTTCTGTGCTTCAACTGCAAATTCTAAAGGAAGTTCTGAAAAAACATCTTTACAAAAACCATTTATAATCATTGAAATCGCATCATCTTCAGTGATTCCGCGTTGTAAGCAATAAAATAACTGGTCTTCACCGATACGCGATGTTGTTGCCTCATGCTCAAGATGGGCAGTGTTGTTTTTTACTTCAATATAGGGAAAAGTATGCGCGCCACATTTGGAGCCAATTAGCATTGAATCACATTGAGTGTAATTCCGTGCATGCATAGCGCTTGGGGTGACCTTAACTAAGCCACGATAAGTATTGTGACTATTACCAGCAGAAATACCTTTAGAAATAATAGTTGAACTTGTATTTTTTCCGATATGAATCATCTTAGTACCTGTATCAGCCTGTTGAGATCCACTTGTTAATGCTACAGAAAAAAACTCACCAATAGAATTATCACCACGCAAAATTACGCTTGGATATTTCCAGGTAATAGCTGAACCAGTTTCTAACTGAGTCCAAGACATTTTACTTTGTTTTCCAACACACAGAGCGCGTTTTGTGACAAAATTTAGAATTCCACCTGCAGTGTCTCTACCAGAAAACCAATTTTGTACTGTCGAATATTTAACCGTAGCACCTTGGTGTAAGACAACTTCCACTACCGCTGCGTGCAGCTGTTGAGTCTCACGTATAGGCGCAGAGCAACCTTCTAGGTAACTAACAGAACTACCTGCATCAGCAATAAGAAGCGTGCGCTCAAATTGACCAATTTTTTCTGCATTAATTCGAAAATAAGTTGAGAGTTCCATTGGGCAATGGACACCCTTAGAAACATAAATAAAAGTCCCGTCAGAAGCTACAGCCGCATTTAAAGCAGCGAAAAAATTATCATTAGCAGGAACTACGCTACCAAGATACTCCTGAACTAAATGAGGGTAATCATGAATTGCTTCACTAAAAGAACAGAATATAATACCTTCTTTTTTTAGCTTATCACGATAAGTTGTAGCTACAGATACTGAGTCAAAAATTGCATCAACTGCTACCTTACCTTCTTCTCTCACAGGTATTCCAAGTTGCTTAAAGGTATCTTCAATTTCCTTTGTAAGATAGTTAGTCACTTTTTTACCTGCTGTGGATTCTATACTATTTTCTGATGGAGTGTAATGCTCACCACAGCCTTGACAAGACGGTGCAGAATAATAACAATAATCTTGATAATTCAATGATTGATAATGAGCTTTAAGCCAGTGCGGTTCTTTCATAGTGAGCCAGGCTGCATATGCTTTTAGACGAAAGTCCAACATCCATTTAGGTTCGTGTCGTTTAGATGAAATTGCACGCACAATATCTTCATTGATACCATCTGAAAATTTTTCAGTTTTCAGCTTAGTAAAAAAACCCTCTGTATAGTTTGAATGAGCGCTAACTAAACTCTGATTATCATTCGATTTATTATTATCATGTAGCATTAGACTTTACTCAACGCTAAAACTCTCACCACAACCGCAGGCTTGATTAGCTAAAGGGTTATTAAATTTAAACACCTGATTCAAGCCTACATGTACATAATCTACTTCTGTGCCATCAATATATGGCATAGCCTGTAATGGGACAAAGACACATGCACGATTACGGCTAAACATTAAGACATCCTTGGATACCTCTTTTACTAAATTCATAGTATAACTCAATCCAGCGCAGCCAGAAGTTTTTACATCTAGCTGAACCCCTTTAATATTCGGTTCTTTTAATGAAAGATAGCTAATTTGTTCTGCTGCTCTGTGCGTTAACGTTAATCCTTTCCAAACAGGTACGCCTAAGTATGAAGTAACTAATTTTTTTGATGGCATAATCAACCTCATAATACATTATCCAGACATGGTGATATTTTTCTTCAAATACCCACACTACTATAAAGCTTTACCAAATGCTTTGCCATATATCTATAACAAACAGTCTACCTTATGCCAGATGTATTTCTTAACTATTTTAAAATGATAACTGAACACTACAAACATTGATGAAATCTAAATACCGATCTATCTCTATCATAAACAATCCCTAAGATACCTCTAATATATTGATTGCAGAGCTTCACAATTACCTATAATAGGATTATAGATTTTTTAAAAATTCTCAGATTTTTCTATAATCAAAATTTTTAAAACTAAAAATAATAAATATTATAAATACATATTAAAAAAAACCTAAATCTTAAATGGCCTAAAGTAGACCATCATAATATGATGTTATATTTTACCATAAAAATTAACATACATATTAAACGGAATTATTACTAATTTATTTTTGATTTAATATGCAATTATTAACATTACAACCATTTACTACAACCATTTACTATTTTTTTCATACTAACCATGAAGAATGAGCTTGAGTTTATAAAACGCAAACTATTAAATGCTAAACGCATGTGTTTTTAAATCTCACTACTAAAAATATGATCAACAACACAAATAACTACTCAATAACATCAAAAGAATAAAATATGATAATTTTATCTAAACAAAATAAAAAGTAAAAATCTTAGAATTTACCTCTCATCCAAGCCTTGTCATTATATTTAAATATATTAATCAGTTTTTATGTATACTTTTGATTATGTCAATTAGCAACAGAAGCCATAAAGACATCTACCTATCCTACTGAAGATTCAGTGCTTTTGCAGGGAGAAGACGGCTAGCTTTTTTGGCTGGGTACCAACTAGCAAGCAAGCTAAGTGCTATGGATGTCACAAATATAATTATCACATCGGAAAAGTGCAACTCTGAAGGAAAAAAGTCAATAAAATAAACATCTCCGGAGAGAACATGACAACCTGTTAATTTTTCGATAATCTCAACAATAGATGTTAACTTAAGAGCTATTAACCCCCCTATAATGGTACCAACTAAACTACCTAACACACCACCTAATAGCAAGCCATACCAAATAAAAATAGATCGAATTAAGGAATTATTAGCACCCAAAGTTCTTAAGATAGCAATCTGACGACGCTTATCTTGTACTGCTATAATTAATGTGGAAACAATATTAAAACAAGCAATACCAATTACTAGTACTATTGATAGATATATTATAGTACGAATCATCTGAATATCGTGATACATATAACCATATGTTCCAATCCAACTATGTAAATATACATATAAATTAGTTACTTCTCCCACTTGACGAATAAGTAGATCAGCCTCAAAAGGATGTTTTGCTTTAATCGCAATACCGGTAATATTACTACCAATACATAATAATTTTTGAGCATCTTCTATTGGAATATATGCAAGACTGTGATCAAGAATGCCATTTAAGTTGATAATACCAACCAACTGCAAGCGCACGTACTTTGGCTGTAATATTTGATCTTCCACGTGACGACCTGGAATCATCATAGTTATCCAGTCACCAAGTTTTAAGCTTAAGCTATTAACTATCCCTTGCCCAATTAAAATCTGATTCTTGTTTGGTAAAAAATGCTTCCAAGCCTCTCCTGAAGCATAAGATGATAGAGCGCTAACACGGCTTTCTAGTTTAGGATCAATACCTTTTATCTGTAGTGCTATTACTTTACTTCCGTGTTCAACCAAACCAGTAAACCGAATATAAGGTGCTGCTGCTACTACACCAGATACTTTTTCTATTTGTGATAATAAAGATACCCACGCAGTAAAACCTCGATTAACCGGTTCAAGTTCACCATGTGGAACTACTGAGAGAATCCGTTTATTAAGTTCGTTCTCAAAACCATTCATAGCGCTCAGACTAATTATTAACACAGCAATACTGAGCGCAATACCACAAGTAGATATTACTGCAATAAGAGAGGTGATACCACCTTGGCTCTTTCCGTAACTAAACCGAAAACCAATAAAACAAGCAAGACCACCAATCATTGGCTCTTTCCTGAAATATTTTTTTCAAATAAATGACCATGATATATCTCAAGATTCCGCGGTAAATTTTTTGCTAGATTCAAATCATGAGTTACTACTACAAAAGCAGTGCCATGTTTTTGATTAATCTGAGTTAGTAATCTTAAAAGAATATCAGTATTTCGTTCATCAAGATTACCTGTAGGTTCATCAGCTAATACTATATGTGGATTATTCACTAATGCGCGCGCAATCGCTACTCGTTGCCTTTCCCCGCCAGAGAGTTGTGAGGGGCGACAGAGAGCTTTGTGCTCTAAACCTAGTAGTTTTAACATTTCGACGGATTGAATCTTAGCTTTCTTTGTCGCAATCTTTGCAATAAGAAGCGGCATGCTTACATTTTCTAAGGCATTAAAATCTGGCAAAAGATGATGAAATTGGTAAACAAATCCCAGATCTCTATTACGCAATACAGATTTTTCTCTAGATGACATTACATTTAAAGATTTTCCTTTAAAAAAAACGTCACCAGTAGTTGGGGCATCTAAACCACCTAATAAGTGCATTAAAGTACTTTTTCCCGACCCAGAACTACCAATGATTGCTATCATATCACCTTCTTGTACTTGAAATGAAATATTTCGCAAAACATCAGTTTTTACATTACCCTCCTGATAACTTTTACATAAATTCTCACACTGCAATAAAATCTTTTTAGTCATAGCGTAAAGCCTCAGCCGGCTTAACAGAAGCAGCACGATAGGATGGGTACAGAACCGATAAAAATGCTATAATAGTAGAAAAAAAGGCAATCATAGTGATTTGCGAGGCAGATATTAATACAGGCAATGATAAACCTGGACCAAATATACCTGCCCATATAATAACACCAGGTAATTGTTTAGCTAAGCATATCCCTAAAAGAGATCCAATTATAGAACCCAGCACTCCAACCATTGCACCTTGTAAAATAAATATAATTAAAATTTGCTCACGCTTGAAACCCTGGGTTTGTAAAATAGCCACTTCCCATTTTTTTTCTGCAATAAGTAGACAAAGTGATGTAAAAATATTAAACACAGCTATCAAAATAATTAAACCAAGCAATAATCTCATAATATTTTTTTCTATTTTTACCGCATGAAACAAAGCTCCTTTTGTTTCACGCCAGTCATGCCATACTAAACCATTTAGCAATCCTCCTTGTTGCATGGCATGTTGTTTTATAGCATGTATCTGCAGCGGATTATTTAGCCATAGTCGCCAACCAGTAATGCACCCCTTTTGGTATCGCATAAGACGTGATGCATCTTCCTGATTCAAAAGTATCGCATAACTATCAACATCACTATTAGCCAAAAAAATACCAATTACATTAAATACTTTTTGACTTGGAATACGTCCTAATGGTGTCCACCAACTTCTAGTTGGTACAAGCAGGCGTACTTTTGAGTTCAACCTTAAACCTAAGTGATTTGCTAATGCCGCGCCAATAATTGCATTATATTTTCCAGCCTGAAGTTGTTTCTGCTTAACATTTAAAAAAAAAGGTACTAAGGCGTCATTTTTATTAGGATCAACACCTAAGATTACACCAGTAGCAATATTATGAGCACCATGTAAAATTACTTCGCCTGTAGTCAGAGATGAAATTCGGTTCACACCTGAAAAATGTAATTTACTAGCAGATATTTTTTGCGGATTAATGAAGCCGTCCTGGCTAGTAACTAACACATGCGGCATAAAACCAAGAATTTTATGTTCCAACTGTTCTTCTAATCCATTCATGACTGATGATACAGTTACGAGCACCATAACACCTAAAATTAATCCAATTACTGAAAGCCAAGATAGAACACACCCAAAACGATTTGATCTAAAATCACGACCTGTCATGTAACGTAAGGCAATAAATAAAGAAATAGGTTGATACATAGTATTTATCTTTAATATAACGTAAATAGACATTAACTATTACAGAGATAGTAGATATCCTATATTATAAAATAACTACATCTTACTACAGAACACTGAGGCATGGGCAGATGGAATCTACATTATTCTCTACCTTAATGATAACCTGCGCTAAAGATACACAACTTGCATGATCTAAGAGGTTTTTTGAAAAAAATCTATCTATTTTTAAAATACAATCTATCTACTAAATAATACTAGTGTTTTAAATATAACTAACATTCTCTTTCATAATGATTTAGTACCCATTCTTTGTAATTTACTAAACACATATATTTTACTATAATTAAATTATTATCTATATTCTGAAATATTCAATCAATAATCTAAAAACTATCGAACTACTGTACTTATACAAATAAGATATCTTTAATTAATATTTGCAAGATCATAAGATCCAAATAGTATAACATATGAATTGTATGCATTGTAAAGATCTAAGGTCTATTAATGCTTTTATGACTTAATATAAATAGCCTGCTAAATTAAATTAGCAGCCTATTTATGTGTTATCTTCATAGATCTTCATTAAGTAAGTAATGTCAAAAAATTTAGTATTTATTATTCTAAAGCTAAAACTAAATCTTAATTAGAGAGATTTATCATTATGACTGGCTAATCACTATCCGTTTTATAAACTTTATATTTAATAAAATGATAAGCTATCTGTATCTTTAATTACGCTACATCTTGAGCTACACATTGCCAATAATTTAAAAAAGTCTTTAATATAATTAATAATTATTATAAAAACATTAAATTTATAAAATAAAACCATCTAATTAAGTATTATGAACTATGTATTTATCATCCTATGCAAAAAAATCTAGTTTGTTGAATTCTTTAAATTTATAGATAATAAAACAAAAGACTAATGAAAATTATATAATATCTCTGCTAATAAAACGCATTTAGTAAAATCTAAAAATTTAGTAAAATATAAGAAATGTATGATGATGCGAAAAAAGTACAATTGTCACTAAATTACAACTAAAGCTAAAATTTTACTCAGTAATTATTAAAGATTAGCGCTAATATAATAGCCTCTGAGAATCAATAAGAATGCAATATACTAATTATCACGGAATGATGATTAATATGATACAAAAATCGTTATGTCATTATGTCATTATGTCATTATGTCATTATGTCATTATGTCATTATGTCATTATGTCATTATGTCATTATGTCATTATGTCATTAATGACAGTATAGAGTTTACTCAAACATATTACATTTACTCAAACATATTATAATTATTAATATAGATTAGCTAATCTAGCTAAGTTTTTCTCTCAAAAAACACTACCTAAATTAAGAAGATAATTTAATGTTTCGTTTTAGTTAAGTATGAATATTTCTAAAAATTTATAGAGGGGCGCTTTATAGGTATAGTACCTATACATATGCCAGAGATTGGTGCAAGATTAAAAGTAAATATCTATGATATTTACTAGTGTACCTTTTTCTTGTTTAGACAATCTAGAAACATTGAGAAATAAGTTTCTAAAAAATTAGCAAAAGATTTCTGCTAGAAATTTTACTTATTGCTTATACCTGTAAAGTGTAATGACTAAATATCAAGTATACATATCAAATAAATTTTACAAATGTAAATGATTTCATGTTATAAAATGTTATAGAATGTTATAGAATGTTATATGCAAAAATAAAATATTATATATCAATTATAAAAGCTTAATATAACTTACCGTAATGTATTGCGTAATGTATTGCGTAATGTATTGAAATAACCTTCCTATAATAAAAGGGGGCATTACATATGTAGAAAGCTAAAGTAGTGTGCTTCAATTACAATATTTCTCATATATTTTAGCCTCGATAAAAACTTAAATAATAGCACATGATGGAATATATCACTTGCTGTTTAAGAACAAAAGTACCTGTCAGTACTCAAACGTATCAGATACATTATTTAGGATATAATCCTAACTGCATGAAAAATGACTTGCGATTAATGAGCGGATATGTGATAAATATCCTAGCAAAACGAGATACAGCTCTGTGTGTGAGTAGCATCTTTCAGTAAAGAAGATCCGAGTAAAGACGTTGACGTTGCATACCGCTTCCTTGCCGAGCCTTAATTAATGCCTCATGCAGTAATGTTTCTAGTTTTTCTGAACGTAAAGCCCACGGGCGAATCATCTCTCTAAGGAATTTGTAAAATGGCAAAGATTAAAGGTCAGGTAAAGTGGTTTAACGAGTCTAAAGGTTTTGGTTTTATTACTCCTGCTGATGGAAGTAAAGATGTTTTTGTGCATTTTTCTGCTATTCAGGGTAACGGGTTTAAGACTCTTGCTGAAGGTCAAAGCGTGGAATTTGAAATTCAAGATGGACAGAAAGGCCCCGCTGCCGTGAACGTTAGCGCGATCTGATATTGATTAGAGTTTGTTGTGATTTTATTAAAGTAATCTAAACTGAAATCTTGACATAACCTTAATACCACATCCGGCCCCGTCAGAAATGACGGGGCTTTTATAATATTATTTACTAATTAAATATACAGCTCATCTATCTTCGTTAATTCTATTTTTAATTAAGCACTTCTTTAATGATGGTTATTTTTCACTAATAAACTTATGCAGAACATGTTATTCTCTAAAAAACCACATATTTTGCTCCACAGGTGGCTATCGGTTATATTTTATCATTTTCTTTCATCTTGATACACCCCGCTATTCAGAATCCAGTCAACATATTCACTTTGTAAAAATTTATTGTACCTTACAGGCATGAGCAATACAGGCATGAGCAATAAATAAAATTTCTAGCAGAAATCTTTTGCTAATTTTTTAGAAACTTATTTCTCAATGTTTCTAGATTGTCTAAACAAGAAAAAGGTACACTAGTAAATATCATAAATATTTACTTTTAATCTTGCATCAATTTGATCTTGCATCAATCTCTGACTATATTGATCATCATTGTAGCTTCTATAGAACTTTTGCATAATACTGATACAATATTCATCTACATATCATGAAAGGATCTTATAATTTTAAAAAAAATTTTTACTTTATACGTTTACATTAGCGGGCAATTAACCTAACTATAGATATGCTTATAATTTTATTATCTATAAATAAAGTGTACTAGTCTCAATATATCTAAAAATCCGATAGTTGCACTTTGTAAAATTTATAGAATTTAGCATATTAAACATATTATAGGCAGATTAATTTATTACTAATTCAAAAATAATAATGTCATGTTTTGTAAAAACTTTTATACATTGAAAATGATTTTACAAAAACACTCATAAAAATATTTCTATTATATATTCTATGGTTAATAATTTTATTTTTAACGTTTAATTATGATTTAAGTCTTTTATAGAAAAATAACGGATGCAAACATTAAGTGTTTTAATAAATTTCTCAGACTTTCTATATGAAATTATAAAAAAATACTAGAAGAATTTTTACTTATCTTAGCTATGCTTAAAACCTAATTGAATTATATACATAATAAAAAGATACCTTCCAAAAATCAGCATATCATATCTTTTTTTAAAAATCAGGATACTTTAAAATAAAAAACTGCTAAAATATTAGCATATTTTGTTATAACATGCACTAAAAGTAAATAAATGTAAGGCTAGTAACCTGCAAAATTCATTCAGAATGCACATTCTAGTACTAATGTGGTAAGTACTGTATTATATGACAATATCAAAATTATATCGTATGTATTACGTATTAGTAGGTTAGTAGGAAACCATGATAGACACACCAGATATTACTCTAGTTAAAAAATTCTTGATTACTCTTCAAGAAGATATTTGCCAAAAATTAGAAAAAGTAGACTACACAGGCATCTTCCTTAAAGATACCTGGCAATCGCCAGGAAAAGGAGCAGGGTGCAGCTGCATTCTCAGAAATGGAACAATATTTGAACAGATAGGCGTCAATTTTTCACATGTTTATGGAAATTCAATGCCTGTCTTTGCTACAGCAAACCGTCCTGATCTGACTGGTTGTGAATTCGAAGCAGTAGGTATCTCAGTGGTCATTCATCCTTGTAATCCTTATGTGCCTAGTAGCCATGCCAATATACGTTTCTTTATAGCAAAAAGACCAAAAAACGCTCAGCCTATTTGGTGGTTTGGTGGTGGATTTGACTTAACACCATATTATGGTTTTTCTGAAGATGTTGTTTTTTGGCATAAAACTGCCTATAATCTTTGTCAACCTTTTGGTGATGATTTATACGTACGCTATAAAAAATGGTGCGATGACTATTTTTATCTTCAACATAGAAACGAGCAGCGTGGTGTGGGGGGATTATTCTTTGATGATCTGCATATGAATGGCTTTAATCACAGCTTTAAATTTGCGCAAGCTGTAGGTCATAGTTTTTGTGATGCCTATATACCAATTCTTGAAAAACGCAAAGCATTGAAGTGGGGTAATCGAGAGCGTAATTTTCAGCTTTATCGCCGCGGTCGTTATGTTGAATTTAATCTTGTGTATGATCGTGGTACATTATTTGGCCTTCATTCTGGAGGACGTATAGAGTCAATTTTTATATCTATGCCACCGTTTGCTCGTTGGGAATATGACTATAAACCTCAAAAAGGCAGTCCAGAAGCAAAACTTTATCGTGATTTTTTAATAGTTAAGGATTGGCTGCAGTAAAAATAACATTGAATATATCTGTATTATATGATATAATCATATGGTAAAATTTTATAATTTTTAAAATAGTTTTATAATATTTGGAATATTACTAAAAGCTCCAAAAAATATATTATCTAATATCTAATAGTATAATTAAATTTTTATACATTCAAGCATGATAAAGGTATATATCAAAATTTATATATACAATGATAAAATTAGATACTCAACAAGAAATACACTTGTATATCTTAAAAAAGTTCTAAATCTTTCAATGTTGAGACATTATCAATATTCATCATTATTCCAATGATTCTATCATCATGATATAAATACAAATACATGATATAAATACTAATTATATAGGATATCTGACCTCTTCTCTTTAACTAACTTGACTTTGCTATTTTAATTTTTCTAATATTTTTCTAATATATTATATTTATATTTATATAGGTTATATAAGTCTAATTTTTATTAGTAAAATAGAATTGTTATTGTTTTATGATTAACATTTAATACAGTATCTCATTGTATACTATATTAGATCGTAATACATCAACGCCATGCAAAGTGCATATTAAACATAGAGCATTACCTAATGTGCAAACTACAAGAAATATACCTCTGCAATAGAATTCTCGAAGATTATATTAAATCTATCAACTGGAGCAAAGAATTCGTATCTATTCAAAAGAAACACATTAAGTGATATAATATCATACTTTAAACTTACCTTTATCTATTAGATAATTTTCAGGTAATCTGCCGAACTATTGCTACATACCTTCTACTATATGCCATGCCTTCATCAATACATGGTATTGGCATATCAATATAAGAGTGAAAGCACCTTAAAAGTGATCTAGAATAATGAAAAAAGAGTATAATATGCGTTTAAAATTAAGCTTAATCACGCAAATTATGATCGGATTAGCATGTGGCATTTCTTTTGCTTGGTTATCAAAAAGTCATGCAGTAGAGGCTGGGATACTGGGAGAATTATTCATAAATGCATTAAAAGCAATCGCCCCTATATTAGTCTTAATGCTGATTCTTACCTCTATCTCTAGTTATCATAAAAGAAAAAATAGTAATATTCGTCAAATTATAATACTGTACCTACTGAGCACATTTACTGCTTCGATAGTAGCTTTAATCGCTAGCTATTTAATTCCACAAAACCTAATATTAAAAACTTCTACTATTAATGTGTTAACACCTCCTTCTAGTATTTTAAAGATTTTACATGGTTTTGTGATTAGTATGATCACAAATCTCATTGAAGCATTACTGACTGCTAATTATATTAGTATTCTTATTTGGGGAATAGGATTAGGATTTGCATTTCGAAATAGCAGTGATAATACACACGCTTTTTTGAATGATATTTCAAAAGCAATTACAAAATTAGTTTGTATTATTATGAAATTCGCACCAATTGGTATATTTGGCCTCATATCATCCAGCCTAGCCTCTACTGGATTTCATGTAGTATGGCAATATGCACATCTAATTAGTTTATTGATCGGATGTATGCTTTTTATTGCATTACTTCTCAACCCTATACTGGTATGGTGGCATATTCGTCGCAATCCTTATCCATTAGTTTTTACCTGTCTTCGCGAAAGTGGAATCACTGCCTTTTTTACTCGCAGCTCAGTAGCCAATATTCCAGTAAATATGGCTCTTGCAAAAAAACTAGGCTTAAACCAAAATACATATACAGCATCTATTCCAATTGGAGCAAATATTAGTATGGCGGGAGCATCTATAACAATTACAGTAATGACATTAGCAACCCTACATACTTTGCACATGAACTTGCATATCTCTAGCGCGATGCTACTTAGCATTGTAGCTTCTATCTGTGCATGTGGAGCATCAGCTATAGCAGGAGGATCACTTCTTCTGATACCGCTAGTTTGTAATATGTTTGGCATTCCCCATGAAGTAGCAATGCAAGTAATTGGGATTGGTTTTATTATTAGTGTCTTGCAAGATTCCGCAGAAACTGCATTGAATTCATCAGCAGGTATTTTATTTACTGCTGCTGTGTGTATAGCCGAAGAAGATCAACGTGAGAAACCAATCCAATTTTCTACTGCAGTATCACCTTGTTTAGATAAGCAAGGCATTCATAAAACAAAAAATCATTGATAATCTATATACATATACTATACAGCATCATAAAATATGTTGGGTATACTAAAATAGTGTATTTATACTAAAATGTGCTCGAATAACCAGTAAAATAATATATTTTTATTTGTATATAATCTTTTCTTAATTAGTATATTATGAAAATAATGCATAATAATAAGGATTACTTAATAGTATATCAGTCACACAATATTAATCAGAACTGATAAAACTAAATAGATTCTATCATTAATAGAATATAATTTAATAGAATATAATTCTCATTAAATTTAAATACTGATATGCATTAAGGGTTTTCATGCATATAATATACATTATATTCTAAAATTTATTATAATCAGACTATAGTCACAAATATTTATCTTGATTCTATCATAGATTACATACGTAAATTTTACGATGCTATGATAGAGAGATTTATACCCTAGAGATTTTATCCAGAAAAATCAAATCAATCAAGCAATACTTAAGATAAGTTATGATACAATCATATAAATTAAAATTCTGTATCCTTACTCTATAAATTTCACTATTAGATAGGTCTTACATTCTCAAAAACTACCATAAATATTGTAATACTTTGCATTACACATGACTAAATAATCACGCTCTCATTTGTATTTTCTATATCATTAAGAAAAATTGTACAAAATTATTACCTATAAAAACAAAAAGTTATACATGTAGTATCATATACTCTGTTAATTTAACTAAATCAATATGTATACAGAATAAGCTCTTGGTTACGTAATTTATATGCTTAGCTAATATTTCTAGAGAGTAATTTACTTTTTTCAAAGAATCTTTTTACGCTTTTGTTACACATATATAGTTTTCACGTAACTGCACACTTTGCACTAACTAGCTGCAAACGATACATTTGCCAATACCTGCCTCGCATTGCTAATAATGTTTGGTGGTTACCTTTCTCGACTATCTGACCTCGATGTAATACAAGAATAGTATCTGCCTCAGTAATCGTTGAAAGTCGATGAGCAATAACTACTAATGTAGTACGCTGCCGAACTAAACATAACGCTTTTTGAATCGCTTGTTCTGTTCCAGAATCAATATTAGCAGTAGCTTCATCTAAAATCAGTATCTGTGGGATAATAACTAATACCCTTGCTATAGCTAATAGTTGCTTTTGCCCAATAGATAAGCAGTTACCTTGCTCCCCTAGTTCTGTAAAAATACCTTGAGGCATAGAGCGCGCAAGGTCGTCTAATTGTACCGCACTTAACACATCCCATACTGCCTGCTCAGTAATATCTCTACCTAAGCTTACATTAGAAAACAAAGTATCTGCTAAAACTACTGGATCCTGCTGAACCATTGCTATACTATTTCTTAATGCAGAATGACTTAACGAAGAAATTGATCTACTATCAAGATATATCTCACCGTCACTCAAAGGATAATATCCCATCAACAAATTAGCTAATGTGCTTTTTCCGCTTCCAGTCTGCCCAACTAATGCCACAAAATGACGTTCTGGTATTGATATGTTAATTTTTTTTAACACAGGATAACCAGAACGATAGCTAAATGTAAGATTAAAAATATCAATCTTTCCGCCACTTAATGGCTGAATATCTTTACCATAAGGTTGATGAGGTGAATCCATTAGCTCAAAAATTCTCTCACCTGCTACAGCAGCCTGCTGCAAAATCGACTGCTGCGTAGTAATTTCAATCAGTGGCTCATTAAGACGAGAAAGGTAATTAATAAAAGCATATAAAATTCCAACTTCTATTGTGCTATCTGACGAACAGCCATATAACATCATCAATCCACATAATATTAACGCAGAAAAAAGACTAAGAAGAGGTCTTAATAAAAAACCCTCTAGTCGGATAATATCCATACGCGCTCTATAATGTAAGCGGCTGGCCTTACCCATGCGTTTACCAAAACGATCCTGTTGGCGAAATTGCTGGATAATGCTCATGCCATTAATAACTTCATTAAAACTATTATTAATATCCGCTAAACAACTCCGCAATCGTCGAACAATTGGCGTACTGTGGCGTTGATATATTAGCATAACTGTTAAAACTGCTGGAAAAATAGTGATTGCTACTAAAGCCATACGCCAATTAAGAGTAAACATTGCTATGAGCATAGATCCAACTAGCGCGGCACTACGTAGTGCAGTCGAAACCACAGTTACATACAAATCCCGAACTACTTCGGTGTCATTAGTAACCCTAGAGATAATTTGACCAACAGGTTGCATATCAAAAGCACTTAATGGCTGACGCAAAGCTGCATCCATAACATTAGTACGCAAATGTTGTACAACTCCCACTGCAACTTGATTAAACCATAATGCTTGCCAATAGTATAGCAATGCCGCAAATACCTGAAGCAGGAGATAACTTATAATAATTACGCCAGAAAAAAAATTAAAAGGCATGTGACGTTCATCAATTTGATCAATAAAATAGCTAATTAAAACTGATCCTAATACTTCAGACCCAGCAGCAACCCATAACATAATTACTGCCCAGCAGAGTGATTTTTTCCATGGAGCACCATAAGACAGGAGTCGTTTAATAGTTGGCCAGAGCCGAATAGAATTACTCATGAGGAGCTCTGCATGCTATATTATCTTGACCTAGTTCCTCTTCTAACTGCTGATAACGATGCATCTCTCGATACCAACCTTTTCTGGAAATTAATTGTTGATGATCCCCACGCTGTATTACTGTGCCATTCTGTAACACTAAAATTTCATTCGCCTCAGATAAAACAGATAGACGATGAGCTGTAATAATTACTGTACGCTTTTCTCCCCAATGCCGTAAGTTATGCATAATTTTATACTCAGTTCGACCATCTACAGCAGAGAGAGCATCATCTAATATAAGAATTTCAGCATTTAATAATAATGCTCGAGCAATAGCAATCCGTTGTTTTTGCCCACCAGACAGCATGATTCCACGCTCACCAACTTCTGTGTCATACCCCTGAGGTAAATGTAATATATCTTCATGAACATGAGCAAGGCGAGCTACATATTCAATATCATGCTGTGTAGCTGCAGGACTACCTAAAGCAATATTCTGCGCCACACTGTCAGAAAATAAAAATGGGGTCTGACTTGCTACTGCCAACCTGCTACGCCAAATATCTAAACGTAACTCAGATAGGGGGATATTATGAAACTGAATTTCACCGGAATCAATGTCGAAATGACGCTGAATTAAACTTAAAAAAGTGCTTTTTCCAGATCCAGTTGGCCCGCACAAACCAAGCATTTGTCCTGGCTGAATAGTGATATTTAAATTAAATAATGCGATTTTATTAGAGTTAGGATAACAAAATCTTTGGATAGAAATTTTTAAAAGACCACGATCCTTTGGTAATGTTTTATTACCATCAGGCACTACTGGCGCCTCTTGCAGCAACGCATAAATCCGACTCCAGGCTGCACTACCGCGTTCTACAATATTAAACATCCACGCAAATGCTAACATTGGCCAAATCATTAAACCAAGGTACATTATAAAACTAGTGAGTTGCCCAAGAGTCATAGATCGATGACATACCATCCAGCTACCCCCAACAACTGCCAGTAGACTGGATATTGCCACAAAAAGATAAATTGTTGGATCAAAACGCGCATCAATACGAGCTGCACGTAAATTTTGATCTCCTGTATCTTTCGCAATAATAGCAAATTTATCTGATTGATGACCTTCTAAACCAAATGCTTTAATCATTCGGATACTACTTAAACTTTCTTGAGTTTGATCGTTTAGTGAAGAAAAAGCAGCTTGCACCTTTTTAAAACGATTATGTAATTGTTGTCCATAACATTTAATTATTAACGCCATGATAGGCATCGGAATTAAAGCCAGTAAAGTAAGACTCAAGCTAATTTGATGGATCATAACTACTAAAACTGTGAAACCCATCACTACAGAATCCACTAAAGTTAAAAATCCCTCTCCAGCAGCAAAAACCACACAATCTACATCATTAGTGGCCCTTGCAATCAAATCACCAGTTCGATGTCGTAAATAAAAAGCAGGGTTCTGTCGACTGAGCTTCTGATAAAAACCGTCACGCAGTTCTACCGCAAGGTGATAAGAAGCTCCAAACAATAATATACGCCATATATAATGGAGAAAATATACAAGAATTGCTGTAAGTAACATTACAACAATCCACTTTATGAGTTGGAAATTGCTAAAACCCCCTTGCTTAACACCATCTACAATTTTACCAACAATGTGCGGTGGAAAAAGTTTAAGCACAGCGATTATAAGCAAAAGTAAAACAGCACCAAAATAACGGCGCCATTCTCGCAAAAAATACCAACTTAATTGGCTAAACAATTGCACTAGAAAAAATCCTGATTATCAACTGAATTAGCAAGATTAAAACTACCACTTAAATAGAAACCGGTAGAGCAGTGGTGTATTTTATTTCTTCCATTGCGAAACTTGAAGTCACATCAAGCAAAGCAGGGACTCCATTGAGTAGTTTTTTATAAAAAATATCATAACTTTTTATATTAGCTACTTGCACCCTCAAGAAATAATCATACTCCCCAGCCATACGATACAAACCCATAACTTCTGGCATGGTTTTTACTACACTAACAAACTGATAAAACCAGTCCCGACTATGCTGATTAGTTTTAATTAAGACAAAAACAGTAACATCCAAACCTAACTTCTTACTATCTAGAAGTGCTACTCGTGCCCGAATATAACCTTCATCCTCTAATCTTTTCAAACGTTTCCAGCAAGGGGTTGTTGTAAGACAGATGTGCTCTGCTAAGACCTGTAAAGACAAAGTACAATCCTGTTGCAAAAAGTTTAACAATAAACGATCTTTTTTATCCAGCATTATGGGTAGCAAAATATTCTCCTTTTACTTATCTTAGAAGTAGGATTTTAGCAACCTTTTCTCCTAGTATCTCGTTAGTCTGACCTATACACTAAACTGACTACACAAATCGGAGGAAGGATGAAAAGAAAAATTTATCATAACCTTTTAATAATAGGTTTATTTATAACTGTTTGTCTTACCTGGGGTACAACATGGATAGCCATGAAGATTACCGTCTCTACAGTGCCGCCTATTCTTGCCACCGGACTGCGATTCCTTTGTGCTGCTCCGCTGCTATTACTTCTGGCTTATTATAAAAAAGCCCCATTATTGTTTCCATCTGGCCAATTTGGTTTTCAATTATGCGTTACACTGTTCTACTTTGCCATACCTTTTACTTTAATGCTCTATGGCGAACGTTATACTTCTTCTAGTCTAGCATCTATTATTTTTGCTACAATGCCAGCTGCTGTTTTAACGTTATCCCTGATCATACTAAGAGAACGCGCAACTGTACGACAAATACTTGGCTTGGCTATCAGCATTGTAACCTTAAGTATTATTTTATGGTATGAAGGCCACTCCAGCATAAAAAATCAACTATGTGGTATAGTAGCACTCTTAATAGCAGTACTTATGCATGCTATTATGTACGTCCAATGCAAAAAACGTTGTGTTGGAATTTCTGTTCTGAGCTATAATGCCTTACCTTCTTTGGGTGCTGGTGTACTACTAACAGCACTTGGATTAAATGAATCACCTAATTTTCATACATTTACTTTACAATCACTTCTATCAATAAGTTACCTAGGTATTGTTGCTGGTGTTGGAGGAGTTCTGGCATATTTTTCTCTACAAAAAATTACCCAGCCTTTTAAGGCATCTTTAGTTTTTATGATTTTTCCAATAATATCAGTAATATTAGACAATATAATTAACGGAAGTAGCATTAGTTATCAATCCATAATCTTGCTAATTCCTTTTCTACTTGGAATGATCCTTATATTATTGCATCGTCATCCTGAGAGACCCAACGCTTTGTGATTTAATTATGTCTAAAAACATTCTCTCAACTTAACATGATTGCTCATCCCTAAGTACCTCTAACAAAAACATAATCATACTATGTAGATAGCTCATAATCTGTTTGCTTGAATCTTACCAAACTAACGCGTAAGATTTTATAGTTGTAGCATATAAAATTACCTATATCTCTCTATTATTTATAATACCTATTTTAAATTTAGGTAAGGCATTAACAATTAGGTAAAATTATTAATTATTATGAGATAATTCTGCTCTGAAATACTACCTCTACGTCAATAGTAAAAATAAATAATATTGCTATTTAGATAGAACAAAACGTTTAGATGGAACAAAACGTGCTTTAGATAGGTATTTAAATTGCATGTATCATATGAAATTATAATTAAGATTATAAAACAGAAAGCAACCTGTAACTTATTTTTATAATTTTACAAAAACAAAAAAAACAACAATAACATGATCTACATAGACCAATTAGTATTAATTCAGATAATAAAGGTTTCAATAAAGATAGTTAAGAAAAAAATTAGAAAAATTGATTACATAATACTCAAAAATACTAATTAAAAATGATTAAGAAATAAAAAATCTTAAAAATAACAAGGCTTCTGCCAACCAAAAATCTGATGCACATATTTTTTAAAATAGCAGTATTTATCTTTTGATAAAAAACACAAAAACTATCATTACAATATTTATCAAAAAACTAAATGTATGATTGGTTAATCAGAACCACCCATGATAATAAAAATTATCGTATTATTAAAATATTTTTTCTCTTCTGAAAAGCATTTAAGAAAAAAAATTTAATAATAAACAAATTCAAAAAAATAAGATAACTACTCAAAAAAAACAATTTAAAAAGCAACGGGATTCTATGTCTTACTCGTATCACCACCGTCACTGCATCATAAATTGTCTATAATAATATTGCAGACCTTACAGAGTACATGGTAAGTAATTAATATTTCTTGTAACACTAGATATAGAAAATAGTATCTAATAAAGTATCTAATAATTTACTGGTAAGAAAAACTGGTAAGAAAATATTATGAATAAACTAAATATATTTAGACTACAGGAAGAACGGAAGTTCTTAATCAGTCATTATTAAATGAATCTACCTATTTTGAATGCAACCACAAAAGAACGGGATGCATCTATAATAAAGACCAATCACGACGATAATCACATGGAAAACATATAAAAAATTTTTCTCATTCTAATCTTTAAGATTTACCTAATTTAAAAAAAGTCTGCAATTTTACTGCTCTTCTAACAAGTAGTCAAACATTCTTAATGACAATATTAAAAAATATAAGTATCATATTACCGTATCATGCTAACCACAATTATCAAACTAAATACTTTCTATTTGTTTTTTATTTAATGGTAAAAATTTGTTTTATGTTTTATATAAATCAATGATATTTTCTAAATATCTATCCTACAAGATCATACAATACTAGCGCACATTAGAAAATCTTTACATAAAAAACACTTTAATTACAGACTAAGCGGCTCGTTTTTGAATATATTCATTTTACAAATTTCCACAATAACAATAATTATAACAATAACATTAACAATAACAAATTATATATTTAATAAATACATAACATAAATGATAAAATCATGAGAGTATGATACTTTTTCTCAAACACTATTATACGATATAGAAAATTTCTGCAATAATTAAAGATGGTAATAGTTTTAATGATTATTATCATATAAAAAAATAAATTTTATATTTAACTAAATCATTTAAACATGCAATAGTTATAATAAATTTTCTAATATGCAATTAAAGTAATGTATAGTAAGATTTTATATAGTTTTAGTTTTTATAAAACCTCTTATCATTTCATATTACTTTTCATTACATGCTATTTTGTGATAATTATATATTATTACTCAATTTCATATTTCATAATTGTAATGACGCGATAGTGATAATTATATAAATTATTCAAGAAATAAGAAGCAAAAAATAATATTAAAAAATACGAGCATTAGGTAGATCTAGGATCTAGATATAAAATTTATAATTATAGTACATATAAACTCAATCTATTATCACACTTATCACACTAATCTCCTTTTGGAGTTACTAAAAAAGAAGTTATAAAATTATTTCTAATGTTGAGAACAACTACAAAACTTTACTTAATCTTGAAAAACTTCATATGTTGATCAATTATCACAATAGCAACTATCTGTATTTTCTAAATAGCAAAATCATTATAAACATTATAAATATTCTATATTTTTCTATATTTTTGCTAAAAATTTTCATTTTCAATGATAAAGTTATTACAAGGTGAATAAAAACTTATAATTCAAGGTTAATAAAAACTTATAATTCAGTGCATCATCTAGCAATCCATTCCATAGTCATAGAATACAATAAATTTTATTTTACCGAGCAGTAAAAGAAAAGAACAGAACAATTGATACTGATGAGAAATACTCCTAAATAAGTCAAAAATACTTTTCATTATTATATTTTTAATACTACATTGTGAAAAAATTTGTATAATTTATAATGGTCTAGTAGTAACGTTATACACAATCACGTTTATCGACCCTCTGTTGAGTACATTAAAAATTAGATGACAACCTTTCAGAAACAAAGTCTGCTCAAGAATACTTTTAAAAACAAAAATATAGCTATTATTATCAAGGTCATTAAATGAAACTTAGCGTATATACTAAAAATAAAAAGATAAAAATTCTGTCATTAATCACAATTATGTTAATTTTTTTATTATCTAGTGGTTGTGATATTACACTACTAAACCCTAAAGGGCAGATAGCCATAGAACAACGCTCGTTAATTATCACAGCTTTTTGTGTAATGATGATAGTTGTTACCCCAGCGATTATCTTATCTATAGTATTCGCCTATAGATATCGAGAATCTAATGTAAGCGCAATATATAACCCAGACTGGGAAAATTCGAATACAATAGAAGCTATAGTGTGGATTGTACCTATTTTAATAATTATATTCCTTGGTGTTCTTACATGGAGATCTACTCACCTGCTAGAGCCAAGAAATTCATTAAAATCACATATTAAACCTATTACTATTGAAGTAGTCGCACTCAATTGGAAATGGTTGTTTATTTATCCCAAACAAGGCATTGCTACTGTTAATGAAATAGTTTTTCCGGTGAATTGTCCTATACACTTCAAGATTACCTCAGATACTGTAATGAACTCTTTTTTTATCCCGACTCTTGGTAGTCAAATGTATGCTATGCCTGGAATGCAAACACAATTACACTTAATTGCTAATGAAGTAGGTAGATTTAGTGGGATCTCTTCTAATTATAGCGGCAGTGGATTCTCTAAGATGAAATTTCAAGCTATTGCTGCTAATAATTTTACTGAATTTAACCAATGGGTATTAAAAGCTAAGCAATCCTCGAAGACTTTAATGAATATGAGTGATGTTAAATATTTAGGTTCATTAAAAAATGATAATTCCGTTCAGTTCTTTTCAAATGTAAAACCAGAACTATTTAAAAATATCATTCATCAATTTGATTTAAAAAATAAAGAAGATATAAAAATACCTCCTAAAATAAATGTCAATCCTATCAGTACAAAAGTATATAATATCAACCCTATTTAGATTAGAGCTTAGAGTTAAAAGTCATTTAATAAAATACTACACATAATATCTATTCTACACTGCATGAAATGATGAGGAAACACACGATGTTAGGCAAGTTAACCCTAGACGCAATCCCATTCCATGAACCCATTATCATGGTTACAGTTGCCGCTATTATTTTTACTGGTATTTCTATATCTGGGGTTATTACGTATTTTAAAAAATGGACATATCTCTGGTCCGAATGGTTTACCTCTGTAGATCATAAAAAGCTTGGTATAATGTATATTATTATGGGATTTGTGATGTTATTGCGAGGTTTTGCTGACGCAATCATGATGCGCACTCAGCAGGTTATTGCCTCCTCTGGAAAAGAAGGCTTCTTGTCAGCTCACCACTATGATCAAATTTTTACCGCACATGGTGTGATTATGATCTTTTTTGTAGCCATGCCATTTGTAGTAGGGTTAATAAATATTATAGTACCATTACAGATTGGTGCAAGAGACGTAGCATTTCCATTCCTAAATAACCTGAGCTTTTGGTTAACAGCCGCTGGTGTCGTTTTAATTAACTTATCACTAGGTCTCGGTGAATTCGCACAAACTGGTTGGTTAGCTTATCCGCCACTATCTGGACCTGAATATAGTCCAGGAGTTGGCGTTGATTATTGGATATGGAGCTTACAAATTTCTGGAGTTGCTACAACGCTCACTGGAATAAACTTTATAGTCACCATTCTAAAGATGCGCACAACAGGAATGACGATGTTTAAAATGCCGGTATTTACTTGGACATCTCTATGTACTAGCGTTCTGATTGTAGCCGCATTCCCAGTGCTAACTGCGACACTTACATTGCTCACTTTAGATCGCTACCTAAACTTCCATTTCTTTAGTAATGAAATGGGCGGAAACATGATGATGTATGTTAACCTTATCTGGATCTGGGGTCATCCAGAAGTATATATCCTAGTTTTACCAGTCTTTGGGATATTCTCTGAAGTAGTGGCTACTTTTTCGCATAAAAGATTATTCGGTTACACATCACTAGTTTGGGCGACAATCGTCATTACAATTTTATCTTTTATTGTATGGCTACATCATTTTTTCACAATGGGCGCAGGAGCAAACGTTAATGCTTTTTTTGGGATTATGACGATGATTATCGCTATTCCTACTGGTGTAAAAATATTTAACTGGTTATTCACAATGTATCAAGGTCGGATTACACTGCATCCTGCAATGCTATGGACTATGGGTTTTTTAGTTACTTTCTCTTTAGGAGGTATGGCAGGTGTTCTATTAGCCATTCCTGGAGCAGATTTTGTTCTACATAATAGTTTGTTTTTAGTGGCTCATTTTCATAATGTAATTATTGGTGGCGTAGTGTTTGGGTGCTTTGCTGGCATAACCTACTGGTTTCCAAAAGCATTTGGATTTATTTTAGACGAAACTTGGGGGGTTCGTGCATTTTGGTTTTGGATTGTCGGCTTCTTTTTTGCTTTTATGCCACTTTATGTCTTGGGTTTTATGGGCATGACACGTCGTCTTAGTCAGGATATCGATCCGCAATTTCATCCGATGTTAGTTATTGCTGCTGTTGGTGCCGCCTTAATCAGTTGCGGTGTGATTTGTCAAATTATTCAATTTTATGTTACGATACGTGATCGTGCCAAGAACCGTGATGTCACCGGTGATCCATGGAATGGACGTACTTTAGAGTGGTCTACCTCATCGCCAGCTCCATTCTATAATTTTGCTGTTTTGCCTAAAGTAGATACACGTGACGCTTTTTGGGCGATAAAAGAAAAAATGAACAGACAAAGCCAAAATGAGACCTTAGTGAAAGCAATTAATTATACAGAAATTCATATGCCAAAAAATAGCAGCGCTGGGGTTATAATCGCATTTTTGAGTCTAATTTTTGGTTTTGCCATGATCTGGCATATTTGGTGGCTTGTTATTATATCTTTATTAGCCATTCTCCTATTTTGGAGCACAAAAAGTTTTAATGATGATGTGAATTATTTAGTCCCTATTGAAGAGATTGTAGCAACTGAAAATCATCATATCGAGGAAAAAAAAGCAAAATAGGATTGAAAATGTTAACTAAAACCCTAATTAAATACAAAAATATAGAAACACAGAAAATATTCGGGTTCTGGCTGTATCTAATGAGTGATTGCATAATTTTTGCAACACTGTTTGCTACATATGGCGTCATCGTAAATAATATCGCTAATGGACCAACAGGTAAGGATTTTTTTAATCTACAGTGTGTATTACTTGAAACTATCCTTCTCTTATTAAGCTCTGTAATGCATGGTTTCGCTACTATTCAAATGAGTCTAGGACGTAAAAATGCAGTAATAGGTTACCTAACACTAACTTTTTTATTTTCTCTAGGGTTTATTAGCATAGAAAGCGCTGAATTTCTGGATCTTTTTAACAGAGGCATTACGCCTAATCTGAGTGGGTTCTTGTCTGGATTTTTTACTCTGGTTGGTGCTCATGGCTTGCATGTAATTTTTGGTATGCTCTGGATGATTCTATTAATATTGCAAATAATCAACAAAGGTCTAACCGAAACCAATCGTATACGTCTTACATGTCTTAGCCTGTTCTGGCACTTCCTAGATATTGTATGGATTTGTGTGTTCACTATTGTATATCTTATAGGGGAGGTTTAATGAGATATCCTACACAAAAAAATAGTGATACCTGTTCTGACCTCAAAACTTATCTAAGAGGTTTTATTCTTTCTATTATTTTGACTGTTATTCCATTTTGGGTAGTTATAACTCACACCGGATCAAAAAACACAGTTTTATCTCTCGCAATAATCTGTGCAATTATTCAAGTTTTTGTACATTTAATATGCTTTTTGCATTTAAACAGAAAATCAGAAGAAGGATGGAACTTAATTGCTATTCTATTTGCAGCATTGATTGTTCTAATTATAATTATTGGCTCACTATGGATTATGTGGAATCTTAATTACAATATGATGGACTCTTAGTTTGAAATTGAAATACTTTGAGATCATAAATCACTTGACTGCTAAATATATCCAGGTCACTAAGCCAGGCATTGTTTTTGGAAATTTAATTTCTGTAATTGGAGGGTTTTTACTTTCCGCTCAAGATAACATTAATTATATGTTACTTCTTTTTACTGTTTTAGGTGTCGGACTAGTGATTGCATCTAGTTGTGTATACAACAACCATATAGATCGTGACATTGATAAAAAAACCAATCGAACTAAAGATCGAGCATTAGCTCAAGGATTGATCTCTGTAAAATGTAGTCTGATTTATGCGACTGTATTAGGTATAACTGGTTTTACTATATTATATATAGCAGTAAATTTTCTCGCCATGTTAATTGCTGCTTTAGGCATGATAATCTATGTTGTTGTTTACAGTTTATATATGAAACGCAATTCCATTCATAGTACATTAGTTGGAAGCCTTTCTGGTGCGACACCACCAATAATTGGTTATTGCGCAATCTCTGGCCAACTACAGCCAGGTGCACTTATACTACTCATGATCTTTAGTTTGTGGCAAATTCCACATTCTTACGCCATAACTATCTATCAACTTCAAGATTATCAATTAGCTAATATTCCTATTGTACCAGTTGTTAAAGGTATTTTTGTAACAAAAAATTATATTATTTTATATATTATATTATTTATTGTAGCAACTCTGATGCTAAAAATTTTTGGTTACACTGGATATAAATATCTACTGGTAGTTTCTACGGTCAATGCTTGGTGGCTAATGACCGCTATATCAGGTTATTGGACAAAAAATAATTTAATATGGGCGCGTAAACTATTTCTTATTTCCATTGTAGTCATTACAACTGTAAGTATTATGATGTCTGTCGACGTGATGGAATTAAATCCAAAACCTGCACCAATATGTTTAAGTTAAAATTTAGAAGTATTTTCTTACATGTAATACAGAACAGTCATATGTTATTATTCTATTTAATATTCTTTTCTAACATAACTAATCATATGAGCACGTGATTACTATAGAGATCAAAAATCATGGCTAATAATCAAATGACCTCGGTTGAAAAAAATGCAAGCTGGGGTCTTGGGGTGGTTTTTTCATTGCGAATGTTAGGGCTCTTTATGGCTCTACCTATCCTCACAACTTATGGATTCACCTTAGATGAAGCCAATGAAACATTAACGGGGTTAGCGATTGGTATATACGGTATCACTCAAGCTTTTTTTCAAATTCCTTTCGGTTTACTCTCTGACCGCTTTGGGCGAAAACCGTTAATTATCAGCGGCCTATCTGTCTTTACTATTGGTAGCATAATTGCTGCCATGACGCACTCTATATGGGGTGTAATTTTGGGACGTGCTTTGCAAGGAGCTGGTGCAATAGCTGGAACAATCATGGCTCTTTTATCTGATCTCCTAAGTGAAGAAAACTATACTAAGGTAATAACTTTTCTTGGAATTAGTTTCGGAATCACCTTCTCTCTCGCTATAGTACTTGGACCTATTATTACACAGGCGCTTGGCCTTCAAGAACTCTTCTGGATAATTGCGATACTGACAATAATTAGTATAACAATCATACTACTTATTGTGCCATCACCCTCCAAACGCACACTAAATCGCGAATCCTCACTAGTAACAAGTAGTATACGTCATGTTATTAGAAATATTCATCTTATGAAGCTTAATTTTAGTGTTTTCTGTTTGCATGCTCTACTAATGTCAAACTTCCTTGGACTGCCTAAAAAATTTATAAAAGCAGGATTATCTGCCGGCGAGCACTGGAAAATATACCTATTTACAATGTCAATAGCCTTAGCTATTACAGCGCCATTACTAATCTATGCCGAGCGCAAGCATCAAATGAAAAAAGTTTTTATCTTTGCTATAGGGTGCATCTTAGGGTCTGAGAGCATTTTTTGGATAATAAAGTGCCCAATATGGCCGCTAATCGCTAGTCTACAGATATTCTTTATTAGTTTTACTCTAATGGAGGCAATCTTACCTTCATTTATCAGTAAACAATCTCCCGCTGGGTATAAAGGAACAGCAATGGGAGTATACACTACCAGTCAGTGCATTGGTGTAGCAACTGGGGGTTTCGTTAGTGGCTGGGTATTAGATACTATGGGTAGCAATGTCCTATTTTTATCTAACATGTTAATGACGTTATCTTGGTTTGTATTGAGCCTGAATATAAGTGAACCTCGTTATCTTAGCACTTTACGTTTTCATCTTAAAGTCAAAGATGACACACAAGATCCAATGCGATTGCAACAATTTTTACAAAAGCAAGATGGTATATTTGATGCTTGGGTATTACCTCAAGAAGAAAGTGTTTATGTAAAAATTGATAACAAAATCACCAATCGAAGTGAAATAGAACAAACAATGTTAAAACTAAAAATCAAAAAAGTATAATATATAATCTTGTTAAACCCACAACACGCCAGATAAAAAAAATTGTTTAGTGTTAGATAACACTTATTCTATTTGAAATTAAAAACCATAATTATTAAGTCTCAATCCTAATTGCATGTGCTTGGAGATATTAATTGATCATCTTAACATCCAAGGATCATCTTAACTGATAGAAACCTAGAGAAACATTAAGAAACAATACAATAATTCATATGTTATTATATCTAATATTTTATAATATTAAAATATTTGAAATGCTTGAATAATTTTATTACTTTTCATAAAAGTAAGCGCTATCAGTAAACGCACAATCTGGACTCATAGTCACAAGTTTTTATATATTATAAATTTTTATGTCTATGACATATATCATTATTGAATCTAAAAAAAAGATAACGTAATATATAATATTCTTATATTAAAAATATAATCTGTTAATTTTGCATTATATCATACGTAATCCAAGTTATGCTTCATAATAAACTTACTTCTTTCAGTTTTGTTAATAACTTTATACAAAGTATTTTAAATAATAATAAATATTACCTTGTTATTCAGAACATTAATCACTATAGATTAATCTGATTATAACGCAATATAACTGACACAATTTAAATTTTAGATAAATTAAGGAGTACGCAATGAAAGTGACCATTCTTGGTGCAGCGGGAGGTATTGGCCAAGCTCTATCTTTATTGCTAAAGACACGTCTTCCAGAAGGGTCTCAGCTATCTTTATATGATGTTTCGCCAATTACCCCAGGTATTGCAGTTGATTTAAGTCATATACCTACTTCTGTTGAAATCACAGGATTTACAGGAAATAATATTGCTCTAGCGATAAAAGATGCCAAGATAATACTGGTCTCAGCTGGCTTTGCACGAAAACCTGGCATGGATCGATCCGATCTTCTGCATTTAAATGCAGAGATTGTCAAAAATCTAATATCTCAAATAGCTATCACTAGTCCACATGCTATGATAGGAATCATAACTAACCCAATTAATACTATTGTTCCTATAGCTGCCAAGGTGCTAAAAAAAATTGGAGTTTATAACAGAAAAAAACTATTCGGTATTACTACTCTAGATATTATCCGCACTAATACTTTTCTTGCTTTATTGACTGGTCAGCAACCAGAATCATTCAACATCCCAGTTATTGGAGGTCACTCAGGCTCTACTATTCTACCTCTCTTATCTCAAACTAACAGTAATATTCAATTAACTGAAAAAGACATTGATAATCTTACAAAACGTATCCAAAATGCAGGCACAACAGTGCTTGAATCAAAGTCTGGCGGTGGATCTGCTACGCTCTCAATGGCATATGCAGCAACAAGTTTTTGTCTTTCGCTCGTACGCGCTTTGACAGGAGAAAGTAATATAATAGAATGCGCATATGTTGAAGGGCAAGGGGAATATGCTAAATTCTTCTCGCAGCCCCTCGTGTTAGGTCAGAATGGAATTACTAAGTATTGCTTAATTGGGAACCTTAGTAAATTTGAAGAACATGCACTGATCAGTATGCTTGATCAACTTAAGCATGATATTCAACTAGGGGAAGATCTGGTGAAATAACCTCTGAGATACTGCATACTATCAATGGCTATTTATAATAAATTACTAAAGTAGTGTATATCACCATAGAATAATTTAAATATAATAATCAAAACCAGTGTATAAACTAGAACGAACAACTCTTCAATAGCATATGTTATGCTATTGAGTATGGTTCTGGAATTATATGTATATATAAATATATAAATATATAAATTGTATATCTGATATCACTTGATGGAATATTATGGATCCTAACTTTCTAGATATACTTGCTTGTCCTCATTGTTATCAACGGTTAGAGCTATATAATAATCAAAATAGCTTAGAACTTATCTGTCACATAGACCAATTAATCTATCCGATTCGAGATGGTATTCCAGTCTTGCTAGCGGAAACCGCTCGTCATTTAGACTTAAAGGAAAAAAATTCATGAATTTTATAGCTATCATTCCAGCACGTTTTGCTTCTAACCGCATGCCAGGAAAGCCATTATTAAAATTACATGGAAAACCAATTATACTACATGTCGCAGAGAAAGCACTTAAATCTGGCGCACAAAAAGTTATTGTTGCAACTGATCATTCTGACATAGCTAACGTAGTGCGTTCTGCTAATATTGAGGTTTTGATGACAAAAAAACATCATCAATCTGGAACGGAACGCCTATCCGAAGTAATTGAACACTATCAATTTCCTAATGAAAAGGTAATCGTAAACGTTCAAGGTGACGAGCCTATGATACCCTCAATGTTTATACAACAGGTAGCAAAAAATCTATCCTATTATAACGTAAATATAGCTACGTTAGCAACACCAATACATTCTTTGAAAGAAGCACAAAACTCAAACTTAGTGAAGGTAGTCCGAGATATCCGCGGTTATGCACTATATTTTTCTCGTTCAATGATCCCTTGGAGTGATACAGATAATTCAATTACAAAAAATAAAATCTGCAGCCCACTTCTTCGTCATATTGGAATCTATAGCTATTATGCTGGCTTTATTCGTCGTTATGTTAGTTGGCAATCTACTTCTTTAGAAAAGAAAGAGTTTTTAGAACAACTTCGTGTATTGTGGTATGGTGAAAAAATACATGTTGATATTACAAACACCCATCTTACAAATAGTATAGATACGCCAGAAGATCTGTCAAAACTTAACAAGATAATAAAGTAATTTATTAAAATTAATACTACCGATCCATTAAATATTTTAAATTCTATTTTAGAAAAAATTTACTATTTTCATGATATATAGCATATATTTAATAGATCTTAATGTATAAAAACCTAGTAATAAACATCCTTACATAGAATCTAAAGCTAAATACTTAGGATCTATTTTATATCTCATAATCTTAAATTAATTATCTACACAATATCTCTTGTAAAATATTAAAAAATTTATTAGTTTACAAAATTATATATCAGATATAATTGTGCGTGTATATTATAAAATTTATATTTTAAGCACCTCCTTATGATCATTGCTTTATATCAACGGATTTCAGTATAAATAGATCCCCCGGCCATCCATATATGTTGTTATAATCTCTATTATTGATATTGCCTACCTAGCCGTTGCTTCATTTCCCTCTGATACTTATTATAATCATCTCCGCACTCCGCTGAGCAAAATGCTGTTCCTGCAACAACATTCTCATCTTTGCACCAAATACATTTTCCATCTGGACTTTGCAAGCTTTTTTCGCGGGATGATAGTGCTGCGTTAATAATATCTTGCTCACGCTTTTGAGCTAAATCTGCTTCATCCATTATCCACTCCTATGCACGTTTTACACCTTGGGATTGTACCAATTCTCTTTAAAACCAATACATTATACGTATAACCTCCTATTTTTTGAAAACAATACTTATATTAAATAAAGTTAGATAAATCTTACTAAGACAAAATATTCTTTAATATTTAATGCTATAAAAGAGTGCAATCCAACCACGTACAAATCCTTAATATCTATCAATAAATAATTAGTGCACTTAATATAAATAATTATATTATATAGAGCTCTAGAAGATATGGATTTTTATAAAAAAACCAGGACTATTTAATACTTAGAACTCTCAATAGTATCTCTTATATATTAAATTCTACCCTTAATAAAATAATGAATACTATATGGTACTTCATGCAAATACATCTACATCTTAATACAAGGTATTTACTAGTAATCTTTATTATTACTACTGAACACTATTTCTTAATTTAAGAACTCATATATAAATTTTATCATTATTAAGGTGAAACAATGTGACAGTTTTTTAAAGGTGATTATCTCACTTTGTGCAATAAGCTTCTATCAATCACACTGATTCTATTTTATTATTTAACACTTACGGAGATTATAACACTTATGAATCCAATGCTCAACATTGCTATCCGGGCTGTACGACAGGCCGGAAACATCGTCACAAAATACTATGACACAGCAGATTCCGCTGAATTAAAGCAAAAAGGTAATCATGACTTAACTAATTTTGTTGAAAGAAAAGCGAAACGCCAAATAATTGATATTATATTCAAGTCTTATCCAGATCACATTATTTTTACAGAAAATGATAGTCAAATATATCAAAAGACTGAAAAAGTACAATGGATAATCAATGTGCTAGATGACAATATTAACTATCTTAAAAGGCTTCCACATTTTAGCATTTCTATTGCGACACGCGTTAAAGGACGCAGTGAGATCGCTGTAGTATATGATCCAATGCGTAATGAATTATTTTGCGCTTGGAGAGGTCATGGAACACAATTAAATGGTTATAGATTAAGAGGAAGCTCTCTCCGATCTTTAAGTGAGGCTCTTTTATCAACTAATGCTATATTTCAAGAACATGAAAATAATATTTCTGCCGTTAATGCTGTTCAAAAACTCCTTTATAAATGTGCTGATTTTCGTCATAGTGGTTCAGTTGCTTTAGATTTGGCTTATGTAGCTTCCGGTCGGCTTGATGGATATTATGCCATAAACCTAAAACCACGTGATTTCACTGCTGGGGATTTATTAGTAAGAGAAGCTGGTGGACTAGTTACTGATTTTAATGGTGACAATAATTATTTTTTTTCCGGCAATCTTATAGCAGGTAACGCACGTATTGTACAATCAATTCTGCATCAGATACGTCTGAAACAGTGAAAAATAATGCTATAGATTTGTTCTATATACAAATTTTCACAAAAATATTTACACTATTTGAGCGATTTATTTTTAATATAGTTTATGCTAATAGAAAGAAAATAAATCACTTAAATAAAAATAACAAACACTATAAACAGATGAGAGTCCTGCCATGATTTACCTGAAGAGTAAAATAATAATATTCCCAAATATGTGAAAAAAATTAAAATCTATATAAACTGTTAAAAGACTTAAATCCTTATCATCAGTAATTAATTACTTAAGATATATATAATGCTGCAATATATCCACTAAAGTTCTTTGTTAAAGTAAAGTATTAGTTACTCTCTTTATGCAAATTATAAATAATAAAATGAAGATGCCTGTATCGCGGGGCTATAGTCTTTATGTAAGTTATTGAGCTTGTGCAACTTATGTAATTTATGTAATGTCCATATATTCTTTATATCTCATATTTTAAGAACTTGTATCAGTTCTTGCATCAGTTTGATATAAAGTTTTCTTATTATGTAAACTATTTTTTACAGTATTTTGATTACTTAAATATTCTCTAAGACCTTTATTGCGCAAGTGACAGGCATTACATTGTCCGCACCCATCACTCTTGATCCCATTATAACATGTTATAGTCTCATTTATTACAAAATGTAATACACCTAATATATCCGCCAATGCCCATATTTCAGATTTAGTAAGCCACATTAATGGAGTTTTAAAAATTAATTTTCTTGATATACCTAATGATATCGCAGTATTCAAAGCTATGATAAATTCATTTCGGCAATCAGGATATCCTGAATAATCTGTTTGACAAACTCCTGTAATCAATGTTTCTGCCTTTAACTGATAAGCATATACTGAAGCCAATGTTAAGAAAATAATATTACGTCCAGGCACAAAAGTATCAGGTAAATCCATGTCTTGTTGTTTACTAAAATTAGAAACAGACAAATTTTTTCTCGTTAAGCTGCAAGAAATCAAATCATTTAGAATAGAAACATTAATGAACTTATGTGAACTGACCCCTAGCTTCTTGGCAATATCCCGTGCTACATCTAGCTCATAGCTATGACGTTGACCATAATCAAAGGTAATACAATGAACGAACTCATATTCTCGAATGGCCTGTATCAAGCATATAGTAGAATCTTGACCGCCACTAAAAAGCACTACAGCAGTATTTTGCATTACTTCATCCTTAATACATAGGCTCTTAAGTTAAGCATAAAATACCTTCTACTAGAAAATTATTAATAATTTTGTACAATACATCCATGTAGGTTATAAAGTATTATAATATATAATAATACTATTATAGGCTTTATTCTGCTATCAGTAAAACTCGTTAAGTAATTAACTTGAAAAATTTACAATTATCTTTCTTTAGAGATAAAACTAATAAAAATAAATCCTATTAATATATAATAAACTAATGCTTAACTTTAAAAAAATTGTTAATATTTATTGATAATTTATATATTTATTAATGTAAAATAAATATATAAATCTACGATTTATCTATCCTAAAAATAAGAGTAATCTGCTTGATTCTTACAACGTATGTTTCAATATTGCTATTTATTCAATAGTAATGCAACTCCAAAATAAATATAAATTTTTAATAAGATGCTAATTCTTTATCGTAAACAGCTCTCTCTAAAAAATCCACTAAATTTATAATTACTTATTTATTCTTATAATTTCAAATAGAATGCGATAAAATTAAAACATTATACAAAATAATTTAAGTTCGTGGCCTTTCGTTAAAATATTATTTTTACTTAATGTATATAAAAATATATATAAAAATATTCAAATCATATCTATCTCATTCAAAAATTTTTAAAATATTTGACCATCATCAGGATCGTAAGAGTACTTCATTCTTTTAATACTAGAGAGATTACCCGCATAAGCACATATTACTCAATAGAATACCACAAAATAGAATACCACAAATTTCATTATTTTATTAAGACTTCACATGTGAGTAATGTTACTTATAAAGAAAAAATACTATGTAGTCCGCTAAAACTTTCAAAAACTAAAAATATTATTAACAATACCCTGTGTTCTTATTTTTAAATATTGAGAACTATAATGATACTAGAAGACACATGTCGTACTTATTTATAGCAAAAACTAAAGAATTTAAAAAAAAAATCTCTTTAGCAGCATGATATAGGTAATACTGACTATATTTAACTATTATCATACATAAATAGTACAAATATATTTATACATATCATGCTAAAATATCCATTTATTATAAATATCAAATATCTGATAAATAATACACTTTATTACTACTGATATGGAGTCACTAGAGAATTATTATGATGCAAAAAAAGATTTTATTATTACACACATTAATTTTAGGTCTCAATTTAACTCTACCAATTCCAGTGGAGGCTGATAATATTAAAAATATCTGTCATCCCGTCAATGCTATGCAATTAACAAGTCTAGCTCCTATGCTAGAGAAAGTTATGCCATCAGTTGTAAGCGTTAATGTTGAAGGCGCAATGACACGCAAGACAGAACCTATGCAGCAATTTCAACCTTTCTTTGGTGGACCTTCATCACCCTTATGTCAAGAAGGGTCTCCATTTTTTGGCTCCCCACTGTGCCAAGGAAATAGCTCTAATGATAATTATGGAGCGGAAGTTCCACAGCAAAAATTTCGATCTCTAGGTTCCGGAGTTATTATTGACTCCATAAAAGGCTACATCGTCACTAATAATCATGTACTAGAAAACGCCACAAAAATTCAAGTACAATTTAGTGACGGAGACAAGTATGATGCTAAAGTAATTGGTAAAGATCCTCGTTCTGATATTGCTTTAATTCAGGTTCTAAAAGCCAAAAATTTAACAGCCATTATAATGTCAGACTCTGATAGTTTGCGCGTTGGAGATTACACCGTCGCCATTGGCAATCCATATGGTCTTGGTGAAACTGTGACATCTGGGATTATTTCTGCCCTAGGTCGAAGTGGATTGAATGTTGAAAACTATGAAAATTTTATTCAAACCGATGCTGCAATTAACCGTGGAAACTCAGGAGGGGCGCTTGTAAATTTAAATGGCGAGTTAATCGGGATTAATACTGCTATTCTGGCTCCAGACGGTGGCAATATTGGTATTGGGTTTGCTATTCCATCAAACATGGTAAAAAATCTATGCAATCAAATGATTGCTTATGGACAAGTGAGAAGAGGAGAATTAGGAATTATTGGAACCGAGCTAAACTCGGAGCTAGCTAAAGCAATGAAAGTAAATATTCAAAGAGGTGCATTTGTTAGTCAAGTCTTGCCTCAATCTTCTGCAGATAAGGCTGGCATTCATGCAGGGGATATAATTATATTAATCAATAATAAAACAATCTCTAGCTTTGCGGCTCTACGCGCTCAAATTGGATCCCTTCCAGTAGGAACTACTATAGAACTTGGATTAATACGTAATGGAAAGCTAATAAAAACAAAACTGGCTTTACAAGAAAGCAACACAGAAAGAGCTTCTTCTGGTAGTATTTACGATGGTATTGAGGGAGCAAATCTTAAAAATTATAACAAAAAAGATATCAAGGGAGTGCAAATTGAAACCCTGACAACAGGGTCAGCTGCAGCACGCATAGGACTCAAAAGAGATGATATCATTCTTGGAGTAAACCAACAGCCTATTAGTAACTTAACTGAACTAAAAAAAGTGCTTGATAGCAAACCTACAGTAGTTGCGTTAAGTATTAAACGTGGTGAGAACTTAATTTACTTATTGATGCAATAAAAATGTAAAATAAAAATTTTATTTTGCAATTCTAATGAGAGTCATTTTTACTGGAAGTGCTTTTATGATCAAATGAGACCAATAGTTTTCTTGCCATTATTTCATTCTTCTAATCATTTTAGTAAAATAATGTAATGCTGTTAAAAAAACAATGGATGCTACATCAAACTCTGCCTTTAATCATAAATTTAGAAAATTTATATAACAATCATAAAAATAAAAAAATTATTTAATGCCAGGCTAATTTTGTAAGGTAAAAGTTATGATAATTGTTACAGGCGGCGCCGGACTTATTGGAAGTAATATTATTGATACTTTTAACCGTCAGGGTCATACTGATATTCTAGTTGTAGATAATCTAAAAAATGGTGCTAAATTTTTAAATTTATCAGATCTTGATATTGCCGATTATATCGATAAAATCGATTTTCGGATTGCTATTACAAAAAGCACTAATTACTTTCTCAATATAGCAGCTGTGTTCCATGAAGGAGCGTGCTCTTCTACTACTGAATGGGATGGTAAATACATGATGGATAATAACTATCAATACTCAAAAGAACTCCTACATTGGTGTCTAAAAAAAAATATTCCATTTTTATACGCTTCTTCTGCTGCAATCTATGGTCAAAATACCTGCAACTTTCTTGAAGAACGTCAAAATGAGAGACCGCTTAATATATATGGATATTCAAAAATGCTGTTCGACAATTATGTTCGTAAGATTCTACCAAAAGCATCATCACAGATATGTGGCTTACGCTATTTCAATGTCTATGGAGAACGTGAAACACATAAAGGAAACATGGCTAGTATAGTTCTACAGCTCTATCAACAACTAAAAAATAACAAAAACGCTCAGTTATTTGTAGGAAGTAATAATTTTAAGCGAGATTTTATTTATGTTAAAGATGTAGCATCAGTAAATCTATGGTGTTTAGAAAACTCAGTTTCAGGTATTTTTAATTGTGGATCTGGTCAAGCAGTATCTTTTCAAGAAATAGCTAATGTAATGCTAAAATTTTATGCAAATAGTGTAATTGAATACATTCCATTTCCAGAAAAACTTAGAGGATTCTATCAAGCTTTTACGCAAGCTGATCTTAAAAAACTAAGAAAGATAGGTTATAAAAAATCATTTGAAACTGTGTCTAAAGGTGTAAAAAATTACATAAAATGGCTACAATATAAAGCATGATCAATTCTGAAAAGATTAAAATTCTAGTAATAGGCCCTTCTTGGATTGGTGATATGATGATGTCACAAAGCCTTTATCGTACTCTAAAAAGCCAAAATCCTAATATCATGATCGATGTGATGGCTCCTGCATGGTGTCATCCTTTGCTCTCGAGAATGCCAGAAGTTAATGAAGCGTTACTTTTACCTGTAGGGCACAATATAGTTGCGCTACCTATGCGTTGGCGATTAGGTCAAATGCTGCGTAAAAAAAATTATGACCAAGCCTTTGTTCTACCAGGTTCTCTTAAATCCGCGCTTATTCCTTTTTTTGCTAAAATCCCACATCGCATAGGATGGAGAGGTGAAATGCGCTATGGATTGCTTAATGACATGCGTATATTGAACAATACTGATTTTCCACTAATGGTGCAACGATATATAGCACTATGTTATCATAGATCACGTATAAGTAGTAGCAGAGATCTCCCTAAACCACTTTATATGCCGGCCCTTAAAGTACAAGAAAAAGAAAAAGAGATAGCTCTGTATACTTTTAAAATACATTCGAAACGACCTATTATTGGATTTTGCCCCGGAGCTGAATCTAATCCTTTGAAAAAATGGCCACACTATCATTATGCGCAACTAGCAGAGTTTTTAATTAAAAATGGATATCAAATTCTCTTACTTGGCTCTACTAAAGATTTTATTACTGGAGAGCGCATTCTACTAAATCTTTCTCAGGAAATCAAAAACCATTCTTATAATCTTATTGGTAGGACTGATCTGAAACAAGCTGTAGTTCTACTATCCTGCTGTCATACTGTAATTAGTAATGATTCCGGGCTTATGCATGTTGCTGCTGCTCTAGATCGTCCATTAATCGCGCTATATGGGCCTAGCAATCCTAGTTTTACCCCCCCTTTATCAAAAAAATCTAAAATCATTTCTTTAGTTAGTAACTGTGATTCATTACAAAAAAGAAACGCCCATGAAGAATATCATCCTAGCCTCATCAAAATTACACCAGAAAGAGTTATGATGGAACTAAAACTCTTACATTACGCTGTAGGAGTATAAATGTTAGTTTTAATGATTAAAACTTCCTCCATGGGGGATGTGATACATTCACTACCTGCACTGACTGACGCTAAATTAGCTTTTCCTAATATGTATTGCGAATGGGTCATAGAAGAGAGCTTTTCTGAGATTCCTACTTGGCACCCAGCAGTTTCTCATGTTATTCCGGTAGCCATTCGTCGCTGGCGAAAAAATTGGTTTAAAAAGTTAATACGAAAAGAACGTATTAATTTTAAAAATGCCATACAAAATCGCTCTTATGATGCAGTGATTGACGCTCAGGGCTTAATAAAAAGCGCTGCCTTAATAAGCCGCCTTGCTACAGGTGTGAAACACGGAGGTGATATGTGCAGCATAAGAGAACCTGTTGCTAGCTGGTGGTATGATAAGCGCTATGCTATCAACAAAAATCAACATGCTGTGCAACGAATACGAAGCCTCTTTGCAAAAAGCCTGAACTATACACTACCAAAAACAATGGGTGATTATGGAATTCTACAACACTTTAAAAAAAATCAACCAATAAAAACTAATAACTATCTGGTCTTTGTGCACGCAACTACAAAAGGTAACAAACAATGGCCAGAGACTCATTGGAGGACGCTTATTAACTCTTTACAATCTGAAGGAATAACTATTAAACTACCCTGGGGAACGCACGATGAATTCTTACGTGCGCAAAGGTTAGCGCAAGATTTAAGTTATGTAGAAGTCTTACCTAAACTGATGCTACAGGAGATAGCCCATATACTTATAGGGGCTAAAGCAATAATCTCTGTAGATACAGGATTAAGTCAGCTCGCTGCCGCTCTCAACTGTCCGAATATTACTTTATATGGACCAACTAACGTAGATTTGATTGGTGGTTATGGTCATAATCAAATTTCAGTGCTTTCCTTACAAAAAAACATGGCGGAAATCAGCCCTGAAAAAATTCAATTAATTCTAAAAAGGCTTCTCAAATGAGAGATTTTAATCTAATTACTTTAACGTAAATGAGAGGAGTTAAGCACTTATTATTACAATATGTTAATTTTTTCTTCTAATCAGAAGATTATAATTCTTTACATAATCAATATTATGCCACTGGGATTCAATGTCGTATTAAGAGCAAAAATATATTTTCTTAACCATTATTTAATAATCCACCTATACTTTGTCTACAATTTTAAAAAATATTAGCCATTATAGAAAATTTCTAAAATATCTACTGATTATGTTATGTCTTGGGATTTTTATCCCTAAATTTTCCATAAAACAAAAAAAATTTCAACTCCTAAGCTAGGATAAAAGCTTAGCATGATAATTTGCAATAAATACTAAAATAACACACTTTTTTGGTATACTAGATGGTATTATGTTCATTTTAAAAACATCAAGATGATTATAGAGTTATGTTTTAATCTTCCTTGTTTTTACCTTATAGTTTTCAATCGTTTTAAAAATCATATTTATATTAATCATATAAAAAATCCCTTTCTTAACCAGTACGACTTGAGGCGACATCACGTTTGGTAAGTCTTAAAGATATTAGAATCTCTCCGTTGACATTGCATGAATTAATTCTTCTTGAGTAAAATACAATTCTAGATATTTCTGAAAAAACCTAGAAAAATAACACTATTACTCTTAATGAATGAAAAAAATTACATAATCACGTAATATTTAGTGGTTTTTAAAAATGTGTCTATCTCTTTTAATCACATTGATATTTATATGAGCAGACCTATTAGTCAATCTTTTAGATTATCCTGCATGGAGAGATGATATTATAAAATATCATTAATTTTTTCGATTATTAATGGTCAACCCAGAAGTGAGATATGATAGTATTTTTAAAAAGTTGCAATTTACTCAAAAATACTTGTAAAAAATTAATAAAACCATCAGGAATAAAAATTTATTCTACTTATTATGTTTACGATCATTTTTATGATGTTTTAGTTCAACAAAAAATGTTATTACATATTAAATGTACTAATACGGTAGAAAAGCTAATATTGCTAAAACTATCACCAATTTAGCTATAATACGAAATTATATACTATAGATGGCTTTCGTTATGATTCATTTCAAAAAAATTAAATTATTTATAATTTACTGAAAATATGAATGATGGTAATCAAGAAGAGAAATGTAAAAAATTTAATAAACACTACTGTATTTATTAATGATTATTTATTGAATATGCATTTTTTAAAAATGATAAACACTGTTAATCTTGTTAAATATGTAGTAAATTAATAAATATATAAAATTCATCCGTATATCAAAATCTAGTGTAGTAAATTACATATGAACTATTTCTATGAAACTTTACTATTTATCTGACAGATTTCAAGCGAAATTTTTATCTAATTTTTCTTTAAATATATGTATGATGGGTCGTGCAGGACTTGAACCTGCGACCAATTGATTAAAAGTCAACTGCTCTACCAACTGAGCTAACGACCCAATATGGTGGGTAATGACGGGCTCGAACCGCCGACCCCCTCCGTGTAAAGGAGGTGCTCTACCAACTGAGCTAATCACCCGCATGATACGAATAACATTATTATTATATATCATTCATCAACTAAGTCAATAATTTTGCGATATCTATCTTTCCCTTAATGCAAACTTTTTAAAAATCTTGTAATATACACTTAGTGTAATATGTTATATATTATTATAATTAGATACACAGTTGTATTTATATAGATTAAATAGATACCTATACTTTAAAAGTGAACAATTTGTAATAATACGCCAACATTATAAACAAGTCATTCTTCTTAAATTTATTAGATATAGTACAGATTTATATTCCGCCTGAAATGATAATCTTTCTGTTATAACAAAATAGTACGATTACCATTTAAAAAGACCCGATGCTTCAAAATTTTATTCAATGCCCGATTAAGTACGTTTTTTTCCACATCATGACCGACTCGCATCATATCTTCTACTGAATAACTGTGATCAATATGAATAGCATCCTGCATGATAATGGGACCAGCATCTAACTGATTAGTTACGTAATGTGCAGTAGCGCCAATAATCTTTACACCACGAGCATAAGCCTGGTGATATGGATGTGAACCAACAAATGCAGGAAGTAAAGAGTGATGAATATTAATAATCTTATTCGGATAACGACGCAAAAAGTCTGGTGTAAGCACACGCATATATTTAGCAAGTACTATATAATCAGGTTGGTAAAAATTAATATTATCAGCAATATTATTTTCCTGCTCTAAACGCGACAAGCCTTCGTGTTGTAAAAAAATAAATGGCACATCAAAACTATTAACTAACTCACTTAATCGTTTGTGATTGCTAATTACTGCAGAAATCTCAACATCCAACTCACCATAAGCGCTTTTTATTAATAGATCCCCTAAACAATGGGCCTCTTGACCGACCAAAATAACAATCTTACGGCGATCAGTATCTTTTAGGGAATATTGTGAACCAACTGGAAGTAAGGTATTAAGATCTTTGAAAAAATTGTCTTGATAATAAAAACAACCAGATAGCTCAGAACGCATGAAAAAATAAGAAGTTTTTTCATCAATAAATTCATTGTTTTTTACAAAATTAAATTTATACTGATAACATATAGTAGTAATTTTTGCAATTAACCCTGGCGCATCAGGACATACAATTTTTAAAATTTTGTGTTGTTGTATGCTTTCTTGCATTATCCTTATAATCCTTATATATACAATAATACCCTGATTAATCTTAATAACTATATTATTATAATCTATAGTAGAATTAAAAATTCTATACTACGCATATCCTGCTTGAAAAAAAATAATCGCCATGATTTAATCCATATGCTTATAAATAAAATTTATTAATTTTAATAAATCACTATTAAAAATATTTTAGAAAAGCTTTTCTTATTATATCACTACACAGTCTATTAACATTCTGATATTGATCCAAGAACTATTATAGAGCGAAAAAATTATTAATTTTAACAACTTGATACCATAAAGTATATATTAAATTATATAAACTTTACTCAATAAATTAATCATTATTAATGGTGATCTAAATTAGTACAGTTTTTCTTGATGTTGAAAAGATAAATAATCGTGTTATTACTTAATATGTGTCGATAAAAACACGTTGGCATCAACCATAATATAAGAAATATCAGTATAAATATGATTTTAGATGCCATTAGGTTCAATTTTTAATTAACATACATGCATAGTACTCAATCTATATTTTTAATTTATTACAACTATAATATACAGAATATCATGCCATGATAATCTATAAAATCTACTACAATAGTAGTATCATCATGTAATAATAAATTATTAAGAAATCCAACTCTTCAAAGCGATTATATTTCTAAAATTATTTTCTATATTTTAACAATTATTTTTCTTAACACATATTATTCAATACATTATATGTAATGCATCCATTCTTTAATCATATGTTTAAAACACGTTCTGAAGTAAAAAAAAAAAAATTTTATTATAACTATAGACATATCATATTATACGTGCTTATTCCTAAATCTTTAAACTCTTTTATTATGTTTTCACCTGGTAGTGCTAAAACTGAATAAATTTAACACGCTAAAATATTTAATATTCAAGTATAAGTCAATCATGGATGTAAGCTTAGAAATAACGAATAATATTAGAAAAAGAATAAAAAGTATAAAATTTTTTAATCTATTTACTCTGGGATCTGTTTTATATAGGTTGTAACTAAGTTTCAACAGAGTAAATATTTTAGAAAATAATTGATATTTTTAGAAAGATTTTGGTGGAGCTGGCGGGAGTTGAACCCGCGTCCAGAATTGTTCTGCTGTCAGAACTACATGCTTAGTATAGTTATTATTTTCATTAAATAGTTGCGAACTAACACGCCACTAAAAACTAGCTTAATTTTATTTAACACATCTACCAAAAGCAAAGCCTATGTGCGATCTCTTTATTAGTTTGACCTCTCTTGATCCCGTCCTCAAGAGAATAGGCTAGGAGAGAGGACGCCTTTAGTTTATTAGACTAATTACGCTGCTAAAGCAGCAGGCGAAAAACTATCGTCATTTGCAACTATTTTTTTACGGCTTTTAACGAGGCAAACCGCTCCTCGGCATGCTCCTAAAGTTTTACATATTCTGTCGAATCCATAATCAGCCCCATGGAATAACATTCCCTTATAGTATATCTATTTTGTTCATATTGCACTATTTAGTTAAAAATTTATTTTTTTCATACGTATCTTCTCTAACTTCCAATCACGCTCTTTAATTGCTTCTCGCTTGTCATATTGTTTTTTACCTTTTCCGACACCAATCTTCAATTTAGCCCATGAATTTTTCCAATATACTGATAATGAAACAATACTATATCCATGACCTTGCACTATATTAGACAATATATTCAACTCTTGCTTATTAAGTAGTAACTTTCGAGTACGTCTTGCATCACACTTCATATCTGGTGATACCACATGAAGAGCTAAAATCGTTGAGTTAATTAAAAATGCTTCTTTACTATGTAAAATTATGTAACTTTCTCTAATATTTACTTGACCGGCACGAAGAGCTTTTACCTCCCATCCTTTCAATAATAATCCGGCTTCAAATTCTTTTTCAATAAAATATGAATAATAAGCATATTTATTCATAGCAATTGAAATACAAACAGGTTTAGTTAATTTCTTCATAACGATAGAAGCACTAGTAATACCATAGTGAGTTTGTTAAAGATTAATAAGTTAACAAAAAATATATTTTATTTCATTACTATAATGATTTTACATGTAGCATCTATAATAATATTATAGATAAAACACTTTTTATTCTACTGGAATATATCAAAAATTTAGCTATTTAGCTATTTAGCTATTTATTTATTTATTTATTTATTTTAGCAGTGTACATTATCCTGTCAATCATCACTATACTATTAAAAGCAATAATTAGTTTAATTTTATCTATTTACACTTAAATAATAGTTATTACTTAATTCAAAAATAGAATTAAATTTACATTAAAGTTATCTGTAAAATTAAATCATAAAATATAATGAAAAATATCATTTTATCGCCAATCTAAAAAGATTGAAAGTTATATCAAGATTCTATAAAATATAGTAATTAATCTATTCAATATCCACAAAAGAATTAACATAAAATCCTATTGATATAAATATAAGTAAGATTTTTTATTAGATGAAAGAGAGTTATTTTACAATTTATTGTAATTCTAAAATAATTATTTTTAAATTAATATAATATATAAAATATTAACCTTAATATTGAATACATTCTAAATACTGTCATATATAAACAGTGTACAAAATATTTAGGGAATCTCTAAAACATCTAATCAGCTGATATTAATAGTAAAAATTAAGTCTTTTTTTGGATAATTAATAAAATTTTTTAAAAAATAAAAATAAAAACGGCGTGCAATATTTTAAGTAATAATTCACAAGCTTCTAGGTTTATAAGAAAAGATAAAAAGGCATTACTGGAACAAGTATGACCCAGATAAATTGTTCTTTATTCGTACCATTTAGCGTTACAAAAATGTATTCTCTAGTTAATGATATAGAGAGTTATCCAGAATTTTTATCGGGATGCGTTAGTAGTCAAATTCTAGATTCAAACCCAGTTGAAATTACCGCTTCTATGGATATTTTTACGATAGGCATTGTGCGCCAAACCTTAGTGACTCGTAATACATTAACTAATAATCATAGCATTCAGATACAATTGATTAAAGGACCATTTCGAGAACTTAATGGTATCTGGCGTTTTAGCGCTCACAATACAGAATCTTGCCAAATAACATTGAATTTAAATATAGAGTTTAATAATATATTTATGCAGCTAGCCTTTAATAAGATATGTAAAAAACTAAGCACAAACTTTCTAGCAGCATTTAATCGACGAGCACAAGAGGTTTATTTTGTCTAATATTTTAGTTGATATTGTTTATGCTTTACCAAACAAGCAATATCTTTATCGTGTAGAATTAATTTCAGATAGCAACGTACAGCAAGCTATTATAGCCTCTGGCATCTTAGACTTACGTCCAGAAATTAATTTACAGAAAAATAAAGTTGGCATTTTTAATCAATTCGTTACATTAAATGACAAACTTCACAATGGTGATCGTGTTGAAATATATCGCCCTATAATAGCGTTAAAAAGATCTTCTTCAGTATCACTAAATAACAAGACTAATATAGATTAGTATCTCTATACATTCTGACACTCTAGGTATATATAATTCATTTCATTTGTAATTATATCTATTTTTATTAATATTTTTATGCATCTACTATAGATAGCATGCATCCTGTTTTACATATAGGACAATATCCTATACACTTTTTAAAATAAAAGACTCTACATAAAATGTGACTTCTATTTAAAAAGATTTTTAAAAGCTACAATACAAAAATGTCCCATTAATTTATATAAAAATATAGCAAAATAACTTCTGTATTTATTCGAACCTTATTATTTTTACGTATACAATAATCTCAATTTAATTTTAGATAATTAATTATAGCAAAGAAGATCAATTAATTTCTAAAAAACTAACCATACTTCAAGGAGAATTTCTCTTTGAAGTATGGTTAGTTTTTTATCTTTACTAATCTACATGGTAGGTAGCAAAGTATAGAACCATACATCTGAATCACATAAAGAACAAAAATTAAAAACAGAAATAAATCGTATGATATTAAGCTACATTCACTATAATATATAGAATCTTATTCTTTATAACATACAAAATATTATATATTATATAGTTTAAGCTCTGCAGTTATAGTGATAAAACTCAATGTAAACTAAATAATTATTTAGTTCATATGTATAAACTATAAATATATGCATTGGTAAATAAATTACTAATTATTATGTAGATTTTTGCGCTATAATTATGATAAGAATCTATATGTTAGCATAAAATTATTTTTTTGATTTATTATCAAGCCACAACCTTATTCCAACAAACATCATGCTTATAATAAGTCTAAATAATATTTTTTATTAACTGTATATAAATAACTTACCTTTTGTGTTATTATATATACTCATAAAGTATAGTCACAATATTTACAGCTCATCGTACCTGTAAGGTTTTATTGTAAAAGTCCATATCAGAATATAATATCAAATATATTCCTTCTAATGCTCGCAAGTCTCCAAAAAAATAACTTCTGGATAACGTTCTTGGGTCATCTGTAATTTGACCATGCTAGTGGCAAGATAAGTTAAATTACCAGAACCATCAATAGCTAAATTGCTCTCATTATAATTCTGAAATTTTGAAAATTCCCTATTATTATCACATACTACCCATCTTGCAGTAATGATATTTATCATCTTATACACCGCATGAACGTTATATTCATTTTTAAGGCGTGAAACAACTACATCAAATTGTAGCGCGCCTATTGCTCCAAGAATCAAATCATTATTATGTACCGGTCGAAATATTTGTACAGCACCCTCTTCTGATAGTTGTATTAAACCCTTTAGAAGTTGTTTCTGCTTCATGGGATCACAAAGAGATATTCGACGAAATAGTTCTGGAGCAAAATTTGGAATACCAGTAAACTCTATTTTCTCACCTTCTGTAAAGGTGTCTCCAATATGGATTGTGCCATGATTGTGTAATCCAATTATATCGCCTGGATATGCCTCGGTAGCCCTTAAACGGTCATCAGCCATAAAGGTTATCGCATAAGCAATCATTAGATCTTTTCCAGTTCTAACTTGATGTAATTTCATTCCTTTTTTGTATTTTCCAGAGACTACTCGCATAAAAGCCACTCGATCACGATGTTTTGGATCCATATTAGCTTGAATTTTAAAGACAAAACCGCTAAATTTTTTATCATTCGCGGTTATAGTGCGCAAATTTGTACGCCGAGGCATCGGAGGTGGCGCCCACTGAACAATCCCGTCAAGCATGTGATCAACCCCAAAATTACCTAATGCAGTGCCAAAAAATACTGGAGTTAAGTCGCCGCTTCTAAATGTCTCACAATTAAATACATGTGACGCACCATGAAGTAATTCTAGATCGCTTCTCAGTTGATCTGCAAGATCCTCGCCAATTGCAGTATCTACATCTGGATTATATAAACCTTGAATTTTATTTACTTTCTGAATAGTATGACCTTGACCAGATCGATAGAGGTATATAATATCTTTATATAAATGGTAGACTCCTTTAAATAATTTTCCACAACCTATTGGCCAAGTTATCGGGGCACAGATAATTTTAAGGTTGCTTTCCACTTCATCTAGAACTTCTATAGGATCACGAATATCACGATCTACTTTATTCATAAAAGTAATAATCGGTGTATTTCGCAATCTGGTGACACTCATAAGTTGACGGGTTCGATCTTCTACGCCTTTTGCGGAATCTATCAACATGAGACAGCAATCTACTGCCGTTAGAGTGCGATAAGTATCTTCAGAAAAATCTTCATGTCCTGGAGTATCTAGAAGATTAATTAAACTACCTTGATAAAGAAACTGCATTACGGACGTGGTTACAGAAATACCACGTTGCTTTTCTATAGTCATCCAATCAGATCTGCTGTATTTATTAGCAGTAGAACCTTTAACCCCAGCGGCAATTTGAAACACTTGTCCGAATAATAGCACCTTTTCAGTAATAGTAGTTTTACCAGCATCCGGATGAGCAATAATAGCAAACGTACGTCGGCGCAAGACCTCTTGCATATAAGATAGATTTAGCATAAAATTCTTCTAATTTAACACAGAGATACTGTGCAATACTGGATTGAAACGTAAAAATTATTACTGACTGTATTAAACTGTAAATATTTTATTCATGTCAGTGAAATCTATTATTTTATACACGATTAACGAGTGTTTGAAGAATCATGGATTATATCAGAATACATGCAACGATAAGGTAAAAAATTACCACTAACTTAAAATATTCAGACAAGGGATAATATATCGCGTAATGTTAATAACACTAGATAAACTAATTCGCACTGTCTACTATTCTCTAAAAATTCTTCTTAATACAATTAACTGGTTCGGCGTCCAAATTAAAAGACCTGATTAATAAAAAACTATAAATATAAAACAGAAAGACAAAACAATTTATCCACACATCCCTGAGAGTGAAATCTATTAAAATGCTGACAGGTGATTTTCAGTAAACTATAGAGAAACGCATTATAATAAATCAATTATATATACAAAGCGGTAAAATATAAATCAGTATACAATATCTTACAATTCTCTACACCTTTTTTCCGCCATCATTATATTTGATAAATAACCTTATAAAATCTCTAAAGATGATCATACGCACAGTACATGATGTCTAAAACTATGCATATTTTTAACCTAACGCATACCAAATGACATCATGGAATCTAGCAAAATGTAATTACTTCTATAACCTATAACATTGTATAATATGAACGCTATAAATATTTAAAACCTATGCCATCGTACTTCTAACATCATAGTATAATACTATATCATCAAGATTTTATAAGGAATATCTCCAAAAATATAGGGTTATTTATCTATATCTGACTATTAAGTACAGCTGATTCATAATGATATCTGACATACTAAACCTGATTTCAATATAGATCGACTGTATATCTCTTATACTACATTTATTTTATGTATTAAAATATCCATGGACTTTTTGATATTCTTTTTATCATATTGAAATTTAATGAATAATATTCTATTATAATTTTTACTTATTTTTACTAAAAAGATACTTATTCAAGATACATGATCAATCAATAAACTGTAGTTTACGACTAGATCATCATATCAACTCATGCCACTAGTATTATGAATTATTTCACTAATTACACACAAGATATATCTAAATAAAATTAGTGCTGTCAACATACTCAAGTACTCTTATTGCATCCATTAATGCATGACATGGAGTGTATAGATACAATCTATCTAAAAAATTTTTATACATCTATGCTACAGTATAGAAAAAGATATATTATTTAGTTAAAAACATGCTCAACTAAAAATATTATCTTGTATTTCCTATACAGCAACAATCTTTTTGATTAATACAAAGATCTATCTTTTTAAAAAAAACTTAAAACATCTTATATAAAACATATAGTTTTTTAAAACATATATATTCATCTTCTAAAATATATTTACTATTTTTAACCTTTTAATACTCTGATAAAATATTCTATATCAATCACTTAAGTCACAATGATTTATTTTTAATAATGTTTTATTATTGTATAATACATAATAAATTTCGCAGTATACATTAATATCATCTGGAATAAATATGAGTAAAAGCACTGCACAAATTCGTCAAGAATTTCTTAATTTTTTCTATAGCAAAGGGCATAAGATTATAACTAGTAGCCCACTGATACTGCCTAATGACACAACACTATTATTTACTAATGCTGGCATGAATCAGTTCAAAAGTATTTTTCTTGGACAAGAAAAACCAAAATATACTCGTGTAACTACTTCTCAACGTTGTTTGAGAGTCGGCGGTAAACATAATGACTTAGAAAAGGTAGGCTATACTGCACGTCATCATACATTTTTTGAAATGCTTGGAAACTTTAGCTTTGGTGATTATTTTAAAGAAGAGGCAATCTCATTTGCCTGGGAATTGCTCACTAGTCCAAAATGGTTTGGATTACCGAAACATAAACTATTAGTTACGGTATACGCAGAAGATAATGAAACTTTTAAAATTTGGGAAAAAAACATTGGATTACCGCTTGAGCGTATTATTCGAATCGGTAATAACAAGGGCGGCCCTTATGCCTCAGATAACTTTTGGCAAATGAGCGAAACAGGCCCTTGCGGTCCATGCTCTGAAATATTCTTCGATCATGGTGATCATATTCCAGGAGGGCTACCAGGTAGCACAAAAGAGAATGGAGATCGTTATATTGAGATATGGAATCTTGTCTTCATGCAGTTTAATCGTAAGTCCGATGGCACTATGATACCTCTACCGGTGCCGGCAGTTGATACAGGAATGGGGCTAGAACGTATTGCAGCAGTTATTCAAAATGTTCACTCAAATTATAATATTGATCTATTTAAAGCACTAATTAAATCAATTATTCAAATTACAGGAACTACTAAAATTCATGATCAATCATTACACGTTATTGCAGATCATATTAGGTCATGTGCGTTTCTCATTGCAGATGGAGTGCTACCATCAAATGAGAACCGCTCTTATGTATTACGCCGTCTAATTCGCAGAGCTGTACGTCATGGGTACACATTAGGCGCGCAAAAAGGTTTCTTTTTTAAACTAGTATCTCCATTAATTTATGCTATGAATGAAGGTGCAGAGATTCTTAAGAAAAATCACAATAAAATAGAAAAAGTTCTAAAAACTGAAGAAGAAAAATGCGCAAAAATACTAAAGAATGGAATTCTTCTATTAAATCAAGAACTGAGAAAGACATCAAGTAATATACTTAATGGTAAGGTAATATTCCGCTTATATGATACATTTGGGTTTCCCGTAGAATTAATTGAAGATATATGCAACGAGCGTCACATATCCGTAGATAAAGTAGGTTTTACACTTGCTATGCAAGAACAGCGCCAGAGAGCAAGAAATTCAAGTGGTTTTAATGCTAATTATAACAATATACTCTATATCACTCATAAATCAAAATTTAAAGGTTATGATTGTTTACAACTAAATGCAATGATTTCTATGATTATTGTTAATGAAGAAATAGTAGATACTATCCATTCTGGACAAGATGGAATTATAATTCTTGATTATACACCCTTCTATCCTGAAGGTGGTGGACAAATTGGCGATATCGGTGCTCTCCAGGCTCATCATGATACTTGTTTTATAATAAAAAATACAAAAAGATACTCTCAAGCTATCGGTCATATCGGTACACTCAATCATGGAAAACTAAGTAAGGGTGACACTGTTTTAGCGCAAGTTGATGAAAAAAATCAAACAAGTATTCGCCTCAATCATTCAGCAACCCACCTACTACAAGCTGCCTTACGCCTCATTCTTGGGTCAAAAGTTGCGCAAAAGGGGTCACTCATTACTGCACAAGGTTTACGTTTTGATTTTGCATATGATCAGCCAATGACGCAACAAGAAATTCGTCAAGTGGAAATAATAATTAATGAACAAATTCGCCGAAACGTACCTATTGAGGCACAGGTAATGGAATTAAATAAAGCTATAAATCTTGGAGCTATAGCTTTATTTAATGAAAAATATGACCAATATGTTCGAGTTTTAAAAATAGATGACTTTTCTATAGAGCTCTGTGGAGGAACGCATGCTCATCGTACAGGCGATATTGGACTTTTTCGTATAACTTCTGAATCAGGTAGTGCATCAGGAGTGCGACGTATTGAAGCCGTAACTGGAGAAGAAGCATTATTACATATATACTACCCATATGACACATTATCAGAAATTGCTCAACTACTAAAATCTAATCACCGTAATCTATATAAAAAAATCAGCTCTCTCATGGAATATGCGCATACTTTAGAAAAACAATTACAAAAACTACAAAAACAACAAGTTATACAAGAGAGTTTATTCTTGAGAAAACAATCTATAAAAATAAAAAATACTCCGGTAATAATCAACCATATAAAAATTTTAGAACCTAAAATGCTCCGCATCCTAGTTGATAATCTTAAGAATCATTTAGGATCAACGATTATTGTGTTAGCAACTATTTCGAACGGCAAGATCTCTCTAGTTACTGGCGTAACGAAGGATCTCATTCATCATATTACAGCTACTCATCTCTTAGAGTATCTAGCAAAACAAATTAACGGAAAGGGTGGAGGAAGCCCATATCTGGCGCAAGCAACTGGTATAAATACAGAGGCTTTACCTAAAGCTTTAACTAACGTAAAATCATGGATCTCAGACAGGTTAGAATAATCTTATGTATGTTTTATTTTTACATTGACAAAGAAATATGTTTGTTATTATGCTTTAATAATATTCATTAATTATTATACAATTTTCTCTTTCTTAAAGTGCAATGTTATCTAAAAAATTCTATCTTATTTAAGGTGCACGGATTAAATCATAATAAGGTAAGCAATGTATTTAGTAAAACAGCAAATTAACCTACAGAATATACTGTATAATAAATATTATATTATACAAGAAAGCCTATCAAAGTACTCAGAAAAGCATTATTTAAATTATCCTAAGAAACTGAAGATCATAATATCTACGGTAAGAATATAATATGGCTTTTTATCTATATTTAATCTTAAGAAATAGAATAAGATAGTATAGTATACATATAAGACTATAGTGTCTAAGCTAGCATATAACGTAGTATTCTAATATTTTCTTAGAACTCTCGAACCCACAGTGCGACCACTATATTAATCTGTTTAGGAGACAACAATGCTTATTCTAACTCGTCGAGTTGGTGAAACTCTGATGATCGGTGATGAAGTAACTGTTACTGTATTAGGAGTCAAAGGTAATCAAATACGTATTGGTGTTAACGCTCCTCAAAAAATTTCAGTGCATCGTGAAGAAATTTATCAGCGTATACAAGCAGAAAAAACACAGCAAACAATTTACTAATATATTTTTATTCAGTGTCAATATAATCTAAAAACGAAGTAATATTTATTATGACAGCTAGTTTCTTGACATATATCATATGATTCGTTGAATCTATATGATATATGTCATATTTTCGTCAAAATAATTTTAATTAAACATTAAAATAAAAACCTTTACAATAAGTATACAGTGACAATAAGATAAAAAATTTATAAATATAATGTATATTTATAAGATTTTTTAATAAAAAATCTTAGCTAGATAGCCATCTAATATCATTTTTTAATCAAAACTTTATGTACTAACTGTAAAATATAGTATAATATTAAGTATAATATATAGATCGGATTATCTATTTCACTTAATTAAATAATATAGTTGTGCGTTATACACACTCTTTTACAATATATAAATTGATAAATTGAATAAATCAAAAATGTATTTGCTCAAAGATATGCCCAATCAAGAACTGTATAATCTATATTATATCTTTCTAAGAAAATAAAATAATTATTTACAAAATACCATTTATTCACTCAAATACTAAGATAATTCAGAGTTATAATATCAACCATTATCATATATAAGATACTTATATATCTTACATGAACTTCAACATTCTATTTCTCATATTAGAGAAAACATGAAAATACACATCAATCAAAATTAAAAGATTAAGATAATAGAATAAAGTCTCTAAAATAGGAATAATTTATATTAAGTTATATAAATTTAATAAAAAATATTTTTATATAGGGTATGTATTAAATTACAGTTATCTATTTACAGAAATATTGCTAGCATGACTAAAATTATATGCGACTAAAGTTCTGATCGATAACAAGATAATGATATTGATAATTCTAAGTAAGCTTGGACCACCCTGATTTGCTTTAATCTTAAAAAATGTTTATCTGACACAGTCACTAGACGCTCTTACTAGTAATTTTGTTAAGACCATCTTTTCAATCTCCAACTAATGCATCAAAAATTATACCTTACTGCGACATATAAAAATTATAAAATTTTTTTCTACAACAAGAGGTGCACAAAATACATCAGATGATGCTAAAATTTTTTCTAACACAAAATAATTCTGATAAGCATTATTCGTGTGATTATTACTAGATACTTAGTTAGGGAAATACTTAAAACCCAGATAACTATCTTATTTATTCTGCTCTTAGTTTTCTTTTGTCAGAAATTAGTAAAAATACTAGGGTCTGCAGTAGAAAATGATATTCCTATTAATATAGTCATTACAGGATTGGCTCTTGGTATACCAATTATGGCGCAGTTGATCCTACCTTTGAGTTTAGTTTTAGCTATTTTAATTACATTAGGCAGGCTATACACTAACAACGAAATCATCGTTATGCATGCTTGTGGTCTAAATAAACACGTGCTAATCCGAGCCTCCATGGTAATTATATTTTTAAATATATTTATAGCATCTATCAATAGTGGCTGGATAGGACCCTGGGCTGCAAGATATCAATATACGATCATCCAAAATACGAAAATGACTCTTAGCGCGAGATCATTAATTCCAGGTCAATTTAAAAAATCAGCTGACGGGAATATAATATTTTTTGTTCAAAAAATCAAAGATAACATTTTTAAAGAAATCTTTCTTATACAATTACAACAAAAGAGACACAATCGACCTTGCATTGTTACTGCAGAATATGGGCAAATTGATCGCAGAAAAGATGGCGCTCAAATAATCACACTAAATAACGGGGCACAATTTGAGGGAACTACATCACTTTGTAATTTTCGAGTTACACATTTTACAAACTATCAAGCAATAATTTACCCTCCACATATCAACCAGACGATTTATAATGCCGAACAAATGAACTTTCCTATTTTATGGCATTCTAATATAAAAAAACCTGACTACCACAGTGAATTGCACTGGCGTTTAACGCTTATTTTCTCAGTATTTATTATGGGGTTAATCGTTATACCACTGAGTGGGATCAATTCTAAACATGGACGTTTGCTTTCCATGTTACCAGCGATTCTTTTATATCTTGTATTCTTTTTGCTACAAAGCTTAATGCAATCTAGTGGTAAAAAAGGTTTTCTAGACCCCGCGGTCTCAATGTGGTTAATTAATCTTACTTATTTAGGTATAGGTATAACATTAAATGTGTGGGATACTATGCCAATCCGTCGATTTCGTGAGCGCTTTATCCGAAAAGATGTAATCTTAAATGCTTAATATACTTGATCGGTATATTTGTAAAACAATATTTTATAATATTCTTGCAACACTATTTGTATTAGTATCTCTTTCTAGTGTAATTAAATTTGTCGATCAATTAAGAAAAATCGGACAAGGAACATACACTGCATTGGGTGCTCTAATATATACAATCCTCAGTATACCTAAGGATATCGAGTTATTTTTTCCCATGGGAGCACTACTAGGAGCGTTAATAGGTTTGGGCCTTCTGACGCAAAATAGAGAACTAATTGCAATGCAAGCATTGAGTTTTACTCGTGTAAAAATTGCAAAATCAGTGATGACAATTACTATTCCTCTTATATTTATTATGATGGTTATCGGTGAATTCATTGCCCCCATAGGAGAACAAATAGCACATAACTATCGAGATAACAAGCTAATAAATACAACACTTCGTTTTAATCGAGTCGGGGTATGGGCAAAGGATAATGAAAATTTTATATTTATTAAAAATATTTACAGACCTAATTATATTTTTGGCGTTACTATTTACTGTTTTGGTAAAAGTTTTGGTAAAAACAGACCTCTTCAAATTATAAAATATGCAAAATCTGCTAAGTATAACATATATAAAAAATTTTGGATATTAGAGCAAGTTGATCAATCTGATTTTAGAAATATAAGACAAATTAAACATACTCATGTGCTGCATCAAACTTGGCGTACTTCTCTTATACCTAAAAAACTACAAGTTATTGCTCTTAATCCAGAGACATTATCCATTAGAGGACTATATAGTTATGCGAAGTATTTTCAGAAAACCGGTCAAGCCAGTATACGTTATAAATTTAATCTTTGGAGAAGAATTTTTGACCCATTATCTTTAATGGTAATGATTTTAATGGCAATATCATTCCTTTTTGGCCCATTGCAGCATGCAGCAATGAACATCAGAATAATTGTAGGTGTTATTTTAGGTTTTTTATTTTACGTTCTAAATCAAATTTTTGGATTACTTAGTTTAATCTGTCACACCCCCCCAATCTTAGGTGCCTTGCTTCCCAGCATGATATTTTTTACTGTTAGTCTTGTAATGTTGGTGACATGGAAACAATAAAAATATTAAACGTTTAAAAATACCCTTTCTCTAACCTTACTATAATAGATGAACACAAAATATAACATTATATAGAATCTTTAACATAAAACATGTGAACTAATTAACTCTGAAATATAATCATAATAAGCAGATAATATTATAAAGTGCTATTAAGACTTTCTCATATAAATACAACTTATTATATATAATTCTACATGTATCAAGAAGATACTATTTATGTTGTTATAGTGGTATAATTACAGTATTAATTTTGATATTAAGTTTATTTTTTAATTTTGCTAATCATGATAGCTATCAGTCGCATGCTGACTATATAAATTCTTATAATTACGGAAATTTCTATAATTATATTTACTGATCTGATGAAATACAAATTCTTTATAAATCAAGCTTAACTATAATAATTATTATTTATCACGGCATCAATCTGGTAAGAAAATCTATAGTCTAAACTATATTCCAGTATTAGATTAAGTGAGCTATCATGATAAGAGGCTTATTTAATTTTTACTCTGTAAAAATAAATATAATATATCTATACAAAAATATTTCTTACTTATGATACTGAATGAAAGTATTATCAAATATTACTTTATATATAATTCTTGCTGTACCATTTGCTTTAATTGATATATCACGCAATATATTTTTATAAGATTAAAATCATTAATCTTTACAAGAAGAAATATCATATTCCCACTGCAACAATTGCTCTGTTAACAATAACTCACAGTTTACTCCTGAAATTGTTAACAACCTATATCGACATATCATCCATTGGCGCATGCTGTCATTAAGTATATTCATTGGTAACCATTTTGAAATATTGATCACTAACGATGTCTGATCTAAATTACTAATAAACTGCATTGCACCTTGAGTCCACTTTGCCGCATCAATCAATAAAGAGCACAACCATTCTATACATCTAATTGTATTATTCTGATGTAGTATTGGTAATAAACTTAAAATATCACCATCAATGGCTTTAAAGAAAGCGTTGCATATCTGTAAACGATGCTTCCAGCATGATTCTGATAATAATTCTAGCGCGCTAACTGGTGCTCCAAAAGATAAACGAAGCGCTATATTATGTTTTTGAATATCAGAAGGATGATGATGATGTAACCATATGAGGCTTAACTCTTTATCAGGAATAGGCAATTTCCATACAATACAGCGACTACGTAATGTATCTAACAAATACTCAGATTCACGAAGATAAAGAAAAAACCAAGTATTAGCAGGTGGTTCTTCTATGACTTTTAATAATGCATTAGCAGCAGAGTCTGTTAGTTGGTGCGCCTCTAACAAACAACACACCTTAGCGCCACCTAAACTAGCATGATGATACAATTTTTCTTTGATCTTACGCACACTATCAATACCAATAGTATTCTGACCTTTTTCAGATTCTAGATGATATAAATCAGGATGATTTCCAGAGATCATTAACCTACAAGAATGACATTTTCCGCAGCTTTTTGTTTCTTGTGGTTTCTTGCACATCAACCATCTCTCTATTGCTCTAACTAACGATTTAGAGCCCATGCCAGGTAGAGATTGAATCAGTAATGCATGATGTCCTCGATTTAATATATATTGCGTAAGTATTTGACGATAACTATTATTCAACCAAGGGTACCAATACATTCCCATTCCTATCTTCAACTAATTTATTTTATATTTTATAAATAAAATTATATTACATGGACCATAGTCAAAAGAGTAGTGATATTAATCGCGTGGATTATTAATTACGTGGATTGGAATCATGATAATTAGAGAATACTAAACTCATATGTACTAATCAAATATTCAGTGTTCAAAACTATGCAACTTCTTTCGAGATTGACATAATCTTATGCCCATGTCATCCCTTTTAGGTTTGCGAAATAAACCTAGAATACGCTATCTATCTAAAACATTAGGAACTTGCTGACTTATTGATATCTTTTATTCTTCTAGCTGCTAGTTATCATTGTATCACTTTCTTGATGCATGTAAAAATTCTGTAATTTCTGGCTAAACAATGAATTCTAAAATCTTTATGTAGATAAATTATGAGCGCATCATACATCATGTAATGATCTAAACATTAAATATTTTTCATCATCTATATTGAATTTAATATCTTACTAACACATCCATTACTCATTAAAAATTAAGCCCCAGATAAAATATCAATTAAACATATGATCAATGTTGGATTGTAAAAATAACATACACTATAATTTATAGTAAGAATTACCTTTGAAAATTTAGTTAAAACTGAACAAAGAATTTTATTCTTCTCAGGGCTAAACCAATAGTAGATGCATAACTTCCTGCAATTCTATACCTAAAATATTAGTCAGATTTCTATCTGACATAAACTCACTGAATTCCATTAAATTCTACAACCTATAATTTTATATAAAAATTATACCTACAAACCTAAAATTTTCTATTGATTAAATCAATTATAGTGCCTAAATTATACTCTGTAATAGCATTACCATAAAAATAGAAATATATAGATGTATATGTTTTGATATAAGAAACATCGTAATTAGCGTGATAATTTTAAACATAAACTATAATATGTATATACTTTGATAAAGTCAGTCAATATTCTGTGAATACTATCAAAATAATTATACATTTAATTAATTTCTTATTTAATCTTAGCCTCTTTATAAATCACATGCTGACGCGCTATTGGATCAAATTTTTTTAATTCTAATTTTTCAGTCTTATTACGTTTATTCTTTGTGGTTGTATAAAAGTGACCCGTACCAGCAGATGAAATCATCTTAATTATCTCGCGAACTCCTTTTGCCATATTTAAAATCCCTCTATTAATACTTATGACCATATCGTCTTAAATCAGACAAAACTTTTTCGATACCATTTTTATCGATAATACGAATACCTTTTGCAGATAAACGTAGCTTAATAAAACGTTTTTCATTTGCAACCCAAAACCGATGTAAGTGCAGATTTGGAAGAAAACGACGCTTAGTTGCATTCATTGCATGCGAGCGATTATGTCCAGTCATGGGACGCTTTCCAGTAACTTGGCAGATATGTGACATATTGATATCTCCAGGGCTCTCAATAAAACTTTACTATTCTCAATCACAGGATATATATCTACTTTTTCTTGAAAAAATTTGTAATTAAAATGTCTTTAAAAGACTGTTTATAACATAACACCTTTAAAATATTAAACAAAACTAAGAAAAGAGACTGCAATTGATTTAGTGTTAATTTTTAATAGGTACATTGTTTTAAAATATACTAATCTATGTTTATTAGCAATAAGCGCTTGATCTATAATTAATTCTTATAAAATATAATTTACATAAAATAATTATAGTTGATATACGAGATCATACAATAAAAAAATAAAAAATATTATTTTTATAATACATTCATTTATAATGATAATCTCCATTAATACTATATAGTATATAGTATTAATATTCTAAAATTAAAATACATATATATAATCACATGATAAAAATTAATATAAATAATATTACGTTAAAAAAATATAATAATAAATAAATACTTTACATTTAAAAAGCATTCCTAAAACACCAAAATAACTAAATATTTCCATAAATATACATATATTATATTCTTAATATAAAATTAAAATTCAAAATTTTTATGGAAGATAGCTATAATTATTAATTAAAAGCTAAATGTACCATGCAGATTAACCGAAATCTCATTTAATCAGTTTTAGTTAAAACTGCTAGAATCAATTAGCATAAAACCTTAACCAAACTTAATCCTTGAAATTTGACCTTCTATTTATAGCTATTTAGTTTCAGTGCGCTTCTATATCTACATCAACTGAAAGTTAATCAATGCTGCACTAATACGCTTGAAAACTTTTCAATATTTTCAATATAAATAATCTATTAAATAAAAAAGCACTATTTAATATCTTCTCTCTACTAATATAAGAAGTAAATTACCAATAAATACTGTTATCTAACTTAACGCTGCTGACTGACTATAGAAAGATAATAATCAGTCTTTATACTGTCATTATAGATATAATATCATTTTATGATTGTATCATATTCATCATACTAATGATGAATCATCATCTAATAAAATCTTCAATTTATCTACATAAAAACAATAATCAAAATAATAAGATTTATCAAAATTAGAAAATTATATAATGATATCAGATATTGCTGTAAAATAAATATGAAAAATAAAATATGTCGAATCAGTATATATTTTAGATTACTTTTCTGAGAAAACTTGATTTTATCAGATATATAATTTACTACTTAACAATTATTTTAGATACGCATCTTAAGTTACTAAAAATTCAACTAACTATCACAAAAAAATGCAGGATTTTTATACAATAAGCAAGATTATTTAAAATTCTGGAATTAAACCAATACTATGATAAACCTTTTGTAATGTAATCTGAGCTTCACTACGCGCTATTTGTGCCCCTCTTCGAATCACCTGTAAAAGAAAATCTTCATGGTTTCGATAATCATAGTATGATGCCTGAAATTTGATAAGCATATTAGAAACCGTCTCTGCTGTTACTTTCTTGAGATAACTATATTGCTTATTATGAAACATAATCTCTAACTCTGTGATAGGGGTGTTACTTATAACTGATAAAATACTCAATAAGTTTGAAATACCTGGCTTACCCTGAAGATCATATCGCACTATTGGAGGATAGTCATTATCAGTAATAGCGCGCTTAATTTTTTTTATAACTGATTCAGGAGTTTCTAAAAGTGTAATAACATTACCTAGAATATGATCACTTTTAGACATTTTTTTAGATGGTTCTAGTAATGACATAACACGCCCACCAAGCTGTGGAAATATTGGTTCGGGTATTTGAAAAATATTACCATATAATCTATTAAAACGCTTAGCAATATGACGACTTAGTTCTAAGTGTTGTTTTTGGTCTTCCCCAATCGGAACTTTTGAGGCTTGATATAAAAGAATGTCAGCTACCATTAGAACTGGATAATTAAATAAACCAACATTAATATTCTCTTGATGGCTCACTAATTTATCTTTAAATTGCGTCATTCTTCTTAACTCACCAAAAGAAGTATAACAATTTAGAACCCAGCTAAGCTGAACGTGCTCAGATACATGTGACTGAACAAAAATAATACTTTTTTGTGGGTCAATACCACATGCTAAATAAAGTGCTACTGTATCTAATATGGCATGACGCAACAATCCTGGATCTTGCCGTACAGTAAGTGCATGCAAGTCAACTACACAATACATACACTGATATTTATCCTGCATCTGCACCCACTGATGTAGTGCGCCAATGTAATTTCCCAAAGTCAACTGACCGGACGGTTTTGCACCGCTAAATACAACAGGTTTTTTCATATAACTGCCTAATATTTATTCATTAATCACTAGTCTTTTAAGTATACAAGCCCCTGGTTCGTGCAAATCACAAGATTCTTCCATAACAAGAAAAAATATACCTATGTCTTCTACTAGACTATCTTTATATTAGCTTGAGATTTTACTTAACCCATATTTCTGGTAACTAATATTACATGATATATAATGCTAACAAAGCTTTTCAAAAAACAACTACCACTAATATGTACTAAATAATCTTTAAATTTTAATCTAAAAATAGTTATTATATATTTACAAATCACTTCACTATAGTATTTTTCGTAAAAAATTCTCATTTTATGCAATACTTAACATATCATTAAATATCATATCAAATCTTTTAGTAAAGTTTTCTTAGTAAAACACTGTAAAAATTTCTCTAATAATTCAATCTACCTTAATTAGATTAATTAAACCCTAAAAAATAACAATATCTTAACATTACTTGCTTGAGTATGGTTACTATATTGCATGTTTTACTGTAATATTATTAGACACTATAATTTAAAATCTGTGATATATAGCTATATCGTACATTCTTTTCGAATGCATCACAGGATTCGTATATCATTCTTAATAAATATCACTTAAGCTCTTTTATGCTACTGACATTTTATGAAATATGATTATCTAGATTACAATAGTTAAATGCTGTATGAGCAAACTGTATAAATAAGCTATATAATGATGTTATAATCAGCACATTTTAAAAAAACATATCTATTTATATCAGGACTATAATGCACGTACTACAATACAATTAATTACTATTAAGCCTTCTATCTATATTTTAAAATGGATAAAATTTTACTATGACTACAGTTAAAAAGGATATATTAGTAACATGTGCTTTACCGTATGCGAATGGCTCCATCCATCTAGGTCACATGTTTGAGCATATACAGGCGGATATTTGGGTGCGCTATCAAAGACTACGAGGTAAAAACGTATATTTTATCTGCGCTGATGATGCACACGGAACACCAGTTATGTTAAAAGCTAAAGCATTAGGAATTCCAACAGAAGAGATGATTGCGCTTATACATGATGAACATCAGACAGATTTCTTAAATTTTGAAATTAGCCATGACAATTACTACTCTACTCATAGTCAAGAAAATCATGATTTGTCTAAGTATATCTATACGCGTTTAAAAGATAACGGATTTATTAAAACTCAAGTTATCTCTCAACTATATGATGATAAAATAGGTATGTTTCTACCTGATCGTTTTGTTCAGGGGACCTGTCCTTACTGTCAATCACTAAATCAATATGGTGATCATTGTGCGGTCTGTTCTGCAACATATAGCTCTTCTGAATTAATTAATGCAAAATCTGTATTATCTAGTACTGTACCTATTTTGCGTCATTCAGAACACTTTTTTTTTGATCTACCGAAATTTAGTAATTTTTTACAACAATGGATTCATTCAGGGGTTTTACAAGAGCAAGTTATCCGTAAACTACAAGAGTGGTTTCGCACCGGTCTGAAGCGGTGGGATATTTCACGCGATGGACCATATTTTGGTTTTGAAATTCCAAATGCACCAGGCAAGTACTTTTATGTTTGGTTAGATGCACCTATTGGCTATATAGCTTCGTTTAAAAACTTATGCGAGAAGCGTACAGATATTGACTTTGAGTCTTTTTGGAAGATCGATTCCCAAGCCAATCTTTACCATTTTATCGGTAAAGATATCATATATTTTCATGGTCTATTTTGGCCCGCTATACTTGCTGGTAGTCAGCTACGTACCCCGACAAATCTCTTTGTACATGGGCATATCACAGTTAATGGCGCTAAAATGTCCAAATCAAGAGGCACATTTATTACAGCTAAATCATGGCTAAAATATTTTGATTCTGATAGTCTTAGATATTACTATGCATCAAAAATATCATCAAATATTGAGGATGTCGATCTAAATCTTGAAGAGATAATGCACCGTGTAAATAACGATATTGTTAACAAGGTGGTTAATTTAGCTTCACGAACAGCATCTTTTATAAATCAACGCTTTTTAGGACAGTTGTCTTCAACTATTCATGATCCTGATCTTTATGCAACATTTGCTAATGCGTCTACTGGCATTGGTGATGCTTTTGATAAACGTGAGTTTAATCGCGCTATACGTAGCATCATGACATTTACTGATATTGCAAATCGTTATATTGATGAACAAGCGCCATGGTATTTAGCAAAACAAAAAGGTAGAGAGTCTGATTTACACGATATTTGTTCAATGGGTATTAATCTATTCTACGTACTAATGAACTGGCTCAAACCAGTCATGCCTACACTTGCAAGACGCGCTGAATATTTTTTAAACTATTCACTGAATTGGGAAAAAATCAAACAACCCTTGTTAAATCATCATATTAATACATTTAAAACTTTATATTCTCGAATCGAGACTCAACAGATCCATAACCTAAATGCTGACTTAAAAAGGGGAAAAATATAACTTATGACGTATAATATGAATGCGTAGATTTTAAATGTAGTGTAATATACTACATATACATTTTTAAAATGAATAACTACACATCATATATTATGTCTCATATATACCTAGTATAACTAATAATGCACTGACACAGTGTGATTTTTATAATAAAATTATAGCTAATATTATATTTATAATGCATATTATTCTTAAAATTTTCATTGAAATTAAGAATTATTTTTATTTAAAAACTTTTGAATAAAATACTTATAATAATATATGAAGTACTTTTCTAATATGTCGAAAAATATCAAATTAAATAAAAAAAGAAATTACAAAAACCATCTTACTACATATAAAAATTATATTACATTATTTTAAAATACTAAGCAATATAACTTCAAACTCCTAATACAAAATACTAAACAGTAACTGACTAATAAAATCAAATCAGCCCAAGTAAAAAAAATTCTAACAACTATAGATAGCCGATCTGTAGTTGATTATCAATTTATAAAGATATATGAAAGTAATATGTAAATCTATTTTATTTATCAACAATATAAATAATATTTACTTGCCAAGATGATACCTATCTTTTACAGAAATTTCATGCTTATCTTTTTGTTCTAAATAATAAAAACCTAAGTTATAATTGCTTATAAAATAAAATCTTTTTTCTATTCACTTATTACTTGCTCTTATTAAAACAGATGTGCTATTTAAACACTATTCATATTAAACTGTAACTTTATGCGGTAATTCCTATCTCTTAGGCTTATAAATCACCACCCCTAAATATATTCAATAATATATAATTTTAACAAATAATAGAACAAAGTAGTTTACTTTTATTTATCACGGTTCTATTTAAAAGAATCCATTGTTTGTTTTTACTTATAATTTAAATAACTAATGTGTAAATTTTAAAAATTTTCACTAGAGATAAAGACAGATCCTTATAATCACCTTCAGCCTTATTTTACAATAACCATCAAATAACCGTAAATATTTGTAAATACTGTGTATGAGATACTATCTACAAAATAATATTCCCTATGGAGTAATATAAGTTGAAATTATTTCACCATATTAGTAATCGTTCATAAAAAATAAAAGATTTGCAGATATATTTGATTCACCAAAATATTAATTATATATATATCTTATAAAGTACTAGTTTTACTAGAAATATCTGTATAATATTTAAAAGATGTAAGATTTATAAAAATATTTTAGATGTATTATCTTAAAAAAAATTAACAGAGAGTAAACAAATCATATATACCAACGCCATCTTGATGTTTCTCTCTAAAGAGCATGCCCATGTGAATTCAAGGTAGTAAAAAATATTATGAACGAACTAATATCTCGAAAAATAAATCATATTGATTACATTGATTAGCGTGATAATTTTTACTAAAAATTTGGTGCCATTCTTTATAATTATACTGCGGAAAATACGAATCACCTCTCATGACTGTATTAATATGAGTGAGATACAATCGATCAGCCAGTAATATAAAGTGATTATAAATATTTGATCCACCAATCACCATAACTTCTTCTGCTCCTTTTGCCTCCATTAGTGCATTTTCAACACTAGTTACCCACTTAACTATAGTACTTTTTCGTAAATAACGACTCATAATAATGTTTAATCGTCCTGGTAAAGGCGCGCGAATAGTCTCCCATGTACAACGCCCCATAATAACAGGTTTAGTTAATGTATGTTGCTTAAACCACTCTAAATCGGCCGGTAAATACCATGGTATAGAATTATTCTCACCAATTATGCGATTTAGTGAAAAAGCTGCAATTAAACTAATAATCATTTTCTCAAAACTTAACGCCGTTTTCACTGCAGTGAATAAAATAACTTGATAACAATATGGCTCAACCATGAATAAAATAAATTTTTAAATGCTTTTATTTTCAAACTATATAGAGTACTTTAAAATAAAAATTTCTTTTATTTAATTAAAAAACTTTTAAACCATTTCTAGAATTAATCACATTAAATAATTAATATACAAAAATAATTAATATACAAAAGAATCATCTTCATTAATTTTTAAACGTCTTAAAATCATACTCTAGATACATGAAGTAGTCTTCAGAGCTAAAAATTATTATTTTTTGATATTTATCTATCAAAAATATTTGATTTTAGTAGAATTTAAAAAAAGATAACATATTAATTCTAGAATTAATACTCTTATATTAAATATGCGCAAAATATCAAAGTAAAACCCATATCATTAAGTATTAATCCAGATAAATAGTTGTAAACATGTTAAAAGTATAATTTCTCTTATATTTTATATGTTAGTATAATAAATTATTATACGTTACTTTTATAAAAAATTTTATAAAAGCGATGTATAATATATAATTAGTATAAATTATTGAAAATACATTTTTTATTAAATAATTTTCTAAATTAAGATATTAAATATATATAATTATTCCTATAGAATTTTTATGTTTATACTATAACTGATATTATCGATTCCTAATGATTCTATTATAAACATGATGTTATTAGAAACAAGCTGGCTAATCAAATAAAAACATTATAATTCTATGATTTTTATCATGAATTTTATCATTTTATCATTTTATATTAGTAAACTAAGTTATTCCTTTAAATCTATAAATCTTAAGAGCTTTGTAGATTACAAATCTATTAATTAAATACCGGCATAGCAAGGTTCCGGAATAAACAAAACCTATCTGTTTTATATAAATAAAATTTAATAACAAAACGTTTTATTATCATCAGTTTTTAACTATGCATCTGATGATAAAATATCACACATCATCTTTATTAAGATAGGGATTATTATTTATTTTAAGACTCATCTTTAGTTTAAAATAAAATATTTACCAGACTATTTTTAAAAAACCTATATTTTTATTATAATTCTGGTATATTGTGTTACCTTAAGATCCAAATCTTGCTAATTAATAATTTATATTGCAAAATATTAATTTTGCATAATATTTATGAATAGGAAACTTACATGTATAAAACATGCAATAGTATGATACTTAAATTCAGTAATTTTACTTGATTTTTTTCTAAAATTTTACTCTAAAAATAATCACACACAATTTTGACTAGTAAAATGAAAGCTAATGCTAAGTATTATTATTTATTTTTCAATAAAAAATCTATAAGACAAACAATAAAATTAATAATTATTAATGTTTAAGATGTGTGTAAAGTCCACTAACCAAAACATCCAATATATTAAACAAAAAAATTGCACTACATATTTTTTTAAAAATATATAAAGATTACTGTAAATATTTTCATGTGTAAAGGATTAAAAAAAAGAATCACCTTCCAATAGGATGCATCTTTTGTAACAATCTTATCTTTAGATGTTATATTTTGCATATGATAATATGGTACTTCTTTAATATATTCTCATAAATAAAGGGGATATAGCTCAGCTGGCAGAGCGCTTGCATGGCATGCAAGAGGTCAGCGGTTCAATTCCGCTTATCTCCACCAGTTTAAATTGATGAATTTTTATTTAGAGCAACACTTTCTCTCTCAAAAATAATAAAAATAGTGAAAAATAACATAGAAAAAATAAAATTGTAAATATTCAAAGCTAAAAAATAATAAAGTTAATTGCTATCAACATCTTATTACATTCTTTAATTTCGATAAAGATACCATAAAATATTAAATTATATTAAATGTATCATATAAAAACATAAAATTTTTAAAAAATTAATGAAAATAATTTCATTATAGCTAAGTTATTTAACTTACCAACAGATATTTCACTTAATCACACTCAGTCATCAAAACTAAAAACATACATAAAAAATTTAAAATATAAATTATTTGCACTAAAAATTTGACAATTATTTTTTAAAATTTTATATCCATAAATGCTCATAATTTTAAAATCGCTTATTTTCTCAAAAAACATTATAATTCAATAAATCAAAAAATATTACAAATGCCCCTTGGTTCTCTTAAGATAAGAATCCAATAAGCACCGTCTGAAATTGCATGTTATTAAAAATATAAATCATAAACTCTTGCATTTTGTTACTTATTAGTAAATACTATTATTTAGGTTAAATCTAGTAAAAACATAAGAAGAATTTTATTTTTTAGCGAAATAATCTGAAATTTAATATGATTAAATCATTTTGTTAGTAATGCATCTAGTAATATTTCATATTAATATTAAACTTATTATATTACCATATAACACATCATGTAGGATAAAAAATCCTCTTTATTTTTAAAATATTTTTCTCTTATAAATAAGAGAAAGGTCAATTTTACGCAATAAATTTAGGTAAAAATCTCTTAAATAAATCATTTTTATAATAAAATCAATATTTAAGCAATCTTGCAGTTTTGACTATTAACACGTTGATAAAAACAAATAATATAGTTTATTTAACTGCATAAATTCTTTTACATCGTGATATAATAAATATTAAATACTGGAATATCTGATTACTATCAGCATACAGTGCTATTAGCAATTACTCTATATTTTAAATAGAGGCCAATAAATAAAATTATCTACAAACATAAAAATATATTTTTATGTTTGTAGAACAAAGAAAATATTCAAACCCTATAATTATATTGCAACATCATCTTCTCATTACTATTATCATTCTTTCTCTTTATATTCTCCAATATATCTAAGAAAAAATGACCGAATCTATATAACAGATGCACTCAGTATCAGTCAAATCCACAACTACTAAAAAAACTAATAATATACTTAATATTCCTTTAATTTAAAGCAAGCAATTAATCAAGTGCTCAGATCTATTATGATACAGATAAAATAACTCTAAAAATAGTAATAAGCAATTGCTTGGTCGCTACACTAGATAAGACAGCATCTACTGGAAGATACCACCAATTCTCCTCAGAAAAACTACGAACTTTCACCGCATCTTTCTCGGTCATAAGAAGTATCTGCCCAAAGGAAGTCAATGCATTTAAACTAAGCGGATCATAGATCTGATGATCAGAAAAAGATACTGTTTTAAGTGGCTTCACACCATGTTTGTAAAGAGTATTAAAAAAACGCTCCGGATTTCCAATGCCTGCTATCGCAACTATATTATCTAATTCTTTTACAGACTTCCGTTGTCCAGATTTTAGGTTCACCGCTAAACCTGGTATTAAATTCATCTTTAACTCACCGGGTAAAGATCGCCCTCCATTGGAAATAATTGCCGCAACATTATCTAAACGACTCTTAAGTTCGCGCATAGGACCAACAGGAAGCCACCAACCATTCCCAAACCGCCGCTCACCATCAATCACTATAATTTCTATATCACGCGCTAACGCATAATGTTGCAATCCATCATCAGTAATAATAATATCCACTGCAGAATGATTTAGAACTGCTTCTACTGCTTTTTTTCTTGAAGGCGCTACTCCAACTATAGCTTTAGTTCGTTGATAAATTAATACCGCCTCATCACCTGCTTGATGAGCTTGAGTATCCCTAGTTACTAAAAATGGATAAGCTCCCCCCTTCCCTTTATAACCACGTAAAACCACACCAATTTGAAGACCATAACGCTGTAAAGCTAATACCAACCAAATAACCAGAGGAGTTTTACCATTACCACCTACAGTAATATTACCAATTACTACTACAGGAACAGGAGCCCGCCATACTTTTCTTAAGCCAAGAAGATAACTCAGTCGCACAAGATTACTTACAAGGCCATATGCTAAACTAAATGGAAATAATAAATAGCGAAGATAACTTGCGCTCCAAAAATTTTTCATCATTATCCAAATTGCATTTTATAAAGTTGAGCATAAACACCTTGTGCGGCTAGCAATACTTTATGAGACCCTCTTTCTACAATTTGTCCATCCTCAACTACAATGATTTCATCTACTTTCTCAATGCTAGACAAACGATGTGCAATAACTAAGGAAGTTCTATTTTTCTGTAACTCATCTAACGCAGTTTGTATTAAGCGTTCAGACTCCGTATCAAGTGCAGATGTAGCTTCATCTAAAATTAAAATCGGGCAATCACGTAGCATTGCGCGTGCAATAGCAATACGTTGTCTTTGACCTCCAGAAAGAAATATACCATTTTCACCAATAATTGTGTCTAGACCCTTCTCCATCTTACTAATAAAATCCATTGCATGCGCTATTATAGCAACCTTTTCAATATCTGCCCGACTATACTTGTCATGACAAGCGTAAGCAATATTATTTGCTATAGTGTCATTAAATAAATGCACACTCTGAGACACTAAAGCTACTTGATGTCGCAGAGAACTTAACTTATATTCACGTAAATCATAATCATCTATAAAAATATTACCGTGTTGAATATCATAAAATCGAGTTAATAAACTAGCAATAGTAGACTTCCCTGATCCAGATCGCCCAACAAGCGCTACAGTCTTCCCAGATGGAATACTAAGATTAATACCTTTTAAAGCTGGAATATCCCGACCTGGATAACTAAAAGTTACATTACGAAACTCAATATTTCCAATAGCGCGTTTTACAATATACCTACCACGGTCTATCTCTTGCTCGCTATCTAAAATAGAAAATAATGTCTGACATGCTGCCATACCTCTCTGAAACTGTGTATTAACATTTGTTAAAGATTTTAACGGCCGCATTAATCCTATCATACATGAAAATACTACTGTGATAATACCTGCAGTTAATGCTTCCATTACACTAGGAAGACTTGCAGCAAATAAAACAAGCGCTAATGCCAGTGAAGCAATTAACTGAATGATAGGATCAGAAATAGATGATGCCGAAACCATTTTCATAGCTTGTTGGCGCATGCAATTGCTTACACGATGAAAAGATTCATTTTCAATACTCTGACCACCAAAAATTAACACCTCTTTATGACCTTTAAGCATCTCTTCTGCACTTGCGGTTACCTCCCCCATAGTATTTTGCATATTCTTACTAATAGTGCGAAAACGTTTAGACACGGTCCTAATAGATAAGGATACTAAGGGGGATAATACAATTAAAATTAAAGATAATTGCCAACTATAATAAAACATGAGCATAAATAAACCAATAATAGATGCACCTTCGCGCACTATAGTTACTAGCGCACTAGAACATGAAGAAGCAACCAGTTCAACGTCATAGGTCATGCGAGATAATAACACCCCAGTAGAATGTTGATCAAAAAAAGCTACTGGCATCCCCATCATATGATTAAACAAATTACGCCGTATTTTCATTACAACATTACCAGAAACCCATGAAATACAATAACTCGAAGCATAACTAGTTACACCTCGTAATAACATGAGGGTAATAATTACTACAGGCATCCACAATAATACTGAACGACCTGATTTACCAAAACCATCATCAAGTAACGGTTTGAGCAGTGATAACATCACCGCATCTCCCACCGCATTTAAAATAAGTGCAATAGTAGCTACAATTAACCCTATTTTATAAGGTGTAACAATTGGCCAAAGTCGATGAAATGTTTTCCATGTAGAGATATCTTGATCGAAATTCATGGCTTAACCAGCGTTAATTACAATACGATTATTAATCCTTACTGGAATCATTAAAAATGCTCAATGACTAATCGCATCCTATCTTATTACATTTTGTGTTATATATCTTAATTATATATCTGTCATTTTAAAATACAAAATCTACCATAAAAATATTAAGTTGAATAATATTCTTTATAACAAAAACATTCACGAATAAAATAAAATTATGTAAAAAATTCTAATTCTTTTAAACTTATTCGGGTATATAATCAATATTTTAACTTAATTTGATCCATTTAATTACCTTTGAGTCTTGGTAACTTTAAATATATTGCAATGCGCAAACATTATACTAATATCTGTGTAATATACAAAAAACAACAGATATATAAAATATAAAAATATCTTCTATATCTCAGAATCATCTAAAGATTGATATTTTTATTAAGTGCAGCATTAGATAAAAGATCATATAAATATATTTAAACGTCATATCTTTCTAGATCAAAATAATTTAAAAAATACTTAAAACTAAAAAAATTAACAATAAATTGCGTTCCAATTATAAAAATTTTTATTTTTCATTGAGGGAACTAATTAGTGAAGATATTAGCCTTAAATACAAGCACAGCATATTGCTCTGTTGCGTTACAACAGGCGCATAAAAAATTATCTTATGCAGAACCATGTACTTATAAACATACTCAATATGTTTTGCCATTAATACAAAAAATTTTACAAAAAAGTAATATTTCATTACATGAACTCGATTTATTAGCCTTTGGTTGTGGCCCTGGAAGTTTTGTTGGTGTTCGCGTAGGAATCACTATTGCACAGGGTCTAGCATTGGGATCTGATCTCCCATTGGTGGGTATTTCCAATTTTCAAATACTAGCACAAGCTGCCTGGAGTAGGCTAATTTCACCACGTGTTCTCATTGCTATGAATGCAAATATAGGTCATATATACTGGTCTGAATATCAGCGTAATCATCTTGGTAACTGGCAATGCCAATACAATGAAGTTATAGTAAAACCTACAGACATACTGGAACGGATGAAAGAACTAACAGGTAAGTGGACCTGTGTCGGCACAGGGTGGCAATCCTATCCAGAGTTAATAGAGAAAACCAATCTTGATCTTTTAATCTCTGACATAGAAATACCTCATGCGGAAGATATGTTACCTTTAGCAAAAAGCATGTTTCTAGCGGGTTCCACCATATTACCTGAAAATATAGAACCAAAATACCTAAGTAATACATTTTTTAGTTAATTATTATATATATTGTTCAATATAAAAAAATAAAATTTATTCTGAGATAAGTCATACAAAAATCAGTAGTACGTTCTCCACCTCAAAGTTATAACCTTTATAATACTGAAGACGCATTAACTTCAAGTGCTCTATTTAATTTTTTAATATATAATAATTTATTACCAATGATTTTAAAACTTCAGAGTATAGATATACTCCATCTATATAGCATATAGGCACGATTTACTCTACTGGCAGGGGCGGAGAGAGTCGAACTCACAACTTCCGGTTTTGGAGACCGGTGCTCTGCCAATTGAACTACGCCCCTAGATATCTCATTTTGAAATAAATTTCCATTGTAAAGATTTTGTCACAAAACTTTTAAAAAACTATAAGTGTATATGAAACACTCATTTCACAGCATCATCAAATTTTCAATACTAAACATTCTTTATTAAAAAATATTTTATTCTTACATAACGTACGCAAACTCATACAGTTTTTTTCAAATCATATAATGATTTGAAAAAATTTTATACATTCATACTGTTTAATTTGAAATGTGTCTTCTAAAGTAATTAATTAGATTTTTTTAAAGAGTTTTTCTTTATAAGAACTAATCTCTTGTATCTGTAAAACAGTAATACTAAACAATAAAAATACTTAAAAAAAATAAAAGACAATTTTATAGCTAAATTATAAATATCTTGTTATATTGTTGTGAACAATATATGAATTTATAATTCATATATGAATGATTAGTATCATTTTTTTGATATGTTATTTTATATATTATTTTTGAAAAAATTATATATTATTGTTTTGAACAAACATCGATCAAGATCTCTGAATATGTTCCCTTGATATTAGAAATAAAGATTTTCTTTATGCCATAAAAATTATCGTTTTTAGATAATTTCTTAATAAATAAAATTTTTCTTTTAATATCTTTTATTGCATTAAAAACTATATAAACTGAAAATCTTTATTTTATAAGATAACCAATTCTCTGTTCTCTGTCCGGATCTCTTTTAATAAATAATTATTAGATGATAATTTCTAAAAGTTAAAGATTTTTGGAAAAATCTTCTCTAAAATAATTAAAATTCTGATATGCTGATATTTTTTATAACAAGATAAAAAATACCCATATTTCTATGTCTATTATATTTATAAAATTTAATTCTCTTACTTATAAAACTATGATTTAAAATCAAGTCGCATAAAATATTATGCACTAAATTTTTAAAAACATAAAATTTTCATATATAGTATATATAGTATATATAATACTATATATTATACTAACATATCTTTTTTTGTGCTCATAGAATTACTATATGACTTCTCATATCTTATAAAAATCATAATTTATGTAATCATATTACAATCAAGCATACAAAATACAAACAGATTAAAAATGTTACTATATATTAAATATCATATTAAATATCAAAATATTACTAAAATAACATTTATCCAAATAATATCCTCAAACAAATATAAATACTATTTTAGTAAGGGGTATTTAGAAAAAAAAAGAAAAAAACAAAAAGCTAATACTAAAATCATATAATTCAAAATTAAAAACATAATATAACTATTTAAAAAAGAGAAAAATTGTTAAATACAACCACTTGTCATAACAACATAATTATTGAAATATCTAATTAATTAAAAATAAAGCATCTTACTTTGAGTTTATTTGCTATCAATCAGTATTATATTTTTATTTAGAATAAAACTCAACTACGCTCCAATAAATATTTGTTATATTTTTACTGTTTTATCTTATATCTGTTAGCATCAACACTTGATACTATATAATCTAGAGTGCATAAACTCTTATTATACGGTATTCTTTATTTAGAGATAGAATCAAGTCTTATTTGGTGTCCCCAAGGGGATTTGAACCCCTGTTACTGCCGTGAAAGGGCAGTGTCCTAGACCTCTAGACGATGGGGACCCTTATAATACTTTGATCAATGAGACTTAATTTGATCTAAAAATCTTCCTGAAAGAATTCTTTGAAAAGAAATCTGTCATTATTAACATTAACATCTTTCACTCTGCAATAATCTATTATGAATAATACAAACAATTCAAATTTAACATAAAATTAAATAAAAACTCATTGCTCTATATTTTCCTCGTTTTTATAAATTTTTATAGATATACTGAGATATATTATGCGTCAAATATTAATCTTGTTGTAAAACTCTTATAATACAATTACGACCAATGCTAGTTTTTAAAACTATTAAAGATCAATATATGACTTCCTTATACACTGAGTAAATACTTAGTAAATAATCTTTGTATCATTTGTTAATAATAATAAAAAGCACTCACTCTTCTAATTAATTTAATTACTTTTAGACTTCTTTCAACTCTATTCTTTAATATTAAAAACATTTTTATGATTTTTATAAATTACATCTATAAATCATATACAAAATCTATTATATACAGTCACTAATTTTAGCTTTAAACAGTAATATTGAAATATTAGAATTATTTTTTTCTCTATTAATAATCAATTTTTAATGATAATATCATACCACATAAAAATTATACTGAATAGTTATTTTCGATCATACATTAAAAATCTTCTCTTTTGCAAAACAGCACTAGATCAAAAATAAAAAAATAAATAATAAAATTATTATCCTAGATAATATCTTGTTAACTTAATACTGAGCATTTGATAAATACTATTTCTATATGCAACATTATATTATAGCTATTGTGTATTTCTTGATTATCTGAAGGCTTATAAAAACATACACTTTATGTTAACCCCCCCCTTAAACTTTAAGATCTCATTAGCTATCATAATAGTAGCTTTATGCTTACTCAGCACACACCAATTGTCAAGCTTTGTATGCTTTTAGTAATCGTTAGCGTATTTTATAATTTTAATTCCTCAAGCGTTAAAAAACCATAATATTTGAGAACAGGAAGTAACTGAAGTGCTTTCTGATTTACACTCATGCATAACGCTATGTTATGAGTCTTTGGACCTATTGTGTGACATGTATTGCCCAACAAAAATTCTATACGGCGTGCTATAGCTGCACCTGAATCAATTAACTGTGTCCCTTTAGGTAGTGCATTTTTTAGTTCTTCACGAATCAGAGGAAAATGAGTACACCCCAATACTACCGTATCAGGAGGCACAGACATAATTAACCATGGTCTTAATATGTGTTTAATAATTTTGTTAGATATTGTCTGACCACGAAGTTTATTTTCAGTTAACTCCACCAATTCATTAGAACCTAACGTAGTGATTGAGCATGCTCCAGCAAAACGAGAAAGCAACTTATTCGTATACGAACGCCTAAGTGTTCCACGAGTTGCTAAAATTCCTAACACACCATTACGCGTTAATCGAGCCGCTGGCTTAATTGCTGGAACCACTCCAACTATAGGGAACATAAAACGGGATCTAAGCGCTGGTAAACTAACAATACTCGCAGAATTACAAGCAATTACTACTAAAGATAGCTGATAAAAACGACTAACTGCTGTAATAATAGATACTACGCGCTGAATGGTTTTTTTTTCTGATTTTTCACCATAAGGGAATACAACATTATCAAAAACATAAAGATAATGTAAATTTGGAAAAATTTTATAAATCTCGTGATAAATAGATAATCCGCCTACACCAGAGTCAAATATCACAACCTTAGAAGAGGTAATAGAAGGACTATCGATTAATGACGCCATGGTAGTATGCGATACATGCTCCATCATAGAATACTCCATAGGATGCTAGCTATCAATTTATATTACCTAACTATTTGGGTCATTGTTTTTCTTTAAATCATTTTATTATTAAAGAGGTCTTTTGTTGATATGCGTCATCAATAAAACATTTTTATAAATATCTAGTGTTTATGCATATACTGTTAATGCGTTTTTCTTTCAAAAAATAATCATATGAAGACATGCTAATACTAATAATATCATACTGATTCAAAAAACTCAAAGAACACTAACTCTAATATTAATGCTAATTCTCTAATATATATCCGGTTATCACTTAAAAATCATCACACAAAAACACTTATCCTTTATGAAAGGATACATCATAATTGTAATATTTTATAAAAAGTTACTCTTCTAAGAACATAGAGTAGTACATATTGTACATATAAAGACATAAATAATATTTACGTCTACTAGACGAGTCTATGAAGACTCTCCTTATTTACTAAATACTAATAGATCAATATTATTGAGGCTTCTAACTAGAAAATTTTTATTAAAATTAGTAAAATAATAGCAGATTAGTAAAATAATCAAATAAAATTAATTTAATATAAAATCATAAAAACATTCTAAAATTAGCGCTATGTATGATATACAAAACTTTTAAAATTTTATTTTATTTAATTTTTATAAAAAATTTAAAATAAAATATATAAATAAAAATCAATATACTCTACTATTAGTAAATCTACTATTATTATATACAATAATAGCATGTATTGTTTTGTTTACTCTGTTATAAGAAATATGTCTTATTTCCTGAAAACCCTGCAAAAACACTATAAAATCAATAAAAAAATTACACAAATATTCTGGTTCATCAAGTATTATGGTGCATCCAGGAGGATTCGAACCTCCGACCGCTCGGTTCGTAGCCGAGTACTCTATCCAACTGAGCTATGGATGCATTATGGCGGTGAGACGGGGATTCGAACCCCGGACACAGATTTTCTCCGTATACTCCCTTAGCAGGGGAGCGCCTTCAACCTCTCGGCCATCTCACCAATAAAAATAACCTCAATTTATTCTCAAAGATTCTTACATCAATGGTTTTCTATTAAGATTTTGCAACTATTTTATATATTTTACTATTTACCTTTTTAAAGTCAAATCATTTCTCTCTCAGAAAGAGTCTATATATAGTCTGTTACTATTTATAATATCAAAGATCATCGCATAATTAAACGATATAGCATTTAAAATACACTATATTCTATTCATTTTACCTTGCAAAAAACTCTGTGAAATATATTAGTTATAATAATATTATTTGAGGAAAATAATATTTAAGAATAAACTTCTATTACACTATTCGCGCATATGTAAATGTTAGTTAATTAACTAAAAATATTTTTTCTAAAAAAAATTATTCATTAATTGATCTTTTTATTTTTTTTTCTATATGATTATGGTTTTCTTTTATAATCGCTCTTGCTTCTATTATATCTGAAGCTACAGGATTGGCTCCATGTAACGGTAAATTGGCAGTTTCCTGCATCTTGATACCTGTTAAAACACCAATACTTCCTGCAATCATTAAATAATAAGCTGGCATATACAGGTTTTCAGTTTCCTCTACTAACCACGCAGCTATCGTTGGGGTTAAACTAGCAATAAAGACAGAAATATTAAACATAGTAGCCAATATGCTACATCGAATATGTGCTGGAAACATTGCCGGTAAACTGGATGCCATCACACCGGTAAAACTATTAAGAATAAGCGCCAATATAAGTAAACCTAAAAACATTAGCCCTGTTACATGAGCATTAATTAATAAAAAACAAGGAATTGAAAAAAATAGCAAAGCAAAACTACCTAAAATTACTAATGGGCGACAACCGAACTTATCACTCATTAAACCTATAGTAGGTTGTAAAAAAAGCATACTTATCATAATAACTATTATAGCAATAATCCCATCATCCTCTGAAAAATTCAAATTCTTCGATAAATAGGTAGGCATATAAGCTAGCAACATATAATATGTAACATTAGTTGTTATGACTAGGCCCATACAAACAAGCAAGCTTCTCCGATACTGAATAATTAGTTTTATATATGAATCTCTCTTTCTTGAAAAAATAACGCTATTATCACTAATAATAGATTTCTTAAGGTTCCCTTGGAATGCAGGGCTTTCCTCTAACATATAACGCAAATATAACCCAATAGCACCAAACGGTAATGCCATGAAAAATAAAATACGCCACCCCCAACTCAAAAAACACTCCGTACCAGTAACACAAGAAATAATAACAACTAAGATCGCTCCCAGTAAAAAACCAGCGATTGAGCCAAAATCCAACCAACTACCGATTAATCCACGTTTACGATCTGGTGAATGTTCGGCTATAAAAATAGCAGAGCCGATATATTCCCCCCCTACCGAAAATCCTTGCATTATTTTACATATCAAAAGTAACGTTGGAGACCAGATTCCTATAACAGCATAGGAGGGAATACAACTAATACATGCAGTACTTATTGACATCATCATAATAGTAATAGAAAGTATTTTTTTTCGACCATATTTATCCCCTAAAATCCCAAAAAAAATACCTCCTAATGGTCGAATTAAAAAAGGTAACGAAAATATTGCTAGAACAGTAATCCTTTGTGTTCTGATATCAATTCCTGAAAAAAAAACTTGCCCTAATTCGCCAGCCATAAACCCGTATACACTAAAATCAAACCACTCTATCGCATTTCCTAGCACAGTCGCTATGATAGCCTTTCGTAATCTAACCTCATTAATAATCGTCACATCCTGCAACCCTAACAGGCTTGCATGTGTTTTTTTAAATGGCATATACAGTATCCTAATGCAATTTATTGACTCATTACAATCTAAGCTAGATTATTTTATTTTCTGTAATCCATAGTAATCTTTTATTTTTACTAAATTTTCTCACTTATCATAACTAGTATCTTGCTATATGCGGATAATTGCATAATCTTACTGAAGACGTAATACAAAAATCACTCTTCAGCGTATATTTATATTCTTTTATTTATAGAGACTAAATTTTCTCAAATAATAATGACACAGCTTTGATATAAACTATCATCATGAAATCTGATGAATGTAAAATAAGCTGGATAGCATAGACTTGATAAAACAAAATCGCTTTACTCTTTAATACGCAAAAAATATAATCCTTACCTAAGTCGTATATCTATATCATTATTTTACATATAATAATTAATTATACTTTACTAAACTTTTACATAAGCTAATCTGTAGTCTATTTTATATCTTAAAAAGATTTTTTGTTGAGATATCCTACTGGATTATATCCTGTTTACTTTCATTCAAGAAATATGCTGACGTTATATCCTAGTATGCAATTTTGTCTGATACTATAACGAAATTCAAATTAAAATATCAATAAACCGATAACACTCTAAAATAATTGTTTATATAAATATACTTAGAGCATAGCTCATTCATTTTATCTCAAAAATCTAGTAAGCGACTATTACCAGAATACCAAAAATAAGCATCATACCGATAATTCAACTAAACCTTAATTATATTATCTTTCAATAAATCTCTAAGTATCAAGAAAAGTTCTCTCTATCTAAACAGTATAAACTATTGCAGAAAACCACATTACTTTACACCAAGCTGTTGTTTATGATGTACACTTTAGACACATTCTTTTCTTTAACTATATAAATACAGCATCTTAAGAGACTACTTAAAAATAAAAACTATTAAACTGACACAGAACTAAGGTTTATAAATAACAAATTGTTCTAAGATCTATTTAAAACAATACTGTCAAATATGAAAAATATAAAATTTATATAAGCCTATTAGTAACATGGATGGTTCTAATACAACATTTTTAAAATACTGTCTAACTTATTTAGCATAATTAATAATAATAGGAACAAGACACAACAAACTAATAAAATAATAATCTATGCTATTACTAGATAAACCTATATTTGTTATCCTTATATCATGGAGTAAGATTAAATATGTTAAGTACTCGTTACTTTCATAAAGCATATTAAGCTGTTATACTAATGCTATACTACTACTATAGTATTAGTATACTAATACTATACTAGTGTTATGCTGGTATTTAATAAATGTAAATTGTCAGTCGACATATCAAGCACAATCAAGCACATATAAATGATCTAAAGTACCTAACTAATTCTGATATTATATATGCTTTTATTATATCAATAATATTGATATTGAATTAATAAGAAAATAATCTTATTTATGCTTAATTCTTTTCGTAGAGATAATCTCGATAATCTCATTATTATTATGATAATATGTTATATCGTTCTACGTACATGTTCCAATTAACTGCATAGTTGAGCATTATTACTTATCAGTTCTTTAAAACTTAGATGAGGTGTTCTAGTGAAAAAAAATATTCACCCAAACTATGCTCATATTACCGCTAAATGTTCTTGTGGTAATAAGATCCAAACTCGTTCCACTATCTGTCAAGATATGCTTTTAGATGTATGTAATAAATGTCACCCATTTTACACCGGTAAGCAACGTGATGTGGCTAGCGGAGGCCGCGTAGATCGCTTTAATAAGCGTTTCGGACTTCCAAATAACAGCCAATAACGTCATATAGTAATAATATCTATATTGAAAGAGAGCATAGAAGATAAACAAAACCTACTGCCTAATATATTATCACATTTTTATACTTAGCTTGAGATTCACAAACACATAGAAGTCTGTATTATATTATATAATAGTAAATTCGCACTATTTAGTAATATTAGTGCGATATCTTTCGATCTAATTTTGATGGATTGTATCGATATAATATAAAATATATAATAATACGTTTTAGAAATACGGATACTACAAAACCTACCAATAATCTCGTTAAAAGCCTAAAATTTACTACATCTAAATAACATTACTTATAACGAGTTTTTCTTTTAGATTTAATTAAGCTTAGTCTGCGTTCATTAGATATACCCACATAAAAACACATGATTAATTAATTTCCTCTCAATTGCAATATAAAGTGTAAATCATGTTTATATTCTTAGATTGTATAGGGTATCAAATACTGAGCATGCTACTACGCGAAAAATCTATTAACTCAGGTGAAAGTGTTTTCTTCATGGAAAAATAAAATAGCCACTCTATTTTTAATTATTGCCTTCGTCATGCTTGTCACTAAATTTCCTTATATATTTGATCATGCTCTCATAACAATAAAAATTACTTCTAATATACTAATACAGAACTATTCAATCAGATTAGCAAATATATTATGCAATTAAATAGTATTTATATTATTTAAAATAGGTCAATCTCTTCTTGTCTATATACAAGGAAAATAAAGTGAAAAATATAATGACATATTGTATGATTTTCTTCGTTATGGTTAGCATGCTAACAAGTGTTTTTGTAATAATATTTTATTATCTGAATATAAAAAAAAATAAGCAATCTAAAAAACAAAAAATTATTCAAGCGGAAAAATTAATTCAAAATAAAATTGAAGGCTTACAGAAACAATTAGAAAGTTTATACTCTATCAATCAAGAACATGAACAAACCAATAAAAAATTGAATACCGCTATAATCATTGCTGAAAAACAACTACAAGACCAAAGCTCTTGGCGTAGAAAAACTGAGCAATTAATGCACGATAACCAAATACAAATAAATATTAACAATACTCAAAAAATAGAATTACGTGAAATGACAATTCGCCTTGAAGAGGCAAGAATGGCTGCCATAAAACAACAACAACTAATAATTAATAACGAGGAATATCTTAATACTAAATTTGAAAATCTAGCTAACCGAATATTCGAAAATAGCGGACGTCGTATTGATGAAAAAAATCGCCAAAGCTTACAAAGCTTAACAGCACCCCTTCGTGAACAGCTTGAAAGATTTCATCATCAAGTTCAAGAAAGCCTGGAAAAAGAAGCTCGCGAGCGCTACACTCTATCACATGAAATCCGTCATCTTCAAAAGCTCAATGAGAAAATGACCCAAGAAACCTCCAAACTAACACAAACATTAAAAGGTGATAATAAAACTCAAGGTAATTGGGGAGAAATAGTGCTTAATCGTATTTTAGAAACCGCCGGTCTCCGAGAAGGGCATGAGTATCACTCGCAAATGCATGTCCCACTAGAAAACAATGGGTATGTTCAACCAGATATTATCATACGATTACCACAAGGTAAGGATGTAATTATTGATTCAAAAATGACACTAGTAGCATATGAGCGTTACTTTAACGCTGTTAACGATATACAAAGAGAAACTGCTCTTAAAGAGCATATTGCCGCCATTCGCGGACATTTACGAGAATTAAATAAAAAAGATTACCAAAAATTACCTAGCTTACGATCTTTAGATTACATTTTAATGTTTATTCCGATAGAGCCAGCATTTCTTCTTGCGTTAAATAAACAACCCGAACTGATTAATGAAGCTTTTAAGAAAAATATTATGTTAGTCAGCCCAAGTACTCTACTAGTAGCATTGCGTACTATTAACAATCTCTGGCATTTTGAAAATCAAACTCGCTATGCACAACGCATTGCTTATCGCGCCACTCAATTATATGATAAGATGCGATTATTTATAGACGATATGATGCATATTGGATTTAGCCTGCATAAAGCTGAAAATAGCTATCAGCAAGCAATGAAGAAGCTATCAGAAGGACGAGGTAATTTAATTTCCCAAGCGGAAAGTTTTCGTAAAATGGGTGTGCAAATAACAAGACCAATCAATCCAGATCTAGCAAAAAAAGCTATACCCGAAGATTCTGTAACAGACGAGATTTTTGAGGACCAATAAAGCTGTGAGTATCATTCATTGTTTTTAAATGCATTACATTAATAATCATTAAAATGCTTCTTTCTATATTTTATTGATCCTTATGAATACTAATGCATCACTAAAGTATCTTTTATCTTAAATATCTAACAAATAATATATTATTATGCAATAATATAACAATATAAATATTGCTTTACGCGATACAATATAAGAATATACCATCATTTTCCTATATCGGGTTTTTGAAACATCTATTATAGAGATATCTCACTCTAGAAGTTTTTCAAAATTACTATGAGGTATTTTCTATAGATTTAGTATATTTTATAGATATGCCTGCTTCCTCTGATAATGCTTCAGGATATGAATATTATAATCAGTGATATTACTTCTAACACTCTATCAATATACTTTAAGTAATACTCAACAGAATACTATATATTTAGAATACTATATATTTATTTAGCAGACTTATCTAGTTATCAAAACCTACCGTTTATACTGCTTTATAGTAAAAATAGATCTTAATATTAACTTACGCGCAATTAATTTATAATATAAAAGAACCGTACCTATTGTATCTAAATCTATGATGAAATCTGTTATGTTCTCCTAAAATGCAAAGCGTTATATAATGTTATTATATATCAGAAACAATAAATATATGAACTGATTCTAATCATAATATCCTGATTAGCTCATATTTTACTCAATAACTAGGAAATAATGGTCTCCTAAACACACTATAACATATAGAAATTTATTCTATAAATAGATATTCATTCTAGTAATTCTAGTAATTGCATATAGATACATTATAAAATCACAAAAATAATCAAAATTTATTAAAAAATCTCATCATTATACTAGGAATCTCCTATATGCGTTATTAACCTTACAACGGGCAATAAACCAGTATGTAGTTTTAGATGCAACTACATTGTCGCAATCCTCAGGGTATCCCATAAATATAACTCTTACATATCTAATATGATCCATTCTGATACGATATTTTATGTAAAAATAATTTTTTAACTAAAATAATAAACACATTTTCGCAAAAACTATGCGAATTATTCTTACACCAAACTAAAAATTTAATTAATCGCGTTACAATACACATTCTATATTTCTAGCACTATAGAAACTGCAATACCGAATACAAAATAGATATAAGTAATATTGAAGATATATGATTTAAGGAATATGCAATATCTCTAAACATAAACTAGAGAATTTTAGATAATTTATTTTATTATAAATAAAATATACCTCGACAAAATTTAAGCTCTAGATGTAAATAACCAGAATAGTTTTACCTAATTTTCCAGAAAGCTCATTACTGAACCTAACGTGTAATTACTAAAGTTACATTATATATCTTAATTACATATTAGATAAATACGAATATAATCAGTTAATTACGTATTCTGGTTTATCTTTAGATGTATAAAATATAAAATAATTAGAGATGGTTCAACAAATGTTAAATAAATCAAAGAATACTACTCATTTTGGATATAAAACAGTTTATAAAGAAGAAAAAACTACTCTAGTTGGTCATGTTTTTCATTCTGTAGCAGCCAAATATGATCTCATGAATGATATAATGTCATTAGGCACTCACAGAATTTGGAAGCGTTTGACTATTCAGCATAGCGGTGTCAAGCCAGGTCATTATGTATTAGACTTAGCAGGCGGTACTGGTGACTTAACAGCACATTTTTCACATTTAGTAGGTGAGAATGGGTTAGTTGTTTTAGCTGATATTAATAATTCAATGTTACAAGAAGGCCGCAAGAAATTACGGAACAAAGGAATTCTTAGGAACGTGCGATATGTACAAGCAAATGCAGAAAACTTACCATTTCCGGATACAGTATTCGATTGTATAACTATTGCATTTGGCTTACGTAATATTACTGAAAGTAATCAAGCGCTTGCTTCTATGTTTCGAGTGCTGAAAAGAGGAGGGCGTCTCCTAATTTTAGAATTCTCTAAACTAGAGTCCGCCTTATTAAATAAAATTTATAACATTTACTCTTTTCAGGTCCTACCGTTCCTCGGAAAACTCATAGCACAAGATCCGCATAGTTATCGTTACCTGGCAGAATCTATTCATGTTCATCCTGATCAAGAAACTCTCAAAAGAATCATGATAGACGTTGGATTTTATGAAACTAGCTATATAAATCTTACAGGTGGCATTGTTGCATTACACCGAGGATTTAAATTTTAATAAGAATATATATAATCTTTCTCACGGTCATGATGACAATATTAGAAAAGATCATTAATGCCATTGTTTATCGCGAGCAGACCATAGAATCTACACAGAAAAACCTCTGTGGTCACAGCTTGTTATTGATAATAAATGAAATAAATTTATCAATGGTATTCATTTTTGGCAAAAATCAAGCAAAAATATTTAATCACTACAGGGGTGTCGCAGACTGTACGCTGACTACTACCTTAACTACATTACTAAAACTATATAATTATCAAGAATTCATTAAACTACTGCAGGACGAAAAACTAAGGGTAACAGGTGATCTGAAGATTATAGAAGTATTCTTAATGACACTAGCATTAGATGATATGGAATTTGATCTAGGAGAATATCTTTCCCCATGGGTTGGAGATATTATCGCAGAGAGCATTGGTCAATTTTTTTATAATCGTTATAAACTAATGAATTATGCAATGCAACGCAAAAAAGAATGTTTATCACAAACTATCATTGAGGAGTGGCGTTTATCACCAGGATCTATTGAAATGTCCTGGTTTATTAAAGAGGTAGAAGAATGTCTAAATATTTTAGATATTTTCGACAATCGCATTCACCTTTTGGAGATATCATGACCTTTGGTGAGTTACATCGCTTTTATTATATTATCCATATTTTTCTTAGTTATAATCTGGATCATCTCATTCCACAAAAGCATTTATCGAAACCCATAAAGATACTCTGTAAATGCACATTTTGGATATCAAAAAAAAACACAAGAGAATCTTTGGGTTCTCGCTTGCGCTTTGCTTTAGAAAAATTAGGTCCTGTATGGATAAAATTTGGTCAGATGTTATCTACCCGTCATGATATTCTTCCAATACAAATCATTAATCAATTAGCAATGCTGCAGAATAATGTAACTCCCTTCGATGGAAAAGAAGCATTAAAATTAATTGAATCCTCATTAAACATGCTTATTTCAGATAAATTTGATAACTTCAACATAATTCCATTAGCTACAGCATCCATTGCGCAAGTGCATACTGCGATATTAAAAGAAAATGGACACGAAGTAATCATCAAAGTTATTCGACCAAATATATCATCAGTAATACAAGCAGACTTAAAACTACTATATCGATTGGCTAGGTGGTTGCCATATTTTTTTCCTGACGCTAAACGCCTAAAGCCTTTAGAAATTGTCTCAAACTACAAGAGTACATTGCTCAACGAACTTAATCTCTTGCATGAAGCAGCCAATACGATTCAGATGCGTCGTAATTTTGAAACGAGTTCCATATTATATGTACCAAAAATTTACCCACTATATTGCAGTGAAAATGTTTTAGTAATGGAACGTATTTATGGTATTCCTGTCTCTAATATTAAAATGTTAAAACAACATGGTGTTAATTTGCCACTCTTAGCTGAAAGGGGTGTAACAATCTTTTTAAATCAAGTTTTTCGAGATAGTTTTTTTCATGCCGATATGCATCCTGGTAATATCTTTATTAGCTATGAACATCCAGAGAACCCCCAATATATAGGGATTGACTACGGAATCGTTAGTGCTTTAAACGAATCAGATAAACATTATTTAGCAGAAAATTTTATTGCATTTTTTAATAGAGACTATCATAAAGTTGCCGAATTACATATAGATTCAGGCTGGGTACCATCTGATACTAACTTAATAGATTTTGAGTTCGCTATTCGTCGTGTCTGTGAACCTATTTTTCAAAAACCTCTGATAGATATTTCTTTTGGAAATATCTTAGTTCAGCTTTTTCATACAGCTCGATGCTTTAATATGGAAGTACAACCGCAGTTAGTTTTGCTTCAAAAAACATTACTTTATGTCGAAGGATTAGGTCGACAAATCGATCCACAGCTAGATCTATGGAAAACCGCTAAGCCTTTTCTTGAAGATTGGATTCAAAATCAAATTGGTCTTTCTTCTGTTTTTCATGAATTTAAAAAATATACACCAACATGGGCCATGCGTTTATTTGAATTACCAGATCTATTATATGAAACTCTTCTACAAAACAAAAAAATACAACTACAATATAATAAAGACAATCTAACTAAAAATTTAACCATGTCGTCTCTAAATCAACATTCAGGGCATTATTGGCTAACTTTTAATCAAACTCTATTGCTAAGTGGAACAGCTGTTCTCTTGTTTCGTCCAGAATGGAATCTCTTTGCTGTTATGCTAATCTCTGCTAGTTGTCTAAAATGGGTTATTGATTTCTGAGCTCAAAAAATCTCTAATATATTATTAATAATAAAAAAGAAGAACTATTACTACATTACACGCGCCACTAAGATATTTTATGTCAATTTAATCTACCCCTTGAATTCTATATTTTGTACATATTTTACACATCTACTATTAAATAAATATGAGGCAAAATAGTATTTTAAATATATCTATCAATAGAATATTAATTCTGTATTTATTTTGTAATATTAAAAAAGATATTAATGTGTTATATGTGTTATACTTGAATTAAATTATACTCATTAAGATTTATTATTTTTATGTCATGCGTCATCATGATTAATGTTACTTTTATATATGCTAATCTAGTAATAGAATCTATATACTTTGATTATATCTTATTTTATTTTTTATAAAAATAAAATAAAACTATACTATAATCTAGTGCTCTTTAAAAAGTTCTAGTGTAGTCAGAATAAATGCTATTTACATACAACTGTTATACAGGACCAATATCCTTATTGTTCTATCTCTTAGAGAGATATTCGATATTATCTGAAGAACTATATTCTCATATAACGCTTAATGCAGGTATTAATCTTAAAAGTGATCTCAATTATCAGTAAACAACACAAGATTACAGCGTATGCATCAAGTCAGTAATACACACTTCAAATCTTAAAATATCAATATTATGATTAATTTTACATATTATAATAAACATTTATACAAGTATTAAATTAATTTATTAAGATAATATGTAAAAATTAATGATCTATAATAATAATTATAGAATATAAATTAAAATTACATATGCTGATTATGACTTGATTATGACTTGATTATGACTTGATTGTGTAGCAATCGTAATATTTTAGAACAATATAAAATTATTTCTAGATCTCAGCTCAAAAAAATAGTAACAATATCAATTACATAAATAGTTCTAATAAAAATATTGTTAAGATTTATTATTAATCTGAAGCATGAATCCAAAACAAGTATATTAGATAAGCTCATTTTCCAAAAATTTGTAATTATACTGATACAGTCTTGTGATGCTTTACTTTATATTATCGTACTAATAAAAATAAAATATAACCAAGAAAAAATAAAGTTATGAACTTTATTTCATAAATTGGTATAAAATTCCCTATTATCTATGTTAGAGAATAATATTCTCATGTTCTTATTTGACACATATAAATACTAAGGATTTCCTTCCAATATTTCAAAAAAATATAAAATTTTAATACCTTATATTACTAATAAGTCTATTATTTTATTTAATAATACTTCTATTGCATGGTTAAATTATGGTTAAATTCCTTACAAATAAAAATTAATTATATTTAATCAAAAATATCGGAATACCCTAATGAATTATTCGAATATACCTGTTATATTATGTGATATATACGCACTACAGTTTTCTAGAAATATATTTGTTAATATTCTATTAAAATAGAATATTCTTATTAGAATACAACATATCTCTTATCTGTTAGAATGAATAAATTATTAGTAGTTTTTTAAAATCATACGATCTTTTCAAACTCGCTATATATACTATATAAACTCATTGTGTGTGATTTATATAAAAAATACCAAAATTATTCAACGTTTTTCATTACAACTTCTTAAGTTAACCTTAATTTTGTGGTGTTTTATATATCACAGATAATATATAACAGATAAAATCGAGTATCAAAAATATATAAAAATTCAACAAGATGATCAATATATAAATCTAAGAAATAATTAAGAACATTTAAAACTAAAAAATAAAGAAATTTATGTTTTATGTGATTGTGATAATTTTTATAATGTTATTATTAGATTTTATCAAATAAACCATGTAATAATAATTTATTGTATCATAAAAGGACTGTACAAGAAAAATATTGTATATACTATCATTGATCTAAAATTAAAGATAATATCATTAATTATAATTAGTTTAGAAAAACTAATAGAAATATAATGATTTTTAATAAAATCTTATATATGAGTAGCACTTATTATATCATCTCTTCACTATAAACCACATCATTTTGATACTCAATAAAATTTTTCTAAAATCGAGATATTGAGATAGTTAAATAAAGGCACATCGATTGCATTCTTTATCCACGGAATTACTCCAAGCAAAGGAATATCTAAACGTTTTTCTAGTGCTATCAGATAATCCTGAGAACGATAACTATTCTTGAGTGGATGGTTAGCAATCCATCCAAGAAAATTTAGCCCCGTTTGATGAATCGCGTTTGCTGTAAGCAATGCGTGATTAATACAACCCAATTTTAGCCCAACAACTAAAATTACCGGAAGATTTTCCATAATAACCCAATCAGAATAGGTATATTTCTCCCCTAATGGTGTTAACCAACCACCTGCTCCTTCTACTACAACCCAGTTAGCGATCGATCCTAACGATAACAACCCTGCTGACAACATACTGAGATCAATTAATTTATCCTCATCATGACTCGCTAGATATGGCGCAATGGGAGACCTTAGCGGATATGGATTTACTTGATTATAGTTAATACGTACATTACTATTACACATTAACGCTAATGCATCACGATTACGAAGCCCATCAGATGTAATCATGCATCCTGATGCAACTGGTTTATATCCTGCAGCAAGATAACCGGAGCGTGTAGCAGCCTGTAATAAAGCACATGTTGCTATAGTTTTACCAATATTAGTATCTGTGCCAGTAATAAAAAAATATTGAGTCATGATTAATGTACCCAGAAAAAATAAAGCTTTAAACTATTTAAAATAATTATCTTACTTATCACTAGTTCTTTTCTATAGTTAAGCTCCTTAATCGATCTCTGAAGACTATCTTTAAAAGTTTTATCATTAGCTAATAAGAATAATTTAGAGACTTTATTTATCCTTTTTAAACGTAAAACGTAAAACAATAATCAATAAATATATTTTATGATTTTATTTCATGATGAATTTAATATTCAAATTTAAAAAAATTATTGATGATATTTGAAATATTAGATCATGTAAGATTAATAATTCTTAATAAAGATAGAGCAATCAATAGTATTGAATTTTATTTTAAAACATAAAATAAGAGTTATAATTTTTATAAAAATATATGTATTTCACTTATAATAAATGATGTAATTTGAAACATACTAGACAATTCTGCTGAATAATTCACAAAAACTAATACAATGAAAAATATACCATATATTAATATAATCTGAACTAGATTAATTATTTTCTTTAGCTCTTTCTTAACAATGAACCGCTTGATAATCTTTAACTATCTCACTGAATTCAATATCGCGCCTATCTAATACTTTAAGATAATTAATGATTATATGTGTCTCTTATGATAATATCTAAATCATCTTTTATCTTAGTATCTTAGTATCTTATAGTATCTTATAGTATCTTATAGTATCTTAGTATCTTAGTATCTTAGTATCTTAGTATCTTAGTATCTTAGACAGATTATCTTACACGCTTTAATCTTTAATGACTTAATAATAATTAATATCACTTCTTTAATTAATATCACTTCTTTAATTAATATCACTTCTTTATCAAGCAATTTTTTATTTTCTGGAATTATGCATATACTATTTTATCTTTTAAAATTTAAGAGTATCGAAATTAATAATATCAATATGACAAAAATTAATAATATTTAAAAAAATCATAATTAATCCTAATTATCTTTAGCTAAAATCTAAATTAGATCTCTATCCTTAAATTTTATTTAATAACCTACACTACCTAAAAAACTATGACATTCTGATTTTTATCATCATATAATTGTAAAAATCAATCTTTAACCTGTGATAAAAATATCACTTATTCTGCTATTAATTTTCAAATATTTTTCAAATAAAAAATAAATACCAACACCATAATGCATGTAATATTATACCACAATAAATTATTTATATTATCATCACCCTAGAACTAGAATAGTTATTCTTAACATATAAAGAAACCCTATAAATATGTGACCTCTCTAATAATTCATCCAAATATAATTATATTACTACAAGAAAAATATATTTTTTTCATCAATTCTGGGCGAATAAGAATATATTAATAACAATTATAATCTAATTAAAAAAACCCCAAAATTGCAATAATTATTTTTATAAAAAACTAAATAACAAATAACCTCTACATATAGAAGACACCACGTATCTTATCCTCTCCCCCCAGGTTTGTTTACATAGATAAAACACCACTATTATACCTGCGCATCTCTAAAATAGTACATACAATATGTTTAATCTCAGAAGATAAAACTAATCGTCTATAGCGCAAACAATTCTATGGAAATTAATAAAAACTACCTACATAATATCTAAGATCTCTTGAAAAATAACTATACTGATCAATATCAGTTTACGTATTCCATCAACCTGAAGAAATCAAGAAGTTATTAGTTTTATTGGATAACTGCATTAATATTATACACCTAGTGAAATATCAATAATATTAAATAACATTAATGCAAAAAAAAGATCATTTTATAATCACAACATAAATGGGCTGTCATATATAATCATTGAACTATAATTAAGTAATTAATTACAAAATTATATCATAATGAATTATTTTAATTCTACATCACATTCAAGTACCATAAATTGACCAGTAAAAAATATTTTACAGAAATGATTTAATTACTTCCATATCTTATCCGCATCCTTTTATTAATTATTATTAAATATTAGAAAAAATAAATTAATATATAAAAATTTTTATATCTATAGAAGCCATCTAGAGAACCTCAAGTATGATCACATACACAAATAAAATTTCAAATGAAAATAGTAAAAATAAGGCATAATACGAAAAGTATCTCATGCATAGAATAACGGTAATTTAGCTGCATACTAAAAAAGCTAATACTGAATAAACTATTACCTATCATGATAAAGAGTTCTAATTAACCTGGATAAAAATCATTCATATATTTATAGATTGGTATAATACTACATTAAACAGTACTTAAGTATCTTCTAGAGATTTGTGGAGAATTTTTATGTTGTGCCGGCATTAATACATTGGTAATTTTAAAGAAGCAATAAAAGAACATATAAATACCTGACAATGATACGTAATAATTATTACATATCATTAATCTCATCATATAATAAGTACTAAATATTAAAATGTTCCGGTTAAGTTACAAGAAAGCTTCCAATTCTCATGCCCCGAATTGCTTGGGATAATTGATTCAAATACAGATAAAGAAATATTATCACTTAATGTATATACCATCCCATTTTTTAAAGTAGTGGAGGTTTTTGGTGATCTATCACGAATACTAAGGCGACTGGTTTCATAAATACTGGAATTCGATGTTAAATTATTTTCCTTAAGGATGTGCTCTATTTTAATTCCGGAGAGCCATATCAGATGGCGTACAATCGACACTCGAATATCAGCTCCAAGATCTCCTCTTGCATTGTTATGATTAATCTTATTATAGAACACAGGAAGAGTAATCACATCATCTTCCTGGTATGCATTACGAGAAAAATGGTTATAACGTAAACCTGTATGCCAGAAAAATAAAACAACTTGATCAATAATAGGATTACCACCTCCCCATTCTAAAGATGAACTAAATCCATTTAGCGTACTATTACCTCGACCATATTCAGTATGAGGTAATACAAATCGTTCAATATCCACTTCATACTGGCTAAAAGATATAGCCGGACGAAAATAGAGCTCTCCGAATCTCTTAAAAGAATGCCAGTCGGCATATAACCCAAATCCCAGATTATTTCCATTCATTTTGCAGCTATTAGGAAAATAACGAGATAATGGATATGTAATAACACCCCCCAGAGAAAATGTTTCTGTAACTCCATATCCTAAATTAACGACAGGTATAACATTTTTCGTCATAAACGTTGCAGGTTTAGCATAGATCAACCAGCATAACCGGTTATTACCAGCAACGCATCCTTTCTGTAAATTTGTTAACGTGTTCTCTTGTGATTTAAGTAATGTAAAAGTATCAGTAGAAACTTGGTTAATGGAGGAGCGAGTATTAATTGAATCAACCAAGAATGGTTTCATCATAGGTATATTTTTATCTTCAATTAATCTTTTAGAACTAACAGAGTTGAGCGGCAAGGACGGAGAGACCTCTCGCGGTACTCTAAATAAAAATGGGTGTTTTACTCCATCATCCGAATCAGATTCTCCAAAGACGATCTGTCCATTAGGAGAAAAAGAAAAGATCTCAGAAGATCCAGAGAGATCATTTTTTAATGTACCTAAATCAATTTTATTTTTCCAATCCTTACCGGACCAAATAATTGCATGACACACAGAACTGTTTCCATTAATACTAGAGTATCCACCTGCTATTAGACCATCAGGAGAAAGAGATAGGACTTTTGATTCCCCGGAGGCATTGCTGCTTAGTGTACCTAAATGAACTTGTTTTACCCAATTATCACCTACCCAAAGAGTAGCTTGGGGAATTTTTTTTTCATTAATCCTAAACCCGCCTGCTACTTTTCCATCAAAAGACAAAGCTAATACCTCAGATATGGAATTATTAAACAGTTTATCAAAAATACTATCAGAAGATGATCCATCAACAATAGTCTTTTTCCCCCAATTATCACCAGACCAGATAATCGCATGCGAAGCATGTCTATTGCGGCTCATATATCCCCCTGCTACCTTTCCATCACCAGATAACACTGATACTCCAGAGTATATAGGATATTTGGCATGTTCTATATCCATTCCAACATTAGTATAAGTCCCCCAATGATCGCCAGACCAAATCGCGCCTGTCAGCAAATCTTTATCATTCGCACTAGAGTGGCCTCCTGCTATTTTTCCATCAGCAGACAAAGATGATACTTCAGAAACTATAGCATGATTAGATCTCTTACTATCTATATCGGTTGCTATTTTCCAGTTATCTCCAGACCATATCACTGCATGTCGCGAATCTGTATTAACAGGGGTGGAATAGCCTCCTGCTATTTTTCCATCAGTAGATAAAGCTAGTATGCTGGCCATTCCTGTATTATCAGATTTTAATGTGCCTAATTTAGTTGGATGAGACCAGGATAAACCAGACCAAACAGACGCTTGCCTCTGGTACTCCTGAATAGAAGAATATCCTCCTGCAACTTCTCCGTTAGAAGAGATGGCGTATACTACATGAGACTCAGGATCAGCATGAGATGCTAATTTTGTTTTTAATGCATCCTCGGCAGATTCCTCTTTAGGTAAAATTGGTATGGTCACAGCAAAAACTAAAGAAATTGTACTAAAAAAAAATAACAAATAGAAAATATAATGAATGTACTTGCAACAGATATTGATTATCACATTGAAAAATTTCATAAAACATAATGCCCTTCGAGAAAGCCTGATTAAATCATAATTATGTAGATTTATTGACTACTAATGTAGATTTATTGACTACTATTTAATAATTCCTATTTCATGTTCGTATATAAGATAAATCAAATTAAAATATATATGCTGTTTTTATTTAAAAAATTTAGAACCTGATCTAAATTATTCCCAATTAACCAATAAGATCTATTATGATTTAGCATCATAATAGATTAATAGTAATTAAAAAATTAAATAAATATACTCATTAAAACATGCACTAAATAACCTTATACAACTAAAAATCATATTTTAGATTTTTTATATATTAATTATTATCATTTTATCTTTACTGTTACTCAAAAAACTTTAAGCAACCAGTATTATTAAAGCTTCGTCTTGCTTTTAATTAAAAACTAATGAAAGTTTAATATCATCTAGTAATGGTGCAATTCACGCCATAGTCTTTATAATAGCATCTATTCAAGAAATATTACCCCTACGTCAAAAATATTGTTTATCTAATATAAATAAAATAAATAAATTTATTGAATCTACAATCACAAGTGATTATTATCATAAAATATATCATCTGTATTACTAAAAAACTACAAAACGATAGTGACTTATAAAATATATATTACAACAGTAAATATTAAACTGATAATGAAATATTTGAGAATATCTTCTGAATAAAATTCTAGTTGTAATGATCATAGCACTTTACAATAATTGTATTTATAATAAAATTATACATACAATGTAAATAAATTATCGTTATAATATTTGTGATAATAATATAATAGAAGATAAAAATCTTAATCATCATTAATTACCAGGACTATATTGTTTGCAATATAATCTTAGTATGTTTATATTGATATGTTATATTTGATGATATAATCTAAAAAATTATTAAGCTGGCATCTATAATAATAGATATCACGTATACAATATAATATTACAAATGTTTACTTATTTGAAAAACCAGATATTATATATAAAAAGAAATAAAACTTAGTGTGTTAATAACCATTAAAATCAAATTTTAGCATATAATTATAGTATTTCTCATAAAATTAATGACCTTAATAACACCAATTATCTCATGATCATCAAAATTAGTCAGTCAACTAGTTATGCATGTCGTAATTCATTAGAGTAATATAATACAGATCACTAGATACGTTACTATCTGAAATTTTAGAATTCTTGCCTCTAAAATTAAACCAATTATATTTAAACTCATCGATATAAATTACAGATATTACATCCTAAATATACATATTGATTACGCATCTAAGATCGATTTTTTTAATGTGTTATAATCTTTAATGTAACTACTAGCATACTAGTGCTTAGGTATAAAAAACATGTCTACATATCTTTTTACATCCGAATCAGTATCAGAAGGGCATCCTGATAAAATTGCTGATCAAATTTCTGATGCTATACTGGATGCCATCCTCAAACAAGATCCACGATCCAAGGTAGCCTGTGAAACATATGTAAAAACAGGTATGGTTATGGTGGGCGGTGAAATATCTACTACCGCCTGGGTAGACATCGAAGAAATTACTCGACAGAGCATTCGAGATATTGGCTATATTCATTCTGATATGGGGTTTGATGCAAACTCTTGCTCTGTGCTAAATGCTATTGGTAAACAATCACCTGATATTAATCAAGGCATCGATCGCCCCAACCCAGTTGAACAGGGGGCTGGTGATCAGGGATTAATGTTTGGATATGCAACCAATGAAACAGATGTCCTTATGCCCGCACCAATAACTTATGCACATCGATTAGTTCAGCGACAATCTCAAGTTCGAAAAAACGGCACATTACCCTGGCTTCGTCCAGACGCAAAAAGTCAGCTTACATTTCAATACGAAAACGGGAAGATTATTGGCATTGACACAGTTGTATTCTCCACTCAACATTCAGAAGAGATCTCACAAAGAGATATCCAAGAGGCGGTACTTGAAGAAATTATCAAACCCATCCTACCAAAACAATGGATTCGCAACACTATAAAGTACCATATTAACCCAACTGGTCGCTTTGTTATCGGCGGTCCAATGGCTGACTGCGGATTAACTGGTCGTAAAATTATAGTAGACACTTATGGAGGCATGGCTCGTCATGGTGGTGGGGCGTTCTCTGGAAAGGACCCCTCAAAAGTTGACCGCTCTGCTGCATATGCAGCAAGATATGTTGCAAAAAATATTATTGCTGCCGGACTTGCCGAAAAATGTGAAATTCAAATTTCTTATGCTATAGGAATCCCTGAGCCAACCTCGGTTATGATAGAAACATTTGGTACTGAAAAGATAAAAAATCAAGAACTTATTAAATTAGTATATAAAATATTTGACTTAAGACCATACGGTCTTATTCAGATGTTAAATTTGCTGCGCCCAATCTATCATGAAACCGCTACTTATGGTCATTTTGGTCGTGAACAGTTTCCATGGGAAAAAACCGATAAAGCTATTCAGCTACGGGAAGAATCTGGTCTAAAAAGACTTACTTCAATAGAATAAATTGTTGAATCTCTGATACTTGTTAAAATTTATATAAATTTCAAAAATTATACAAATCAATAGATATATCTATATCTAAGTAGTTAATTATCTATTTAATCTATTTAGATATAATCTGTTACATAGAATATGTATAGTAATAAATCCATTCCGAGATGAGTAATAAAAATAATGAAGCTGAACATTCTATAAAAAATATTAAAATACTTTAGAATCTTAAAATTATATAACAATTTAAGGGAAATATGCATCTATCATGATACAAACTATGCTGTACATATATGTAAATATAACAAAAAACTATCGATATAGAGACCATTTTCTATCATAACTACATGGACGTTTATTTAAAAAGAATAAACAGGAGAGTACATGAAATGCACTGTTCGGATTGGCAATTTAGAAAAATATAAAAATACCTGCATTGTTATAGGGGTTTTTGCATCTCGACGATTATCGCCAATTGCTGAAAAATTAGATAAAATTAGTAACGGTTACATTCGCTCTGTACTGATAAATAGCTCAATGCAAGGAAAAATTGGACAAACTCTGTTGTTACATCATGCGCCAAAGATTTTTTCTAAATGTATTTTACTAATTGGGTGTGGTAAAAAACGAGACATCAACCAAGAAAATTATAAAAAAATTATTTACAAAACTATTCAAAAATTAAACAACTCAGGGTTCACAAAGGCCATTTGTTTTCTTACTGAAACACCAGTTCATATTAAAGGCTGTAACGTATACTGGAGAATACGTCATGCTATAGAAGTAACTCACGATGCGATATATAGCTTTAATCAGCTAAAAAATAAAAAAAATTTACCAACATCCTCATTGAACAATGTTATCTTTAGTCTCTCTCAAAATAGCGAGCTCAGTATCGGAACACATGCCATAACACATGGTTTAGCTATTGCAAGTAGTATCAAAATAGCAAAAGACATTAGCAACATGCCGCCAAATATCTGCAATGCTTCTTATCTTGCCACGCAAGCACACCAGCTAGCCGAAGAATGGAGTCACAAAATAACTACTTATTCCATTGGGGAGAAAGAGATGACCGAGTTAGGCATGAATGCTTATCTCGCTGTTGGTCATGGATCGCGTAATGAATCTATAATGTCAGTAATTAAATATTCAGGTGCTTTAGATCCAAAAACTCATCCTATCATCTTAATTGGAAAAGGTGTAACCTTTGATACTGGTGGTATTTCACTTAAACCAAGTGAAAATATGGATGAAATGAAATATGATATGTGTGGTGCAGCTTCTGTGTATGGTGCTATGCGTGTAGCTGCTGAGCTTAACTTACCACTTAACATCATTGGAATTATGGCCGGTTGTGAAAACATGCCAGGTAGCTACGCTTATCGCCCAGGAGATATAGTTACTACCTTGTCCGGACAAACAGTAGAGGTATTAAATACTGATGCCGAAGGTCGATTAGTATTGTGTGATGTATTGACATATATTGAGCGCTTTCAGCCAGACACAGTAATTGATATAGCTACATTAACAGGTGCTTGCGTTGTCGCATTAGGGCATCACATGAGCGGATTATTTTCCAACTATAATCCACTAGCGAGTGAACTAAGAGTTGCAGCAGAACAAGCTGGAGATCACATCTGGAGACTGCCAATCACGGAGCAATATCAACAACAACTAGACTCCAATGTTGCTGATATAGCTAATATTGGCAAAAAACATGCCGGAGCTATTACCGCGGCTTGTTTTTTAGCACGTTTTACTCATAAGTACCATTGGGCACATCTAGATATAGCCGGAACAGCATGGCAGTCTGGACACATGAAAGGAGCTACCGGTCGACCAGTAGCTTTATTATCTCAGTTTTTAATCAATCGAGCCTATCGTATGAGCAGATCTTCCTAGGATGCCCCTAGAATGAATCAGAAATACACACACAAGACATGTGCAATCCGTGCAACGAAATTCCAGCGCGTTGCGATGCTAAAAATTTCTTTTTTTCTTATCTAACTTGTTCTAGATTGATGGAAATATTTAACTTATATCATGCTTAATAACTACATTAGTGGACGTTTTAAAAATATGCTGATGAAACACGCAAGCTTCTATCTTGTAGCACCTAATCAACAATTATCTACCATCACCACGCAAGAAGAATTAATTTGTAGTTTAGTTTACAAAATATGGCGTGATAAAAAAAAACGCGTATTAATCGCCTGTGCAAACAAAAAACAGGCGATTCGGTTAGATAATATTCTCTGGAAAAGCTTACCTTATTCTTTTATACCTCACAACATAACAAATGAAGGACCAAAACATGGCGCACCGGTAGAACTTACATGGGAAGATTCTTGCTCTAATAAAAAATACGATGTAGTCATTAATCTACTGACAAAATGCTCTAATTATATACTATCTTTTTATAACATAATAGATTTTGTTCCCATAGAGGAGTCATCGAAGAAATTAGCACGCGAGCGTTACAAACAATATCGCGAACAAGGGTTTAAATTACATACTATCAAACTATCTCATCCTCAGGTTAAATATCATTAAATGTCATTAGATAACAGAAACTATAAGTCTTTAATAAAGCCATTGCAAACCATCAAGTATTATCCCTGATAAATCAATACTAAAAACACACACTTCACTCTTATTTGATTATTTTAATGCAATCAATAAAAAATTATTCGCATGCAACACTAGTAAAATGTTAGATATCGATATACTCTATTATTTTATAGTTTAAAACTATATTGACTATTATCATAGAGGAATAAATGCAATACCCAATTAATGCAATATTCCAAACTTTACAAGGAGAAGGTATTTATGTGGGTGTTCCATCAATATTCATACGCCTGCAAGGATGCCCAGTTGGCTGTCAGTGGTGCGATACTAAATATACATGGGATAAAACATCTCAGAGAGAAATACCATGGAAATTAATCCCATTAAAAATTTCAAATAACAACTCGTGGGGATCAGCTGATACCACAGAAATTCTAGATACTATAATCGGCCTAGGCTGGACAGCAAAACATGTTGTCATAACTGGCGGCGAGCCATGTCTTTATGATCTGCGACCACTAAGTACCGCTTTGGAAGCTAGCGGATTAACTTGTCAAATAGAAACTAGCGGAACACATGTTGTATTATGCTCCATGAAAACTTGGGTTACGGTCTCTCCAAAAATCAAAAAAAATAAAAACTATAATTTACTATATCAAGCTTTAAAAAGAGCAGATGAAATTAAACACCCAGTTAGTCGCCAACGTGATATTGATGCATTAATTAACTGCATCAAAACAATTACAGATGAAAAAAAACGCATTATTTCGTTACAACCCATTAATCACAGAACCAGCGCTACGCAGCTCTGTATTAAAACTTGTATCCAGAAAAACTGGCGTTTATCGATGCAGACACACAAATATATAGACATCCCTTAATAGAATGATCTAAGAATCCAGCCTAATTATTTTATATTCTGTATAAGAATTTTTCTTAAAACTAAATAACCACTTAGACAGTCATCTGTATGATATCTTATGTGTTATCTTTTTAAGATATATTTTAAGATATATTTTATACTATAGCATTAAATATATAATATTCTGCATAATATTTTTGTGCTATAGATTGATGTCTAATGTTATTTTACATCATCTAAGTCATCTAATTAAAATTAGATAACAGAAACGAGCCAAAAAGCATTATTCAAAATCAGTGACAAATACATTATTAATTTCAGTATATCATATTTATCAAGATATCAATAATGACGAGTCTAAATTTCATAAAAAACGCTATAGCTATAAACATAGGATGAAAAACTTATATATTATATCATATTATATAAAATACTAATCTTTACATAGCTTAACTACCTTGTCTTTTCTTTTAAAATTTTATATGGTATTATATACGATATATGCACCCAGAATTACAGGTTTCTTGCACTGTAACTGCACTAAGAGCCGGAAGGGCTAGTTTAATTTTTTCACCAATCCAGACAGCTAATACCTCACTTGTTGGGTTTTCAAGGCCCGGTATCTGATTTAAATTAGCATGGTCCAGCTGAGTGTAGAGTGGCTTAAATGCAAGCTTAATATCAGAAAAGTCCATTACCCAACCAGTATGCGGATTAATTTCTGCAGTCACCTCCAGGCGAACTGCAAAAGAATGTCCATGCAGATTACCGCACTTATGACCATTAGGTACGTAAGGTAAATAATGCGCAGCTTCAAATTTAAAATCTTTAAATAATGTTATCATTATACCACCTCACTTCATAAAGGTTTATTAATCACTGCTATAGCTACAGTTTTTTTTAAAATACCTTAAAATATTTTACACAAGATTTTGCATCACGTAAGATAGAGCGTGCTAACTTAAGCATTTATAACTATAACTACTAATACATTATCCATAAAATATTTATCTCCACTTTAATTAATGTGTTACTAACCGTATAATTTTACCATCTATGTAAATTGTCACATAATAAAATATGCATTTATCTACCATACTTCATCAATATTCCGACTAATAAGATCAAATCTTATATCTCGATGCCATTTTTTATCCTTCAAAAGATAACCTAAAGACATGATAAGGAAAATCCTAATAAAAGAAGATACTGATTTCTCGTAATCAGCGAGATATTTACTTGTAATATAAGTACATTTATTTCAGAATAGACATTCTGATAAAGTATCATTTTGCATAATACTCAAATAACTAACTTGCAACAAAAATCATCTTTTTGTTGATAGAAGAATACTTTAGATAATTATTTAATTAATGTCTTATGTGAATTTAGAATAACCCTTCTTTATCAGTTTTGCGTGTTAACCGTTACCTTATCGATATCGATCTCTAACTCTGGGATTTTTGATATAATGACTACTAAAGTACCTGTAAAAAATATACCACCCATCGAAGCAGAAAAACTATCTCATGTGCAATCTGCTACAGACGATTGTACAGTGGTTCAACTAGCCTGGTTATCTGGCTATTTCTGGGGGAAGATGCACCAAGAAAAAAACAATTACTCTAACACTAAGTTAAAACTAACCCAGCCCCAATCTGTGACAATCATATCTGCTTCACAGACTGGAAATGCACGTAATCTTGCCGAGAAATTACGTATTGAGTGCCTAACAGAAAAACTAAATGTAAATCACATCCATGCTTGTGATTATAAATTTAAACATATCAGCCGTGAAAGACTATTAGTTTTAATCACATGCACACAAGGAAATGGTGAGCCACCCGAAGAAGCAATCGCATTATATCGATTTTTAATATCTAAAAACGCGCCTGCAATGCATTCTCTTGCATTTTCGGTATTTGGATTAGGAGATAGCTCCTATGAACTATTTAGTCAAGCAGGTAAAGATTTTGATAAAAGACTAGCTGAATTAGGTGGTGAGCGTCTTCTTGATCGCGTAGATGCTGACATAGAATATTCCGAACAAGCTCAGGCATGGCGCGCTCAACTTATTCAGATATTAAAAAAACGAGTCCTTCTTGCATCTGACCAGATAGATTATGAGATAAAGGATAATACTAATAAAATTAACTGTATAACTTATACTAAACATGAACCGCTGAAAGCACGTTTATTGGTTAATCAAAAAATTACTGGACGAGGATCAGAAAAAGACGTACGCCACATTGAAATAGACCTTATGCATTCTAATTTGCGCTATACACCAGGCGATGCCCTTGGTGTATGGTTTGAAAATAACACCTTATTAGTGCAGGAATTACTAGAACTCTTATCGTTTACAGGGAAAGAGCTAGTTTCAGTAAAAGGAGAGAATATCCCCATCGCAGAGGCGCTAAAAAAACATTTTGAACTTACTGTTAATACACCAAAAATAGTTGAAAACTATGCTAAGCTCTCAAAAAGTGAGATCTTATTAAAACAAGTTAATAATAAAAATACATCATTACAAAAGTATGCGCAAAATACACCTATTGTTGATATGATTCGCTTTTCTAAAAGTCAGATAAGCGCCGAAGAACTTATTAGCATACTACGTCCATGTACGCCACGGTTATACTCGATATCATCTTCGCAAGAAGAAAATGAAAATGAAGTGCATATTACTGTTAATGTAGTACGCTTTCGCATAGATGGGCGCGATAGAGCCGGAGGGGCTTCTAGTTATTTAGCAGACCATTTAAGTATAGGCGATGAAGTACGTATTTTTATTGAAAAAAATGATAATTTTCGCTTACCAGAAAACCCACAAACACCAATAATCATGATTGGAGCCGGAACAGGCATTGCGCCATTTCGAGCCTTCATGCAGCAACGTGACTGCGAAGAATCTACTGGTAAGAACTGGCTATTCTTTGGTAATCCACGCTTTACAGAGGATTTTCTTTATCAAATAGAATGGCAGAGATACATCAAAGACGGTCTACTCACTCGAATAGATTTATCTTGGTCACGTGATCAAAGTCAAAAAATTTACGTACAAGACAAAATCCGTGCTAATGGCAAAGAAGTATGGAGCTGGATTAAAAACGGTGCGCATCTTTATGTATGTGGTGCTGCACATTATATGGCAAAAGATGTAGAAAAAGCATTAATAGAAATTATTACAAAATTCGGTTCCATGGGTGCAGCAGAGGCTAGTGACTTATTAAGTGATTTACGTATTCAGCGCCGCTATCAGAGAGATATCTACTAATGAGTAATCAAAAATATTCTGGACCGCTATTAATTAAAGGTAAGTTGGTTGATGCTGAACGCATGAAGGCGCAAAGTTGTTATTTACGTGGAAGTATTTCTGAAGATTTAAATAATAATCTCAGCGGTGGTTTTAGTGGTGATAATTTCTTTCTAATTCGTTTTCATGGAATGTACCAACAAGATGATCGCGATCTTCGTGCTGAGCGCGCAGAGCAGAAGCTAGATGCAAAACATGCCATGATGTTACGTTGTCGCTTACCAGGTGGTATTATAACCACAGGACAATGGTTAGCTATAGATAAATTTGCTACAGAAAATACTTTATATGGCAGTATTCGTTTAACTAATCGCCAAACTTTTCAATTTCATGGTATTTTAAAAAAAAACCTAAAATTAACACATAAAATACTTAATAGCGTTGGCTTAGATTCGCTAGGTACTGCCAATGATGTGAATCGTAATGTATTATGTAGTTCGAACCCAATGGAATCTATATTACATCAGGAAGTCTATGAGACTGCAAAAAAAATATCTGAGCATCTACTACCACGCACCAAAGCTTATGCTGAGATATGGCTTGACAAACAACAAGCAACTACTATTTCTGACTCAGAACCCATTTTAGGTAAAACCTACTTACCTCGTAAATTTAAGACCACATTTGTCATTCCACCGCATAATGAGGTTGATCTACACGCAAATGATATGAATTTTATTGCCATTACTGAAAATGGAATCTTAACTGGTTTTAACTTATTAGTGGGCGGTGGCCTCTCAATAGATCATAATGATAAGACAACTTATCCAAGAACTGCAACTGAATTTGGTTATTTATCTAAAAATAACATTCTTAAAATAGCAGAAGCAGTAATTTCTGTTCAGCGTGACTGGGGAAATCGTACTAATCGTAAAAATGCTAAAACTAAGTATACCCTAGAGCGTGTTACTCCTCATGTCTTTAAAGCTGAAGTTGAAAATCGTTCCGGTGTAACTTTTGAGCCAATACGTCATTATCACTTCATAACTCGCGGAGATCGTTTTGGGTGGGTGCATGGTATAGACGATAAATGGAATTTAACCTTATTTATTGAAAATGGTCGGCTTTTAGATTACCCAAATCGTCCTTTAAAAACTGGTATAGCAGAAATTGCTAAAATTCATAAGGGTGTTTTTAGATTAACAGCAAATCAAAATTTAATCGTATCAGGAGTAACGCAATCAGAAAAAGAAAAAATTGAAACAATGGCGCGATTATATGGTCTCATGGGAAACACGAGCCATCAGCGTCATCATTCAATGGCGTGCGTTTCATTTCCAACATGCCCTCTAGCCATGGCCGAAGCAGAGCGAATTTTACCGGAATTTGTCACACATATAGAAAAAATTATGAAAAAATATGGCATGGAAGATGAATATATCGTGCTGCGCATTACCGGATGTCCAAATGGATGCGCTCGTGCATTGCTGGCTGAAATTGGATTAATAGGAAGATCACCTGGACGCTACAATATGTACCTAGGTGGTAATCGTATTGGTACGCGAATTCCTCGCATATATCAAAAAAATATTAGCATAGAAGATGCCTTAAAAATCCTTGATAAATTAATTTATCAATGGTCTAATTTAAGAGAAGAAAATGAAGGATTTGGTGATTTTGCTATTCGAAATAGCCTTATTAAACCAGTACTGGATCCAGCCAGAGATTTTTGGCAATAACGGAGAGATAAGTGGAAATACTTAACCTTATGGAGCTATGCCAGTTATCAAAAAAAGAACGCGCTATAGCACTTGAGAGTATTAATCATGAGTTAACTAAGCTACCATCTGAGGATCGTGTTAAGTGGGGGCTAGAAAACCTACCAGGAGAAGCTATTTTAACATCTAGTTTTGGTATACAGTCAGTGGTTAGTCTACATCTAGTCACACAACAAAAAACTGATATCTCAGTAGTTCTTACTGATACTGGTTATTTATTTCCAGAAACCTATCAGTTTATTGATCACTTGACCGAAAAAATGCAACTAAAATTACATGTTTTTCGCTGTTTGCAAAGTCCAGCCTGGCAAGAATCAAGATACGGAAAATTGTGGGAGCAAGGCATAGAAGGCATTGAAAAATATAATCAGATAAATAAAATAGAACCTCTAAAGCGCGCGATAAAAGAATTAAACGCTAAAACCTGGTTTGCAGGTCTTCGCCGTACTCAAGCAAGTACTCGCGCAAATCTACCAATTCTAACAATTCAGCATGGTATTTTTAAGCTGCTTCCGATTATTGATTGGGATAATCGAAAAATTTTTAATTATATCAAGAAACACAATCTTAATTACCATCCTTTATGGAATCTTGGTTATGTATCCATTGGAGATGTTCATACTACGAAAAAATTAGAAACAGGGATGAAAGAAGAAGATACTCGATTTTTTGGTCTAAAAAGAGAATGCGGCTTGCATGAAGATTAAAAATGTATCTATGATGATTTGGGTAATATTAGACATAACACTTTTATAATAGTCTTTAATGTACTATATTACACCTAAAATAATATATACGTTCTATGATATTACTTTATATAATTTAATATTTTGTTAGCTCACAATTCCACAATAAGCGATAGTTTAGTAAGTCGAAATTTCTAAAAGAAAACACAATAAAATTAAAAATGTACAATACTCTTTAATTTTAGTTTGTACTCAATGTAAAAACAATAAAAATCTATATTAGCTATTGAATTTTTAAAAGTTTTTCTCCAGCATTCTTGGTATGATAGAGATATATTTGATATTTTAAGCATAGACTCACTATTTATGCTCGATAGAGTATCTATATCCAATTTTATAAAAAATAAAATTCTAAAAATATAAATATATAAACAATATTTTAGATTTATAAACAATAAAAATATTAATGTCATTAATATTTTTATTACATGTTATGTCTTATTAGAACGCTATTTACATATAAGGCGCTAAATTAATATGAACTGCCTGTATTAAAAATTAATACTTTATTAGTGAAAATAATTTTGGCGCAATACTCCTTAATTATCTTTTCTATTAAAACTCATAAGTGTGCTATGTACAACACGTATACTCAAGATGATGCGCAGAAAAATTTTCTATATTTTTATAGTTTCTAACCTAGAATCACTCAAACATCATAAAATAATCTTAAATAAGATGGATAATTATCCAATCAAATAAATATCATCTATTTGATTATTTAGAATAAATACTAAAATTTATAAATAGAATAAATACTAAAATTTATAAATATAATCTTTGTTGTATTAATAAATTTTTAGAATCATCGCTATGTTCGAAATGACTATTAAACTATGAAACTACTATATTTATTATGTTCATAACACTTATTGTTCTATTAGACTTGAAAATTACAGTACTTGTTTTTTACTACATTATGTTAAACTTATTTTATAATTACTAATTTTAAGTAATAATTTATTACGCTTCAGGATAGCACATATACTCCTGTATCAGCTTATGTTACTATGAAGGTTCATGTGGATTATTTACCTATTTTTGCTAATCTCAGACAAAAACCAGTACTAGTAGTAGGCGGTGGTCAAATAGCGGCACGAAAAATTCAACTGCTAAATCAGGCTGGAGCTAATGTACGGGTTGTGTCTTGCAAATTATCTAAAACACTATTAGATATGTTAGCAATGAATCACCTCCAATGGATAGCAAAGATTTATCACCCTAACCAACTTGCACAAGTTTTTCTGGTAATTGCTGCCACGGATGATTCTCAACTAAATAGCCGAATATATCAAGATGCCACTGATCGATATCTTCTAGCCAATGTAGTAGATGAACTACCAAACTGTTCTTTTATTTTTCCTTCTATTATTGACCGATCTCCAGTAGTCATAGCTATTTCATCTGGTGGAACAGCTCCTGTGCTATCACGATTATTACGTGAAAAAATAGAATCTTTACTACCAGCTCATATAGGGCAAATGGCAAAAATAGCAAATCAGTGGCGTAGTAAAGTAAAAGCACGTTTTTATATACTGTCAGACCGTCGTCATTTTTGGGATAAAGCTTTTAACGGTTTATTCTCTAGCCACATAGCCTCTGGAAATATAGACGAGGCCAAGCGTGTTTTAGATCGCCAGCTAGGTGATATAAACGCATCACTAGGTGAAATCATTCTAGTAGGCGCTGGACCAGGTAGCAGCGGACTGCTAACTTTGCGTGGATTACAGGCGATGCAGTTAGCTGATGTATTGTTATATGATTATTTAGTCAGTGATGAAATTTTAAACTTAGGTCGACGAGATGCTGAGCGAATCTGCGTAGGAAAGCGTGCTAATTCTCATAGCATTTCGCAAAAAGATATTAACCATATGTTAGTAACATTAGCTAAACAAGGTAAAAGGGTGGTTCGTTTAAAAGGTGGTGATCCCTTCATCTTTGGTCGTGGCGGAGAAGAACTTCAAGCGGCAGCATCAGCTGGCATTCCATTTCAGGTTGTACCCGGTGTAACTGCGGCGATCGGTGTTACTGCATATGCCGGTATTCCATTGACACATAGAGACTATGCACAGAGCGTTTTATTTGTCACCGGACATTGCCGAGATAACGGGGCAGTCATAGACTGGTCAACTCTGTCTCACTCTGATCAGACGCTAGTGATTTATATGGGCTCTATAACTGCAGATAAAATTTCTCACCAATTAATCAGACATGGTCGCGATCTAAAAACACCCGTGGCTGTTATTAGTCGAGGAACACATCAAGACCAGCAGGTTAAAACCGGAACATTACAAAACCTATTCGAACTCACACGACATACCTCCGCTCCAACGTTATTAGTTATAGGTGCGGTAGTTAATCTACACCAACAACTAGCATGGTATCAAAATTCCAAGAAAATACATGGATAACAAGTTTATATATTCTAATTTTTCTTAAGGGCATATTATGGATTTAAAAAAACTAACCTATCTACGTCAACTAGAGGCGGAAAGTATTTATATTATCCGCGAGGTTGTAGCAGAGTTCACTAATCCAGTAATGTTATATTCTATTGGAAAAGACTCATCAGTTATGTTGCATTTAGCACGTAAAGCTTTCTACCCAGGAACCATATCCTTTCCCCTGTTACATGTGGATACCGGATGGAAATTTCACGAAATGTACGAGTTTCGTGATCATACTGTAAAAAAACTGGGTATAGAACTATTAGTGTATCGTAACCCAAAAGGGGAAGAGATAAACATTAATCCATTTGAACATAGCAGCGCACAATATACAGATATTATGAAAACTGAAGGCCTCAAACAGGCCCTAGATAAATATAGCTTCGATGCAGCTTTCGGCGGCGCCCGCCGTGATGAGGAAAAATCACGCGCTAAAGAACGTATCTATTCCTTCCGCGATCGCTTTCATCGATGGGACCCTAAAAACCAACGCCCAGAATTATGGAATAACTATAATGGAATCATTAATCAAGGTGAAAGTATTCGTGTATTTCCACTCTCCAACTGGACCGAAATAGATATCTGGGAATATATTTCTCTTGAACATATTGAAATTGTTCCATTATATCTAGCCGCTGTTCGTCCAGTTCTAAAACGTAATGATATAATCATGGTAATTGATGATAATCGAATAAACTTAAAACCTGGTGAAATTATTAAGAAACAAATGGTGCGGTTTCGAACCCTTGGCTGCTGGCCGCTAACTGGCGCAGTAGAATCAACAGCAAATACAGTACCTGCTATCATCTCCGAAATGCTTCTCAGTAAAAATAGCGAGCGAACAGGTCGCATGATAGACCACGATCAAACTAGCTCTATGGAACTAAAAAAACGACAAGGTTATTTCTAAGGAAATTTTATGACCAATTTTATTACAACAGATAACCTAACTCAAAAAAAATCAAAAATATGCATACATAAAGAAAAAAACCAAAGCCTATTGCGATTTCTTACATGTGGCAGTGTAGATGACGGTAAAAGTACACTTATCGGTCGCTTATTACATGACACAAAACACGTTTATGACGATCAGTTAATATCATTAAAAAATGATAGTAAGCGTCATGGGTCTCAAGGAGATAAACTGGATCTGGCATTTTTAGTAGATGGATTACAAGCTGAACGTGAACAAGGTATCACTATTGATGTTGCCTATCGCTATTTTTCTACTAATCGTCGTAAATTTATTATCGCTGATACCCCGGGGCATGAACAATATACGCGTAATATGGCAACTGGCGCTTCTACTTGTGACCTAGCCATCCTACTTATTGACGCACGAAAAGGAATTTTACAGCAAACCCGCCGGCATAGTTTAATTGCTACACTTTTAGGAATTAAACACTTAATTGTGGCTATTAATAAAATGGATTTAGTACATTACAGGGAAGAGGTTTTTCAGACAATTCAGAGAGATTTTCTTGATTTTTCAACCAAACTTCCTGCTATTGTTGATATTCACTGTATACCTATATCCGCTTTAGAGGGTGTCAATGTTACTGGAGCCATTGGTCAAATACATTGGTATAAAGGCTCAACTCTTTTAAAACTATTAGAGACTACTGAAGTCCATTGTAGAATTATAAAACAACCCATGCGCTTTCCAGTACAATATATTAATCGCCCAAATTTTGATTTTCGTGGTTATTCTGGCACACTTTCTTCTGGAGTTTTACAAGTAGGGCAATTAATAAAAGCCATGCCAAGCGGCATAAAATCCAATATATCTCGCATAGTGACATTTGATGGTAATCTAGACTATGCCATTGCGGGAGAAGCTATTACTGTGGTATTACAAAACGAAATTGATATTAGCCGCGGAGATATTCTAATAGACGCAGAGGATGCATTAATACCAGTTCGATCTGCTAGTATAGATATAGTCTGGATGGCAAAAAAACCCCTTATTCCAGGCAGTATTTTTAATATAAAAATCGCCAATAAATTAACATCCATGCGTATTGATAAAATTTGTTACCAAATAAATATTAATAACTTTACGCAGCATGCTAGTAAAGAGCTTCCATTAAACGCGATAGGTCGTATAGATGTTATCTTTGACGAAATGCTTTCAGTTGATGTTTATGAACAAAATCAAATAACTGGCTCAATGATTATCATCGATCGTCTCACTAACGCTACCGTAGGAGCCGGAATGATACGTCAAGTATTACCAGACCCTGTGACTGTTAATACTAACGGAATCAACTATGAGTCTTTCGAGATAGAGCTAAAGGCTCTTATACGTCGTCATTTCCCGCATTAGAACGCATCTTATATTACAACATAGGCGAAACATAATGCAAGACCAGAAAAATATAATATGGCATAGTCATCCAATTAATCGAGCATCTCGAGAAACTCTACATGGCCATCAAGGTATAGTTTTATGGTTTACTGGCCTATCTGGTTCTGGTAAATCCACCATAGCTGGATCAGTAGAAGAAAAACTTTATCAGCTAGGTATCAGCAGTTATTTGCTTGATGGGGATAATTTAAGGCATGGTTTATGCAGAGACCTTGGTTTTGATAAACCTGATCGTTATGAAAATATCCGAAGAGTTGGTGAAGTGGCTAAACTCATGGTAGATGCCGGGTTAATTGTTCTGACTGCGTTAATTTCCCCTTATCGATCCGAACGTCAAATGGTTCGTGAGATGTTAACAGAAGAGAAATTTTTAGAGATTTTTGTCGATACACCTTTTGCCATATGTGAGGCGCGTGACCCAAAAGGTTTATATCAGAAAGCGCGTAGCGGAACAGTACGCTACTTTACTGGTATTAATTCAGAATATCAGATTCCAATCCAACCTGAAATGCGACTAAATGGTGAATACAAGGTATCGCATTTATCTGAGCAAGTATTGGAACTTTTGCGTTCAAAAAATATTCTCACAACTTAAAATAATAATTTAATATATATTTTCTTAAAAAAATTCAAAAAATAGTTTCTTATAAATTTCATCATATTTTAGTTTTATATTACCTAAAGCGTAAAATAAAAAATTTAATATTATTAATTTTTTACAATTTCGAAAGATAACGACCATTTCTAAAAATCGTGAAAATAATTTAATATAGAGAAATGTTGAATAAAGAGGTATTGTGGATAAATTAATATTATTATTACTAGTTCTTTTAAGTTGGCTGCAATATTCTCTTTGGTTGGGAAAAAATGGAATAAATAGTTTTCACCATATCAACAGTGATCTAAAACTACAGAAAGAATATAATTCTCTGCTTAAAGATAGAAATGAAAAACTTTTATCGAGAATCAATGATTTAAATAATTCTGACGAAATTCTTGAAGATCCAAATACTGAATAAAATCCAAGATACATAACAAATAAGAATTCTATATGACTTTATATTATGTATTGTAAATACAATGTTATTAAAATAATTCTGAGAAATAAAATCTAGTCTGCCAGAAAAATTACTATTTATGCTCTGATCAAGGGTCATGGCTATAAACGTATTAAACAATCAGGTTAGATTTTTATATATAAAATGAAGCATCATGGGAAATAATACCTCATTAATGGATGTAATCGCTATAGTACCTGCCGCAGGAATAGGTAGTCGTATGCAATCCAAGCGACCTAAGCAATACCTCATTGTCGCCGGAAAAACAATTCTAGAACATACTTTGAATGTATTGTTACAAAATATAGAGATTAAAAAAATAATAGTTGCGCTACATCCAGAAGATGTATACTTTAATCATCTATCAGTAGCTCACAATTTACGTATTACTACTGTTACGGGTGGCAAATGGCGTGCAAATTCAGTGCTAGCAGCTCTCCAAGCGGCTCCACCTGTTCAATGGGTATTGATACATGATGCTGCGCGACCTTGTTTACGATCAGAAGATTTAGAGCGTATTCTACGTCTTACTTTAAGTAGCAAAATTGGTGGCATTCTAGCGATTCCAGTACGTGATACCATCAAACAAGCGGGAGATGGAAATAATCAGATTCATGCTAGTATACAGCGTAAGTCCTTGTGGCATGCATTAACACCGCAATTATTTCCATTAAAATTACTATTAAATTGCTTACAAAGAGTAATTGATTTAGGGAAAAATATTACTGATGAGGCATCAGCACTAGAATTCTGTGGCTATCAACCTGAATTAATTAAAGGACACAGTGATAATGTAAAAATTACATATCCAGAAGATTTAGCGCTAGCTGAAGCTTATCTTTCTACAAAAGTTGATCTATCAGGACATATCATGCGCATTGGTCACGGTTTTGACATACACGCATTTGGCGGTATTAGACCACTAATTTTATGTGGTGTTCTCATTCCTAATAGTCAAGGACTTCTAGCTCACTCTGATGGTGATGTGGCTCTTCATGCACTCACAGATGCATTGATTGGCGCAGCAGCTCTTGGGGATATAGGGACTCTTTTTTCCGAAAGTAATCCTCTTTATGCAGGAATAGATAGTCGTTTTCTTTTACGTGAAGTTTTTTCACGTGTTACAGAAAAGAACTATCAAATTGGAAATGTTGATATTACAATCATTGCACAGATTCCAAAAATTATTCCATATATAACACAAATGCGTATAAATATTTCAGAAGATTTATGTATAAATCAAGACAGTGTGAACATCAAGGCTACAACTACAGAAAAACTAGGCTGTATTGGGCGTAAAGAAGGCATTGCCTGTGAAGCTGTTTTATTGTTAAAAAAATCTTAAATAATTAAAGCAAGATTATCTGTTACAGATAATAACACCCTAAACTAAGACTATGTTTAGTAGTATGTATATACTAAAATTTAAATGTTATTCAATCAGAATCATTTATATTTTCATAAAAAGATATTTATTAATAATAAAAACCGAAAACCATCATTACAGATTAAAAATAAATCCTCATTATCAATGATAATAACAATTTTGTTATGTTTATAACTAAAATTAATAATTCTAATCATCTTAAAGTTTATGAATAATCAGTACTGTATGACTTTTTTCAGATTTAAAGACTGATTTTAATTTTATAAGATTAAAAAAATCACGCCTCTAGAACCGTCTAATAAACATTAATTAAGCATATTGATCTGTCTCTGCATTATATTTTAGATATCAAAATCACTTTAATCAGATATTTTTTACTTTACACACTATATTTGAAATATATCATATACTTATAATAATATCTACAAAATACATTATATAAAAATATAAATCTTATTAACTACATAAGTAAATATTCTAATCTTCATTGTTTGAATACAAACGACTTCAGTAAAAACTCTTTTACTAAATTCTATAAAAATACATAATAAACTCAATCAGTTAGTCTAGTCGTAACATGGGAAATAAAAACAACTTAGTTATCATCTTGCAACGATTATCTGCCTTTTTAGTTAAGATTATCTACTCTCATTGTATACATTGAATTTTTAAGTAATAATCTTAACGTAGGCAGAATTTCTCTCATCTTGCATCCAATTTTCCATTTCTTGGTAAAACTTACGATTAAATAATAAGCGATAAGCTTGTTCTTTTTGCATTTCATAGTTTTTGTCTGTTATACGCATATTGAGAATATGCATTAGATGCCATCCAAATACAGAATGAACAGGCTGACTAATCTGGCCGATTTTAAGATTCTTTAGGATATCACGATACTCTGCATCAAACTTTTCTACTGAGACCCAACCTAAATCATTGGTATTACATAATGTGCCAAACTCTTGCGAAAACTTTTCTGCGATCTTATTAAAAGATCTTTGACTATTCACATTCATTGCAGCATGCAATAACTTTTCTTTTGCTTCAGCATTAGACATCATTACTGATGGTTTAAGTAAAATATGATCAGCATATAGCTCAGTTACCAATGACTCAGACTCATTATCATCACCACGTATATCATTAACTTTTAAAATATAACAACCTGTGCTAGAATTAATCGGACCAATAATATCGCCTTTATGGGAAAATGCTAAAGATTGAGAAAATAGAGACGGTAGTTCTTGCATTTTTTTCCAACCCATATCCATTTTTTTAATAGACTGCAAGGTATTAAATTTTAAGGTATGTATTTTATGCAAATCTAAACCATTATTAATATTTTGAATTAATTGTTGAATAATTTTTTTTTGGTTAATTAGTTGTTCTTGTGTTGGATATGTTGGCAATGGAAGAAAGATACTAGTAAGATTAAAATTAACCTTAGAACGTTTTTGCAAAGATATCTGCGTAGCTAGTGAGTCCACCTCCTGAGGCGGTATACTTAAACGATGTCGCACTTCACTATTACTAAATGCTCCTATTATCATATCTTGACGCACTTGCTCACGATAAGTAACATAATTTAATCCCTGCTCTGCCACATAACTATGTAACTGAGTTATATTTAGTTTATTATTTTTGGCAATATTTAAAATCGCCTCTTCCAGTTGCTCCTCACTGACGTAAATACCAGACTCTTCTGCTTTTTGTAGTAACAACGCATCCATTATTAATTTTTCTAAAACCTGAGAATATAAAATATTTACATGAGGTAAATTTTTACCAGATTTTTGTGCCTGTATTTTTATAGATCGTATTACACCAATCACATCACTATCTAGTATTATGCTGTGATCAACAATAGCCGCAATTCTATCTAAAACTTTTGGCGCTGAAAAAACAATTTCAGGAACTAATAGTACGCCAAGAATTAATAGTTTCCACTTCATCATACTTTATCCATTCTCACATCTCCTACTTTTAAGTTAGTGATATTTTTATAAATCATAATATTATATGATTTTTTGATACGGTAAAATACCTTGAGATAACATTTGGCTAGAATCTAACTCATGATCGGAATTCATACCACGCAATTCAATATGAAATGAAATTTTATTGTCATACTGACTTTGATTCTGCTCCAAACCGTTAATTTTACGCTCATAACCTAAACGCAGTGCATAACAACAGGAGGTATACTGCATACCCACTAATTGATCAGCTATCGATCCAGTTTTTAGATCATAATAAAAAGCACCAATCAAGGACCATGTGTTCATAATGGGCCAGCTAGCAATAACACCTACTTGTGATATACCTTTATCATATCTATCCTGATTACTATAATGCGCCAGAATATTTTTCATATACTTTGCATTAGTATACCGATAACTACACTGTAAAACATGCCTAGAATCATGACACCATTCTAAAATCGTATTTCCTTGAGAGATATTATCTACATGTACGTCATACTGAACGCCTCCGCGCATTGCTAAATTATCAGTAATTTTCCAATAACTATCACTTGCTAATACTACAGAACCTCGAGCCTGATTCCGAAGAAAATCTTGATGACCATGTACTGCATTAAATGAATAAATCTGCCCTACAGAAAAATTAAAACGCTCCAACAGATTAGGATTTATAATATGCATTATAAAACCAGTAGCTATTTGATTTGCAGAAGTTATACGATCTAGACCACTATGCGTGCTCTCTCGAAATAAACCATCATAATCTCTACGTAAAAGCGTAGAATCATAAGCTTGAATAGAACTCTGATCACAATATGGAATATAGAGATATTGTGCTCTGGGCTCTATCATTTGCCTATAACCTGTAAACCAATTCATATTACGCTCAAATCTCATGCTGCCATCAATTTTTAATTGTGGTAAAATTCTGTTCACTGAATTTTGTAATTTAACTGCATGCTGTTTTTTAAAATTATAATATTGAACATTATATTGTTCATAATGTGTAGCAAACAATTTTGCTGAAACATGTATGGCATTCCACTCGTTTACACGAGACCACTTAATATCTGGCTCTAGATGAAAACGCATCGCACTCGGCATATGTGAATTCACATTAACAAACCTTGATATTTGAGCGTATAAGTGTCCATACAGCGGATAAAAATGGCGATAATAGTAATTCAAATCAAATTGTGGTTCCGCACTATAAGTATTCTGTTGATCCTTGACTGATAAACTTTGAAATTTTTTTATTGATACCATTGTATTCCAATTATGTTCAGTATACCCAAAACTAAGCTTTTGAGTCATATAATCATCACTGGTCATACCATAAATTGAATCTAAATCTGAAAAATAATAAGGATCGCTCACTTTTGTATAGTCAGCTTTAAATCGCCAATTCTCTAAATATACACTACTGTTCTGCCAGTGAAATAACCACCTATTAAAAGATCTACCAGACGTGATATGTTCTTTCTGATAAACAAGATCATGATTTAAATAATCAAATTCGATAGTACCACTTCCACCTATTAAGTAACGGAATTCGTTTTTCCACTGCACCCCTCTTCGACTAATGTAATGCGCTATTAACGTAGCATCCGCCCCTGGCGCAATCTTCCAATAATAAGGAAGAGAATATTGAAAACCGCCATTTTTATTATAATATGCGCGAGGAGTTAAAAAACCAGAACGACTTTTATTACCTACTGGTATTTGAAAATAAGGACTATAAAAAATTGGTATAGATCCTAACTTAAAACGTGCACCCCAAACTTCAGCTAACTGCTCATCGTGATCATAAATAATCTTTGATCCCGCAATATGCCAACTATCTTGCCCTATTGGGCAAGAAGTAAAAGTTCCATTTTTTAGAATTGTGTAACGATGAGAATTTCTTAGCTGTATTTGATCGGCTATACCCCTTCCTTGGCGTCCAATCATCTGGTAATTACCTGCCCAAATATTAGTATCTTTTGTATTTAGATTTGACCAAGCTCTCGAGCCTTTCAGCATTATCTTATTATCATAATAACATACCTTTCCTAATGCAAGGACAGTATGTATTGGACTTTCTGTACCTTTAGATACAGAGCGATTAACTTGAACCTTCTCGGATTTAATATGTCTTCTTCCTTGCTGAATATCAACATGGCCACTAAATATTACTTCATCTGGATAAGTGCCCTGCGCTGTATCCGAGTGAATCACTACAGGTAACTGGTCTATCCTTTTTTTCTGAATGAACAGATGATCATCTTGATAATCCTTAATAATTGGCTCTGTTATTAAATTATTCGCTAACGTTTTCTTACTAGCAAATACTAATGCAAGTAATGCAATCAACAATACAAATAGCCTGATATTCATGCGCCGTGTTAAAATTCCCCAGGAACTAGCATTCTTTCTCACATATAAATAATATTTTAATATTGTATTTGTATAACTAATATATCTACGATATGCGCTATATCGTAATAAGATCAAATCAAAAAATAACCTATATTTTTCAAAAAGTACAACTGGTTCGAAAAAATAATGCTTTTCAATTATAGATTACATTCTTATATATCACTGTTTAAAGATTGATTTTAATAATTAAAGTATTTCAAAAGATTTATTCAATCTAACACCCCGCCTAGAATATACTCTCAAACCAATATCTATCTCACGATAGATGCATGTTATAAGTCTATCAGATAGAACAAAAAAATATGATCTATATTAATATCATTAGATGAATAGTTATAAAAAACTATATGTACTTGTATCAAAATATCATTTTATAATAAAACTTATATTATCTAAACAATGATAACATCTTCTATATAAAAATACGCATACGTTAATAAAGAACAAGACATTTTTACAGTTAGTGATATATGTTGGTCTATTATACTTTTCATCCCTGCTAACAAAATAAAACTATAGTTTTATATTGTTCTAAAATTTCTAGATGTTTCTATGACATCTGTGTGTACTTATAAAAGAAAATTATTATTATAACTATTTTTAGCTATTTTATAACTATTTTAAATCAAGTAACAAAAGTAGTGCATTCTTTTAGGTAAAAATATTCTTTATTAATGCAAGAGAACATATGTATACTATTCTTTTTAAGAAATCGAAATAAATAATCAAACATACACATACTACTAGCAATTCCATATAATCAAAATATACATATAAATAATATATTTTATATACATGATTTATAAAACACCATTCTTATCATTAAGAATATTTGTCTATTTTAGAAAAAATACAATTAAATTTTGATAGTAAAATCTCTCCACCTAATAATATGATTACCTAGCCCACAATTAGCGCACGATGGTAGATAATGACATGATATGATGCTATAGCATATTCTCAACTAACAAGAATCACATTACATGCAAGATTCCAAAAATAGTTATACAATATATAATAATAAAGGACTCAGCCTACACCTCTATACGTTACTAAACGTTACTAATGTAAGTAATAGTTATTAATGTAAGTAATAGTTACTAATGTAAGTAATAAAATTAATTTTTAGAGAGGGTTGAACCTATCGGTGAGAACAATGCTCTATAGCCCCATGATCGTATTATAACAAATACAGAATACATTCTACTAATGCAGTTCACCAGAAAAATCTTGTGCAGTTTAACTAACTGCAAAAAATATCATGCTAATATTAATGGATAATAGATGGAGAGAAAACTTTATAAATGTAGATATACCTAAGTAAACTTTAAAAATCTAAAGCAATTTAAGATTCCTATAATAGACAGGAGATTATTAATAATGAGAACTCTAACAATTTTCAAGCAATATGCTTATTTAAAAAATTATTAGAAACCTGTTTGAGAGAATGTATTAAAACATAGACAAATCCCACATATATTATATTTTGTAGAATATATCACACCATGTTAATACATATTGATTCTCTTTCACATTGAAAAGTAAAAGTTAATATTTTAAAAGATATCAGAAATATGATGACCTAATGAGGAGTTTATGTACTATTGGGGAAAGGTGTTAGGAATAGCTTGGGGTATGCTGTCCGGTTTAGGGTTCTGGGGTATCCTAATAGGTCTCCTTATGGGATATATGTTTGATAGAGCTCGCTCATCTACTTATCAACACGATATGTCTGATAAAAAAATACGTCAATCTCTATTCTTTTGTACTACTTTTCAAGTTTTAGGGCATTTAACTAAATCAAAAGGACGAGTCACAAACGCAGACATTAAAATAGTATCCCAATTGATGGATCGAATGAGATTACATGGGGTAAGTCGTGAAGAAGCCCAGCATGCCTTTCGTGAGGGAAAAAATATAAACTACCCTATGCGAGATAAACTACGTGAACTGCGTATCGCCTGTATTCATCGTTTTGATCTACTACGGATGTTTCTTGAAATTCAAATGCAAGCAGCTTTTTCTGACGGAATTTTACACCCTAACGAACGCAAGATACTATATATTATTGCTGAAGAATTAGGAATATCACATGCACAATTCGATCAATTTTTACAGATGATGGAAAGTGGACAACAATTTGGAGGAACCTATCAAAATGAAAAATCCTCAAAAAATACAAATAATTACACTCCAGAAACCACGGGCCCTACACTAGAGGATGCTTGTACTATGATTGGAGTTTCAAGTAATGACGATGCCACCACAATTAAGAGAGCCTACCGCAAAAGAATGAGTGAGCATCATCCAGACAAGTTGGTGGCAAAAGGTTTGCCTCCAGAGATGATGCAAATGGCAAAACAAAAAACACAGGCGCTACAAGCAGCTTATAATCTAATTAAACGTAAAAAAGGTTTTAAATAATATCTTGCTTAACTAAAAATAAAAAAAATTTTAAGTACCAAGTGAAAAGTATGTATATCGTTGATAATCATTTTTAATTCACTACATAAAATATGTCACCTCTGTGACAAGTACATATCTATATTAGTCTAAATTTTATAATACATAAAACATATCAGTGAATCTAAGCATACCTTTAGCTATTAAATACATTATTATTTGCACATGTATATAATACATATTATGATTGTAATCTATTTTATATTTCTCTATTAAGAATTGTTCTTTCATGTTTGTACTATTATATATAAAAAAAATTACAAACGCTTTTATACTACTCTCTTTATAAACCTCATCTATAATATACAATATAAATTGTATATTATTTGCATGGATAACAACTACTATATATAGTATATTATGTAAAAATTTTGCCTTTTACGAGCTCACTAACTTTTACGAGCTCACTAAAATTATTTAAGATACTATCTATTACTATTTAACCACTATACAAAATCTAAATGAATATACTCCGAATGTATAATGATCTATTTTTATAACTTATACTCAGACCCTATCTTGTAAAATATTAGATTTTGAAAATATTACATAAGCATCTTTAAAAGATTACTATCAAATAGTATCATGATATCAATCATTCTAAACTGATTACTCTTGTTAAATATAAAGAATATTAAACGGGGTTATCAATATCAATAAATATAACCTCAAGATTATATTTCCTTGCCAACCAGTCACCTAGCGCCTGAATCCCACCACGTTCAGTAGCGTGGTGCCCTGCAGCAAAAAAATGCAAGCCTTGCTCTCGCGCACTATGTACTGTATTTTCTGATATCTCACCAGTAATAAACGCATCAACCCCAAAATCAGCGGCCTTATCAATAAATTTCTGCCCACCTCCACTGCACAAAGCTATGCATTCAATCAATAGTGGTGCGTTATTTGCATAACAGTGCAAAGGTTCTCTTCCAAGTGCCATAGATATACACTTTTTAAATCTATCTGCACTTATTGGATTTTTAAGAGTTCCCCATAGAATTAAAGGATTTATTATATTCCCTTTTATTTCAATATCTAACAATTCTGCTAATTTTGTATTGTTTCCAAATTTTGGATGAACATCCAGCGGCATATGCCAAGCAAAGAGATTGATATCATGTACTAGAAGTGTTCTTAATCGTTGTCGTTTCATACCTTTTATGACAGAAGGTTCATTGTTCCAAAAATAACCATGATGCACCACAATCGCATCTACATCTAATCGAACGGCCTCATTTAATAAATCATAACAGGCAGTAACGCCAGTAATCACTTTTTTAATTTGCTTACGCCCCTCTACCTGCAGACCGTTGATCACATTATCACTAAAGGTCTCAGTATGTAAGAGCTGATTAACCCCTTTTTCTAACTCAAAATTAGATATCATAACAATTTATCCCGTTATTTTATATCCTGCCTATGATTAATCTATATATTTTATACTCAATTTCTAAAAAAATTATTACATCTAATCAGTCGCACAAAATTCTGTTTTCATAAGATACTCTATAAATAAGTTACAGATTATTACCATAATAATAAAGGTATCTATATATTATTGCATAACATTACACACAAAAACACACCATACGAGCACACTCCATAAAACTTGAACTATATAATTTATATACAACATACTAAAACCAAGAAAGATCATATTAAATACTTAACAGAGCACAACTATCCTTAATATATCTCTCTAATCATTATAGCTATAGCACGCGTTTCATATTACTTGTAATAAATAGGCATGTCTAAATGCTATTATCATTTATTAAGCGAGCTAACAATAAATACATAAACATACTCCTGATATAATTGATAATTATCTGTTGGTTAAGCTGTCCATGCAGCAATATAATAGAGGGACATATTATGTTATGTGTAATATCTACACCCCAGTAAGAGTCGCTTAATAGTTCTCTGAAAATAAGATTTATATATAACACCAAACCACTAAAGAAAACCCTTACGCATCAAAGCAAATAAAAACATAAACCTTTTTAGCTTTACAGTTTTATAGCTTTATAGCTTTATTTTTATGTATTTCTAAAATACTCTCAATTCATGAATTCTTTATGCATAAAATTCTTTAATCGCATCAAAATTACTACTCAAGAATTCTTGAATATTGTAAAAACAGACTATATTTAATTTTTGATTAACAATACTTACTATAATGCAACTATAGTAATAGTATTCACTAATCTAGTTGTTATAAGTCGGCTAATTAAAACCACTCGTTTATAATACATGCACTGATGATGTGTTAGTAGTACCACTAGGAACCAGTGCACCAGACACCATTATTAATGTATCACCTTTTTTAGCGTATCCACTAGCCGCAGCCGCTTCCTTGCCTAATCTATAAAAATCATCTGTAGATGTAAATTTATCAACCAATAATGTTTCAACACCCTTACTCAATTGTAACTGCCTTGCTGTTTTTTCATTAGTTGTAAGCGCTAAAATGGTCGCACATGGACAATATTTACGTAAAGACTTAGCAGATTTTCCACCCTCGGTAGCTACAATGATTAATGGAGATGCAAGTTTTTCGGCAATTTCAACTGCACTACGACAAACTGCTTCAGTGATATGCATTGTGCAACTATCGTTCTGAAAATCTGTAACGCTTCGCATGACACGATCAGTTCTCTGACAAATATTTGCCATGATATCGACAGATTCTATTGGATAATTTCCTTTTGCACTTTCACCAGATAACATAACCGCATCCGTACCATCCAAGATAGCATTAGCGACATCTCCAGCTTCTGCACGAGTTGGTCTTGGGTTTTTCATCATCGAGTCAAGCATCTGAGTGGCAGTAATAATCACCTTACGCTCGTAATTACACTTTTTAATCATCATCTTTTGCGCAAAAATTACCTCTTCAACCGGGATTTCTACACCGAGATCACCACGGGCAACCATAATGCCATCAGACACATTAAGAATTTTTTCAAAATTATATAAACCTTCTTGATTTTCAATTTTAGAAATAATTTGAATGTGCTCACCACCGTGAGAATTTAGGTGTTCTCGAATATTCATAACATCAGAACACCGACGAATAAAAGAAGCAGCAATAAAGTCGACATCCTGATTACATCCAAAAATAAGATCTAATTTATCTTGCTCTGCTAGCGCTGGTAAATTAATTGAAACACCAGGCAAATTAATGCCTTTATAAGAGCCAAGTTTTCCATTGTTTAGCACTTGGCATGTGACTGTGTTCCTTGTTACTGAAATTACTCGCATACCAATTAAACCATCATCTACTAAAATAGTATTACCAATATTTAAGTCTGCAGAAAAACCTGGATAAGTTACTGCCACTCCATCAGAAGTCCCGATAACATTTGGATCAGTAGTAAAATGAAACACCTGCCCAGCTACTAAAGAAACATCCTTGCCATCTTTTAATCTCATAGTGCGAATTTCTGGGCCTTTAGTATCAAGAAGAATAGCTGCCTGATATCTACTTATATTCATAACATTACGTAACCTAGCAATACGTTGAGCATGCTCCAGATAATTACCATGAGAAAAGTTTAAACGCATAACGTTCATTCCAGCTTTTAGAAGTTTAAAAAGCATCTCTTCTGATTCAGTTTTTGGACCGATCGTGCAAACAATTTTTGTCTTTTTCATAATGATTTTTATCATATCCTAAATAAATTAATAGATATATTAAAGAGATTGATTACGAACACCATTAATTACGAACACCTTTATAAGCTTAATACTAATATATAGTAGTGTACAAAATTACATATACAATATACGATATATTTATAATATAATGAAAATACTGCACAAATGATTCTCTCCACTTATCTGATTTAGCTTATTAACTAGATATATAAATTCCGCGCTGATTAAATTATAGATCTCGGTTCTTAAATAAAATACTTTTTTAAAAAATAGAATGCGTACATACAGCTCTACTTGTGAAGCTGTAAGCAAACTGTAACATTTAAGTAAAATTTAGTGTTTTATCGGGAGTTATTTTGGCATAATCTAGCGCTGCTATGGTTTAGTAAGTTACAAAATATAGATACAGTATACTTCTATAACATATATTATAAAAATACCTACAGCTTAAAATGTATTTTACAATGATCTATACTAATCTAGTATTTTTTTTAAAAGTATATTGATATTCATGCATCAATATTATGTATTATGGTATAATTATTTATAGATCATAGAAAGGAATACTAAAAACTTATAAAAGACGAACATTTTCCTAAAAATAAAAAATTTACAGTTTTAAAAGTCTAAAAATTACAACCTCATGTATTATTCATGCCAAGGGCAGTGCTTATTTATCTAAAAATAGTATTATTTTGATAATTTATTAAAAATTATTATAGAAATATTTTGTATTTAATATACTCTCTATTTTTAACAGCATGCCAAAAATATCAGTTTCTGTTCCTCATTAATAATGATACATAGAGTATTATTCATGCATTCCCTTTGTCCCTTTGTAAGACTATAACATGGCAAAAAAACGTAATATCTTTTTGGTTGGCCCCACTGGTTCAGGAAAAAGTACTATTGGACGACATTTATCGCAATTGCTACAAATGGAATTTTTTGATTCAGATTATGAAATTGAACGCTGCAGTGGGGTAAGTATAGATTGGATTTTAGACATCGAGGGAGAAACTGGATTTCGTGCTCGCGAAGAAAAAATTATCGCTGAGCTCACAAAGAAACAAGGTATTGTGTTAGCAGCTGGAAAAAGCTGTATACAATCACAAAACATATGCACTTATCTCTCTACTCGTGGTATGGTAATATACCTCGAAATAACCACTTTAAGGCAACAAGAACATACTTATCGTAACAAAAAATATCACATTCCTCTTACTAAAAATCATTCTAAAATGGCCACACAAACATCATCTGATGAACGAAATCTACTATATAAAAAAATTTCTGATGTTACAATACATACTAACAAGCAAAGCCTCAGATTGATTTTAAAGCAAATTTTACAGATCGTAGAAACAAATATATCAACCTAATTACTTGACGAATTTGTTAACTATATGTGAAATATATTTCACAGAAAAAGATAATAAATGCTCCTGTTCAGGTTATACACAAAAAATCTTCATGAATAGTTAAAACTTCATATGTTTAGATAAACACATAAATTTAAATTAAAAATTAACATCTTAAGCTCATGGGTAATACAGAAAAAATAAATAGTAAAAGCCAAACATCGTAAAATATGCTGGATATCCTCACTGTTAATTTCTAAAAATATAAGCTAGACATCATCCTTTTTTATAATCATTATAAATATGCAATAACATATTGCATTAATTATTCAGCCTAAAACAATTAAACTAACGTTAATATTTTACAAAAAATTCAAATTCATATCAAGATCTCTATTATAAAACTCCAACTAATATAATATGAACTTAGGCGCAGATATTATTCTTATCATAATGTTATAATTTCATAATTTCATATTATAATAATCACAAACGAAATATGGAATCCATATCAACCCTGAATAAAAGAATAATATTTGTATAAATAGAACAAAAATCTACAGGTCATAAAATTTTACATTTTAATGTTAAAAATAAAACTATCATAATAAAATGAAGTATATATTTACACACCATGTTTTTATATATTCAAAACTTATAGTGTAGTATATACACTATTTTTTACTTCCACTCAAAAGTAATTTTTATAAAAAATAACAAAACCACCCCCCTTGTTTATTAATTAATAACTAATCATAACTGTAATGTATTATTATGAGATAAAAATCATAAATACACGTATCAACTAGTAAAAAGCAATTCCTAATAATTATTAATATTAATGTTGATAATCACTATAGGATCTTCATATAATGTAATATTATAGTAACCATTAAGGTAATACTCAAAGGACTGTGGCAGTAAAATAAAGGAGACTTTTAGGTGAAAAAATGTTTAATTGCTCCATCAATTCTCTCTGCAGACTGTGCTCGACTTGGAGAAGACATCTCAAAAGCACTAGATGCCGGAGGTGATTTAGTCCATTTTGATGTTATGGACAATCATTATGTCCCTAACCTTACCATGGGACCAATGGTTGTTAAAGCACTTCGTAATTATGGAATAACTGCGCCCATTGATGTTCACTTAATGGTGGAGCCAGTTGACTGTATCATCCCTTATGTTGCAGAAGCAGGTGCCAGTTACATTACTTTTCATCCGGAAGCATCTAAACATATTGATCGTACATTGCAACTAATTAAAGAAAACGGTTGTTATGCCGGCTTAGCATTAAATCCTGCTACACCCCTTAGTATTCTGGATTATGTTATGCATAAACTAGATACAATTGTTGTCATGTCTGTTAACCCGGGATTTAGTGGTCAATTATTTATTCCGAATACTCTACATAAAATACATCAAGTTCGACAGCTTATTAATAATAGTGGTTATGATATCTGCTTAGCAGTAGATGGAGGGATAACAATGAGTAATTTTTCTAAAATTGTCGCCGAAGGTGCTGATATGTTTGTAGTAGGTTCTGCTGTTTTTAATCAAATCGATTATAAAAAAGCTATTGATGGTATGCGGTACATAATAGGTCATTCCATGCCTTCATCATATTACTAAAATCATGTGCTTACTATCAGTTCTCGAAAGATTTTACACTCATCAAGAATACTGATAAAAACCTCAGTCTTTTTATATCTTTTTTACATTTTTATAGTATTTTACTATATCTTTATTATAAAAATACACAATTTAGTTCTATACTATCATTAATCTATACTACTTAAACAATGTAAACTTCTTGAAATATTCTATATAAAATAACATAAGATCACTAGAGCTATCTAATGATCTTATGGAGATCAACAATCTCCATAGAGATTTAGTTAATGACTAAATAAATTTAATAAGCTGTGTTGATTTACATGAATAAATATTTAGCTGTTAATAAATTTTAATAAGTTAAAGTTAAAAACATCAGTACTTATAGTTTAACTCACACTAGGAAGAAGAATTCTTTTATGTAAAGATTTATGATAGGAAAGTTATTATTTCCTTTAATCTCCGCGACCTACATGTTCGTTCGTTTTATTTTAGAATTGTTAAACTGTAATTTTAACAACCTCTTTTTACCTTTTAACCTTCTAATAGGATTAATGATCTTATATAATTTTATACAATTTTTTATAAAAGATAATAAATTTACTAAAAATTATTTCGTTTAAAAAATAAACTTACATGTAATGTATTTATGCTAGCTAATTGTGATTTCTATAATTAGTGCGATACTGTATAATACAACATTATAATGTTGTATTATACAGACATATTTATGATTTATTTGATAGTATACGATTATTTTATATAAAGATGACTTATCTATATTAGTCTATTTTTATGCTTTTCTATAAATAAATTTCTGTTCTATTCCATGTTCATTCTTGCATTGTATGCCACAATTCTCTGAATTACTATTTCTAATAAATTCATATTGTGTATTTAATATCAATTTATCTAATTATTACTTAATATTTTATTACATAAGACTAATTCTTACAATAATATGCACTCCTTGATCATGATTATGATATCATACACATTGGATCAGGGTAACAATAAGTAAATCCCAAATCTCGACAAATTTTACTACCATCAATTATCTTCTCAAGTTCTCTTCTGTCATTACAATAAAAACTTGGTGGCGATAAACCCAACGTTTTAGCAGCCTGAGAGTAAAACCTATTACGCGCCGGATGTTGTGGAGCGCTCAAGTTATAAACCCCCCCTCCAGAAGAATTGCTTAATAATAAAATTATAGCTGCAACAACATCATCAAGATGAACTAAGTTAACACCATGATATCCATTTTTTAATACAGCTTTACCAACTAAAAAAGTACCTGGATGACGCTTTGGACCTACTAGTCCAGCTAATCTTAAAATATCCACCGACACCATTTTTAAACAGGATAACCAGTTTTCTACCTCTAATAAAATGCGTGCAGTAAAACTATGAGGTTTAACTGTTGTATTCTCATTGATACTAAAGACGCTCCCCTCATATACGGAAATTGAACTGGTAAAAATTATTTGAGTAATGGAAAAATTTAACGCAACGTTTACTAAATTTTGTATAGCTAAAAAATAGTCACTACTCTGTGTGTTACTGGTAATTTTTCGAGTGAAAGGCAATGTAATAACCATGGCATCTACATTTAGTAAATTTTTTAAATCCTGTTTATTACAAATGAGTTTGGGTGTAAGTTTTAAAAAATAACTATCAATTCCAGACATTCTAACCGCTTCTACTCCTTCCTGAGTAGTCTTGCTGCCACTAACCTGCCAACTTCTTGCTATCAAAGACATGCCTAATGGAAAACCTAACCATCCTAGCCCAATAATTACCACACGTTTCATCTTTTAGCCCCATGTAACTAATGTACTGATTAGTAATAAAAGATCTAGGATAAATATAAATTGCGTCCACATAGAGTCTTTAGCATACAAACCATAAACTTTTTATCTTACCTACCAAAAAGTAATGAACATTTTTATTCATTATGTTTTTATTTATATATTCTTTTTTATTAGAGAATCCTCAGATAATTAGAGAATATTTAGATTATGCTAAACCTGTATAATATGTGATCTATACTTATTAAAGGAGTCTGTAATCTTTCTTTAAAAATAACTTCTTAAATAAAAATTTAACAACTCGATCAAATAAATAAGCTAGCTAATGACAAGTATTATCTCTAATAATAAAAAACATAAAAAAATCGTTTAATATATTTCATTTCATGTCGCCCTCTTCTGGCTTTAAGTACTAGCTTAAAAAGCTATTGTGATGATCTTCAGTTATCCTAGTACTTAAAAAATATTCATTGATCTAAAAAATATTTTTTAATACAATATTTCAATACAATATTATAAAGAGCTATATAAAGAGTTATGTTATGGTAAATTTTATTTTTAAAAGAGTTACTGATCGTTTTACAATAATTTTCTCTGTTATGTTTAATTAATTATGAGAATAAAAATAAACTAGATTAAATAACATTTTATATGTAAGATATAAAAAACCTTATAAAATCTCAACACCTTAAATTAAAATTTGATTTTTGCTAGAAAATATCCAAACATTTACACATCTAAACATTTAAACATATATAAAAATCTAAACATGATATGGTTATTAGGTATTAAATTGTATGAAATAACATTTCATAGAACAAAATTAATTCTTTGTTGATAACATTATAATTATTAAATTAATAATAAAGAAATTCTTATCAGAATCTTAGATGAATTTTTAGTATTAAATAAAAATCTGATATTACATAACGTTAAATATTTTATAATTACGAAAATGTAAATACAATTAAAACCTTTATCATTAGGTAAAGCTAATGACAGGTTTTACATAACTGCCGCAAATTTTATAACTTTTAATTGCAATCTATTTGATGCTGATATACAAGATACTAACGATCTATGTTTTGTACTTTTAGGCTTGATACGTCACAAAGAATACTCCTAATTTTTCTCTAATATGTAAAATGGCAAAACTCTAATGCTACATTTATTTTATGGTCTTGATTATTATACTACATGTTTTTTAACACTAGCGCTATTTTTTGTATTATTTTATGAAACCATTAATGGTTTTCACGATACAGCTAACGCCATAGCCACCGTTATCTATACTCGCGCATTACGATCAAAATTAGCCGTGGTGATGTCTGGAGTGTTTAATTTTATAGGGGTGTTACTAGGTGGTTTAAGTGTGGCTTACGCGATTGTCCATCTACTACCAGCTGATCTACTACGAAATGTTAGATCTACAGATGGACTAATCATGCTTAGCTCTATGTTGATTGCCTCCATTATCTGGAATCTAGGTACTTGGTATTATGGATTACCAGCTTCTAGTTCACATACACTAATTGGAGGTATTATTGGCATTAGTGTTACTAACGCCTATCTAACAGGGCATTCACTCTTAGAAGCATTAAATATTCCAAAAATGCTCAATATTTTAACATCATTGATCATTTCACCAATTTTAGGTTTTGTATTTGCTGGTAGTCTAATTATTATTCTACGTAAATATTGGGGTGGTAATAAAAAAAGAAAACGTATCCACATGACACCCAATGAAAGAGAAAAATTTGATGGCAAAAAAAAACCACCATTTTGGACTAGAATTGCCTTAATTCTCTCAGCAATAGGTGTAAGCTATTCACATGGCGCCAATGATGGTCAAAAAGGTATTGGTCTTATTATGTTAGTTTTAATTTGTGTTGCTCCTTCTGGTTTTGCAGTTAACATAAATGCTAACGATTATGACATCTTTCGCACTCGTGATGCCGTGATTCATCTCCAGCAGTATTATAAAAAGCTTACTCCTAATTTTTCACAACAGATAACAGAAGTATCACCTATTATATCAAGTATCCAAGTCAAAAATAATTATATAAATTCAGTCAAAAATTCTACTTTATCAGATACATTACTATTATGTGAAGAAGCACGACAGTTATTAGATAACTTGGTGAGCTATGACACACTTCGTGTGGAAGAAAAAATACAGTTGAGAAGCTTATTGATATGTATTACTGATACTATAGATAGGATCTCTCACTTACCAACTGCAACAGATTCAGATGTGCTATTTTTAAAAAAATTAAAATCAGATTTGCTCAATACTGTAGAATATGCCCCATTATGGATTATAATAGCAATTGCTTGCGCGCTATCCTTAGGCACTATGGCAGGCTGGCGCCGTATAGCAAAAACTATTGGTGAAAAAGTTGGAACACAGGAGATGACATATGCTCAAGGCATGTCCGCACAGATTACAGCAGCAGTATCTATTGGGGTAGCCAGTTATACCGGAATACCAGTATCAACCACACATATCCTTTCTTCATCTGTAGCAGGTGCCATGCTAGCAAGTGGCAATGGTATTCAAGGTCGTACGGTTAAAAATATTTTAATAGCTTGGATGCTCACACTTCCTGTTGCAATTATATTATCTAGCATCATATATGTAACAGCAACAAAATTGATCTGAAAATTCAATATACTCATTAATTAACCTCACCTATGGCTTTTATTAAAAAATTTATGAGTATATAATACTATATATAATCCAAGAATAGATAAATAGAAGATAATAAGCTAGATATTTTAAATATAAAAATTTTTAACATTCGTCATTCTATACTATACGGTACGTAATCAGATTCTCTCCATCAATCAGAAAGCACTGGTAACATTACTACCCAATCTCAATATTCAACCAAGAATAGTAATTAATTTTTACTTAGCAAAATGTATTCAATAAAAGTATTACATATATAAAACTATTAAAGTAATTCATTACAAAACAAAATACCTTAAATATTATTCATTAGCCAATAATAAATTTTATTATTTTGGTCACTATTGCTTAAATCAAAAACTATAGGGCCCTGTTTTATATTTCATTAAATTATCTCATTGGTACTATTATTAATAACAGTACTTGAGATATTATCGGATGGCTTACCTCTAAAAAGATTTTGTTTCTTTACAAAACTCTAAAGAATTTTAAATTTTTTAAATTCTGTCGTAATTTTAGTAATCATAATATAAAAATTCAAATATTTTTTATAAAATACCTCAATCTTAATGAGACTATATACTACAATATAAGTGGATATGATTTATCAGGATCTCATGATAAATTTGGACTGGCTACAAAAAAAAGACTATTCTATCATATTATTATCGTATAATAATGTTTGATACAGGGGTTACGTCAACATAAATATCATGTACATAAAAACAATAATAACATTTATTTCTATTTTTTAGATTGCTTTTCAGTCGATGGAGAATCATAACTCAGTGCAGAGATATATTATTCCCAGAACATAACTGATGATATCCGTCATAATTTTCATAACCATACTTAACACAAAAAAATAAAAAATTACATCATAATTATATTCAAGTTATAAAAGACACCTCATAATTTAAAACTAAAAATATTGCAATAGTGAATTATAGATAGATTACAAAAGAAGTGAATTAATCCTTATTATTCTTTAATTAAGCACTACTATTCTTTAATATAAATATTATGATGTAAGTGATATCTCCCATTATAGATGAAAGTAACTGTATTGCGTATACAATATTAATCGTTAACACTTAATAATCTTAGATATCTTGGTGAGATCCACTAGATATTTTATTTTAAAATAAATACAAAATAACAAATTAATTCTCTATTCAATTCTAAATTATCGTTAAGTTAACAATAAGATTATTATAAAATTCTAATATCACTAATATTATAAATATTTTTATAGTATTCTAGATAGATTGTATTCATAAACACTAACAACATTAACACAAGAAAACCTAAAATAAACCGCCGGATGGTGGATTTTTATATTAATTAATGAATCTAGAGAAATGATATCATCATTGCGCTATATATTTAGGGAAAACGTTAATCTATAAATAAAATATAAAACAATCTATGATATTTTTCATTTAGCTACAAACATTACGTAACGTGATTAGCTTTAGGTTTTTGTCTTCTTAAAGAAGAATTTTTGTCTTCTTTAAGAAGTATATTACTCATATACTTACTACCACATATAAAGAATTTATATATAATTCTATATATCTTAGAATCTATATTGATGCTTATTCAATATAAATCATATTAGCTAATCTGCTTATGACATATATAAACAAACAACATTGCTGGCTATTTTTAAAAATCACTTAATATGACAATTACATATATCAAATATTAGAGTACTGCAATGAATTTATCTTTTCCATCTAAGTCTATAGGGATCCATGATAAGATAATGTTAGGAAACATATTATGATCAAAGTAATAGCAACCGTAGCATCATATCAGAATAATATTCTGACGCTGCATGTCCAAAAGAATATAGTTTGTAAAAACTGCTCTCTTTCTTTAAACTTATTAGAATCCATCTTGCATTCCAATAATACAGAGAACATGCATAAGATTATAGTTTGTGATAAACAAAAATTTCTTAACGACCAGCAAGTCGAGCTATCTATAAGTAAAAATACAGTTCTTATAACAGCGTTTTTTATATACATGACACCATTACTTGGTTTATTTACTGCAGGTGGAATATTTCAGAGATTTTTCTGTAATGACAAAGTGACAATGTTGGCTGCATTATTAGGCGGTACAATAGGTATTTTTTTCATTAAAACAATTTCAAAAATACTCATGCGATTAGAATTATTTCAACTCAAGATTCTAAAATAAAACATTAATTTCCGTAGTGCAATCATCCTTATATTCAACGCTATAATACTGTCATTATTAATTTTTATTACTAAGTATCTCTACTATTTGAGAACAAATAAATATTTTTATTTTTATTTTTTAGTGAAATAAAATTCACTAATTATGTTATACACAATTATAAAACTTGCATTAAAAATGTATATATGAATTAAGAGATACTAATAAAATTAGTCATAAATTTTAAGCATATAAACACAATATGTAATGTAGTGATACTATATAGTAAGCACATCATCTTATCACGTGCTCAGTTAAAGCTCAGTCTAAGCTAGAAAGATCATCTTAAGTACTTGAATACAGGATCTGTTAGAAAAAATAATTACCAGAGCGTACCAGTAAAATAAAAAACTTAATGCTTTGTAAGCAATCATGATCCTATATACTTATATATATTAAGATCTTAATTTATAATAGCTTAATACTATCTTATTTTAAAATAAAATCGTATTAATATTAAACAATGATAAAATATTTACGCTACAGTCAGTAAAAATTTATCTTTAGAAGTAATTATGATTAAAGGATGCATGTGCTACTTTATCTCTATGCTATAAAATGTAATAATCAATCGTTTCAGAATGAATAGTTTGTTGTTATCGATCAAACAGTAAAAATATAAGGTATTATTAATTTCTAGCTAAAAGTTCTGTATATTTTACATGTGTTATATATATCAAAATACTTAAAAATTTTTGAATAAATGAGGTATACCTTTCATTTACACTAAAATCTGTTATTACAGTTAAGTAAATTATAAATTTAACCATATTCAAAAATTAAATAATATATGCGGCATCGGTAATTTGTCTAAAGCATAAGAAAAAAGATCACCTTTCTATCACTGAAATAATAAAATCATATGAACTCTAAATAAAATTTAGTGATACTATTGAGATTACTTCATTTAAAAAATCTAAATATAATAAGAATATCTCTTTATAACCCTAAATTAAAGATTCATACTCAATTAAAACATAACATTATTACAAATAATAACGTATATTCAAAAAAATATTCCTATCATAGGAAATTAAATTACATGTAAAACATGATAATAAAATTATTACTGATTTTTCTGTTGAAAAATAAAAAAACTTGACAGTATTTTTCTAAAAAAAAAATTACTAACCCTATCATAATGTAATGATATTTAGCATTCATTAGTACTACAGTGTATATCAAAACTAAGCATAATTAATCTATACCAAGAATAGTATTTTTTGTATAAATTACGTGATATCATTAGTTGCAATCATTAGTTAAGAAATTTTTATCTGCATAAAACTAAATTTTGATTAATAATAATTTCCTTGTAATATTATTATTAATATATTTATATTGCTATATTCATATTAATTAATATTGTTATACGTATTTTAATATTTTAACTATCCGAGCCGAAAGCTCATAAATACCACTTTATCTACAAAACTACTTAAACAAAAAGCTTACGGAGTTTCAATGTTAAAAGAAGTATGTCATCTAGCCCGTAAAGCCGGCGATGCTATTATGCAAGTATACAATGGAGAATCCCCCTTTAATATTAGACAAAAAGAAAACCATTCTCCAGTAACAACTGCGGATATTAAGGCACACCACATTATCACCGCAGGACTTCAAGAGATGACCCCTACAATACCAATCTTATCAGAAGAAGAAGTAATATGTTGGGAAATTAGAAAAAACTGGAAAAAATATTGGTTAGTTGATCCATTGGACGGTACAAAAGAATTTATTAAACGTAATGGTGAATTTACAGTCAATATTGCCCTAATAAATAAAGGAGAGCCAATCCTTGGTGTGGTATATGCGCCAGTATTTGCGATACTTTATTCTGCAATAGCAGGTATAGCTTGGAAAGAAAACAAAAAGAACCGAATACGAATTCAAGTAAAATCCCTAAAACCCCCAGTGGTAGTAGTTAGTCGATCACATTCAAAAGATGGTGAAATGTCTCATTACCTTGACACTCTAGGTTGCCATCATATAGTAAAAATTGGCTCTTCATTAAAATTTTGTATGGTTGCTGAAGGAAAAGCTCAATTTTATTTACGATTAGAGCCTACAAATATTTGGGATACAGGCGCAGGACATGCAATAGCCTTGGCTGCCGGCGCTACAATCAATGATTGGCAAGGTAAAGCTATTAACTATCTACCAAAAACCTCATGCCTGAACCCGGCCTTTCTTGTTTCTTCTTCTAAGTAAAACTTACATTCCATTTCTTAGAATTAACTATGAGAGTGTTTTTGGAGGATAAAGAAATTTAATCAATTATTTTAAATGGATACAATTAACATGGTGAAAATACTATTTTAACTGTTAAAACAACCGTCAGTAAATAACCTTAGAGCTTTGCTTATTTTAAACGATAATTATATTTTATGTAACATTCTGATACCCTCTGACTTAGATATTATAGCTGATTTATTTTAATACTACATGAATTTTCTCTTACTTCTAAAAATTGTATCTCTATGTATCGGACATGTTTCTAAACTTTTATTTTTATCATAAAGAATCTAATATAATCATCTATTATATCAAATTTTCTAAAATAGGACGCTATAAGTTATCAACTAATTGTATAGCATATCCCAAATAGTTTGATGGTGTAATTTTCCGAAGGCGTTCTTTAGCTTTCTCTGGTAGCGCTAAATCATCAATAAATATCTTTATGTCTTCAGCAGACAATAATTTTCCACGACTAAACTCTTTTAATATTTCATAAGAATCTGTAATACCATATCTACGCATCATTATCTGAATTGGCTCTGCTAAGATTTCCCAGTGATCATTAAGTTCATTAAGCAGAGAATCATAATTCACTTCTAATTGTAAAATTCCACTAAAGGTAGCTTGATAAGCAATTATGGAATATCCTAGGCACATGCCTAAATTGCGAAGAACAGTTGAATCGGTTAAGTCACGCTGCCAACGAGAAATTGGTAATTTACTTGCAAGGTGCTGCATGATAATATTGGATAATCCAAGATTACCTTCAGAATTTTCAAAGTTTATTGGATTAACCTTATGCGGCATAGTAGAAGAACCAATTTCTCCGGAAATTGTTTTTTGTTTAAAATGATTTAATGCAATATAACCCCATAAATCACGGTTAAAATCAATTAAGATTGTATTAAATCGCATCATGCAATGTAACATCTCCGCAATAAAATCGTGAGGCTCAATCTGCGTTGTATATGGGTTCCATGTAATACCTAATGAAGTGACAAAATCCTGACTGAATTGATGCCAGTCAACTTCTGGATAAGCAATCTTATGTGCATTATAATTACCGACAGCACCATTTATTTTACCGAGAATCTTTAAATTATTAAGCTGTTCTAATTGCCGTTGTAATCTGTATGCTATATTTCCAATTTCCTTACCTAATGTCGTAGGTGTCGCCGGTTGTCCATGAGTACGCGAAAGAAGCGGAACCTCTCGATATTGCTTAGAAAAACCCCTGACTATAGTAATCATATGCTGCCAATATGGAATAATAATTTTTTGACGAGAATGCTCTAACATAAGCGCATACGATAAATTATTTATATCCTCTGAAGTGCAAGCAAAATGAATAAATTGGGATGCAGCATGCAGAGTCGGCACAGTAGACATTTTTTCTTTCAAAAAATACTCTACTGACTTGACATCATGATGCGTGGTTTTTTCAATAGTCTTAATACGTAAAGCATCCTCTTCACTAAAAGTTGTAAAGAGCGCATCAAGAAATTGATTATCAAGCTTAGAGAATTTAGGGATTTCTTTAATCTCTGGACAGGTAGATAACTTTTGTAACCAACGTATTTCAACTTGCAGGCGAAATTTTAACAAGCCATACTCACTAAAAACAGACCGCAGTAGCATAAGTTTTTCACCATATCGGCCATCTATAGGTGATATAGCAGTTAACGGGGATAATTCCATTATAACTTCTCTAGGGTTAAGGTGATAACATTTTATACTTAATTTTTTGAAAGATCTTTTAATATCAATTGAGCTTCATTCATCAAGCGGTTACGAAAAAACATAAGTTGCCAACGAGATCCACCAACCTGTTTCCATAATACTGCAGAGCGAATACCAGACAATAGCATCGCACGAACTTTATTCTGTATATTAATATTTTTTAGTATCTCTGCAGAACCGCGAACTTGGATACGTAAACCAAGTGGGCTGATAATATCTACATAAATCTCTGCAATCAAACTTAACAACTTCTCAGATTCCATGGAATAGTACTCTAATTGCCTGTTTAGATCCCTAATACGATTAGTTAAATCTCCTAAAGCCAACTGATTTTTATTGAGTTTACGCTCCAATCCTATTAAACTCATAGCATAATGGGTGACTTCAATGACTAAACCTTGAGAGCTTCTGCTGTTTAAAAGGCCAACGAGCGTTTCTAAACCACATTTTATATTAGATTTCTGATTCCCAAATACAGCTAAAATGGAAGGTGGCTGCAGATTGAATAAGCTGCTTAAAGATATTTTAAAAATATCTGCAGGGCACTTTCCATAGCGAGATAGTTGTTGCACTAAATATGCTGATTGACAAATACCTGATAGTGCCAAGATAATATCATGATAATTCTTTACCACAGAGACCCCTTTCGCGTGCAGTTAGATATGATACATCGGTATACGCTGATCAATAATACCACCACCAAGACACATATCATTAAGATAAAAAACTCCAGACTGCCCTGGTGTCACTGCTGCCACTGGATAGTTAAATATTACTTTAACAGAATGACTATCCAATGGAATCAATGTACAAGGTATATCTTTCTGACGATAACGTGTTTTTACGGTACAACGTATAGGATCTACTGGAGTATTGCAATCTATCCAATGCAGCTGATTAGTGATAAAGCCTCTTGAAAGTAACCGAGAATTATTTGAGCCTTGTGCGACAACAAGCATATTGTTAGAGACATCTTTATCCACTACATACCAAGGAAGCTCATTACTATTTTTACGGCCACCAATACCTAAACCTTTTCGTTGACCTATAGTATAGTAATATACGCCTTGATGGCAACCTACTGTTTCACCATGTACAGATAGAGTCACGCCAGGCTTTTCAGGTAGAAAATTGGATAAAAATTGCATAAATTTGCGCTTTCCAATAAAACAAATACCAGTAGAATCTTTTTTATTTGCGGTAATAAGTCCTAACTGCGCAGCAATGTCTCGTACAACAGATTTAGATAAAGCCCCGAGAGGAAATAAACTCTGTGAAATCTGTTGAGGCTCTAGAGTATAAAGAAAATAACTTTGATCCTTATTGAGATCTAAACCACGCAGCAAACAAATTTTTGCATAATCCCCCTGACGACGTACATAATGACCAGTAGCGATATAATCTGCTCCTAACTCTTCTGTAGAAAATTCCAAAAAAACTTTAAATTTAATCTCTTTATTGCAGAGAATATCTGGATTTGGAGTACGACCTCTTTTATATTCTGTTAAACAATATGAAAATACATTATCCCAATATTCTGCAGAAAAATTAATAGTATGAAGAGTAATGCCAAGTTGATCACATACAATTTCTGTATCAGATAAGTCTTTTGCTATACTGCAGTAACTTATAGAGCTCTCTGTCTCTTCCCAGTTACACATAAATAAACCTTCAACATGGTAACCTTCCTTTTTAAGCAAAAAAGCCGCCACAGAAGAATCTACTCCACCAGACATTCCAATAATGACTTTTTTTTTACTATTCGACATGGCTATTACCTAATGAAAGTATTTTATTAAAAAAGTTGCACAGTGCTAATTTCATAAGAGTGACTTTAGTACCTATTATTATCCGTTTTTATGAAAATGGCACCATATTAAAAGAGTATTTTTAGATAAAACCTCATGATAAAGCATATCATAGTATGTAATTGTACCCCCTTACTCTAAGAAATATCTAAAAGATATCTATGATATACTATGTATACTCCAACACCAAAGATGTATACCCACATTATAAAAATAGATCTAGATAATCACTCGCGCAACCTAACATTTAGCTTGTTTACGCAGACTCTAGTTAACAAATCATAGTGATACTAAAATTTACTAATATTTATCAAATAATCATGAAGCATAAGTATCTTACTGCTGGTTTATGATTAAATAGAATCTTAACCTGTAATACTATTACAAATTGTAACTAACCACAATTCCATACATAACTTACAAAAAAAATATCAACTAACTCTATAGCACAATATATACATAATCTCAGAAAAATGATTTTTCATAGGTTTAATAATTATTAAATTCAATCATATTCTCATATAATTATCAGTCTGAGTTATTGATCTTGAGTATAGTTATCTCTTATTCTAAGATAAGCAATATTTATTAAAAGATTTAGAACTTAAAATAAAAATTTTATTAACATAGATTATGTTATTTATTGTAGAGTAGTTGGGATGTTATTCTAAGACTGGTAAAATTACTTAAAAGATAAAATTAATAAAAATATTTTTTTAAATAACTATCTATTCATGTTATTTTTTATAATATATCCTATATTTATATTTAGTCATTTCACTTCATAATAAAATTATGAAGATATCATCTATATACATCTCATGATCTATATCTGATCAACCTACTCATATATATCATCTAGAATCTAAATCAAATTTTTGCATTCCATGACTAGATTGCTTAAAATCATAAACTGATACCTAACAAGTAGATCTTGTCACATCTATTTATTAAATATTTCTGTATTGATTTTAAAATATATTAGCAGAAATATCATCTACCTTATGTTTACATTTTCGTAATTATTACTAATATAGAATATATCTGTAAATATTTTATGTTATCTGGGAGAGTTCACAGCTGATTTTTTAGAATCTTCTAAAATTATCTTATAATCACTAATGCACAAAAAAAAATTAATAAAAATTATCATTATATAATAATCATTCAATCTGAACCTTCTATAATATAGTCTAATTTTAGTCAATAGATAAAAATATCGTATTTTTCTTACTATATATGTAACATAATCTCTACTCTTTAATCCTGTATTGCTAAAATTCTATGTTACTAAAATAGTCTAGTATACATTACTCGCTAAGTGAAGTTCTCTCTATCTATGAATGAATATAATTCAAAAGAAATTATGGATCATTTATACCAACAATGAACTCTTAACAAAACTAACTCTAACTTGTCGCTAATACTCTCTCCACTGTATCTACAATAACTTGAGTATTAAGATCGAACTCAATATTTACCTTATCGCCAATATTTTTTTGACCCAATGTGGTACGCAATAAAGTCTCTGGAATAAGATGTACACAAAATTCTTTTTGTGTAACCTCCCCGACAGTTAAACTAATTCCATCAATAGTGATAAATCCCTTATAAAAAATATATTTTTTTTTCTTCAAAACATCTATAGTCAACCAAATTGTATAATTGCTTTTTTTATTACAGATTTGAGTGATTATTGCAGTCGCCATGATGTGACCAGACACAAAATGACCCCCAATTTCATCGCTAAATCTAGCTGCGCGCTCTATGTTAACCTTATCCCCTACATTAAGCATATCTAAATTAGTCTTTAATAGTGTCTCTGCTACTAAATCAAAGCTAACATAATCACCTATTATCTGTGTAACCGTAAGACAACAACCATTATTTGCAACTGAATAACCCGTCTTTAGTCCTTCTAAAAAAAGATTTGGCATTTTAAAAATATAAGTTCGTACATTTTGTTTTTCTTCAATATAATACAACTCCGCTATACCTTGCACGATACCGGTAAACATAAAAAACCTCAAAAATAACTAATTTTATTACTATGCTTCTTTTTACTTGCAAAACTTAACTTTAATACAGAAAAATATTCTGTATAATTAAGATAAATATCCTCAGAAATTTTGACCATACTGAATGTTTCCATGATATGTCTAAATTAATATTAACAATGATGCTGCACTGGAATTACAGTTCATGGAATATTGCACCGATCATTTATTACAAGAGCATACTAAAATTAGATAGATATATAACCCCTGCAAAACCTTATAACTTTTGAATCTTTTACTAAAAATTACATGCATTCCAGTGCATACTGGAATATGTTTTCTTAAATCTTCTGATCTTGATAGAAAGATATTAAATATTCACGCCTGCATCGAATTGTCAAAGCCACACAAACTAGTGTTTTATATTATGTCACTAGACAATATATCACCTTATAGAATTATTCTGGTATTATAAAATCATAAACGATAAAAAATATTATCATGACTAAGTATCTTATTTGCGAAAAGGCATCAGAAAATTATATACTATGTACTCAAAATAAATAACTAATATTCTACTAATTATCATAAATATCGCTTATAAAATTTATGCAATTAATGAAGGATTCTAGATATAATTGCTTACTCCTGACATGTAATTTCACATCAATTCTAAAAGATTACGAGATAATTCTAGGGAATTGATAAGACTAAATGATAACGAATATTAAGGCTTTATCAAAAATAACCAACTAATAGCATAAACTTTTCTAATCTTTAAATTATTCGAAAATAGTATTTCTGCTTAAAAGCATCCCTTATAGAACCGATAAAAATCACATGTCACACAAATTTTAATTTTACATAACAATTTTAAAAACATTCTCTTTAATATCTAGTCACGCAAGAATACTTTATTATTTTGCAGATTAATAAGCGATATGTTAATTTAATCCATCTCATTAAACAATAATTAGATGACAATACATCTAATAAGACGAACTCTTTGTATTTCTCTTAAATTTTCTATTTAATATTTTACAATTTTCTTAAAAATAAACTACGCTAGTGTTTTATAGAATCAATGTTTCGCCAACATCTATTGTAATAATAGTAAGTTATCATATACAAAATTAGTAACAATGTAGAACCAAAATATTAAATATATACTCATTATTTTTATACAAGCTTCTATTTTAATATTTGTTAATAGCTTAATTTATTCTTCTCAGGATGGCTACTGAAGAAAAATATTTTGTCTATAGAACACCAGCACAAGCTATTAGCTGGAAATAAGGATAAATGATAATTAATCTCAGTTCAGTATGCTAAAAATTTTGCTACTTAATATTAAATTAATCTATAATATTTTTATAATTGTAATGCAATTCTTAATATGTGCCAATTAAAAACAAAAACTAAGCATTTTCTCTTAAATATCTAAATATTAATCTAAAATAGAGGCATGTGACATGATGACTATACAGACGCTATGAATTTCTAATAATACAAATCCAGTTCTTCATGATTATTGAAAATTAATTATATATTATATACTCATTATAAATTCATTTTCTAAAAAACTGATAAAACATATTACGCGTTACTATATTACAGATCGCAGAAAGCACAGATGATCTAATATTGAGAACTATGTTAGAATTTTTTAACTGATACAATTTTTTGATCACTTTATCTCTCTAACAATATTTTATACTAATAATAATATCAATTTTTATTCTATTTACACTTATTTAAATAAATTTACTAACACTCAACTTACCGTTATTAAAAGTGTTACTGCTAAATTGTGTGCATATCAAACCAATCCTTTACGAGGTTACACAATAAAGTTAGTAACAATAGTGTCAATTAACTAATTATGATATAAACTTGTATTTAAAAGATAATTGCAAAAATTCTTATATATTATTAAAAATAAACTAACTTTATTTCGTATTATGCGAAATAATTTTGATTAAAATATCTTAAGTTAAGATAACTATCTAGTTAGAACATACTAGTAAGAAATATCAGATATTTAAATAAATTTAATTTGTGTATATGAAATATCTATATTAACATTACAAAATACAAAGATATAATTCAGCATATGTACGCTCATACAACTACTAGCTTGTTATTATCGTAATAGTAAAAAATTAGTAGTAATATACTAGCAATACCAAAGAATATATTCATAAGTAAGTTTATAAACACATATCAAAGCAAAATAAAGAATACTGAAGATAGTAAATAATATCCCGGTTATATAAATAAATCAGCATAAAAATCTAATAATTTCTATCTCAGAGGATCCATGATAAAATCATAGAATATAGAAAAGGAATATAGAAAAGGCTCTACATCTATTCTTACGTCTTATAATAAAAACAAGATAACTCACCAGTATTAATCAAATACCTAATAAAACTTGTTATATTTTCCTAAAATTGTATAATTATGCATAAATATGCATAAAATAGAGGGTTATGTTTCAATGAAAACTTAAAAAAATCTATTTATCTCTCACATCAGAACTTATATTGTAATACAGAAAATATTGCAATACAGAAAAGACCAAATATTCAAATATTCAAATTAATTTAATAAAAATAACTTGTATATTTAGAAGAACGGTAGATTTGACTTCACATTAAGAATGAAAAATTCCAGATAAAGTATATTATATATATCATATAACAATAAAATTCATGGTATCATTAAAGATATGTACATAAATGGGTTATATGTTAAAACATGGGTAAAGCATAATATTCCTATATTTATCTTTAACCTAAAATAAATTAACATTCGAGTAAATGCGTAGATTATTATATATCAAAAGTATATATGAATTTTAAAGAAGCATAATGACTCCAGGGATACTATTCATTGTTTCCGCCCCTAGTGGAGCGGGTAAATCTAGCCTAATTAAAGCGCTGTGTAAAACACAGGCACTATATAACACACAAATATCTATTTCGCATACTACACGCAAAAAAAGACCTGGAGAAAGCCATGGTGAACACTATTATTTCGTTAATCACAACCAGTTCCAAAATATGATTCATCAAAAAAAATTTCTGGAGTATGCTAAAGTATTTGGAAATTATTATGGTACTTCACGTCAAAACATCACGAATAAATTACAGAAAGGTATCAATATATTTCTTGATATAGACTGGCAAGGCGCTAGAAAAATTCGACGCATCATGCCAACCTCACGCAGTATATTTATTTTACCTCCATCAAAAGATGAGCTAAAACGTCGTTTGTATAAACGCGACCAAGATAGTATAACTGTTATTACGCAACGCATGACTCAAGTTATCGATGAAATGAAGCATTATACAGAATACCACTACCTAATAATTAATGAAAATTTTGATCGCGCACTTATAGACTTGCAAGCTATTATACGCTCCGAAAATTTAAGCGTTCATCACCAAGCAATACATCATTCTTCGTTAATTCGTAAATTATTGGAGAGCTAATAAAATACACGTATAATAACAACCTATTGACTACTATTAACTATATAAACTTGATAGCAATATAAACTTGATAGCAAAATCTAATCATTTATAGTTCTTTTATATCACTATTAGTGGAGTTAGACATCCATGGCTCGAGTAACTGTTCAAAATGCAGTAAAAAATGTTGGAAATCGCTTCGATCTAGTGCTAATAGCAGCACGCCGGGCACGTCAAATCCAAATAGGTGGTAAAACTCCTTTAGTTCCTAAAGGAAATGATAAATCTACTGTTATTGCTCTGCGAGAAATTGAGAGTGGCTTGATCACTAATCAAACTCTTAATATTTTTGGTCGTTGAAAATTGGAGGAAGAAAACATGCTAAATTAAAAACATAAAACCCTAAAGAAAAGTTTGAAGTAACTGAATTTAAAGAATATTAAAACGAATTCTAATCTAGGATATACTCTAAATACTATTTATTAACTCATGATGTCTATCTCGTGAGAAACATCATACAGAGGAGGTAAAAGTGGTAAAAATTGTAATGACTTATGAACTATCTTGGTAATGGAAAAATTAGATGATAAAAAATATTTTAACTTTATTTTTTAGTCTAACTAATTACACCATGATCATTGATGAATTATCATAATCACTCTTCTTAAACTTAACTTGATACCAAAAGCTCCACTTTTAATAGTATTGTATACTATATACATGAAGTTAATATTACAGTTAAGTATGCTAACTGTTAAGTAATTCATATCTTGTTATACCTTACTTACTAAGTATAAGTAATACATTATTTAATATGAAGTAATACATTATGTAATAATCTTAATACGTAATAGTTACACTACATCCCTTATGCGTTACTGATCTTCGCCAATTCTATCCGTAACTAACATTCAGTGACAGACTTGGTTTGAATACACTTAAGATTCCATATAGTATTGTATAATACCATTCTGGTGAACAATCAAGAGATGAACAACACAGTAAAGTGTGGTTAATAATTGATAATAAAGTGCAACATATCAAAGATAATTTGATATTTTCCGTTTATTTATACGAGTAGATTAAAGTTATTCCCTAAATTTCTATAATAATAGAAATATAAACTACAAACCAAGACATCAAATCAAGGAATAATTCGTGAGTATAAATATCATAAAAAAGGTTTTTAATCTTTTGATTTAGTAAATCATATCAGAAATTTATTCTGATCCTATTAAGAAAAAACATGCCTGAAGCGGTAACTAAAATATTCGTTTACAGAAGAATCAGGATTACATATGAACGCAGATAAAACAGTAGGCGCAGAAAAACGTGCTTCAAAAAGACGTTGGTTAAATGCACAAGATTCTGGTTATCACAAAGCCATGGATAATCGCCATGTACAGATGATTGCCATTGGAGGCGCAATTGGAACAGGTCTTTTTCTCGGCGCTGGTGCACGCCTTCAAACTGCCGGACCGGCATTAGCTTTAGTCTATTTAGTATGTGGTATTTTCTCATTTTTTATTTTACGTGCATTAGGTGAGCTAGTTTTACATCGACCCTCTAGTGGAAGCTTTGTCTCTTATGCTCGTGAATTCTTAGGAGAAAAAGCTTCATATGTTACTGGGTGGATGTATTTTATAAACTGGGCGATGACTGGTATTGTTGATATTACAGCCGTGGCATTATATATGCACTATTGGAATGCTTGTGGCGATATACCGCAGTGGGTATTTGCCCTTGGTGCTTTAGCTATTGTTGGCAGTATGAATATGGTTGGAGTTAAGTGGTTTGCAGAAATGGAATTTTGGTTTGCTATGATCAAGGTTTTAGCTATTGTAGTCTTTTTAATTGTAGGTGTTGTATTTTTAGGAAGTGGTCAACCTTTAGCTGGAAATGCTACTGGTTTCTATCTAATTACTGATAATGGTGGATTTTTCCCCAATGGTCTTTTACCAGCTCTTGTGCTAATACAAGGAGTTGTATTTGCATTTGCATCAATTGAGCTAGTAGGTACCGCCGCAGGAGAATGTAAAGATCCTAAAAATATACTTCCGAAAGCTATTAATAGAGTTATCTGGCGTATCGGTTTATTTTATGTTGGATCAGTAGTATTACTAGTACTACTACTACCTTGGAATGCCTATCAAGCAGGACAGAGTCCATTTGTCACTTTCTTTTCAAAATTAGGCGTACCATACGCCGGCAGTATTATGAATATAGTCGTACTAAGTGCAGCATTATCCAGCTTAAACTCAGGACTATATGCTACTGGTCGCATTCTTAGATCCATGTCTATGGGTGGATCAGCCCCAAAATGCATGTCTAAAATGAGTAAACATCAAGTTCCTTATGTTGGGATAATAATGACAGTAAGTGTATATATAATTGGAGTATATCTGAACTATATTGTACCTTCTAGCGTATTTGAAATTGTCCTCAATATAGCAACGCTTGGTATTATTTCATCTTGGGCTTTTATAGTAATATGTCAAATGCGCTTACGAAAAGCTATTAAAGAAGGAAGGGCTGAAGATATTAGCTTTAAGCTGCCAGGTGCTCCTTTTACATCATGGTTAACGCTACTATTTTTAGTAAGCGTTCTAATTTTAATGGCGTTCGATTATCCAAATGGCACCTATACTATTGCATCAATTCCATTTCTTGGAATAGTGCTCACACTAGGCTGGTTTCGTGTACGTAAACGAGTAAATGCCTTAACAGAAGAAGAAAAAAATCCAGTAAAAATCATAAAATCTCAATATTGATATATTTATCATTACATTAATCGAGATTACTTTAAAAGTAAAAAAATAATCGAGACCTATGAATAACATCCTATCATCCGCTCTCAATAGCAAAAAAAATAACTGATAATTAAGTTGGCAACTATATGCATAACTCATGCATTAAGCTGAACATAATATCATAAATAAATATGCACTGAGTACGCTAAATGCTTTTACTTGCATCTCCTTTGAGGGGGGGGGTGCAGCAAACCCCAATAAATCTTCAAAGTAGTTTATGGAATATAGGCAAAATTATCCCGATTATATATAACACACATATCTTTGTACTTAATAAAACTTTTTGATTGATTATAAAAAAAAACACCAAGTATATTCTAGTCGCCATGAAATCCAATAAAAATATAAATAAGCATTTTATGACCATCTTTATACGAAATATCCAATATTTATTCTTTTTGAATTGCAAGAAAAATAACTTAGTGGTATATTGATATTAATATTAATTTAACAGTAATGTTATAATATTGATTTTTATAATTATTAGATGTTTACGATTAAAACTGGTTCAACTGGTTCATATGATGGTTTTATAACTATTACTGAGCATATTATATATAATCAACACACTATCATAATACTATTATTAGTATAGATTAACTAGTTAAAAAACATACATGCTATCTAATAAGTAAGTGTTTTGCAATTTTTATCTACTTTATTAATTTTGCAATTCATTCTATTTTAAAGCTGCTAAAAATCCTATCTCTTAAGCCACTTTGACGTGATACGCAAGATCTTACTGCGCTTTCAAAAATTAATTTCTTAGAATAAATAGTGAGCTTTCTCTTTGCACGAGTAATCGCTGTATATACTAATTGACGCGTTAAAACTGGTATAATTTGATTTGGTAAAATAACTATAGCGTGATCAAACTCTGAACCCTGTGATTTATGTATTGTCATAGCAAAAGCTGTGTCATGCGATGGTAAAAAACAAGTTTGAACTGCAGTAATGCTACCATCAGATAATAAGAACCATACTTTCATCTCGTGATCATAATCTTCCATTGCTATACCAACCTCACCATTAAATAATTTCATATCTTGGTCATTACTCATAATCATTACTGGACGTCCAATATACCATTCTTGTATAACAGAGGGACCCTTACTAATTAATCCAACCTGACGCAACATATTTTCAATATGCTTATTTAACTCTATTACACCAAACAACCCATTATGCACTGCACATAAAACTTGAAAACATCTAAAAGCAGTTAATACTTGATAAGGTTTAGCACCAGCGTGAAGCAAAGATAAATAAGTTCTATATCCATCAGCACAACTTTCTATTAGCCTCTTATAATCTGTTTTGCATCTAATCGCAATACGACACACATCACTAAATGTACCATTTAGTATCTTCTCAGTACACTGAACCTGTCCATTATTTACTGCTAACGCTAATTGACCGATACCAGATGATCGCTTAAATCGATAACTTTTAGTAAGTACACAAATCATGTCACCTATTAAATTATTTTGCTTAGCTACCTGCTTACTCAGTTTACAACCCGTTAAACGGAAAAGCTGTTCAGCTCTTGTAGAGCTATAATAATTCTCTGCATGACAACAAAGATCGCTGAAAACAGATCCAGCTTCTATAGAAGTTAATTGATCTCGATCTCCAAGCAACAAAACCCGTGCGTGATGAGGTAATGCAGTAATTAAACGAGACATCATAGATAAATCGATCATCGATGCCTCATCAATAACCAATAGGTCAAGTCGAAGAGGATTTTCTGCAGAAAATCTGAAATACTGACTATTTGGGATGATATCTAATAACCTATGAAGTGTAACGGCGTCTCGCGGAAAGCTACTTAAAATATAATCACTTGCCTTTAGCCTCTTTATGGCATTACCAAGCGCCTCACTTAACTTTAAGGCAGACTTACCTGTTGGTGAAACCACCTTGATACATTGTGGTTTTAGTGACAACTCAATAAAACTAGCTAAGAATTTAGCCACCGTGGTGGTTTTTCCGGTACCAGGGCCACCAGATATGATTGCTATTTGTCGTGTGAGAGCTACTGCTGCAGAAATTTTTTGCAAATCACACGCATCTTGACCAAAATAACGATCTAAAATTTTACGCGTCTTGCGCTCATCTATAGAAAATGAAGAGTTTTTATCTTGTATAAATTTAGCGATAACTATTTCGTTACACCACATTCGATACAAATAGAGACGCTCTCTATCTAAAACTAACGGTGCAGGTAACTTTCCATCACTCACTGCTGAATGTTTTAGTAGGATATCTGTAATATTTTCTGGAGCTCCAACCGACATCCATATCATCTGAGCTAAATCTTGATGCATACCAGAAAAAAAAACTTCAAAACGTAATTTATCGAGTAATAAGCATACATGCCCCTCTCTAGTATTACGGCTCACTAATGCCGCAAAAAACATAAGCAAAGGTGCATCTTCTCCTGAGATAACTCGAGCAAAATGCAAATCAAGAGGGTGCAACAATCCTCTTTTTTGCGCTATATATAATAGCTCTGACAATATCATGTATTGTTTCCTGCATGTCAGATTTAACTATAAACTTCATTAAATTAATAAAATGTAGCATGCTTTCCGCTAAAATATAGAAGCAATAGATCTTACACAGATCCTAGCTAAGATCTTTATGTCCATTTAATAAAAATCTTACAAAATATAATTTTTTACCATTGTAACTTAATAATCATCACATTAAAAATAGAAATTAGTTATGCATAAAAATCTTAAAACTATCATAAAACCTCTCTAATCAGAAAAAATCAATAAACTATCAACTACGTTATTATATCACTTACAATTTTTTAGAATGATAAGATTATAAAAAATCCAGTATATAGTAAACTAGCAAAACGATAATAGTAGTTTTTATTAGTTAGATTTAAACGCTACTGTGAACTAATAGTACAAAATGATAAACTGGTTACATAGCGCATATATGAATACTATCACTACAAAGTAGTAAAATGATATATACTCAAATCAGTTTAAATAGATCCCACATAATATCTGATCGGAGAAAATCATTAATGCCATTAATATTACTTAAATATAATATTTTCACAAAAACAGAATAAAAAGTTCCAATATACAGCATATACTACCTAATTTAAAAATAAAATAATATCATGTACCATATCGCGTACTATCTATCATGGAACTAGATAATATCTTTCATATTGGCACTTAGTACATAATTAATTTTAAAAAGCTAATTAAATCGAATGACTATTTTTATATTGCGGTATAATTTTATATATTATCTATAATCATCTGTTGTATGTTTTAAAAATAAATCTTATAAAATATTAATAAATGCTACTATATTAAAGATAAAAAATATATCATATTTATCTAATATTATAGAAATTTTGATATTACGGTCATATTATCTTGCTTAATGCTAGGAATAAACACATCTTTTTTTCTTTACAAAAAATTAAAGATTTTTGATAAACATATATTATGTAATGATTACAGATTCTACTAAATAACTACTATGTAAATAACTGCCATGAAAACTATTCAATTAAAATATAAGATATACATCTAAAATATAAGATATACATCTATTTCTTATATGTTACTTTTTATGAAAATAAAAAAATCAGATCACAATAATCCACTCAGCATTAATTACCGAGAAATATTAATATTTCTTGAGCTATTTATAGATTTTATAATTTTTTATAAAATAAACATTAGTTATTTATAGATCCTCATAAACACACTCAGTATTAGTAATTGAACATCCACTTACTTTTATGTATATCTAATAGTATTAGATATACAAGATAAGAAATTATTATAGAAATAATTTCTTATCTTGTAATAATCTATACTGACTGTTACTGTTTAAGAATCCACTTTTTTAGAAAAAAGAATAAATATTCTTTAATTAAATCAAAAATTAAAAACTAATTAATGAGAGAATGTATAGCTATTAAAAATATACTATTTTAGTTTAAGAAATATTTTTAACTCCTTGTGAAAATTATCACAACACAAAGTGCATGATATTCGCTTTATCTATCGATGATTCAGCATGAAATTATCTTATGCTTATAACATGTGCCATTCTTCTGCATAATAAAAATATAATATATAATACATTATATTTTTAAAAGTATAATATAGTGGTAAACTTAATTATGCCTTACTCAGTATTCTGTAATCATTTTTCTTTTTTTAAAAATAAGAGTCTATAATTTAATCATGCTCTCCTGCTTTTATATAGTATAATACTGATATTTTATTTACTGAATTCTCAACACAGCAAAGCTTGCATGTATTTTATCAATTTGATATATAAAAGACTAGTTTAGAGGACAAGAATAATCTAAACTAACTCGTATTATAGAGAGAGCTTATGTATCTATACCTAAAAAATCTATCTATCATTGTCGTGATCTAAACAAATTACATCAGAGAGCTATTATAGCAATAAAACATTTTTAAGCATAAAATTATACCACAAAATAGCATATACTGATAATACATAATATATACATTATTTTTTAATAATAAAAATCTATCTAATTCATAATTTTCTAGCACAAGGATCTAAAAATATATGACGCACCTGGTCACTGAAAATCCTTGTAATTTTCAAAAAACTGGTAGGGCGGTATTGCAAATTGTACGTGAAGGACTACAACAATTAGATCAGTATATCAATGAGGATTTTACTCATGCTTGCAAAATCATTTATCATTGCCGTGGAAAAGTAGTGGTTATGGGAATTGGAAAATCAGGTCATATTGGTAAAAAAATTGCCTCAACCTTTGCTAGCACTGGAACACCTTCTTTTTTTGTACATCCTGCTGAAGCTAATCATGGTGATCTAGGAATGGTTTGTACTAATGATATAGTTATCGCCATTTCTAATTCTGGGGAAGCGTTAGAGATCTTAACATTAATCCCTGTCTTAAAACGTCGTGATATCATATTAATTTGCATCACTAGCAGACCCGAAAGCACAATGGCATGTGCTGCAAAGATTCATATATGTGTTAAAGTGCCACAAGAAGCCTGCTCTTTAGGTCTGGCGCCAACAAGTAGTACCACTGCCACACTTGTTATGGGAGATGCATTAGCAATCGCTTTATTAAATGCCAGAGGTTTTACGCAAGAAGATTTTGCTCTTTCTCATCCGGGCGGAGCATTAGGTCATAAACTATTACTTCGCGTCGAAGATATTATGCATACTGGTAATGATATTCCTCGCATCCAACCAGAGGCATCTTTAGGTCAAGCGTTACTGCATATGACATCTAAAAAAATGGGAGTTATAGTTATTTGCAGTATAGAAGGACTTATTAAAGGTATTTTTACCGATGGAGATCTTCGGCGTATATTAAACTTAAGTATGAACATTGATGTAAGAAATCTTAGAATAGATAGCGTCATGACTCAATTTGGCATACGTGTAAAACCTAAAACATTAGTAGTCGATGTCATGAATATGATGAAAAGTAAAAATATTACCTGTGTTATGATTTCTAGAAACGATCAATTATTAGGCCTAGTTCACATTCATGATATTTTACATACTAACATAACTTAAAAAAATAAAATAAATTAAAAAAGTTACGCGTCACGCAAATCATGACCTAAAAATAACAGTACACTATCAGTAAATAAAACTCATAAAATAATATTTGGATATAATCAGATTCAAAATTCGCACACATCAGTATTGTGATCTTTGCATTATAAAAAAACAATTTTCTTATAATTATGCTATGTCTTATTATAAGTTGTATTATATTCAACTATACTAAAACTGCTATATCGATATTAATCTATACCCATTTAAACCTAACCTAACAAATGAAAAATAGAGAATTTTAATATATCGGCACATTTTACAAAAATCAGACTACTTAGTCTGATTTTTGTTCTTAGATAAAATCTAATCATACAAAAAATACTAATACATTCAGATACCGTTTTTTAAAAAACAACTTTAATATATAGAGTGATTAATCTAATCCTAAAATATTTTTATTTACAAAAAAAGATATAAAACAACATATTAAGACAATACTATATTATATATATAATAGTTCATGTGAATGTCAAACTCAAATCTTTAGATTATAGCATTCAACCTCTTCATTGAGTAATATTCTTTTGCCTTTTATTGATGTCAGAATACATTTGTCATAGTGGCCACATAAAGACTATATTATACATAAATAAAATCATACTAAAAATTAAAACTGATTTAAAACTCTATTATACTATAACATATTTTATAATATTACATTATATATAATATTTAGATTATTTACACATTCTCCACTCTCTATCTAATCCTGGATAGCACTAACACAAGTGAATCATTATTATGAAGAATAGAAACGCTTTTATTTCAACTTGCTACGGACCGGTAAGTCAGGAATTAATGCAGAAAGCAGAACAGGTAAAATTATTAATTTGTGATGTAGACGGTGTTATGTCAAATGGAATAATCTACCAAGGAAATAATGGTGAGGAATTTAAAGGTTTTCATGTACGTGATGGATATGGTATTCATTGCTTGTTAACCTCTAAAATAGAAGTTGCAGTTATTACAGGGCGCCAATCAAAATTACTTAAAGATCGTTGCGCTACTTTAGGCATTAAATACCTATATGAAGATCAGTTTGATAAAATTCAACCATTCTATTTAATTTTAGAAAAACTTAAGTTAAATGCACATCAAGTAGCATATATTGGTGATGACCTAACGGATTGGCCAGTTATGGCGAAAGTAGGTTTAAGCATTACAGTGTCTGACGCACATCCAATCTTGCTTTCTAAGGCTGACTATATCACACGGACTGCTGGAGGACGTGGAGCTGTACGAGAAATTTGTGATTTAATTTTGATATCAAAAGGTAAAATGACCATAGATTGTGTTTTAAGTAGTAATGAGTAAAATAAAAAACTGGATGATAACATTAATAGCTTTTATAGTTACCCTGTTAATCTTTGGAATACTTATCACTCATAATAACATAGAAGATATCTTTAATGTTAGTAATCATGCTAACGAACCAATTTATATAAGCACTAACTTACATGTACTACTATACAATAGCAACGGTTCTATATCTTATCATATAATGGCCGATAAAGCTCAATATTACTCTAATCATAAAATTAGCTGTTTCATTTATCCTATGATCGAAATATATGACGATACAAAATTTCCAGCCTGGAATATACACGCCAATCAAGCTAAACTTACTCATGACAATATGCTATATTTATATGGAAACATTCTAGTAAATAGTCTTTCTAATGAAACAGAGATAAAACAAATTAAAACAAATAAAGCAATAGTGAACTTAGTAACGCAAGATATTATTGCTAAGGATAGTGTCACGCTTTATGGTCGAAACTTTCAATCTACTAGTGCACAAATACATGGCAATTTACGCAAAAAAACAGCAGAATTAATTGGTCAAGTAAAAACTTCTTATGAAATCAAAAACAAAAGCCGTAATCATAAAAGTATGTATAAGCGGCCTGTTTCTAATGCATGAGACACCTTCAATTGCACTAATTAGAGATTTTAGGCAGCCTGTTTATATAAATTCAGAAAAACAGATGGTCAATTTACAAAACAATACCGCAACAGCTTCTGGTAATGTGCATGTCACGCAAGGTACTATTAAAATCTTAGCAACTAAAGTTATCATGATGCGTCCAAATGGCGATAATAAAAAAATGATTGTTGATGCTTATGGTAATCTCACAACATTTTATCAAATGCAAGATAATCACGCGTCAGTGCAAGGGTCTGCAAAAAAAATTCATTATGAATTAGAAAACAATAAAATAGAATTAATCGGTAATGCTTGTTTGAGACAATTACATAGTAGGATACAATGTGATCATCTTGTTTACTTAATGAAAGAACAGAAAATACAAGCTATTAGTAATCATGATCATCGAATTACTACAATTCTTATGCCTTCAGAATTAAAAAATAACTATAAACCTTATATACCATTAAAGAGCAAAAATTACTAACATGTCAACCTTATTTATAGAAAATCTAATTAAAACCTATCAAGGTCGTGTTATAGTAAAAGGTGTCAGTCTACATGTAAGATCTGGTGAAATTATTGGTTTACTTGGGCCTAATGGTGCAGGAAAAACAACAACATTCTACATGGTAGCTGGAATTATAACTCGTGATTCAGGGCGCATTATTCTTGATCAAGAAGATATTAGTTTACTTCCACTGCATGCAAGAGCACGACGTGGAATTGGGTATCTTCCACAAGAAAGTTCTATTTTTAGACGTTTAAGCGTTTATGATAATTTAATGTCTGTGCTTGAGATACGTCATGATCTCACTAAAACACAGCGTAAAAATCGTGCTAATGAGCTATTGGATGAATTTCATATTGAAAATCATTTACGTAACAGAATGGGGCACACTTTATCTGGTGGTGAAAGACGACGGGTTGAAATTGCACGCGCGCTAGCAGCAAATCCAAAATTTATTCTCTTAGATGAGCCTTTTGCTGGTATAGATCCAATCTCAGTAACAGATATCAAAAATATTATACAGCATCTTCGAAATAATGGTTTAGGTGTATTAATTACTGACCATAATGTTCGTGAAACATTAGCAGTATGTGAGCGTGCATATATTGTTAATCAAGGACATTTAATTTCTCATGGTATGCCGACAAGTATCCTGAAAGATGAGCAGGTACAGCGTGTCTATCTAGGCTCAGAATTTAAATTGTGAATAAATGTTTTATAGTACTGCACTGGGACGGTACTATCTAATCTTTAAAGAACCTAGAAAGTTTTACTTACAATGAAGATTACAATAAAATGACTTGATATTTTTTCATATATTTTCAGGAAATTTTTATAGAAAAAATATTTTTTTATTAATAGGTATTATTTACATGAGAGTAAAATTCCATCTTTTTATTATTCGTGTAATATCAAAAAATGTCGCATTTTTATATGTTAAAAAATCATATCAAGAAGGGATAAAATTTTTTTAACAGTAAAAATTTAAATCTTAAATTATCATGTTTATGATATTAGAAGTAAAGACAAAATAAAAATTTTAAAACAAAATTAAAATTTAAAATATAATAGATCTTATATTACAAATATTTTTAAGTTTGTTACATTGAGATATTATGAATCTTTCTGCATTAGAAGATCGTAATTATTATATAATTATTCAAAATTCTAGTCTAAAAATTTAAATCTATTCTTAATAATAAATATTTTATAGATACATCATGTTAATAATTATATCAAAATTAGAGTTTTACTTGAGTATTTTTTGGTAATGTATTACATATGTATCATATGCATTACATATATTCATTACTTATGCTAATACAATAACAATGTAAATATATCTTTATATTTATATTATATTTAAATTTATAGAATATATTTTTAATGTTATCAAAAGCCATGGCGCTAAGTATATTTATTTTTTATTAAATAGTTAGCATTCTTTATGATACGTGCATATAATGGTTTCTAAATCTTATTTTTATATAAAATATAAATAAGTTTATTATCACACATCACGAAGTTTATATGATAATAGTTTGTATTATATCAAATTATTTTTATGCAGCTTTTTATTTTCTTATAAATCAGTAACAACAAATTTTAATATTTGTTTCTGATTAATTTATCACTATAAATCTTGTTTTAAAAGATATTTATCTATCAGTCAAGATATATTAGAAAAATATTTCTATTCATAATATTATCAGCGCTTACTATAACAACCATTGCTACATAATAAATTAGTAATATTTTTATATATAAAAAAGAAATAATTCAAGTAAATATTTAATATTCAGACCCGCTTTTAGTGTGAGTATATTAAAAACAAAATCAATATTATTTTTCTTAATATATAATTTTTAAAATTACATGATATAACAGACTTGGGATAATAAAAAATGTATAACAATAATACCATTCACATAAAAATCTTTAAATTATTTATATATATAAAACTTGATCATATTCCAATGAAATTGAGTCAGAGAATAAAAAGTATCCATTACCATCAATATAACCCAATTTTTACTGAAAACTTATGAAAAACATATTATTCATTAACCTTCAATTCTCTTAAACTTAGTCATCATTAAGTCACTTGAAGTTCTCATACTATAATTGTTAAGAAGTTTGCTAAATAAAAAGAGACTTTTATTGCATGTATTGTGTACTCTAATAGAGTATTTTTATTTTTCTAGTAAAAATACAGCATTACTTGTCTCTTAACAATATATAAATAAGTCAAGCTATGATAAATAATAATTCTCAATTAGAGCTTAGCACATTACTGAGCATATCATGCACACGTCATGCTGTGTATTGTAATAACAAAAAAAAGGCCTTAGAAATTATTAGTGGAATTGCGGCTAATCAGCTGAGCCTACCACAAAAAATTATTTTAGACGCAATAGAAACACGTGAGAAAATGGGAAGCACTGGCATTGGCAATGGTATTGCTATCCCACATGGTACATTAAAAGAAAACACTTTACATACTATTGGTGTTTTTTTACGTCTCGAACATCCTATCGTTTTTGATGCTATTGATAATCAACCTGTTGATCTTTTATTTGCGTTATTAATGCCAATAGATCAATGTAAAACTCACTTATATGCGCTATCTTTAGTAGCGAAAAGATTAACAAATCAATCTATTTTACGCCGTCTTCGATCTGCGCGTAGTGATGAAGATTTATATAGTATTTTTACTAAAATACACAATAAAATTGAATGATCATTCAATCATAGCTAGTTTTTTTAAAAAATCCTTGCTAACATACTAAAATGTATTTTTATTTATTTTAATTAATAAGAATTCACAGTTTAAAACACTTTAAGTTATCTATTCAGTAAATAAAAATCAACCTTTATTATCCAAAAGATTCTTCTTCAGCTTCTAAAAATAAAAACATAGATAAAATTTTGTGCTATATCAAATATCACTTGATTATCTAAAATTAAAAATTAACCATTAGTTGATAAACTTTTCAATACATTCGATATATATTAACAATGATTATTTATACAAAAAATCTTATAGATTTTTTGTATTATCATCTATCTACGTATATCAAATCATCTTTATATTATATATCGAGCATAAAAATAAATTTATATTAAGATATATAGGATATCACCTGTACTTTATTAGAATCAGAATATATAAAATCATCTAAAAATAAAGTTTGCATTGGTTCTATTTTATATTGTTATTATTAATCTAATTAGATAGTACTTTTTTAGTGTTATGTAGTGTTTTTTCTAGGGTTGTATGTAACATTTTTATACGTTGCGCCATATGTTCTTCATCATTGTTTTTTTTAAGCTTTTCCTGAGCTAATGCATAACAAAGATTTAACGCGGTGCTAAAAATTAATTGGTTAGTATTGGTGATCTTGGTGCGATTTTTTAAATCGGTTAACTGTTGTGTCAACTCCTCTGCAGCTACGCTTAATGCTTCTTTCTGATCCAAAGGACAGTTAACTCGTAATGCATTCCCAAAAATATACAAATCTACCGGTTCCTCAGGCATCTGATCATCCTAATTCATTTTTATATTTAAACCTAACGGAAATAGTTTACATTGTTTATAACACATAAATGAACTAAACCAACAATAATACATCATTAATCTTATAGGTGAGTTTTATATCACTTAATATAACTATATTAGTAATAATATTAAATTATAAATTTTTGTATATCTTCTGTTTTAATGATAAAAACATACTTTTCACGCTTAAAAAGCTTAACTATTCAGTTAAAAGCAACTATTCCAGTTATCTTATAAATAAAAAAATTTTATCATTAGATAAATAACATTAACAATTACAAAAAATTAAAAATTATTAAAAATAATGCCGCAGTTTAACATTAAAAGATAACATTATCTATAGCATATATCTTATTAGTTTAATTATGATTAAATATCAGATATATTGAATGATAAAATAGATAAACACAATATTATATGTTACATATTAACGTTTATATACAATCATGTATATCAGATTTATCTGTCTTAAAAAGACTACCATAATTATTATATATTCATCCCTCGTAAATTATCATACGCACAATCACAATATCGCTAAATATGCATATCTGACTATCTATCTACTGCGTCTTTCGATATAAAATCGAATCCTATGTGTTTATATTATCTTCTAGAATTCTCTGATTTTAGAATTATATTTCAACATTCAATATTTTTCTGCGATAAAAAAATAAAAAATTAATCTATTAATTATTCTAATAGGAATTTTTCTATTTTATATTGTAATTAAGATGATTTACAATAGGTGCATCTCATCTATAATAATAGAATAATTATTAATTATAGTATTGATGTAGTATAAATAGAATTTATTGACTTATTTCTTTCTGGTTAACTATACTATTAAGCTAAAAGGTGATGATATTCTCAGAATAAGTTATATTTATAATTTTTTTCAAAATTAATTTTGCTATTAAAATTGTTATACAGCATGTCTATTTCCGTATCAAGTTTATGATGTTAATTTGACAAACATTAATGCTAATATTTTATATCGTACACATCGTTTTAGTTTTTGATTTAACAATATATGACCTATAGTTACTTATAGATATATTGATCTATATTAAAAAATTGACTATCTTTTTTATTTTAACTTTATCATTGAGAAATTATGCCCAACTAGAACCAGGCGCATAACTTTACTGAAATTGCACTTTATTAACAAATCTTCGTCAATATATCTTTAGAACTCATCATGACTAAAAAAGAATTTTTACATCGTCGTCAAATGCTATTATCTCAAATGGCTCCGTCTAGTGGAGCGTTATTTTTTGCTGCACCAGTAATTATGAGGAATAAAGATAACGCTTACCCTTATCGACAAAATAGTGACTTTTTGTATTTTACGGGCTTTAATGAACCAGAAGCTGCTTTATTATTAATAAAAAGCAAAACTTATCAAAATTATAGTATTCTCTTTAATCGTAGATCCACCTTACAGACTCAGACTTGGCTAGGACCTTGCCTTGGCCAAGACGCCGCACCTTCTCAATTAGCAGTTGATTATTCTTTTCCATGGGACACTATTAACAATAATATCTGCTACTTTTTAAATGGTTTAAACATTATCTATCATGCAAAGGGGCAGGATAATGTTTCGGATGCTATCGTTTTGGGCATCTTAAATACACTAAAAAACGGTTCACTACAAAATTTTTCTGCACCCAGTATAGTAGCTGACTGGCGACCGTGGGTACATGAGCTTCGTTTGATAAAATCTAAAGCAGAGCAAGATCTATTACGAGCAGCGGGACGTATTAGCGCCTTAGGTCATCAGCGTGCTATGGCTTGCTTGTCTCCAGAAATGTATGAGTACCAGTTAGAAGGTGAAATTCAATATGAATTTAATAGAAACGGCGCGCGATTTACATCATATAATACAATTATTGGCTCTGGAAAAAACGCCTGTATTTTGCATTATAATAACAATGAAAAAAAAATTAAATCTGGAGAGCTAGTGCTCATAGATGCTGGTTGTGAATTACAAGGCTATGCTGGGGATATTACAAGAACTATTCCAGTAAATGGAATATTTAGTGCTCCTCAACGTGCTATTTATAGTATTGTACTAGATGCCATAAATTTAGGGCTTTCACTATATAAACCTGGTACTACTATTTTTCAAGTTACAAAAAAAGTAACACAAATGATAACAAGGCGTCTTATGCAGCTAAATATTTTACGTGGAAATTTAGAGACTTTAATTGAGGAAAATGCTGTTCATCAGTTTTTCATGCATAAGCTAAGTCATTGGTTGGGTTTAGATGTACATGATGTAGGTAGTTATGGAGAAAACTATAACCGCGTACTAGAACCTGGCATGGTTCTTACAGTTGAACCAGGTATTTATATTGCTCCTGATGCGCATGCTCCTAAAGAATATCTTGGTATTGGTATTCGTATTGAAGATGATATTCTTATTACAAAAGATGGCAATGAAAATCTAACTATTCTTGCAGAAAAAGACATCACAAAAATTGAAAATTTAATGATGAATAAAAAAAAATTATGAGTATTATTATCGCAGGAGGAGGAATAGTTGGAATAACATTAGCACTCGCCATTGCTCATGAAACACAAGGTAGACAATTAGTAAATCTCATAGAAGAATTAGACCCTAATACACGCTTTTCTTCAAATGATCCTGGACGTAGCATTGCACTATCTACAGCAACTTGCAAAAAATTGTCCGATCTTAAAATTTGGTCATCTCTTGAGCCGATTGCAACTAAAATTACTAATATTCACATCAGTGATCGTGGTCTACCTGGCTCTATTTTTCTGAGCGCAACAGATTACAATGTCTCCTCATTAGGGCAGGTGGTAGAATTAAAAAGTGCATTAAAAATATTGTTCATTCGTCTCAAAGAGACGCCTGGTGTTTCCTTGTATTGTCCGAATAAAATTGCCCATGTTGAACGTACAAAAAATTTTGTACGTGTTATCCTAGATAATCATAGAACACTGTATGGTGCTTTATTAGTAGCCGCTGATGGAACATCGTCTAATATTGCTAAAATTTGCGGAATTAAACAATATTACATTCAGTATCCACAAAAAGCGATTGTAGCTACTATTTCTACACAATTAAAACATAAAGGATGGGCTTTTGAACGATTCACTACTGATGGACCGCTTGCCATGCTTCCAATAAAAAATGGACGAAGCTCGCTGGTCTGGTGTCAATCAATATCAAAAGCAGAAGCAATGTATCATTTAAGTGATAAAGAATTTCTCATTCAACTACAAAAAATATTTGGTTGGCGTCTAGGGTATCTTGAAAATACCGGAAAAAGGAAAATTTACCCATTAAAATTACAAATTGTCGATAAAAATATATCTCATCGCCTAATTTTAATTGGCAATGCTGCACAAACCTTACATCCTGTTGCTGGACAAGGTTTTAATCTTGGTATTCGTGACGTTACGTCATTAATAGATACCCTCAAAATTGCTTGGAAAAATGAAAAGGACAAAGGAGATAGTAGGTCCCTACAGTACTATCAAAAACTAAGAGAACGAGATGTGCAAACAACTATTACGATTACTGATGGATTAATTAATATATTTTCTAACCAAAAAGCAGTATTAGTAATTGGACGAACAGTGGGAATGGCAGTAATAGATCACATCCCACAGCTGCGAAATATAATTGCTCAATGGACTTTAGGCTGGTTAAAAAGTTAGAGAGAGAAATTATGGATCACTATGATATAGTTATTTTTGAAGCTGAAATCGTTGGATTATCAGTAGCTTATGGTTTACAAAATCTAGGCCTTCGAATGCTTATAATCGAACCAGCTTTACCAAAGACCTGTGTAGATACAGAAATTATATCTCCTAATGCAAAACGTTTTTCAGTTCTCAATCAGGCAAGTAAACTCTTATTTCAACATTTTGGTATATGGAGTAATATATTAAATACCAATACTAGTACTTTCTATCGTATGGAAATGTGGGAACGAGATAGTTTTGGACGCATTACCTTTGATGAGGCCTCAAGAAAAAATCCTGCGCACTCGCTGGGATATATTATTGAGAACCAAAAAGTACATAATTTGTTATGGAAACACGTAAGAAACCTGCATGATATAACAATTATCACCTCAGAAAACGTAACAGAAGTGTCTTTTAAAAATGAGAAAGCTCTGATTTCCTTTAAAAATAATACTATGATTTCCACTAATCTTATAATCGCAGCAGACAGGGCACACTTATCGCTTTGCCAGCATGTTAAAATTCCTTTATTATCCTGGCATTATAAACATCATGTACTGATTTCTAATATTCGCACAGAAATGCCTCATAAAAAAACAGCTTATCAGATATTCCATGATAACAGTATTCTCGTTTTTCTTCCTCTCAGAAACCCTCATTTAGGGGCTATTATTTGGTCTCTTCTACCAAAAAAAGCTAAATATTTAGCAGACACGTCTGAAATACTATTTAATCAGCATTTATCAGTTAACTTTGATGTTAAACTTGGACTATGTAATGCAGAAGGTATACGTCAAGTATTACCATTACAAGGATGCTACACACATAAATTTATTTTTGACCGACTAGTTTTAGTCGGTAACTCCACACACACCATTCACCCTTTATCAGACCAAGGTTTAAACCTTGGTCTGATGGATGCGGCTGAGCTTATTGGTGAGATTCGTTGCCTATGCCATCAAGGTAAAGATATTGGTCAATACCAACATCTACGTCGTTATGAGAGACGACGAAAACATAGCACATTTCAAACATTACTTAGCACAGAAGGTTGCTATAGGATCTTTATAGGTGAACATTTAGGAAAAAAATTTTTACGTGATAGTTTACTTACAGTAATTAATAAACTACCAGGCATGAAGGCTCATCTACTGGAGAATGCACAAGGTATGAAAAATATACCAAATTGGCTGCGTTAATTATTTCACTTTTATTGAGAGACTATTAAAAACAAAAGACCACCCATCTTTAAAAATGGGTGGTCTTTTGTTTTTAATTTGATGCCTAGCAGTTCCCTACTCTCACATGGGGAGACCCCACACTACCATCGGCACTACGGCGTTTCACTTCTGAGTTCGGCATGGGATCAGGTGGGGCCACCGCGCTATGGCCGCTAGACAAGATTCTTATATCTCTTTTATAGTTTGTTTCTAAAAACTTTTATGACAAGCTGAATTTATTTAATTGTATATTCTATATTTAGAGACGCTTCTGGTGTTGTAAGGTTAAGCCTCACGGGTCATTAGTATCGGTTAGCTCAACATATTACTATGCTTACACACCCGACCTATCAACGTCGTAGTCTTCAACGTCCCTTCAGGACTCTTTAAGAGTCTGGGAAAACTCATCTTGAGGCAAGTTTCGCGCTTATATGCTTTCAGCGCTTATCTTTTCCGTACTTAGCTACCGGACAATGCCATTGGCATGACAACCCGAACACCAGCGGTACGTTCACCCCGGTCCTCTCGTACTAGGGGCAACCCCTCTCAATTTTCCAACGCCCACGGCAGATAGGGACCGAACTGTCTCACGACGTTCTAAACCCAGCTCGCGTACCACTTTAAACGGCGAACAACCGTACCCTTGGGACCTGCTTCAGCCCCGGGATGTGATGAGCCGACATCGAGGTGCCAAACACCGCCGTCGATATGAACTCTTGGGCGGTATCAGCCTGTTATCCCCGGAGTACCTTTTATTCGTTGAGCGATGGCCCTTCCATGCAGAACCACCGGATCATTATGACCTGCTTTCGCACCTGCTCGAATCGTCACTCTCACAGTCAAGCCAGCTTATGCCATTGCACTAACCTCACGATATCCGACCGTGATTAGCTGACCTTAGTGCTCCTCCGTTACTCTTTAGGAGGAGACCGCCCCAGTCAAACTACCCACCAGACACTGTCCCCACACCGGTTAACGGTGCCAGGTTAGAACAATAAAACTTAAAGGGTGGTATTTCAAGATTGGCTCCACGATAACTAGCGTTGTCGTTTCATAGCCTCCCACCTATCCTACACATTAAAGATCAGTGTTCAGTGTCAAGCTATAGTAAAGGTTCACGGGGTCTTTCCGTCTTGCCGCGGGTACACTGCATCTTCACAGCGATTTCAATTTCACTGAGTCCCGGGTGGAGACAGCCTAGCCATCATTACGCCATTCGTGCAGGTCGGAACTTACCCGACAAGGAATTTCGCTACCTTAGGACCGTTATAGTTACGGCCGCCGTTTACCGGGGCTTCGATCAAGAGCTTTTCCTTACAGATAACCCCATCAATTAACCTTCCGGCACCGGGCAGGCGTCACACCGTATACGTCCACTTTCGTGTTTGCACAGTGCTGTGTTTTTAATAAACAGTTGCAGCTAGCTGGTTTCTTCGACTGACTTTAGCTCCACGAGCATGTCGCTTTACCTTAATGTCAGCGTGCCTTCTCCCGAAGTTACGGCACCATTTTGCCTAGTTCCTTCACCCGGGTTCTCTCAAGCGCCTAGGTATGCTCTACCTGACCACCTGTGTCGGTTTGGAGTACGATCAACTATGACCTGATGCTTAGAGGCTTTTCCTGGAAGCATGGCCTTTGTTACTTCAGCACCTTAGCGCTTCGTCATTGCACCTCAGTCTATTTGAGTGAGAGGATTTATCTAACACTCAACCTACATGCTTAAACCAGGACAACCGACGCCTGGATAACATAGCCTTCTCCGTCCCCCCTTTGCAGTCATAGTTAGTACAGGAATATTAACCTGTTGTCCATCGATTACGCCTTTCGGCCTCACCTTAGGTGTCGACTAACCCTGCCTCGATTAACGTTGGACAGGAAACCTTAGTCTTTCGGCGAGCGGGCATTTCACCCGCTTTATCGTTACTCATGTCAGCATTCGCACTTCTGATATCTCCAACATGCTTCACGGCATGCCTTCAACGATTTACAGAACGCTCCCCTACCCATCGAACGCATCACTGAAAATGTATTTTAATGCATTTTCAGTGATGCGTTCGATGCCGCAGCTTCGGTGTATGGTTTGAGCCCCGTTACATCTTCCGCGCAAGCCGACTCGACCAGTGAGCTTTTACGCTTTCTTTAAATGATGGCTGCTTCTAAGCCAACATCCTGGCTGTCTGAGACTTCTCACATCGTTTCCCACTTAACCATAACTTTGGGACCTTAGCTGGCGGTCTGGGTTGTTTCCCTCTTCACGACGGACGTTAGCACCCGCCGTGTGTCTCCTGTAATTGCATTCTTCGGTATTCGTAGTTTGCATTGGCTTGGCAAGCCGGTATGGCCCCCTGACCAAAACAGAGCTCTACCCCCGAAGATGATATTACAAGGCGCTACCTAAATAGCTTTCGGGGAGAACCAGCTATCTCCCGGTTTGATTGGCCTTTCACCCCTAACCATAGGTCATCCGCTAATTTTTCAACATTAGTCGGTTCGGTCCTCCAGTTAGTGTTACCTAACCTTCAACCTGCCCGTGGCTAGATCACCGGGTTTCGGGTCTGTATCCTGCAACTTTTCGCCCATTTAAGACTCGGTTTCCCTGCGGCTCCCCTATACGGTTAACCTTGCTACAAAATACAAGTCGCTGACCCATTATACAAAAGGTACGCAGTCACATAAAAATGCTTCTACTGCTTGTACGTACACGGTTTCAGGTTCTTTTCACTCCCCTCATCGGGGTTCTTTTCGCCTTTCCCTCACGGTACTGGTTCACTATCGGTCAGTCAGTAGTATTTAGCCTTAGAGGATGGTCCCCCCATATTCAGACAGGATATCACGTGTCCCGCCCTACTCTTCGAACTCACAATTATCGTATTTTTGCGTACGGGACTATCACCCTTTATTGTGTGACTTTCCAGTCACTTCTGCTAATTCGATAACTGATGATGGTTCTGGGCTATTTCCCCATTCGCTCGCCACTACTTAGGGAATCTCAATTGATTTATTTTCCTCGAGGTACTTAGATGTTTCAGTTCCCCCGGTTCGCCTCATGTTACTATGAATTTATAACATGATAATACAATTTATTGTATTAGGTTTCCCCATTCGGGAATCGTCGGCTATAGCGGTTCATATCACCTTCCCGACGCTTTTCGCAGATTAGCACGCCCTTCATCGCCTCTGACTGCCTAGGCATCCACCGTGTACGCTTTTTTACTTAACCTTACAACCCACAAGCGTCTTACTACTATTTACTATTTAATTTAAATTAATTAATAACTTTCAGCTTGTTTCAAATTTTTAAAGAGCATTAAAAATAAAAATATATTGATATATTCTTTTATTATACTAGTATAATAAGGAATATCTATTTATGCAACTTTTATTTATAATAAAACACATGGTGGAGTTAAGCGGGATCGAACCGCTGACCCCCTGCGTGCAAAGCAGGCGCTCTCCCAGCTGAGCTATAACCCCCATAAAAACAAATAAAATATTTTATGTTTTATTAAATCAAATCCTAACAATGATGCTCAGGCAGTTTTCAATTTCATTGCGCACCATAAACTGTTTAGTGTAACCGAACAGTAGAATTTATAAAATTTGGTAGGCCTGAGTGGACTTGAACCACCGACCTCACCCTTATCAGGGGTGCGCTCTAACCACCTGAGCTACAAGCCTACAAAGATTTTGCTTGTTTTTTCTACTCATCAGAAAATCTGTGTGGACACTTCTCAAGATGCTATCATTAAGTTAAGGAGGTGATCCAACCGCAGGTTCCCCTACGGTTACCTTGTTACGACTTCACCCCAGTCATGAACCACAAAGTGGTAAGCGCCCTCTCGAAAGTTAAGCTACCTACTTCTTTTGCAATCCACTCCCATGGTGTGACGGGCGGTGTGTACAAGGCCCGGGAACGTATTCACCGTGGCATTCTAATCCACGATTACTAGCGATTCCGACTTCACGGAGTCGAGTTGCAGACTCCGATCCGGACTACGATGTATTTTATGAGGTCCGCTTGCTCTCGCGAGGTAGCTTCTCTTTGTGTACACCATTGTAGCACGTGTGTAGCCCTAACCATAAGGGCCATGATGACTTGACGTCATCCCCACCTTCCTCCAGTTTATCACCGGCAGTCTCCTTTGAGTTCCCGACCGAATCGATGGCAAAAAAGGATAAGGGTTGCGCTCGTTGCGGGACTTAACCCAACATTTCACAACACGAGCTGACGACAGCCATGCAGCACCTGTCTCACGGTTCCCTAAGGCACTTTCATATTTCTATAAAATTCCATGGATGTCAAGGTTAGGTAAGGTTTTTCGCGTTGCATCGAATTAAACCACATGCTCCACCGCTTGTGCGGGCCCCCGTCAATTCATTTGAGTTTTAACCTTGCGGCCGTACTCCCCAGGCGGTCGACTTAACGCGTTAGCTACGGAAGCCACTCCACTCGGGAACAACCTCCAAGTCGACATTGTTTACGGCATGGACTACCAGGGTATCTAATCCTGTTTGCTCCCCACGCTTTCGCACCTGAGCGTCAGTTTTCGTCCAGGGGGACGCCTTCGCCATCGGTATTCCTCCAGATCTCTACGCATTTCACCGCTACACCTAGAATTCTACCCCCCTCTACGAAACTCTAGTCTACCAGTTTCGAATGCAGTTCCCAGGTTAAGCCCGGGGATTTCACATCCGACTTGATAGTCCGCCTGCGTGCCCTTTACGCCCAGTAATTCCGATTAACGCTCGCACCCTCCGTATTACCGCGGCTGCTGGCACGGAGTTAGCCGGTGCTTCTTTTGCGGGTAACGTCAATAATTAAAGTTATTAACTCTATTCATTTCTTTCCCGCTGAAAGTACTTTACAACCCGAAGGCCTTCTTCATACACGCGGCATGGCTGCATCAGGCTTTCGCCCATTGTGCAATATTCCCCACTGCTGCCTCCCGCAGGAGTCTGGACCGTGTCTCAGTTCCAGTGTGGCTGGCCATCCTCTCAGACCAGCTAGGGATCGTCGCCTAGGTGAGCCATTACCTCACCTATAAGCTAATCCCATCTGGGCACATCCGATGGTGTGAGGTCGAATGATCCCCCACTTTGGTCAAAAGACATTATGCGGTATTAGCTACCGTTTCCAATAGTTATCCCCCTCCATCAGGCAGTTTCCCAGATATTACTCACCCGTTCGCCACTCGTCGTCAAAGAAGCAAGCTTCTTTTCGCTACCGTTCGACTTGCATGTGTTAGGCCTGCCGCCAGCGTTCAATCTGAGCCATGATCAAACTCTTCAATTAAATTTAATTTTAATTACTGAAAACTAAATCTCCAGTAATACTTAAGTTTAAACGATATAATAAACTACACTACATTTTAATGCATACTATTTAATATATCAAACATTATAAACAATATAATAGGCGATATAAGTAAACACATCGTACTAGATGTATCTAGTATATTAACTAATATAAAATAATATTGTAAATACTAAAAATATTAATATTAAACATTAATTACTAATGCCTAATTAGTACTAAATTAGCACTATATATTATATACTATTAGTAGTTCTCTCTTAAGAATTTATATATCTTAGCACCTTTCGGTGCTGATAGACATCCTTTGAGTGCCCACACAGATTTTCTGATAAATTGTTAAAGAACAACAGAAAATTTTAATACTCTTACATACTTCCTGTTAATAAATATTAATATACACCTTTATTTTATCAAGTCAACTTATTTTTATAAGATTTTATCTTTTTAAAAACAAAAAAAATCTACTACAATAAATATTAAAAATAATATTATTTTTAATATTTATTGTAGTAGTCACCACAAGGTGTCAAAACAAACTTATCTTATCTTGTATTACTAACGCCTCCTACCTTTTAGTAGGAGGCGAAGCCAAACAAACGACATTACATCATGCCGCCCATACCACCGCCCATACCACCGTTATTGGCCGCACCAACATCAGGCGCATCACCTTTAGGTAAATCTGTTACCATACATTCAGTAGTAATCATCAACCCAGCAACAGAAGATGCGTATTGCAACGCAGAGCGAGTCACCTTAGTTGGATCAAGAATACCAAATCCGATCATATCCCCATACTCTTCAGTTTGAGCATTATAACCGTAATTACCTTCACCTAATTTTACGGTGTTAGTTACGACAGAAGCCTCTGCGCCCGCGTTAGACACAATCTGACGCATTGGGGATTCCATTGCACGTAGAGCCACTTTAATTCCTACGTTTTGATCTTCATTCTGACCACGCAGGTTTGCAAGTAATGCAGCGACTCTTACTAAAGCAACACCACCTCCAGCTACTACGCCTTCATCAACTGCAGCGCGAGTAGCATTTAAAGCATCCTCAACACGTGCCTTTTTCTCTTTCATTTCAACTTCAGTTGCTGCACCCACTTTTACTACAGCTACGCCACCTGCCAATTTGGCTACACGCTCTTGTAGTTTTTCGCGATCATAATCTGAGGTTGCTTCTTCTATTTGTTGACGAATTTGCGTTACGCGACCAGAGATAGCTGATTCTTTGCCTCTACCATCAATAATTGTTGTGGTATCTTTACTAACAACAACACGCTTTGCTTGACCCATATCTTCTAAAACTGCTTTTTCTAACTCCATTCCAAGCTCTTCTGAAATAACAGTACCACCAGTCAACACTGCTATATCCTGTAACATTGCTTTACGACGATCACCAAATCCTGGTGCTTTAACCGCAGCAACTTTAACAATACCACGCATAGTATTCACAACTAAAGTTGCTAAAGCTTCACCTTCAACATCTTCTGCAATAATTAATAATGACTTTCCAGCTTTAGCCACAGATTCCAATGTTGGCAAAAGTTCACGAATATTAGAAATTTTTTTATCTACGAGTAGAATAAAAGGAGATTCTAACTCTACAGAGCCAGTGTCTGGCTTATTAATAAAGTAAGGAGATAAATAACCACGATCAAACTGCATACCTTCAACCACAGCTAATTCATCTTGAAGACTGGTGCCTTCCTCAACACTAATAACACCTTCTTTTCCTACTTTTTCCATTGCTTTTGCAATAAGCTCACCAACAGTTTCATCAGCATTTGCTGAAATAGTACCTACTTGCGCAATGCCTTTATAGTCATTACACGGAACTGATAGTTTTTTTAACTCTTCTACTGCAGCAATAACTGCTTTGTCAATACCGCGTTTTAAATCCATTGGATTCATACTTGCAGCTACTGCTTTAAGCCCCTCATTCACAATGGACTGAGCTAATACAGTTGCGGTAGTTGTTCCATCACCAGCAGCTTCGTTAGCCTTAGATGCTACTTCCTTCACCATCTGAGCACCCATATTTTCGAACTTATCTTCCAGTTCTATTTCACGAGCTACAGACACACCGTCTTTAGTAATATTAGGTGCACCAAAAGACTTATCAAGAATGACATTACGACCTTTTGGCCCTAAAGTTACTTTTACTGCATCAGCTAATATATTAACTCCACGCAACATTTTGATGCGCGCATCATTGCCAAACCTTACATCTTTAGCTGCCATTTGATATTTTCCTTATTACTTATTATATTAATATTCATTAAATATGATAGATATAATGTAATTAATTATTTATGCCTCGACAACTGCTAGAATATCACTTTCTGAAAGAATTAAAACTTCTTCATTATCAATTTTTTCGGTTTTAACACCATAACCCTCATTAAAGATAACTACATCACTTACTTTTACATCCATAGGTCTCACTTCACCGTTTTCCAGAACTCGACCATTGCCAACTGCCATTACTTCACCACGAGTTGATTTTCCTGCCGCAGTACCAGTTAATACAATTCCACCGGATGACTTAGATTCAGCTGCTGCACGCTTAACTATTACACGATCATGTAAGGGGCGAATTTTCATTGTTAGCTCTCCTTTGAGTAACCTTGCTACCTTGTTAGTTTCAGATAAAAGCCAACTATACAATAAACAGTAAGCGACCTCTAATAATATAGATATGGTTAGATAACCCCTCTTTCAAGGGGTGGATGATATTTTTTTTCATTTAGATCACTACAGCTATTTAACATAAACACTGTAGAACATGGTCCCAGCTACATACTCACATCTGACCTTAATACATGAAATACATTAACTGATTTATAATATTATAACTTCATGAAAAATCTATAAAGTTATTTATTATTACTCCCACCACAATAGAATAATAAAAAACTTCACAAACAAATCAGATTTTACAATAAAAGCCACTACAACTAACATTATATGCAATCATTAAAATACATTATAAAAACCAATACTATTTTTAAAAAAAATATACAGCTTCGCTTGAATTTTTAAAAATTGACCCAGCCTGGAACATACTCTACACCAAGAAAATTTAGCATATAAAGTATCATCATAACTACCATCATAGAAAAATCGACACCACTGACAGGTGAAATCAGACGACGAATGGGTATCATTAATGGCTCTGTCAACTGTATCAATACATAATCAATCGCATTATTCCCATAGTTAACCCAACCAGTCAATGATCGTGACATCATCACCCAAAATACCAGTGTCCCGCAAGCTTTAAGTAATATTACTAACCCAAAATAAAAGAAAACAGGCTCTAAATGAAATAACTTTAATGTTATTGGCGCTGATATTACACTTATAATATATGCTATAAATAAAGCCATTATATCCCATGATCCACTATATTTAAAAATGCAACGCAATGGATCAAGTACAGGTCTAGTGATCTTCACTATTAACTGTGATAATGGATTATAACAATCGCAATTTACCCACTGCAACCAGATATGCAATAACAAAACCTTAACATACGTTGTCATTATAATGGTTATTAAAAAAATTAATGCTAGCATGAGACTCCTGAAGTTAAACACTTGTTAATGTATTTTATACAGAACTAACTTAACTTATTCTTGCCCGCGGCTGCCAAAAATTGCAGAACCGATACGCACCATAGTGCTACCTGCTATAATCGCAGCTTCCATATCGTGACTCGTACCTAAAGATAAAGTATCAACGCTAGTATACACATTCTGCAACTCTTGAAATGCCTCTGACATTTTCTGATAGATTTTCAATTGACGACAATAAGTTTCTTTTAATGCTGGAATTGCCATTAAACCTCGTAGTTTTAAATATGGTAATTGCGATATGTGTTCTGCTAATACTAAAAGCTCTTTTAAAGACACACCGGATTTAGTTGGCTCATTATTAATATTGATCTGAATCAGTATATTTAACGGCTTCTGGAAACTTATACGTTGATAATTCAGTCGATTAGCACAATTCACAGAATTGACGCTTTGACACCAGTCAAAATATTTAGCAACTAAACGAATTTTGTTAGATTGAACTGAACCAATAAAATGCCACGTCAAACTCGGGTTGTCCAAAAATTGAATTTTTTTTACTCCTTCCTGTATGTAGTTTTCACCAAAAAAATCTTGACCTGCTGCTATTGCTTGCTTAATGTCAGTAGTAGTTTTAGTTTTACTCACTGCTAATACACTCACCTCTGTTGGATCACGCTGACATCTTTCTGTCGCTAATAAGATGCGTTGACGAATATTTTTTATATTGTTTTTAATCATAACGCGCACAACCCAAAAATAGAGCAAAATTGAATATTTGTTACTTTTACTTTAAAAACACCAAACATAAAAATTAAATAAAATTAAATACATACAATACATATAAAAGACACTTGTATTAAAGAAATAAGTTGAATCATGTAATACCTAGTTACGCTTTTATCTCACTTCTTTATAAAAAATCTACATAAAAAATTTACAAAATATTATTTTTTTCTACATTAATAACAGATTCCACACGCTCTCTATGCATCTTATTTACAAAAAACAATCAATTTACAAGTATTATGATAGCAAAGGAATTAAAAAAAAGTCTTCTATTGAAGACTGAGGAACTTCATAATGAAGAGGGTAACGAACTAACATTAAATATAACCCTTGAGCATATGCAGTCCCAGCAGCTAATTGACGATCTTTTCTTAATAAAATATTACCAATCCAATTCTCAGGCTGATGACCACATCCAACCTCTATCAAACTACCGACGATATTTCTTACCATGCGATGAACAAATGAGTTAGCTTGAATATCAATAATCACATATAAACCATGCCTTGTGACAGTAAGATCCATCATATATCTCTTAGGGCTCTTTGATTGGCACTGACTAGAGCGAAATGATGTAAAATCATTTTCACCTAACAAGCACTTTGCCGAACGCTGCATTTTATCTATATCTAAAAAATCATCATAATATGTCATACCGCTAGAAAAAATCGCGGGACGATGATACGGATGATTATAAATTATATAACGATAGCTACGCGAAACAGCACTAAAGCGCGCATGAAATGCATTTGGCATCACCTTTACCCAACGCACAACAATATCAGCTGGTAAATAAGAATTAACGCCTCTTATCCAGGATATATCTTTACGTTCAGATTTAGTCTCAAAATGAATAACCTGTCCAATAGCATGAACCCCTGCATCTGTACGCCCCGCACAAACCACATCAATAACGTGATTCGCAACTTTTGCTATTGCTCGCTCCAACTCTTCTTGTACACTATTCGCTTCACGCTGTCGCTGCCACCCGCAATAATGAGTCCCATCATACTCAATACCGAATGCTAATTTTATGATAGAATTTATCATGATTTCTTATAAAATATAATAATAGGTGATTTTACTATTTAATAATCTCTAATATACCTTTAAGCTATAATTATATTTCATACATCAAAAAAACCTCTAATAATCTTTGAAACTAATCTCAATTTTCAATTCAACGAAAAAGAAAGGATAACTGTAACTTCTATAACGTGTTACCGCATGAACCATAATCACTAACTAAATAAAATTCACTTAATATATTGATTTTTATATTCTGGTATTTACAAGATCGATATTTTTTTAAAAATTACTCTAAAAAACTAAAAACATTCATCTTTTTTAACTAAAGATAGCTTTTAGCTCCTTATCATGATATATATCATTAATAGTGAATGTATATAAATTTTTAGCACGTGAAAAAGAAACCAATCTATAAAATATAAATGCCTTTAACAATATAAAATCAGAAGATATTGTAAAAACGCATTTTTAACATATTAAATATACTATGAATAAAATTTACTAATATCAATAATTTTCTTAATTATAAAAATCTGACATCACCAATCAATGATCTCTTGCGCAAGATAGCATGGATATATTCCAAATTCTTATGTAAAACAAAATAAAGCATGAACTTAATCTAATATTTATTACATTAGATATCTTTATATACACATGTTCCATTTATATATAAATCGTTCTTCAACAAACTTTAGTATCACAATCCTAACATTAAATATCACCAGTAATGCACTAATACTGTATACCTCTTGCCAGTTAGTGCCGTGTGTGTTTTATAACCATGCTATTATGCATAAAATAGAAAAATCAGATACGCTAGCGCATAGAATTTTACTCTCGATTTTATTAAGTTATCAGTATTATATTGCTCAAATAAAGTATAATAGCATCTTATTCTTAATAGCATGCATTACAAAATTTAATCTCTAACCTACTTTGATGCTCTCCGCTCTATATAAAAACTTATACTGGTAATGCCTAATATCTGCAAATAAGATTATCACAAGATCGTATTTTTAGAATGCCCTTTCACAAATGAGTTCATCTAATTATTTATCTCACCAAGCTAAATAAATATTTAAAGCATAATGGTACAAAAACCATCACCAATTTATCAGTTATGGGATTAAGTTTTTTCACCTTGAGCTCATTTTTAATGGTTAAAATAGATAATTTACTCCACTTATAGCAACTCAATAAATATAAACGAATCAGGTCATAACTTACTTATTAATTTTTGAAACAAATTCACGTTTATTATAGCCGGTATAAAGTTGACGAGGACGTGAAATTTTAATCCCGTTCTCATGCATTTCTTTCCAATGTGCAATCCAACCAACAGTTCGAGCCATTGCAAAAATTACTGTAAACATAGAAGCAGGAATACCCATTGCCTTTAGAATAATCCCTGAATAAAAATCAACGTTAGGATAAAGTTTACGCTCAATAAAATAGGGGTCATTGATAGCAATACGCTCTAGCTCCATAGCTACTTCCATTAAATCCTTTTCAAGACTTAATTCCTTTAGAATTTCATGACACGTTTCTCGCATAACAAGAGCTCTTGGATCATAATTTTTATATACCCTATGCCCAAAACCCATCAACCGAAAGGCATCATTTTTATCCTTGGCTCGTCGCAAAAACTTGGGAATATGATCAACACTACCAATCTCTTCTAGCATAAGTAAACAAGCTTCATTTGCTCCGCCATGAGCCGGACCCCATAGTGAAGCGATCCCTGCTGCAATACAAGCAAACGGATTTGCGCCAGATGAACCGACGGTGCGCACAGTAGAAGTCGAGGCATTTTGTTCATGATCAGCGTGCAAAATCAGGATCCGATCCATAGCCCTTTCAACAATTGGATTAACTTCGTATTCATCAAGGGGCGTAGAAAACATCATGCGCAAAATATTCCCTGCATATGAAAAACCGTTACGGGGGTAAACAAAAGGCTGACCAATAGAATATTTATAACACATTGCAGCCATAGTCGGCATTTTTGCTAATAAACGAATAGCCGCCACTTCACGATGTCGTTCGATGTTTACATCCATAGCATCATGATAAAATGCAGATAAAGCTCCAGTAATACCACACATTAATGCCATGGGATGAGAATCACGACAAAAACCACGGAATAAATGATGAATCTGTTCATGTAACATAGTATGTTGATTTATAGAAACATGAAAATCTTGGAACTGTTCTTTACTAGGTGTTTCACCATGTAAAAGTATATAACAAAGCTCTAAATAATTTGAGTGAAGTGCTAATTGATCAATCGGAAACCCCCGATGTAAAAGAATACCTTTTTCACCATCAATGTAAGTGATTTTAGACTCGCAAGATGCAGTAGAGGTAAATCCGGGGTCAAATGTAAAATATCCTTGAGAACCAAGACTTCGAATATCAATCTCTTCATGTCCTACGGTTCCCGTTAAAACATCCAACTCAATAGGTGGTTTTTCATCAATAATGATCATTGCTGTTTTTTTAACCATATAGTATCTTCTCCTGATTAGCTAATCCTAACAATTAATAAGCGCGCACTTTACTGAGATAACACCGCCTACTTTTAGTTGCCCATTAAACGGAATCAACCAACAATCAATCTTTTATAGTTTGTACAATCCTTTGCTCTTTAAAATAAACGCTTAACTGTATCCATTGCGATCACTATATTATGATCACTATATCTACATCTACTTATATTGGAATATGTTCTTTATATTTTTATATATATTAATTATTGAAATTGACATAATCAATTTTCTTCATTGTTTCAGCGCACCATCCTATCTTCAATAAGTCTCTTTAACTGAAATTTATAATATTTTAAATAGAACCCCCCAATCTTCAAGGTAAGTTTGTCATGCTTTATTCTATTTTTTATAAAACTATGATCATTCTATTTTTTATACAATCTAATCAATAAAATGATTTTTGGTTATCCTGAAATCCTAGAAATTCTATCTAAAAATTTTACTTATTTCTCTTTTCTCTTATGCTTATTACTACGAAATAAAATACTGATTTTATATCTGCATATTATTCCAGATGATTCATCTAAACATTACACAAACTATTAACGACACAGAACCAACATATCAACATCATATATATTGGTAGGATAATCTCTATTATCTATAATGCCCTTTTTTAAACAAGTGACCAAAATTATTTTAGCATGAAATCTTAAATCTTTTAAAATACATAAATATTATTATGGATCTTTCTTTGTTATCTAAAAATTTAAAATCTATGTTTACAACAATAATAATATATAATGGATAATTTATAGCACAATGCATTCATGAAAATTACTAGTAACCAGCTACTAGTTACTAGTTACTAGCTACTAGTTACCAGTTAATCACTATGTTGGTATTAATTATATTTGTATTCATCTTATCTTAGTTTTATACTATTTAACTCAGTTGAATGCTCTCTATAAGAAGCATTATATCAAGATCAAACATTAAGGAATTTAAAGGGCCGGAACAACCTGTTAGATAAGGAGTGATATTCAACACCAACGTCTATTAAACTAATACTATTATAACAATTGCAAACTCAATTTTATTAGTGTTATGTAATCACGTATGAATATTATTTATTCTTTATTAGATTAGGTAGGTCCGGAAAATAAATATGACAAAGCTGATGGAATACCGTGAAAAAAACAAGACCGGTTAATTTAGATCTTTCTACAATACATTTCCCTTTAACTGCAATCGCTTCTATCCTGCATCGTATATCCGGAGTTATCGTATTTTTATCGACCGGACTGCTTCTATGGTTACTTGGTTTATCCCTAGCGTCACCTGAAGGTTTTTTACAGGCATCTGAAGTGATGAATCATTTTATTTTTAAATTTATTCTTTGGGGTATTCTGAGCGCATTAGCGTATCATATTTCCAGCGGCATTCGCCATATGATGATGGATTGTGACTTTCTTGATGTTACTTTAAAAACAGGAAAATTCTCTGCACAAATCTCATTTTTAATTGCTATGCTATTTTCTATTTTATCCGGGGTTTTTATATGGTAAATAATGCTACTGCATTAGGGCGTAATGGTTTACATGACTGGTTGCTTCTGCGCACTACTGCTATCATTGTAACCTTCTACATAATTTACATCCTAGCTATGCTAGCAATAACAGAAAAAATAACATACAACACCTGGCAAGCTTTATTTCAACTACCATTTACTAAAGTGTTCACCTGTTTAACACTGTTGTCAATACTAGTACATGGTTGGATTGGAATGTGGCAAGTCTTAACAGATTATATTAAAACATTAGCTATACGTATGTTTCTACAGCTGGCAGTAGTTATAATATTGTTTACATATGCTATTTATGGCACCATTATTGTCTGGAGTGCGTGATGAAATTACCAATAATAGAATTTGATGCTATTGTTATCGGTGCAGGTGGCGCAGGTATGCGCGCAGCGTTACAAATCACACAAGAAAAAATGTCTTGCGCCTTACTATCAAAAGTATTTCCAACACGCTCTCATACAGTATCTGCCCAAGGAGGCATCACAGTAGCGTTAGGTAATGCACATGCAGATAATTGGATATGGCATATGTATGATACTGTGAAAGGATCTGATTATATTGGTGATCAAAATGCAATTGAGTATATGTGTGAAACAGGCCCAAAAACTATTTTAGAATTAGAGCATATGGGTTTACCATTTTCTCGATTAGATGACGGTCGAATTTATCAGCGCCCATTTGGCGGGCAATCGATAAACTTTGGTGACAAGCAAGCATCTCGTACCGCCGCCTCGGCAGACCGTACTGGACATGCGCTACTTCATACTCTGTACCAACAAAACTTAAAAAATAAAACCACTATTTTTTCAGAATGGTACGCGATCGACCTAGTAAAAAACGCCCATGGAAACATAGTAGGATGTACCGCGCTAAACATTGAAAATAGTGAAGTAGTATATTTTAAAACACGCGCAACAATATTAGCTACTGGTGGGGCAGGGCGTGTTTATCACTCAACAACTAATGCATATATTAATACTGGCGATGGTATCGGGATGGCGCTACGTGCAGGTGTCCCCGTGCAAGATATGGAAATGTGGCAATTTCACCCAACAGGTATTGCTGGTGTCGGTGTTTTAATCACCGAAGGATGCCGAGGTGAAGGAGGTTATTTAATTAATAAGCATGGCGAACGATTTATGGAGCGGCATGCACCAAACGCAAAAGACCTGGCTAGTCGAGACGTAGTGGCACGTTCAATTATGACTGAAATTCGTGAAAATCGTGGTTTTAATGGACCATCTGGTCCATATGTTAAGCTCAAATTAAATCACCTTGCAAAAAACATACTAGAATCACGCCTTCCTGGTATTATGGAGATATCACGCACTTTTGCTCATATTGATCCAGCTCTTGATCCCATCCCAGTAATTCCAACCTGTCATTACATGATGGGCGGGATTCCAACTAAAATTACAGGTCAGGCGTTAACCTTGAATGCAATAGGAGAAGATACTATCATTCCAGGACTATTTGCAGTAGGAGAGGTGGCGTGTGTATCAGTACACGGAGCTAATCGACTAGGGGGGAACTCTTTACTTGACCTAGTAGTCTTTGGTAGAGCAGTTGGCTTGCATATGAAAAGCGCAATAGAAGAACAGGGTATTCTATTAGAAGCCAAAAAAGAAGAGGTTAATCATTCTTTAATACGACTAAATCGTTGGCGTAATAACTTAACCGGAGGGAATCCAATCGAAATACGAAAAGCTCTACAGTTCTGTATGCAGAAAAATTTCTCTGTTTTTCGAGAAGGTATCGATATGGAAAGGGGTATCTCTGAATTACAGATTCTCCGGGATCGCCTGCAGTATGCTCGCTTAGATGATACATCTAGTAACTTTAATACTCAGCTCATAGAATGCCTAGAGTTAGATAACTTAATGGAAACAGCCTATGTTACTGCCTTGTCAGCTCACTATAGAACTGAAAGCCGAGGTGCACATAGCCGATTAGATTACCCTAAGCGTGATGATAAAAACTGGCTTTGTCATACTTTATATTTACCACAATATCAACGTATGACGCGTCGTAATGTTAATATGCAGCCAAAATTACACCCAGCCTTTTCACCTCAAGAACGCATCTACTAATCTTAGTATTAGGAATTCACCTAAATATGAAACTTGAATTTTCTATTTACCGTTACAACCCAGATCTAGATAATCATCCATACATGGAGGATTACTTTATAGAACTAGAAGATAGTCGAGATATAATGTTGTTAGATGCATTAATGCTTATAAAGGAAATTGACCCAACGTTAGGATTTCGGCGCTCCTGTCGTGAAGGAGTATGTGGGTCCGATGGTTTAAACATAAACGGTAAAAACGGTCTAGCATGCATTACTCCAGTTTCTTCATTGATTAATAAAAAAAAGAAAATTACTCTTCGACCATTACCATTATTACCAGTTATCCGTGATTTAATAGTGGACATGAGTCAATTCTATCAACAATATGAAAAAATTAAACCATATTTGTTAAATACAAAGACAGACGCACCTATAAGAGAACGCCTTCAAACACAAACAAACCGTAACAAGTTAGATGGTCTCTATGAATGTATACTCTGTGCGTGCTGCTCTACCGCCTGTCCATCCTTTTGGTGGAATCCAGATAAATTTATCGGCCCTGCAGGTTTACTCGCTGCCTATCGATTTCTTACTGATAGTCGCGACACTGAGACAGATCAGCGCCTTGACGATCTTAGCGATGCTTTTAGCGTATTTCGCTGTCATAGTATCATGAATTGCGTCAGTGTGTGCCCAAAAGGGCTAAATCCAACTAGTGCTATTGGATCGATTAAAACTATGCTTCTGCATAGAGGAGCTTAATATTCATATATTTAAATTCTAATTATATTTAAATTATTACAAACTATGTAAATACTACTTACTAGGTAATTCCTGATCCTATATCATAAAAAAATCCTTTTGGTAAACAGCATCAATTATTAAATATCCTCATCATCAAAAATTTATAAAATATAAAGACTAACAACCAAAATAAAACTAGATCAGATGGCAGGCAATCAAATAAATAGCATGAACAAGAACTATGTACATTAATAAAATTATTCTGAAGGAATAAAGATGCAGAATATAAGTATGAAACTCTGGCTAGACTCCTCTTGGCTGAGCGGAACCAACCAATCTTATGTAGAGTCTCTCTATTCAGATTTTTTAAATAATTCCAATTCTGTTGCAAGGGACTGGAGAGATCTTTTTTTGAATATTTCTGATTTTAGAGAAAAGCTAGAGTCATGTACAAAAACTAGTGAAAATAATCCTCAGTTCTTAGAAAAAAACCCTGAATATGTTTCTTCTGCTAGAGAAAACCCTAAAAAAAATATTGAACCGATTCATCTCTTAAATCTTATTAATGCCTTTCGTTGTTTCGGGCATCAACAAGCACATCTTGATCCGCTGAAACTACAAAAACATAAAAAAATTGAAGAATTAGATCTCGCCTATCATGGCTTCCAAGATTCTGACTTGCATAATAGTTTTAACATTAGCTCATTGAGTCTTGATACAAAAACGATGAAACTAATCAATATATACGCCCTATTAAAAAAAATATACTGTGGCTCAATTGGGGCAGAGTTCATGCATATTACCGATAAAAATGAAAAAGAGTGGATACAGAAAAGACTAGAATTAGTAGACAGAGACACTATATTTTCTATTAAAGAAAAAAGAAATTTTTTAAAAACACTCACCGCTGCAGAAGGTTTAGAGCGTTATCTTGGTTCTAAATTTCCAGGTGCTAAGCGTTTTTCTCTAGAAGGCGGGGATGCGCTACTACTAGTGATTAATGAGATTATATATTATTCTCGTAAAAAAAATACACATCAGATAATTTTAGGTATGGCTCATCGTGGTCGACTTAATGTGCTTGTTAATGTATTAGGTAAAAAACCACAAGACCTCTTTAACGAATTTTCTGGAAAAGTTTCAGAAAATATAGGAAGTGGGGATGTAAAATATCACATGGGCTTTTCTTCCAATATTCAAACTACAGACGGCATCATCCATATAGTGCTAGAATGCAATCCTTCACACTTAGAAATTGTAAATCCAGTAGTAATGGGGTCAGCACGGGCTCAAATAGATACTATATATCACAAAGACAGCAATCAAGTATTACCAATTACGATTCACGGTGATGCGGCAATTATTGGGCAAGGAGTAGTACAGGAAACTTTAAATATGTCTAAAGTACGCGGTTATCAAGTAGGAGGAACAGTACGAGTAATTATTAATAATCAAGTTGGTTTTACAACATCCAACCTACAGGATGCCCGATCAAGTCAGTATTGTACCGATATTGGTAAAATGATAATGGCACCTATTTTTCATGTTATGGCAGACGACCCAGAAGCAGTAGCTTTTGTCACTCGACTATCATTAGACTTTCGTCGTACTTTTCAGCGTGATGTCTTTATCGATCTTATTTGTTACCGCCGTCATGGACATAATGAAGCCGACGAACCTAGTGTGACACAGCCCCTAATGTATCAAAAAATTAAAAAACACCCAACTGTAAGAGAAATTTACGCCCGTTACCTAGAATGTACACAAGTTATTAACAAAAATGACGCAATGGAAATGGTAAATGTATACCGCAGTAAATTAGATACCGGTGAATATATAGCTCCTACTTGTCATCCTAATAGCCCTAATGCCTTTTCTCTATCATCCTCGAAATATTCCAATGCAAATCTTACATACCAAAAACATCTTGACCTGAGTTATTTACAAGAACTAGCCACAAATATTAGCATAGTACCAACTACGGTAACCATGCAATCACGTGTTAAAAAGATCTACACAGATCGATTTCAAATGGCAACTGGCAACAAACCATTTGACTGGGGGGCAGCAGAAAACCTTGCGTATGCTACAATTTTAGAACAAGGCATTTCATGTCGTCTCTCTGGTGAAGATGTAGGGCGCGGTACTTTTTTTCACCGCCATGCCGTTATTCATGATCAATCTAATGGATCAATATATATCCCATTAAAACACATAAATCAAAATCAAGGGTCCTTTTATGTATGGGATTCAGTACTGTCAGAAGAAGCAGTGCTAGCATTTGAATATGGTTATGCAATGGCATCACCTAAAACTTTAACCATATGGGAAGCACAGTTCGGTGATTTTGCTAATGCCGCTCAAATAGTGATTGACCAATTTATTAGCAGTGGTGAACAAAAATGGGGATACCGGTGTGGATTAGTACTACTCTTACCTCACGGCTATGAAGGACAAGGTCCAGAGCACTCATCTGCTCGACTAGAGCGATACCTGCAACTTTCCGCCGAAAACAACATGCAAGTATGCGTTCTTTCAACACCTTCACAATTATACCACATACTGCGAAAACAAGCACAAGATGAGCTTAAGCGCCCCTTAGTAATTATGTCACCTAAATCATTGCTACGTCATCCACAAGCAGTCTCATCTTTAGATGATTTCGCTACTGGGACCTTTCAATCAGTTATCGATGAAATTGATCCAATTGCTTATCAATCAGTACAGCGTGTAATATTTTGCGCAGGTAAAATTTACTACGACTTACTAAATAAGCGTCGACAAAATAATCAAAACTATATTGCTATTATTCGTATCGAAAAATTATATCCATTTCCTTATAAAGAACTAGAAAATATTTTGCAACGGTATGGTAACGTACATGATTTTATCTGGTGCCAAGAAGAACCAAAGAACCAAGGTGCCTGGTATATCACCCAACATCCACTTCGAGAGGTTTTAACATCAGGATCATTATTACGCTATGCTGGCCGCTCAGCTTCAGCGTCACCAGCAGTTGGTTATACATCCATACATCATCAGCAACAGCAAGATTTAGTAAACGACGCGCTAACTATCAAGTAATACATTCAGATAAGGATAAACAATGAACAATATTCACATTATAGTTCCTGACTTGCCAGAATCTGTGGTTGACGGAACTGTCACTACGTGGCATAAAAAAATTGGTGATACACTTAAAAGAGATGACGTAGTGGTGGATATTGAGACTGATAAGGTAGTCTTAGAAATTCCAGCATCTACTGATGGAATTTTAGAGACAATTTTAGTAACAGAGGGTGAAACAGTGACATCCGGTCAAATTATAGGTTCTGTAAGATGTGCTCACAATAACACCATCCCAACTACCTCTTCCGATCAAACAAAAAAAAACACATCATTTGAAAAAGAAACAGTACTTAAACAAACTGTTAATTTACAAGCTATTGGTCCAGCTATGCGGCGCTTTATATCTGAATATGACACAGAAACGAAAATAATAAAAGAAAACGATCGCAGCAAGAATCTTACACAAGAAGATATAAAAAAAGATATTTTGAAAACTATAAAAATGCCAGATAAATCGATAATCAATCAAGAATCAACTACACCTTCCCCAGAATCACGTAGTGAAACGCGTATACCCATGAGTCGTCTACGAGTAAAAATGGCAGAGCGATTGCTGAAGGTGAAAAATACCACCGCAATGTTAACTACATTTAACGAAGTTAACATGCAATCTGTAATATCTATTCGAAACAAATACGGTACACTTTTCGAAAAACACCATGGTGTTCGTTTAGGTTTTATGTCCTTCTACGTTAAAGCGGTAGTGGAAGCATTAAGACGCTACCCAGAAGTCAATGCATGTATTGATGGATTAGATATTGTGTATCATAACTATTTTGATATCAGTATTGCAATCTCTACACCCCGTGGTTTAATCACTCCTATATTAAAAAATGCTGATGCGCTTAGCATGTCTGATATCGAAAAAAAAATTAAAGAACTTTCAATAAAAGGTCGCACTAATAAATTAACTATAAAAGACCTAACTGGTGGAACTTTTACTATCACTAACGGTGGAGTGTTTGGATCTCTTATGTCTACACCACTCATAAATCCACCACAAAGCGCTATATTAGGCGTGCATGTTATTAAAGATCGTCCTTCAGCGCTTAATGGAGCAGTGGCTCTCTTACCTATGATGTACCTTGCGCTTTCCTATGATCACCGACTAATTGATGGACGCGAATCAGTAGGGTGTCTTGGAGTAATTAAAGACTTCTTAGAAGATCCGCATCGTTTACTTATTGATATTTAAAAATCAATATTTATTCGTTTTTCTGGAAAAGAAGTATATATTCTAGTGTATTTAGATACTCAATCCTACAAATTTGATAATTGATCTGAGCCCCAACTAATGCTAGCCAGATAACACTAATCATGTAACACTCAGATATCTCTGGGTATATATCTAAAATACTAAAATCAACTATCCATTAATGTGTGTCATTTATGCTCAATCATCCAAATTAAAATTATTCTTCATATAAGTTTAAATTAAATTTATATCAAATAATTACATTTAATTAATTTAGTAGCATTAACTATTCGGATTAAATATGTCTATTGCACACGTGGCGCTACCCCTTACTCATGTGAATAACTTAATATATCTTATCCCTCCACATTTAAACAATATAGTCATTGGTGGGCGCGTAAGCGTACCTTTTTGTAATCGTATTATGATTGGCATTGTAATAAAAGTTTTTCATAAATATGATGATCTGCTATATAACCAATTACCAACTATAGAGCAATCATTAGACGTATGTTCATTATATGATCCCGCTTTGTGGCGCACATTACATTGGGCTGCAAATTACTATCATTTTTCATTAGGTAAAATCTTGCTAAATGCTATTCCTATACTATTACGTCGAGGATACGCAATAAAAAATATTCCAATTAATAGAAATAAAATCAATGATTTAAGATCATATTCCACACAATCAAATTCTCTGCAATCTTATAATAAAAAAAAAATAATCACTACTTTTTCTCACATACAGGACTTGCAGGAAAAATCGAATCTAAAAGATATTACAAAAACTAAACTAAAATTTCCACACACTAAACAGCTGAACAGCATAGCACCATGCACACAAAAACAAAAAGATTCTCTCCATAACCATTCTATAGTCAAATTGATCGAACAATTAAACACGGAACAAGCTACCGCTGTATCTACCATTCGCAACACAGATCATCAATTTTCAACTTGGATTCTTACTGGTATGGCCGGGTCCGGAAAAACTGCGGTATATCTAAATTTTATAGGAGAAATTCTTAAAAAAGGTCGACAAGCTCTAATATTAGTACCAGAGATTCACTTAATATCGCAAACCATATCTCTTGTTCAACAAAAACTACATGCTTCTACTGCCACTCTACATTCTCAATTACATCATAAAACACATCTTAATACATGGCAAAAAGCTCGTGATGGTAAAATAGCTATTATGATTGGAACCCGTTCTGTATTATTTTCACCATTAAATAAACTTGGTGTAATTATTCTAGATAATGAACATGACAGTTCTTATATACAGACCAACGGTTTTCGATATAACGCAAGAGATCTCGCGATATTACGCGCAAAACAAGAAAAAATCCCTATTATAATGATTTCTTCAACCCCCTCATTAGAAACATTATATAATATTCAATTAAGTAAATATCATCATATTAATCTCAGCCAGCCTCATCAAAATATTAAAACAGTGCATCCTATTTTAGTAGATCTAAAAGATACAAAACTTAATAATGGCCTGTCTATCACTTTAATTAACAAAATAAACCAACATCTAACCCTCAATAATCAAGTTTTATTATTTCTTAATCGTCGAGGATTTTCTTCTTCTATATTGTGTCACGAATGTGGCTGGAGGAGTAAATGCTTGCGATGTAATCGTAACTACACCTTTCATAAAATAAAAAACAAACTATTCTGTCATCATTGTGACGGCCAAAGAAATATACCAAAACAGTGCTTAAAATGCGGATCTACACATATTGTGTCAATTGGAATGGGAACAGAAAAACTGGAACAGAACCTAAAAACTCTTTTTCCATTAACCCCATTAACACGTATCGATCGTGATACTATGCAAGCACATAGCACATTAGAAAAAAAGTTAGATAAAATAAAATATGGTGGTGCACATATTTTAATAGGTACACAAATGATATCTAAAATTGATAATTTTCCATACGTTACATTATTCTCACTAATAAATGTAGATCAAGTATTGTTTTCTACAAACTTTCGAGCAGCAGAACGTTTTGCTCAATTATACACGCAAGTTTTTGAGCGTGCGCTATCTAGAAATAAACAGGTAGAAGTGATATTACAAACTCATCATCCTCAACACCCACTATTACAAACTTTATTATATAACGGATATCATGAGTTTGCTAAAAAAGAACTCAAGGAACGTAAAAACGCATTTCTACCGCCGTGTTTTAGTTGCTTTCTTTTCTGCGCGGAAGACTACAACAAACACAAAGCTCGTCAATTTCTGAAACAAATTCTAATTTTACTTCAATCAAGTCCGCTTTATGATCCGCTAATATGTAAAATAATAGGTCCAATCCCTTCTCTACAGGCTAAAAATAGAGGGCGATATCGATGGAAAATACTTATACGACACCCTTCTCACTCTGCGCTTCATCGTCTAGTAAAAACTACTTTATCGCTAGTTGAAGATCTACCTCAAGCACATAAGATTATGTGGACATTTGGCATGAATCACATGGAAAATTAAAAGAACAATATTATTGCACATGAGTAGTATATGATCAAAATCAAACATTAACGTGAAGTTATAGTACGCATACCTAAGAAAAATTCTTTTTCAATATATAATATATTATATTACAAAATATAATGGATAATATTAAGAGAAACTTAGAAGGCACAAGTTTATGCTGTATAATTTGTCTTCCACTATTTTTTACAATTTATAATAATCATAAAGATCATTTTCTTTCTTATATAGAAGTTAAAATATGATATATTATATCATAATATATAATTATTATTACTAACTAGTAATGCACCAAAAATAATATCGATACATAAGACAATGCTCTTAATATATGCAGAAACCATTATAATTGAATGACATCTAATACACCTCTCAAGAACATAATTATCTAAACTCCGCATCATAAAACCACTGAGAGTCATTTCAATTCTATTATAAATAAATCATGAACTCACCTATTACTTGGTAAAAACTCCAGGTGATATTAAATCTTTCATATTACGCATCATATTTTTCATGCCGCCTTTTTGTATTTTTTTCATCATAGTCTGCATCTCATTAAATTGTTTTAAAAACTGATTAACATCCTGCACTAGCGTACCCGAACCTAAAGCAATTCTTCTTTTACGTGAACCCTTAATAATTTCAGGATGTATACGCTCTAAATTTGTCATAGATTCTATGATTACTTCCATACGCTTTAGTGAAATATCATTCATTTGAGACCTAACATTTTCTGGCAGTCCTCCAATGCCGGGAAGTTTTTCAATCAAGCCATTTACACCTCCTATATTACGTAACTGCTGTAAATGATCTAGAAAATCATTCAGATTAAAATTATTACCTTTCTTCAAAGAAGAGGCTATTTTTTTAGCTTTTTTGCGATCTACCTTATTTTCAATAGCTTCAATCAGTGATAATATATCACCCATACCTAATATACGTGAGGCAATACGATCAGGGTAAAAAGGCTCTAAAGCCTCATTTTTTTCTCCTGTCCCTATAAACTTAATAGGTTGACCTGTAATGTAGGACATAGATAGTGCCGCACCTCCACGGGTATCACTATCTACTTTAGTCAATACTATACCTGTTAATGGGAGTGCGATATTAAATGCTTTTGCGATATTAGCCGCATCCTGACCAGTCATTGCATCAGAAACTAATAGAGTTTCTGTAGGTTGTATGGCAAGATGAATGTGTTTAATTTCTTGCATCATCAAATCATCAGTGTGCAAACGACCCGCCGTATCTACCAACAGTACGTCGTAGAATTTTATCTTGGCTTGCTGTAAAGCATCTTTAGCTATATTACTTACTTTCTTATTAGATTCTGATGAATAAAAATCAATACCCACTTGTTCAGCTAGAATTTTTAACTGCTTTATTGCTGCTGGCCGATAAATATCTACAGAGGTTACTAGTATCTTCTTATTATACTTCTCGCGTAAAAATTTACCAAGTTTTCCAACACTGGTTGTCTTACCAGCTCCTTGCTGACCTACGATTAATATAACTATTGGTGGCACTACTTGTAAATTAAGAGTAGAATTTTTTTCTCCCATAATTGAGACTAACTCATGTTTTACAATCTTCAAAAACTCTTGCTCTGGAGTTAGGTTGTTATTCACGGCATGATCTAACGCATTGGATTTAATTCGTTCCAAAAGTTCATCCACTACTATTAAAGACACATCTGCTTCTAATAATGATATACGTATTTTTTGTAAAATATCTTTAATATTATCTGCAGTTAGCCTACCACGACCGGTGATATTTCGAAAAGCATTAGAAATGCTAGCACTTAAATTGTCAAACATAATCTTTTCTCATATAAGGAAGTTCAGTAAAATTTTTTACTCATTAGTGATGAGTTTCACATACCCTATAATAGGCTCTGAATATAAAAATATTAGTTACAGACTATTCTATCTGGTGTTTAAATTAAATTATCAGATCTTTATCTTAACTATCTCGCCATTTCAGTGTCTACTGTTATCAACTTATTGAATTACATCTGGGTCATGTAATACAATCAATAATATTGGATATTATCTTTTGATATCTTCAAAAATCTAATACATACGCATATATTTAATACTATTAGCATTCTAAATACACGATATAAAAATATTCTTATTATAATTATTGTATTAATAATAATCTAAAAAAATATTTTAATTAAAGACTTTTTTGATATTCTATGTCTTGTGGTTAATCTAAAAAAATCAAATAATTAAATCACAATTTAATATTCTGATTTTTGGTAAATCATAATGTATTTATTGAATATTATTAATAATTTTATAGAATATTACAGAGCATATTTTATACTCACATTACCTGATAAATATGATATTACCTATTTTACTACTTCAACTCATGCAAATATAACCCCTAGTATATCTATCGATATAGATATACTAGGGGTTATATTTGATATATATAGTAATATTATTAAGATGAAATGGAGGTAGATTTTATGAAAATAAAAAAATAAACCAAAAAGATCTATATGATTAATGTTTTTACAAAAAAAGGTAACTAAACAAAATTATCATTAAAAAATAAAGATAATTTTCGGTTGGTTAAAAGTATACTGCATTGAAAAATATGATTCTATGGCATATTTTATTTAGGATTTAAGACATTATATAAATAATTTTAACATAAAAAGCCAATAAAAAAATCACTTAACTCTCATATAAATTTTAAAAGAATCTAACTCTAACTTGCATTATTATGCGTATAATCTAGTCAGTTTGCTAAACAGAGTGTTAACTTATATAGCACACTTAATAATAACTCTATAAATATCTTACCAATCTATCTGTTACATTGATAGATAAGTTAATGAATGACTAAATAAATAAGTTTCTGTACAAATAAAATATTTAAAAACTAGCAACACTCCAACATGGTGGCCCCTGCTGGACTTGAACCAGCGACCAAGCGATTATGAGTCGCCTGCTCTTACCGCCTGAGCTAAGGGGCCTAAATACAAAAATTACAATCTAATAAAACCGATATTATTGTCTATATTAATTATTATTTCATTAATTCAACCTAATAAAGCTATATGATGTTTTTCAGGTAATCAAAAACTTATTAATAATAAATCTTAATACTTTATTATATGTCACTTCTGAGATGATATTCATCAGGTTAACATAATTATATTATTTTAATAATTGATCTGAATATACCATATATTAAAAATTAACTACAGGAAATCTGCTTTTTCTCGCAACCAACCTTACGTAAAAATAGTTTATCATGTATAATAATCTATAACTAGATAAAAAAAATATTTTAAATAATTCTTAATTAATACAGTATTTACTCTAAAAAATTTAAAAATACTGCATATTAGCCTAATTTCCAATTACTTTAACAAACATTAATCGACCTATTATTCATAATCACTAGCACAAAACAAAACGCTTTAAAATGTTTATTAAAGAGCTGTACGTAAATTATAATACATCATTACTACGTGTGTAACATATATATTCAGCTCATGATGAATTATTTTTGCAAATTTAATTTTTATTAATTATTCATGAATTCTTTGATATTCTACATATTTTAGCTCCGCATGGATATTATATTAAACCTTCATTTTACTATCATAAAATTAATCATAAATAAAACTAAACGCTATCAATAAAAACTTATGCGGTTATATTTTTTAAATAAAAATATTTTTTCTATTTTCATGTCATTAAAAGAACTTTTTTAACTTACATCTCCATCTTCATGTTATTTATAGAAAAGTTTTTCCAAAAGATTGTAGACATTATCACAGAATTTATAATCTAAATTATACTAACTAATTTTTGCTAAACATGATCTTCCTGCTCTCATCATCTATATATTTAATGCTTAATAATCACTCGCATACAGTTTATTTTTAATAATATCCCAACTCTCTGGGAATATTTCATAATATATTTTCAGCAAAAATCTAGTGATCAAATATCTTTTACCAGCAACACATTAGATAAATTAAAGCTAATTAAACGTACTATTTCACCAATAATGAAAATCTAAGTAAAATCTAATAAAGAAACTCCGTCATGTCAATTTTTCTATTCTTTTAATATTCTTAACAAAATATTCTACAACATTAAAAATAATTTTATTCTTATTATTTTTATAAGCCTATGTTGTATATAGCAACATGCTTCTAATACTATCTATTCAAAAAATGACTACCACCTGATAAAATATCATCAATATCTTATTATTTTAGTATTTTATTTTTAATAGACTCTTAAAAAGATAAATTTATAGCATAATACTTCATAAATTTTTCTAAAAAATTGCAGCACACTATATATTTATATATATTCTTCTAATCTCAAAAAAACAGCATAACTCTTATATTTTATACGGTATGAAAAATTATTTTAAATAAAATTTAATTCATGATCACATCGTCAAAAAAGAATATTACTCTATTAAAGAAAAAATTCTGATTTGATTACAAGTAAGAATAATTTTTGCCTGTAAAACTCTGCGATTTGCAAATAATTTTAATTATTGTTAATATCTCCAGAACTGTTACCACTTAGAAGCATGGCTTCATTATGAGCCCAAACAATTCTCCATTCTTTTTTATCTGGCAATGGAGCGCCATCAACAGTAATAAATACATTAAGAGCTGTCACTAAACAATCATTATAAAAAATTAATGGAATACGTTGACGCCTCCAGGGTGGAATGCCGTATTCTTGCCATAATTTTTTTAATGAGCGCTTACCAGGGCGACCATGAACATAAAACTTACCTTTAGCCTGAAAACGTACACTAACTTTTGTATCAAATTGAGGGGAACGCAAAATTATACCCCCGGAAAACTGTCGTATTTCACCTAATCCATCAGGTAATAACAACGCAAACCAAGGAAAAGGCCAGAATAATTGACAGCTGCCTAATGGTTTGGTAATGGACAGCCAGTAAAGACGATCACGAAAACGTCGCACCTCATACTTCCAAATCTTTAATTTCGGATTAGCATCTAAACGACTGCACGCAACTTCTGTCCATATTTTTTGTAATACATGACAGGATGGTAAGAATCCATTTTGATACAAAATCCAACGCCGAAAAATTGCAGATCGCCTAGCGACACTCATAGATTTTAATGGTAAAAAATACAAAGCATTAGATCTGTCCATTAAGCGATAAAGTGATTCTTCGAGCATTTCATCCAGAAGACTATTCTGCTCAGCACACAGTCGCGCGCTACGCGACACAGTACGTGAAAAAGATGGCCAACGTTTATTTAATAATGGCATGATTTGTAATCGTAAAAAATTACGATCATATCGTATATCTTTATTGCTATTATCTGTAATCCAGGATAAATGATAGTAGTCAGCCCACGCCTCTAATTCAGATCGAGTCCACATTAATAATGGTCGTATGTGACGATGATCTCCATGAATCTTGATTTGCGCCATGGCCGATAGACCAGTAGGCCCACTACCACGCTTTAAGGCTAAAAAAACTGTCTCACTCTGATCATCCTGATGGTGTGCAGTTAATAAAGTTTCTTCTTTTTTCATTGCTTTATACAATGCTTGATAACGAACTTCCCGAGCTGCAGCTTCTAAACCCAGTCTTTTCTGACAATTAATGTGCACTCTCTCAAGAAAATAAGAAACTTTCCAGGCTTCACATTGTTGTGAACAATGTGCGGCCCATTTATTAGAAGAATCATTCAGTCCATGATTAATATGAACAGCCCTGAATTGAAAATTAAGACGTTGTTCTCTAAGCATAACTAGTTGATGCAAAAGAACGCTTGAGTCTAAACCTCCACTATAGGCTAGAACTACAGTATTTTCATCTCTCAGTAAATGTTTAAGGTGATTAATATCAAACATTATAGATGTTCCTGGTATAAAAACCAAAATTAAAAATACTAATTCTATGTTTGATACATTATAATGACTGATGAATGCTTGATGCGATCATATAGATTAAATAGACATGTAACGAATATGCCTCTAATATACAAATATTATTAAATTTTAGGTTTAGTAATATGTTAATTGCTAACAAATTTATTAAATATTTATTATATTATTAAATTTTAATAAAAAACCTTTCCAATATTATCTGCGGCACACATAAAAATAAGAAAAAATTTAATCTAAATAAACACAAAATAACTATCAATCTATTAACATAACATCAATGTCTTAATAATAAACATAAAAATGAATATCACTCAAAAAAAATATTAAAGTTAAATAATAGCATTTATTATAAGATAATAAGAAATTTAACACTTCTATAAAAAATCTCTATAACTAAGGTAAAAACTAAGATATAAAATTTTTTCTAAAAAATATAGGATACGCATTCTCTCAAAATCTTATTAAAATCACTGCATTACGAAAGAAAACTTATTTCGCACATCTGGAATATACTAATAATAACTGTTTCATATCTTGCTATAAAAAATTTTTAATTAAGTTTAAAAAATCTATAAAGATCTTGTAGAAATTTTTTACTTAATACTCAAAGAATTATGAAATCTTTGATTCAGATAATCATACTATTTGGTATTATTCTACATAATAGCATTATCCCAATGCCATTATAGAAATAAAAAAGATACGAACATCATAAGCACCAAAACTAAAGCTAAAACTTTATCTACTCTAAATTACAATAATGTTTATCTTGATGCTAAATTATAACTTATCCGTATTTTAATAAACGATATAATTTTTAAAAAATATATAAATGGTTAATTATTAAGCCTGTGAATTATCTTTTTTGTAGTAATAAATCCCACAAGCATGCTCTTATTAACATATCGAAAAAGATAATTAACTAATAGTTAATTATCCTGATTCTCATTATAATCACTCACTTTTTGCGGCTTTAAAAGCTTCCGCCATAGCGCTAGTAAAAGATTCATCTTCTTTTTTATACGGTATAGGTGTCACTACTTCCCTTGTGTTAGATTGATCCTTTGAACGATTAGAAAGTAGCAATAGTCGATTTTTGCGATCAACGCTAGTAAATTTAGCGGAAATATAATCCCCAATTGCAATAATAGAAGAAACATCGTCTGCCTTATTCTCTCCTTCTTCGGTAAATGCTAAATAGCCATCGACTCCGTCATTTAATTTCACCATTAAACCTTTAGAATCGATTGAACTTACATGGCCATAAACAGTGGCACCTTTTTTGTTAGTAGCAAGATAAACACTGAATGGATCTTCTACTAGCTGCTTCACACCTAGAGAAATTCTCTCTCTCTCTGCGTCAACTTGTAAAACCACTGTAGAAATCTCATCACCTTTTTTATAATCACGCACTACATCTTCTTCTGAAGTGCTCCAGGATATATCAGAAAGATGAACCAAGCCATCAATACCACCTTCTAAGCCAATAAAAATCCCGAAGTCCGTAATAGATTTTATTTTACCTTCCACTCTGTCATTTTTATTATAGGTTTCTGCAAACTTCTGCCAAGGATTAGATTTGCATTGTTTTAAACCTAATGAAATACGACGACGATCCTCATCAATATCTAATACCATAACTTCCACCACATCATATATATTAACAATCTTAGATGGATGAACGTTTTTGTTTGTCCAGTCCATTTCTGAAACATGAACTAAACCTTCCACACCTTCTTCAAGTTCAACAAAGCATCCGTAATCTGCTAGATTCGTGACTCGACCGTTTATTTTTGTACCCTCTGGGTATCGTTTTGCAATAGCAACCCATGGGTCTTCACCTAACTGTTTTAACCCTAAAGATACACGAGTTCTTTCACGATCAAACTTGAGAATTTTAACAGTAATTTCATCACCAACTGTAACAATTTCCCCTGGATGCTTAACACGCTTCCAGGCCATGTCGGTGATATGTAACAAACCATCTACACCGCCTAAATCCACAAACGCGCCATAATCTGTTAGATTTTTTACAATACCTGGCACTGACAAACCTTCCTGTAAATTAGCTAATAAGCTATCACGTTCAGCGCTATGTTCAGATTCGATGACTGCGCGACGAGAAACTACAACATTATTTCTTTTTTGATCTAGTTTGATTACCTTAAACTCTAACTCCTTGCCTTCTAAATGACTTGTATCGCGCACTGGGCGTATATCCACTAATGATCCCGGCAAAAATGCTCGAATACCAGTTAGCTCAACTGTAAATCCTCCTTTAACTTTTCCATTAATAACACCTATAACATTTTTCGAACTTATATAAGCCGCCTCTAATACAACCCAGGCTTCATAACGTTTTGCTTTTTCACGAGACAAAACTGTCTCTCCAAAACCATCTTCCACTGCGTCTAGAGCAACGTCTACTTGATCGCCTACACTAATTTCTAGCTTACCCGCAGCGTTCTTAAATTGTTCTACAGAAATCGTAGACTCCGATTTTAAACCCGCATCCACCAAAACAACGTCTTTGTCAATTGAGATCACAACACCACGTATGATGGACCCTGGGCGAGTTTCAGTTGTTTTTAGAGATTCTTCAAATAATTGAGCAAAAGATTCAGTCATATTGGTAATCTTCAAGATTCTTGAATTTAACGTCCACCTGTCTTCCTGATAAAGTGGGTTGGTTCATATTATCTATGGCATCCATAACACAGAGTTAGATTTATGTTCTTGTTGAGCTGTTAAGCATTTACCTCCGCTCACTTGATTTACTGTCTACTAACATTCAAGTTAGTTTTGTTCGCACATAATCTAATGCTATTTCAGTTACTTTCTGTTTTGGAATATGGGTTGAATTAATTATCAAAACATCATCTCTTAGAATAAGAGGCGCAACAGAGCGATTACAATCACGTTCATCTCGCTTTTCCATCTGAAATAAAAGTTCATTAAAATTAACACTAACACCGTTTTTTTGCAACTGTAACATACGTCGATAAGTTCTCGCCTCCAAATTAGCATCTAAAAAAATTTTTAAAGATGTATCTGGAAATACTACTGTCCCCATATCACGACCATCCGCAATTAATCCAGGTAACTTACGAAAGCTACGCTGAAAATTAAGTAATATTTCACGGACACGAGGAAGGACAGCAAGCCGCGATGCCAGGTCACTAACTATTTGACTACGAATTTTTATAGAAATATCTACTCTTTTTAGCATTACTTTAAGATCACCATTTTGAAATAAAAACTGCACATCAAGATTACCAGCCAGTGGCATAATAGCCTTTTCAGAGTTTATATCTACTTGGTGATGCAATACTAATAAAGCTAATATTCTATAAATAGCGCCAGAGTCTAAAATATTCCATTTTAACTCCTGAGACATAGCTTGACATAGGGTACCTTTTCCTGAGCCACTTGGTCCATCTATCGTAATGACGGGAGCGCAAATCATCATAGTAATTCTCTATAGTAATTCTCTACATAGCTCTCTATCTGAACAATAGTTATACCACTATCCTTGAATAAACATCAATGCTATTCTAGCTATTCTAATGAGTTATGAATTATTAAAAAATGTCTATTTCTCACTTTTAACTTTTACTCCGAATCTCATGACTATTAATAAGCATTCATAAACAATAAAAAACTAAATTAGTAGATCATATTTGACATATATGATTTATATGAAAGGATCATTTTCATCTATTGATACATCCTATTATAAATATATCACAAAATTAGAAACTATCTAATGACAAAATTATAAGTAAAAAAGTAAAAATGATACCAATTGATTTTAATAACTATTTTAATAACTATTTTAAGTATCAATAAAATTCCTTTAATAATCATCTCTAAAATATACATAAAAATAAAAATATAGGCTGATTAGTATCAATCCATCGCTATCCTTAAATTAATAAAATCAATTAAAATTAATATAATCAGTCTGCTATGTAAGTTTCAAATACTATTATCAATCTACATGGAATATTATATTATAAATATAATTATAAAAACTAAAAGTTATAATCTCTCTCTCATAATTTTGCTAGACTAATTATCTGGAATATTTTTAATCTATCATCTTGTATACATCTATAGATATTATCCATTAAATAATAGAGTTCTAATCCATCCCCTTCAAAATATTATCAGATGGTTTCTAAAATTTCTCTTTGTATTTAATAAAGATCTCATATGTGTTGAAATAGACATTCTAATATTATAAATAAGCGTCTGATTTTATATACAAAATTCCGCAAAAAAATAAAACATTCTAAATATAAATCTCTGGGGATTTTGTAATATTTAAAAATATTATCTAATGAGCGCATGTAATTAATACTAATTAAATTACGTTAGTATAACTATATAAAGATATTTTATCTTCAGATGGAATCATCTAAAACTGAATGCATATGCAATAAATCACATATAGTATTTCTTGCGATATCTATCACACTTAACGTAGATACATCATTCTTGATGGTTATGCTTAACTCAATATGATATTTTGGTTTTATTATGCGTATTTAATTTTTAATATTAAATCTTTAAGACATATTTCAATATTAGACCATTTATCTATAATTTAAATTTATATATTATCATCAATAATGTTATTGTAATTGAGAGACAAAATCTTATTTTTATTTATAATAGCGATACTCAAAATCAGTCATAAAATCAGTTAGCTTCTTTACTCCAGATAGTGGCATGGCATTATACAATGACGCTCGCATCCCCCCCACTATCTTATGACCATTTAAGGAATGCAATCCTGCGGAAACTGACTCTTTAAGAAAACGTTTATTTAATGTTTCATCTGCAAGGTAAAATGGTATATTAATCCGTGATCGATTATTATCTGCCACATTATTATTATATAAATTGCTACTATCAATTGTCTTATACAAAAGATCTGCTTTAACTTTATTTAGTCTTGATAGCTCCCTAATCCCTCCTTGTTTTTTTAACCATTTGAATACTAAACCAGATAAATACCAGGCAAAGATAGGGGGAGTGTTAAACATAGAATTGCTCTCAGATAGCACCTTGTAATTTAAAACTGAAGGTAACTCATTACGCGCTTTACCAAGAAGATCTTCACTTATAACTACCAGGGTTAACCCAGCGGGTCCGATATTTTTTTGCGCTCCAGCATATAAAACACCGTATCTACTGATGTCGATTGGCGTCGTAAGAATCGTTGAAGAAAGGTCTGCTACGACAGTTTTTCCACTAAAATCTGGAACCTCGTGAATCGCAACACCTTCAATGGTTTCATTGGGGCAAAAATGAACATAAGCAGAATCATCTGAAACGCTCCAACTGTGCATCGGAGCAATAGCTTGAAGGCCATTTATGGATATTTTAGCATTGATAACATTAGGTTTACAATACTTTTTAGCCTCTCTGATAGCATTTAGGGCCCAATATCCGCTATTAATATAATCTGCCTTGGTATGCCGACCTAATAAATTTAATGGGATTGCGGAGAATTGCGCGCGCGCCCCTCCATGGCAAAATAATACTTTATAGTTATTCGGAATTTTCAAAAGATCCCGAAAATCTGTTTCAGCCTCTTCAGCAACTTCTATAAATTCTTTACTACGGTGGCTTATCTCCATTATAGAAATCCCTATACCCTTCCAGTTAAAAAACTCCTTTTGGGCATGACGCAGAACGTCTGTTGGTAGCATAGCAGGTCCCGCACTAAAATTAAAAATTTGATTCATTCTTATAATGATCCTTGATACATTAATCACACTACTCAGATAATAAAAATATTTATCAGGTAAAAACCTGTTACATAATTTAGGTATAATAATTATCTGTTTACGAAATTTGATTAAACAAGCACTATTTTTATTTTATGATATCATGCATAATCCATTATTTTAGTTATATCCCGCATTCTTAATCTCTATCATAATTTTTCAGTTAAAATTAAACATGAACATCCTAAGATCCCATCTTGTGACATATATACAATTTCATTATTAGTGTGGCATGGCTCTCGCCAATTACCTTCATGTAACGCTCTTAATTTTACACGAGTCTAACTATATTATATAGCTAAATATATCTGCAAAACAATTAACTAATAACGCTAAGAAAAATTATATTTTAAATAAAATGTTTATATGCTCTGTACATATATTCATTTATTATTATAATACCATTCATTATATATAATATTAATAAAATTTATAAAACTTGCATCGTAAGTTGTTGTAGTTGTTAAATGAAAGATTAGTTATTATTATTTCAATAATATATTGATGCATTAAATGTATTATTTTATCTTATTTTTATTTATAATTGTGCACATATGCTGACTCTTCCTAATTTAAGTCTCTATATTCACATTCCTTGGTGTCTTCAAAAGTGTCCATATTGTGACTTTAATGCGCATGTATTACTTGAGAACATTCCAGAAGAGCAATATATAAAACATCTTTTAAATGATCTCCGATTGGATATACCATTGATTTCTAACCGAAAAATTAATACGATTTTTATCGGTGGAGGGACTCCTAGTCTCTTAAATATTAAAACTGTGCAATGCCTTTTGAATGGCGTACGTGAAAATTTAGAATTATCAAATAATGCAGAAATTACAATAGAGGCTAACCCTAAAACATTAGAGATAGAACGATTTTATGGTTATAGAGATGCCGGTATAAACCGAATTTCAGTTGGTATACAAAGTTTTCAAGAAGATAGTTTGAAGCAATTAGGTCGAATGTATAGCACACACGAAGCAAAAACAGCAGTAAAAACTCTTTCTTCTCTTAATCTACGTAGTTTTAATCTAGACCTTATGCATGGATTGCCAAATCAATCTCAAGAAAACGCACTTAATGATCTTAGTATAGCAATATCTCTTAATGCACCACATCTATCATGGTATCAACTCATGATAGAGCCATGTACCCTGTTTTCTGCAAAAGCTCCACAATTACCAAATGAAGATAAACTATGGAAAATATTTAAAGAAGGCCATAAATTACTCACAGATTCCGGCTATCAACAATATGAAATATCATCATATTCTAAACCAAATTATTTTTGCGAACATAATTTAAATTATTGGCGATTTGGTGATTATATAGGAATTGGTTGTGGTGCTCATGGAAAACTAACTCAGCTTGATGGTTCTATTATCAGAACCAGTAAAAATCGTCACCCGCGGAAATTCATGTCTAGTAATTATCTATGCAAGCGCTTTACAGTAAACAATCATTCAAAACCATTTGAATTTTTTATGAATAGATTCCGTTTACTAGAAGTAATACCACGACATGAGTATACGTATTATACCGGACTATCGGAAGATAGTATTCGAACCTCAATAGAGATAGCAATAAAAAAAGGTTTCTTGATAGAAACTACTAAATTTTGGAAAGTGACCAAAAAAGGGCATTTATTTCTCAATTGTATGCTAGAATTATTTTTAATAGATTAGATTAATATATTGTTATATGGTATATGGTATAATATAAAATTATGCATTTTGAGTAAATTTTACCATTTTTATGGCACTCATTTTTATGGCACTATCTCATATTAGTTAATTTATAAGATAATGACTATAAATCATTATCATTATCATTATCATTATCATTATCATTATCATTACTAGCATAAAATAATAGATGCTTATCTTGCATTAAAATTTACATGCTTTTGCGTTTTTACTACATATCTCTTCTACATCATCTGCGTTTGGCATATAGATTTTAAAAAAAACAATCATACCAAAAATATACAGTGACAGTTAGTCTAAGACATTAGATATATCTATCTTTTTAAAAACTTATAAAAATATTATATAATATAAAATTATTTATATACAACTTTAATTATTCAGCTATAACTATAAATTAAATTCAAAACTAACAAAATGATTTTATAATTTTACTATCAAACTTAGTTCTGATAAATTTTTCTTTTTACCACACACGCACTCTGGTTAAATAATATAATTTAGAGATATTAATGTAATGTAACACTAAATTAGTTCTAACTGAACATAATGTGATATTTGTAATTTTATTTACAAATACTGCATTAAATCATATTTAAGATGCCATTAAAATATATTTTAATATTCGTAGTACGCTACATCACCAAATATTGTTTTATATAAAAACTTATGATGATGTCGATGTCATATAACGTGATCATTCCGTAACTATCATACAAGTTAGGAAAAATCTAGTCAAAGATTGATTTTAAAACCAAGAGGTCATATGCAGTAGAGTTATGTAATATTCTAGGTCGAGCGAATGCTCTTAATAGTTTTTTTTTTGTTCTGTGCTCATAGTTCATCCTTTGCATAAATATTTTTCTTAATTATTTAATGAATCTAGATGTATTTATATCTATAAACATGATAAAATTATAGATTTACAATAATCTATAAAGAAAAATTACCTTAAAATACATAGAATCATTAGTCATCATCATTTTCCTATCTTTATAATTAGACAGGAAGGTGAGTTAATAGTTATCAAAATTATCACTTAACATGCTAATAGGTCTCTATCTAACTATCTAACTATCTAACTAACTATACACATTACGCTATCTGCTAAGTGCATGCATAGATACTAGATACCCTAACGATATGTAACGGCCATTCCCGATTTAATTTAAGGAGGGGCATACCCATGTTCGACGTGCTAATATACTTATTTGAAACATATATGCATAATCAAATAGCAGCACATATAGATCAAGATAAGTTAACTAGCGATTTATCTAGCGCCGGTTTTCATCGTGATGATATTATTAATGCATTTAATTGGTTAGAAAAATTAGCAGATTATCAATCTGGGCGGGCGTCTTCAATGTTTCTATCCTCTGATCCCTTATCTATGCGCATTTACACTATAGCTGAAAAGCAACAACTTGATGTTAACTGTCGTGGCTTTATACTATTTCTAGAACAGATTCACGTATTAAATTTAGAAACACGTGAAATGGTTATTGATCGTATCATGGCACTTGATACTCTTGATCTTCAAATAGATGATCTCAAGTGGGTTGTTCTCATGGTACTGTTTAATATTCCTGGCTGTGAAAATGCTTACAAGAGAATGGAGGAGCTAATTTTTGACTTAAATGAAGGAATTGTACATTAATTGTTCTTCTAGAACTATGCTTTAAGTAAAAAAATTTGTTCAAGAATTTTTTACACGCTATTCCTAAAATTTAAAGTTGTATTGTGGATAATATTTGATATATATCATGGGTAATATCCATCTTTTAGGAATAAATAAGATCAATCTTTTTTAAATATCTAATTTTATGAAAAATATCTGTATTTTTAAAATTTAATGTAAAACTATTTTATCAAAAAATCACATACAGCATCTAACAATCTACTGCTAGTTAAAAATATTAAGGATATTATTTTTATACGAGCATTATATAACATTATTTTATGTTGAATCTTTCAGTAAAAATTTTTATTTCATCTTTCAGTAAAAACTTAGTACTTAATAATTTAGTAACTAAAAAAAATTTTTTACCTGTAATCAAATGTATGAAAAAGCTAACATGCATCGCAGTGAAACTACATATCTAACCTGCAAGTACTTATCATCTAACATGATAATTACTTATAAGAAATTATGCAAACAAATGACTGTAGCGATAACAACTGCAAAAGATACTAAATCGCATCGTAATTCATGTAAGTAAAATACTATTACACAAATGTTCTTATTAACTATATATCTTCTTTAATAACATTAAAGACTAAATTTCAACTACCAAGCAACCTTTACGTATACCATCCCATATATGTATTTTCGTAAATATAGTCTTGTGGACAATCAAATTGTTCATCAACACCGCCCAGATACCAACCGGAGTAACAATGAGCCTTATGAGACATTCCCTATTACAATGCGCACAGTATGTAGGTAATGCTATGGTCATTGCATACCCAACTGAAGCCATGTTTGGACTTGGTTGTCATCCTTCTTATAAAATAGCCATAATGCATTTACTTTCCTTAAAAAAACGCTCTATTAAGAAAGGTTTTATTCTCATTGCCGCTAACTATCAACAATTGATTCCTTGGATAGCTGATGAAAAATTATCATTACAGCAAAAAGAACTAATGTTTTCTACCTGGCCAGGTCCAGTCACATGGATACTTCCTGCGCGCAATATCACACCATACTGGTTAACAGGAGAGTTTACTACAGTAGCAGTACGAGTTAGTAATCATCCCTCCGTTGTTGATTTGTGTCTTACATGTAACACAGCGCTGGTTTCAACTAGTGCTAACATTACTAATCACCCTCCTTGTCGCTATTCAACAGAATTATTTGAGCAGTTTGGGCATAACTTTCCAGTATTATCAGGTGAAATCGGTTGGGAAACGCATCCATCTGAAATGCGAAACATATTTACTGGTGAGCGTGTACGCTAATATGTATAATCGTATATATCAAAAATACTGCCATCATCAATGTCACCGCATGCATTCCAGCACCAAAATCATTGGAGAAGCGATAGAAAGACTTAATAATAATTAATAATTATTAAGATATATACACGGTACTTTAAATGTAAAAAACTATATCTACATTCATAGGTACATATCACATTTTTATCAAAATACTTTTATTTAAAAACGATAAATCTACTTTTTGAAAACAATACGCACACAAGGCACTAATACCATCTTGTAATTAGTCATCTAACTTACAAATATCTGAATAATACAACTGTGTAGCAATATTTCATATAAAGTAATAATATTAATGTTATTAATATTATTTATGACTAACATTCATAACATTGATAAATTAAACTCTGTCGGCGCATACATCAATATTTCTAACACATCCATGTTCTGTGTTGTAATTGTTCATCAACACTACTTTTCAAAACGATAAGAAATGCTATATTTTCTGTATTAATAATCTCTAACATAAGTCACATAAAATGTTAGAAATATTTCTAAGATTTTATGTGACTTATCACTATCTGCTATCCTTACATTAAAATAGATGCTGTACATAAATATGAGTAACTTCTACAGAATATTAGAGATAATACTAATGATTAAAAATAAAATACAGAGTACATTTTTTCTAAAATGACACTGAATACACAGTTGGTTATTTTTATGTAAAACAACGTCATTACTTGAATAACTTTAAAACATGC